>JAFQHP010000014.1 GCA_017397895.1 Clostridia bacterium
AGGATCAAACTCTTGTGTTTAATCCATTAACTTGGTGTTCTGGTTCCCCAGACCAACAAGTAAAACTCATTCCAGAATTAACTGTCGTTCTTTCCTCTTTACTCTGTATCGTTTTCAAGGTTCGCTGCCCGCTGTTTCCCTGCCCCGAAGGGCCGTTCCGCAGCGCGCTTGATTATAATACCAAAGAACTTTTACTTTGTCAACACCTTTTTTTAAATTTTTTTGACTTTTTTACAATCTTTTTTCTGACCACAAGATGCTGTGTTCCTATCCATTTACATGCCACAAACCATATGGTTCGTTCACAGCAAAAAATAAAAAACGCCGGGCAAAAAACTGACCCGGCGTAATTTTCTACATTTATATTATTTCAGCTGAGCCATACGTCTTTCCAATACATCCGGCGCAGCCACGGAATAGCCGAAGAAGCCCAGTGCCTCTCCCAGCGCATAGTAAGCGCCATGGTTATAGGCCACCAATTCCGCCTTCTTAAAATCGATGCGGCCCGTTTCGTCCAGCAGTGCATCGCTGACGCCTACGGAAACAACCTCACCGATATACAGATCGTGGCTGCCCAGCCGTTCCACCTTCCGCACCTTGCAGGCCAGATAAATAGGACATTCCGCAATGGCCGGCGCGGCATCCATGCCTGACACTTCCACGGCCGTCAGACCGCATTCCCGGAACTTATCAAAATCCCGGCCGCTTTTCACGCCGCACCAGTCGGTGGCCTTCAGCTGGCCCCGGCCGCACAGATTGATGACAAATTCGCCTGTTTCTTCAATAATATCGTGGGAATAGCGCTCCGGACGCACGGAAATAGAGCACATGGGCGGATCGGAATTGACGGTACCGGCCCAGGCGATGGTAACCGCATTGGGCTTTTCCCCCTTACGGGCGCAGCTGACCAACACGGCGGGCACAGGGGCCAGCAAAGTGCCGGGATTGAGATTGACAAATGCCATGAGATTTCCTCCTTTATTTTGCCGCCGCCCTGCCGGCAAGCATACCGGACGCAAAGGCAAACAGCAGGTTATAGCCGCCGCAGTCCCCATCCACATTGAGCATTTCACCGGCGGCATACAGCCCCGGCTGCAAACGGGATTCCATGGTGACGGGATCAAACTGAGCCGTATTCACGCCGCCCCGGGTGACCTGGGCATACTCAAATCCCCGCACCCCGGTAATCTTGACAGGAAAAGCGCTGAGGCTTTCCGAAAGTCTTTGCAGGCTTTGCCCCTGCAGCCTTTCCGCCAGCAGCCTGGGCACCAGGCCCAGCAGGATTTCTTCCCCGGGCAAACGCTCCGCCCTGGCCTTCAAAAGCGCCAATACCTTTTCCCGGTTCTGATACGGTTTTTGCACCGGAAGGCGCTCATACCGACAGGGCACCAGGCCCAGCATGGGCGAAAAATCAATCATCAGCCTGGGATCCCTGGCCCGGTGCACATCGGCGGAAAGCTGCATGGCGCAGATGCCGCTGACCCCGTAATCGGTAAACAGCGCCTCCCCCGCCGCGGAGGCCAGGGGCTTTTCCCCATCGCACAAAGTGAGCACTGCAGGAAGCCGCAGCCCGGCCAGGCCCTTGACGGCGCCCTTTTCCGCCGTCAGGGGCGATAGCGCCGGCAGCGGCTTTTTCAGTGTATGCCCGAAGGAAGTGAGCAATGCATAGGCATTGCCGTCATGGCCCAGCTTTCCGCCGGCCATACCGCCGCAGGCCACAATTACTTTTTTGCACTCAAACTGCTGATCCGCCGTTTTGAGACGGAAGCCTTTTTCCGTTTTCTGAACAGACTGCACCTTTGCATCGCAAAAAACGGGCACATTCTTTCTCTCCAGTGCCTTGCGCAGCACGTCCAGCACCGCCGCCGCCTGACCGCAGCCGGGATACACCCTGCCACCGTCCTCTTCCCGGGTGACAAGGCCCAGGCCATGGAAAAAGGCAAGCACGTCCTCCCAGCCGCAATGCTGCAGCACCTTCCCGGCAAAATCCCCATCGCCATAGTAGGGCGCAGGCCGCATATTCACCAGGTTGCACCGGCCGTTGCCGGTGGCAAGCAGCTTCCGGCCCACCCGGGGGGCCGCTTCCATCACGGCCACGCTTTTCTTTTGTTCGGATGCGGAAAGCGCAGCGGCCAAACCCGCTGCGCCTCCGCCGATGATCAATACATCGTACTGTTTCATTTTACTTGTCTTTCCAGCCGCTCTGGGACTGTTCGTAAGCATCCTGGATAGCGCTCTGATGGCCGTACCAGCCGTTGATAGCCGCGTCATAGTCCACATGGGCAGGACTGGAAGAGCTGCCGTGGGTCTTGCTGTTGGTGAAGTGGACGCAGAACTGGCCGTTGTAATTGTTATCGGGGATGCGGTCGCCGTCAAAGTTATGGGGAATGCCGTACATGGAGCCGCAGAAGGTGCGGTTGCCGATGGTGACCCACAGAGGACGGCGGCGGTAGGACTGGAGTTCCTGCTCACGGTCGGAGATTTCCTGGGGCGTGCTGACGCCGAAAATGCGGCAGATGGCCTCAGTATCCGAAGTGGTGGCAGGCTCGGCGTCGGCGTGGTTATCGCCGTAGAGACGCTGGGCCCGGAAGGAAATGCCGGTCTTGATATCCGTAATGATGGCATTGGTGCCTACAGCCCACACCCGGTTGATATCACCGGTCCACCAGTCGCTCTTTTCCACGGGATAGAGCACGGGATTGACGGTGCTGCCGGTGTAATAGCCTTCGGGCACGGTGCCGAAGAGGGCATGCTGGGTCTGTTCGCCGGCCACGCCGTCCACAGACAGTTTCTTGGCCTTCTGGAAGGCTTCCACAGCGGCCTTGGTGGCGCTCTGGTAAGTGCCGGTGGCATACTGGGCATCCAGGTAGCCCTGGGCTACCAGTTCATCCTGCAGGGCCTGAACATCTTCGCCGGTGGAGCCCACGCTCAGGTTGCGGTAGGTGGCTTCCTTGGGGGCGTCTGGATCGCCGGCCAGTTCATACATGGCCTTTTCGTCCTTGGTCAGGATGCGCACATAATCGCCATGCATCCAGCCGGACAGGCTGCCGTATTTCACATTGAACCAATAGAAATTGCCGGAGGCATCCAGGGTGTAGTTGCCAAGGTAGGTCAGCTTGGTGCCTTCGTTATAGAGCATGGTCAGTTCCTTGGAGGAGGTGGAGGAGCTGGCACGCAGCTTCACCTTTTCGCTGGTGGTCATGGCCATGTCGCTGAAGGTGGAAGGATCGGGCAAGGGGGTGGCGGTGGGCTTGGGGGTGGGGGTGGGCTGCTGGCCCTGCCACTGGTCATATTCCGCATTGGAAAGCACACGCACATAATTGCCGTGCACCCAACCGGCCTGATTGCCGATCATAATCTTGTACCAGGTGACGCCGTTCACCCGTTCGGTATCGTAGAACTGGGTCACGTAATCGGAATCCAGCTGGGTATTGCCGTTGAGAACGGAAGCCTTGGAGCTGGGGCTGACACGCACCCACAGATCATCAATGGTGGTGATGATATAATCGCTGGTGCCGGGACGGGGGGTGGCAGGAGCGGGGGTGGGAGTGGGGCAGGTGCCGTACTGCTTATAGTAATCCACCTGCCAGGGGGCAAGCTCGGTAATGCAGTCGCTGCGGATATAGCCGCGGGTACCGTCGCTGGTCTGGACGGGGTACCAGTCATAGGGATCGCCGTCCACCACGGCGCCGGTCTGGGTGAGTACGGTATAGGCCTTGGCCACCTTGCCGTTGGGGTCAGCACCGGCCTTGGGCGCATTGCGGATCCACACATAGTCCATGGAGGTGGCTACATAGCCGGTGGTCACAGGGGCCTGGGTGGGGGCAGGAGTGGCAGCGCCGGTCTGGTCAGTGGTTTCCACAAAGGTGCTCAGCAGGTAGCCGTACTGGCCCAGCTTGGCGTCGTATACATAGAACCAGATGGAGTTGTCGTCATAATTGATCTTGGTGCCGTAGTAGGGCAGCACGGTGCCCTTTTCCACAATGCGGCCCAGCACAGTACGCCAGGGTTCCTTGCGCAGGTTCACCTGGCCGGCGGTGGTGCGGATATTGCCCATCTGGCCGGGAACAGAGGTGGCGGAGGGGGCCACGGTAGCATTCACGGCGGGGGCGTTCACTTCCACGCCGTTCTGGTCGCAATACACATAGCAATCGCTGCGCACATAACCCACGGTGCCGTTGTAGTTCACCAGCACCCAGTTGTACCCGCCGATTTTTCCGGTGGGGCCTTCAAAGTATTCCAGCACCAGGTCCACCGGCATCTTGGAGGACATGGGGCCCGTCAGCACGGAGCCATTGGCCGTCTTGCGGATGTTCACCTTGTCCTTCACCAGGCGGATGTAGCTGCCGCCGGTATAGGGGGGCTGGGTGGGTTCCGCAGTGGGCTGGGGCTGGGTGGGGGTAGTGGGCGTGGAATAGGACGGGAAAACATCCGTTGCGGCCTGCAGCCACACATCCACTTCCGCAGCGCTCATTTCATGGAGAAAATCCCCATGGATATAGCCCGTGCGGCCGTCGCTCAGGCGGGATACCTGGTACCAGCGCACGTTGTTTTTCTGGGTAACGCCCAGCACTTCCATCACCAGGCCTTCCGGCAGCCGGTCGATATAGTGGGTGGTACCGGGGGAGGGACGGAAATTGACCACACGGTTCACAGTGTCATTATTGATCACCAGATAGCCGTACTGGGTCTCCGCCGCCGCATCGGCAGCAGGAAGCAGGCCTGCCGCCATCACGGCCAGCAGCACCAGCGTTATCAATTGCCCAAGTCTTCCCATTTTCTTCATAAGAAATGACACCCCATCCGTTTCCTTTTCATTTGGGTACCCGTTTACGGCGCTTCTATTTGCCGCCGATTGTTCATATCATGATGAAAGATACAATCCTTCTTATGTATTCTATTACATTTCTGTTACGCGGTCAAGCTTTTTTATAAAAATATTACGATTTTTTTTCATTTCTTGGTCAATCCTTGCTTTACGATTGCAACAAAGTATGGTATACTACCCTTGGCTTATTGTAATAAGGAAGGATATACCGCAAAAAGGAAGGAAAGATGGGTATGGATATTCTTTCTGTTATTGAACACAAGAAGAAAAAACAGGCCCTGACGGAGGAAGAAATTCATCTTTTCGTCCAGGGCGCTGCCGAAGGCACCATTCCCGATTATCAGCTGGCGGCCCTTTTGATGGCCATCCGGCTCAACGGCATGGATATGCAGGAAACCGCCCTGCTCACCGACCATATGGCCCGCAGCGGGCACATGCTGTGCCCGGACGTGGGGGGCATCCCCCTGGACAAGCACTCCACCGGCGGCGTGGGCGATACCACCACGCTGGTGCTTGCCCCGCTGGTGGCAGCCTGCGGCGGCAAGGTGCTGAAAATGAGCGGCCGGGGCCTGGGCCACACCGGCGGCACGGTGGACAAGCTGGAAAGCATCCCCGGTATGCAGGTGGAGCTGGACGAAGAAACCTTTGTGCACATTGTGCGTGAAATCGGCTGCTGCGTGGTGGGCCAGAGCAAAAACCTGGCCCCGGCGGACAAGCGCCTCTATGCCCTGCGGGACGTCACCTGCACGGTGGACTCCATCCCCCTGATCTCCTCCAGCATTTTAAGCAAAAAATTCGCTTCCGGCGCCAAGGCCATTGTGCTGGACGTGAAGGTAGGCTCCGGTGCCCTCATGCCCACCTACCCCGACGCCCTTTCCCTGGCAAAAACCATGGTGGAGATCGGCAAAATTCTCTCCCGGCCCGTCAGCTGCGTCATTTCCGGTATGGAAGAGCCCCTGGGCTCCCATGTGGGCAACGCCCTGGAAGTGAAGGAAGCCATTGATATTCTGCAGGGAAAGGCGCAGGGCCCGCTGAAGGACGTGGCGCTGTTCCTGGGCAGCCGGATGCTGCTGGCCGCCGGCCTGTGCGATACGGAAGACGATGCCATGGCAAAGCTGCAAGAAGCCATTGATACCGGCAGCGGCCTGCAGAAATTCAAGGAAATGATCGCTGCCCAGGGGGGCAATCCCCATGTGTGCGACGATACCGGCCTTTTACCGCAGGCCCCGGTGATCCGCCCTGTGTATGCAAAGGAAGCGGGCTTCCTTTGTGCCACCGACGGCGTGGCGCTGGGCATGGCCGCCCAGAAGATGGGTGCCGGCCGCATGACCAAAGACGATATCATTGACCCTGCCGTGGGCTTTGTGATGAAAAAGCGCATCGGTGACCGGGTGGAAGTTAGGGATGTGCTGTGCATCCTGCACGCCCGGGACGAAATTTCCGCCAATGAAGCGGAACAAAATATCCGCGCCGCTCTTACCTTCTCCCCCGCCCCTGTCTCCCCCGCCCGGCTTATCCGGGCCCTGGTGGATGAAAAGGGCGTGCAGGACTTGCCTTGACCCTCACCAATCTATATAAAAGGAGAACCGCCATGAAAAAACTGATCGCTATGCTGCTTTGCCTGATGATGATGATGCCCGCCGCTTTTGCGGAGGTGGACGAAAGCCCCGCCCTTTCTTTGGAGGAAATGGAAACCTACCTGGGCACCCTGCTTCAGCAGGTGAAAGACGAAGGCTGCCAGATCACCGAAGAAAACGGCGTATACACCGCCGCCGCCACCTTTGGCGATGTGGTGCTCTCCAACAATGTGCTCAGCGACGAAACCCAGGCCCTGGGCGTCACCCTTTCCCCCGAGCAGGCGGACCTGCGGGGCCTGAAGGCCGGCGACTCCCTGGACATGATTTTCCAGCTGTATCCCAACGATAACCAGAGCCTCACCGGCACCTACTACGAAGCCACTTTGTCCTTCCGGGGCAGCGAGCCGGAAATTTGCCTGGGCTATCTGCTTCGGGACGGCCAGCGGGTGAAGGAAGTCACCTATGCAGTGTACAACTGGCAGGCCGACGGCATTGTAAAATGCGGCGTTACCTACACCATGGACCAAGGCTATATCCAGCAGGTGACCCTCTTCACCGCCGATACGCTGATGACCGCTGAAGAAGTGGAAACCGAAATCAGCGAATCTGCCATGCTGCAGGAAGCGAACGAATATTTCGCCTACCCCACCTCCCTCACCGGCACCGACCTGGATCCCTTCTGCCGGGAGGATCTGGCCTTCGCCGGGATGGACTTTTATTCCCTCACCCCCGACCAGGCCATTCAGGCCCTGGGCGCTGCCCAGGTGGACGAATGGACCCCCGACAGCGACGGCACCTCCATCCGCCTGATGCAGTGGAACGGTGTTTCCGCCGTGTTCAAGTACACAAAGGACAAGCAGTTCCAGAGCGTGTACAGCTTCTCCGTCAATGATGACGTGCTGGAAGGCCCCCGGGGTCTTCGCATCGGCGATTATATGGACACCGTGCTTTACCGCTTCCGCCACAGCGAAGGCACCACCTCCGACCTGGGCATCCTGCTCTACGGCGACGGGCAAAACGCCCCCTACGGCCTGATCACCTACGGCACCGACACCAATACCATGTCCTACACCGTCAGCCTGGACGGCCAGGTGTGCATGCTGTACCTCACCTTCTCCAATGACGCCCTGGTGCAGATGCAGCTGTTTATGAACAAATAATCCATCCCATTTTCCGATATTAACCCAGGAGGCGTTTCACTTATGCGCATCGACCTGACCTGCCCGGTGGAAATGTGGCATTGCAAAATGCCCACAAAAGAATATCCCGTGCTGACCATGGAAATCTACAACCTTTCCGAAAAGGACGTAAGCAGCATCCAGGTGTGTTTGCTCTGCTACGACCGGGAAGGGGAGCAGTATGCCCGTCAGGTGGAACGCATTCAGGGGCTGGATGCCCCTTCTCACCATGCCTTTGAGGCTGTTATGGCAGCGGAAGATGCCATTTATGCCCAGGACATGGAAGTGCTCATCGAAAAGGTTTGGTATGAGGACGGCACGGTATGGCGCCGGGGCGCTTCCTCCCCCACCGAGTTTGTGCCCTCCCCCACCCTGCAGGGGCAGCGGCTGCAGGTGATGCAGCAGCTGGCCGGCCATGACGCCTCCTGCTATCCCAGCGACCAGGGCAATGTGTGGGTGTGCGTGTGCGGCCGGGCCAATGCCCCCCGGGAAGACGCCTGCCGCCGCTGCCACCGGGACAAGCATGATATTTTCACCCAGTTTAATGAGGCTGCCGTTGAAAAAATCATCTTCCAGCAGCAAAACGCCCTGGAGGAAGAACAGCACCGCATCCGGGAAGAGCAAAAGCGCCTGGCCCAGGAAAAGGAACAGGAGCAGAAAAAGAAAAAGCGCCGCCGCCGCATCATCACTGCTGTCACCGTATCGGTGGTGCTGCTGGCCGCCCTTGCCTACGGTGTGTATTTCCACGGCATCCCCTACTATAAGTACTATATGGCCAACCGCTCCCTGGACAACGCCCAGTACGAAAGCGCCAAGGAACAGTTCCTGGCCCTGGAAGATTACCGGGATGCGGCGGACCTGGCCCTGGAATGTGACTACCGGGCTGCCAACGCCGCCCTGAACGGCGGCACCTACACCTCCCTGCGCACCGCCCAGACCAGCTTTGACGCCCTGGGCGAATACAAGGACAGCGCCGAAAAGGCCCGCCAGGCTCGCTATGTGTATGCCGAAAAGCAGTACGCTGCCGGGGAATGGGCCCAGGCCATTGCCTATTGGGAACAGGTACCCGGCTATCAGGACGCCGATGACCGCATCACAAAGGCTCATTATGCCTGGGCACTGGACATGATGGAAGAAGGCGAATACGCCCAGGCCCGGGAAAAATTCCTGGCCCTTGGCGATTATCAGGACAGCGTGACCAATGCCCAGGAATGTCTCTACCAGCCCGCCATGAACGCCATGGAAAATGGTGATCACCTGCTGGCTATCGATTATTTCAAGCAGCTGGGCGAATACCGGGACAGCACGCTGAAATTGCAGATGGCCTATTACGCTGCCGCAGATCTGTACTACGCCGAAGCCGATTACGATACTGCTGCCGAATACTTCCTGCTGGCCGGGGATTATTCCGACGCCTACCGCCGGGCCACCGGCTGTCTGTATGCCCCCGCCGTGGATGCCATGAACGCCGGGGAATATGAAAAGGCCATTGAAATGTTTGGCAAAATCCCCGCTTACGAGGATTCTGCCCTGCTGATGGACAAGTGCGTGTACCTCCAGGGTGAAGAAAGAATGGCGGAGGGGGACTGGGAAGGCGCCCTTGCCTTCTTTGACCAGGTGCCTGATCTGCCCGAGGCTCAGGAAGCCCGCCGGGAATGCACCTATCAGCCCGCCATGGCGCTGCTTGAAAGCGGAGATACAGAAGGTGCCCTTTCCCTGCTGCTCACCATCCCCGGCTACAAGGACGTGGACGACTATACCAACCAGCTGCAGTACGAAAAGGCCATCCAGTACGCCAACGATCGCAACTGGGAAGAGGCCATGCAGCTGTTCCAGGCCCTGCAGGGCTATAAGAACAGCGACGAAGAGCTGATCAACGCCCGCTACGGCTATGCCATCTCCCTCATTGACCAGGGCCAGTACACCGACGCCGTGGAAAAACTGAAGGAATTGGACGGCTACCAAAACAGCGACGAATACATCCTCAAGGCCCAGTACCTCATGGCGCTGGACCAGAAAGCCCGGGGCGAAATGGCCCTGGCCCAGAACAGCTTTGAACTGCTGGGTGACTATGCCGATTCCAAAGACCAGGCCATTGACTGCATCTACCAGCAGGCCCTGGCCCTGGCCGAAAAGGGCGAAACCGCCCAGGCCACGGAGCTGTTTTTGTCCATCGAAGGGTATCAGGACGCAGGTGAGCGTGCCGCCACCTACGCCTACCAGGCCGCCCAGGCTGCCGAAGTGACCGGCGATCTGGCGGAAGCCGCCAGGCTCTATGCCCAGGCCGGCGATATCGAGGACGCCAAGGCCAAGGCCGAACAATGCGCCGATCTTTACTATGCCGAGGGCTACCGGGTGGCCAAGGCCGCCACGGCTGCCGGTGATTACAAAGCGGTGGTGGACGCCCTGGCCCCCTTCTGGCAGGACGAACTTTCCGAAAAGTATGCGGAAATTCCCGCCCTGTATAAGGAAGCCTGCTATCAGTACGCCAACCAGCTCTATTCCGACGAAAAGAAGCCCTTCGAAGCGTTGAAGTATTACAAGCAGATTCCCGACTATGCGGACGTTTCCGAAAAGAAGCTGGACCGTACCGTCTATAACCTGATGGGTAAATGGGAAACGGACAAGGGCTATGTGTTCGAATTTCGTGAGGACGGCACCTGCAACATCGACGGCCGGGAATACTACTACAACGCCACCCTCTACGGCCTGTCCATCGGCGATCGGGAAGACGACCTTGCCTACACCTACAACGTGATGCGGCTGACGGAAAAGAACGCCACGCTGCTCCATGAAAAGAAAAACATATACTACCGCATCACCCGGGTGACGGAAGAATAAGCCATTCTCAAAACATCATCAGGCATGCCTCCCCACGGATGCATGCCTTTTTCAAACCGGAGAGGATATTATGGAAAAAATTCGCTTGTATATGGGCCGCTATGCCCGGCCGGTGGATACCCGGCACCTGGACGTACTGGACGGGTTCCGAGCCCTGTTTGTGTTCCTGGTTGGATGGTATCACATCTGGCAGCAGGGCTGGCTGTCCCCTACTGTGAATATTTTCGGCCGGGTGATCAGCCTGGATTTCCTTTTGCGCTCCGGCTACATCTGGGTGGACGGGCTGATGCTGCTCAGCGGCTTTCTTTTGTACCTGCCCTTCACCCAAAGCGGCCAGCTGCAAAAGCCCCTTACCTTCTACCGCAACCGGCTCATCCGCATTGTTCCTTCCTATTTGTTATGCATCCTGTTCTTTTTCGTCCTGGCGCTGGTGGAAAATAAATACGCCTCCACCGGCGATGCGGTGAAGGATCTTCTGGCTCATCTTACCTTCACCCACACCCTCTTCCCCTTCAGCTACCAGCAAACGCCCCTCAACGGCGCCCTGTGGACGCTGGGGGTGGAAATGCAGTTTTACCTGCTCTTCCCGCTGCTGGGCCGGTGCTTCCGCAAAAAGCCTGCGCTTACCTGGGGCGCCATGGCGGCCATTGCCTTTGCCTACCGCCACTGGGCTTCCACCCTTTCCGACAACAGCCTCTATATCAACCAGCTGCCTGCGTTCCTGGATGTGTACGCCACCGGCTTTGCCGCCGCCCATATCTTTGCAGGGCTGCATAAAAAAATGGGCAAGGACGGCCTGGATAACAAAGCCAAGCTGTTCTTCACCGTGGTGTTTGTGCTGTGCGCCTGCCTGGCGGTGGGCATACTGAAGGAACAGGCCGGCCAGAACGGCTATGACCGCATCCGCCTGGGCCAATTGCAGCAGCGCTTCCCCTTTACTGTGCTTCTGGCCACGGCCATGATCGCCGCCACCTTCAGTCTGCCCGCCCTGCGCTTCTTAATGGGCAATCCACTGATGTCCTTCCTCTCCGCCATCTCCCTGCAGTTTTATATGTACCACCAGTTCCTGGCGGTGCGCATCCGGGAATGGAACTTCCTCCCCCACCAGACCGACAGCCCCTGGATGTATGGCGAATACGACTGGCAGGTGAAGTTTATCCTGCTCTCTTTCCTGGCCGCCGTTGCCCTGGCCAGCCTGATCACCTATCTGTTCGAAAAGCCCATCGCCCGCAAACTGCGGAAGTGATTGCTGAACTTAGGAAAACCATGAGGGGCTTCGCCCCCTCAACCCCCACCAGGGATTTCATCCCTGGACCCAGTTGCGGAAGTAGTTGGCTTACAGAACAAACAATATCCCGTTGCAGCTTGAGGAATATGAAAAAGCCCCCCTTGTGAAAGGGAGGTGGCAGCTGCAGGCCGACGGAGGGATTGTCTGCAGCACGCAGAAACCTGATTGCAAATGAAGATTGTAATATTGCGAATTGGCTGCGGCACCGCCGCCACGCACAAACCCGTTTGCAAATGCCGATTGCTCCATTGCGGGTTGGAAGTGGCACCGCCACCCCACGGGCTGGGCGGCGGAACGCCGCCGGCCGGATGCCAACGGCATCCGGGGAAAAGGAAAAAATAAGCGGAGGGAAAATTCATTTTCCCATCCGTTATTTTTATCGTTTTCATTGCGCCCGTGGGCACATATTTATCCGTCCCTCAAGTTACGTGCGGAAACAAGTTTGTTTTACAGGTTTGTACATCGCAGGATGGGTGCAGGGATAATATCCCTGCCGCGGGGGGAAGGGGCCGCGCAGGCCCCTTCTCGTTCCCCAACCATCACACGGAAACAGCTTGCCTACACACACAACCACTTTGCGGATTGGGTCCAGGGCAATGCCCCACAGGGGGTGAGGAGCCCCTTGCTTGGTTACAGCAAAAGGAGGGGACAAGCCCCTCCTTTGCATTTACCACGGATTAAGGATATGTTCAGTCTTTTACGTTTTCCCCGGGGAAAAGCACCTTGTATGCACACAGGCCCATACCAGCCACGCACAGGGCCATCAGGCAATAGCAGGCCCACACAGGCAGCCAGGCTGCCTTATCCACCGCAAATTCCAGGGCAATGCAGGCCCCGGCCAGCACGGTGTACACCACCCAGCAGGCGATCATCGTGCCCGTTTTCATGCTGTATTGTTCCCTGTTTTTCAGCCATTTCACCAGTGCCCCTACCATAAAGCCCGTCAGCACCAGCACCGCCGTCAGCTGGTTCACCCGCACAAACAGCCAGCGCAGGAACTGATCCCGCCGCAGGCTCTCCAGCAGCAGCGAGCAGGTGCAAAACAGCCACACAAACACCTTGGTATCTTCTCCGGCGCGGCGTTTTTTTGCCAGCAGCACCAGCATCACCGCCAGCGCCGCCAGGCCCTCCGCCATAAAAACGGCAAAATACCATTCTTCCCATTCGTTCATGATGGCCAGCGGGAAAAACTGCAGCGCTTCATTTTCCACCTGAATACCAATGCCCTCGCCGTTCAGCGCTTCGGCAAAGCGGCACAGGGCGATCACCGCAGCGCCGGGCAGCACCAGCGCATCGGTCAAGCGGGAAAGGGGCTGCTTCGTAATCCGGCTGCTCACTGCCGCCGCCAGCACCACGCCCAGGATGGCCCCCCACAGGGCATACCCGCCCCGCCACATTTTTACCGCTTCCGCCATGCCCATTTCGCCGTACAGGCTGATGCGGCACAGCACATAAAACAGCCGGGCGCACACAAGCCCCAGGGGCAGGGAAAGGGCGGCCAGGGTAAAGGCCGTGTTTTCCTTCAGGTTTTTGCGTTTACAATTGAAGGCAAGCAGCGCCAGGCCCAATGCCAGTGCCGCCACCAGCGCCAGGCCATAGGCGGTCACCGTAAAGGGCCCCGCCTGGAACAGCACGATCATACCGTTTTCCATGTTACCTTCCTTATTCAGCGTCCCAGGCGGAAGCGAAATAAATCATATCGCACAGGGGACGGCGCTTGGGGTTATTGGGGGAATTGATCTTGTCGCCGTTAAACACCATGGTGGAGGAGGAACCGCCGTCCAGGTTATAGGCGTTCTGAATGCCTTCAAAGGAAGCCACCAGATCGGTGAACTGGTCCAGCGTCATACCCACAGAGCCGGGATCCTCCGGCCCTTCGGAAGAGATGCACAGGTATTCCAGCGGCCCCACCTGGGCCAGGCACATCCGCTGGGCAGCCTTGCCTGCAGCACAGTCAAAGGTGTCCGCATTGAAGCTTGCCGGATCGTGCCGGCGCACTTCGCCGTTGACAATCAGCCCGGGGCCGAAGGTGAAGCCCTGGATGGGCGTTCCGGGGAATGCCTTCACGGCAGCATTATCCGGCTTTTCCAGGATGTGCATATCGCCGTTTTCATCAATGATGAGGATATCGTAGATCATAGGGTCGCAGGCGGTGCGGTACACTTTCCCCTGCCGGGCCACAAAGCCATGGCCGTTGCGGCTGGAGAAGAAATCGCCGTTGATAGCCAGCACCGCATTGGTACGCTTGGCCATGGTGGTGCCCATGAGGGTGGAGGGGGAATAATATCCCGCCGCCATCACGGTGCGCAGCTGGCTGGCATTTGCAATCTTCACCCGGGCCGCCACATAATTGGTTTCATACATACGACCCTTTTCAATCTTCACGGAGATGGAAGGGTCTTCATATTCCAGGTCGGACAGATAGCCGTCCTTCAACGGTTCCATGCCCTTTTTGGCATTCAGCGGAATTTCCACCACTTCGCCATAGGCCACAATGGCGCCGGAGGGCACCAGCAGCACAATGCACAAAAGCAGCAACAAGATCAAGGCCACACGGCCAACATATTTCATCATTCAACAGCCTCCTGTGCAGCAGTGCCTGCATAACTGATCACAAAGGGGTCTTTCTTGGTGCCGGTGCCGCCCGTTACCTCCAACAGGCTCAAATCCAGCCGCACGCTGGGCCGGATGCCCACATTGACACGGGTATAGGCGCCCCAGCTCATATGGCCGTTATAGCCCATCAGCTGGAATTTATAGTCGTCCTCGCCCTTGACTGCATTCACCCAATAGGATGCCTTGCCGTTCTCGCCGCTTTCATACACGCCCCGGGCCTTGGCATACGGCGTAACGGAAGCCTGTCGGGTGATCTGCTCGTCCCAGCGGTCGGCAGAGAAGCCGTATTCCGTGGTAAGAAACTGCTCGTCCGTCATGATGAAAAACTTGCCGCCGCCCTCTTCTTCAATCAGCGCCTGCCGCATGGGCGAATCCCCCAGCAATGTATCCAGCGCTTCGGTGTTCATCCAGGTGTACAGATCGCTTTCTTCATAGGTTTTGATCCGGCGGTAGGTGCGCTTTTCGATCACCTTTTTGTCCGTTTCAAAAATAACCTGCTGTGCGTCAATAATATACTCCGTCAAAAGCAGCATCCGGCCGTCCTTCACTTCCAGCACGCGCCACAATACCGGCTGCACGCCGCCCTTCCTTTCGTAGGGGTATTCGCCAAAGTGAACATATTGATACCCTTCGCCCTTCTCATAGCCCCGCAGCTCTTCTTCGGCGACAGCGCTCACAGCGCTCATCAGCATCAGCGCCGCCAGGAACATAACAAACGCCCTTTTCACGGAAAACCTCCACAGCACATAAATTATCACTTTATATTATATAATTTTCCGCAAAGGATGTCAACGCTGCAATTATTTTGCCTTTTCTTCGCACATGATGTAAAACCCTTGTAACAAGCCTTGTTTTGTGTGCTTTAGTAGACAATGCCACCCTTCCCTGCTTTTACAATAAAAGACGGAGGAAGAAAGCATATGAATTGGAAATGTATTTTGTTGGTCACCCTTTCACTGATGCTGCTGTGCCCTCTTGCCCTGGCGGAAGAGGACGCCGGCCCCACGCCCCGGGAACAGATGATTGAAGACATTCTGGCGGAAGCCAAATCCCTCTACGACGAAGCCAACGGCCGCTCCCGCCGGGCACATTACAGCGGGGATATTTACGTGTGCAAAAATTTCACCGTGCATTGCTTCAAGGCAGCATCCCCCCATTACCGGATGGCGGAATTTGCCGATGTGGAGCTGGTGATCCCCGATAATCTGCCCCGGGAGGAATGTGGCAAGGATTATGTGTATGGCATGGAATGGAAGGATATCCCTGCGGCAGAGGGCAACCCCTTCTATGCCGCCGCTTCCTTCCGCTATAACCCCGACCTTTCCAAAAAGGAAAACCAGCAGCTGGCCCGGGAATTTATGATGGAATGCAAGCGGGGCGATTATTTCCAGATGGCCGCCAATTACTACTACGGCGTGGGCGCTCACAGCATGATGATCTCCGGGGACTATAACTCCGAGACCGATACCATCCTCTGGACCGACAGCAACATGAAGGGCGGCAAAAAGGACGGCATCCGCTACGGCTATGTGCAGTATGACGCCGAAAAGGATATCGACTGGTTTGTGGACGCTTTCTGCCGCAAAAAGTACGGCGCTACCATCTACCGCCTGCGGGACGATATTATTGTAAAACCCAATTGAGGGGCTTCGCCCCCTCTACCCCCACAAGGGCCATCGGCCCTTGACCCAATTGCGGAAATAGTTGACGTGCAGCACAAGCAATTTCCCGCTGTCAGGGGAAACGCCGCTGGACCCAATTGCGGAAATAGTTGACGTGCAGCACAAGCAATTTCCCGCAGGAACCCGGAAAATACCGGCAACACACAGAAAAATCGTTTGTAAAGGACGATTGTAATATTGCAAGTTGGAGGCGGCACTGCCACCTTCCAACCACGGGCTGGGCGGCTGAAAGCCGCCGGCCGGATGCCCCTGCATCCGGAGAAAGCAGTAAAAAAGGCGCTGGCGGAACTTTATTTCCGGCCACGCCTTTTTACTGCTTTCATTGTGCCCGTGAGCATATTTTTCGTTCCTCAAATATCATGCGGTAACACGTTTGTTTTATAGGGCTGTGTGTCGCAGGTTGGGTGCAGGGGCAATGCCCCTGCCGCGGGGTGAAGGGGCCGCGCAGGCCCCTCTCTCACGGCAGCAGGACACGCAGGGTGTAGGTATCATCCGAAAGGCTGCGCAGCAGCAGGGTCACCTGCCCTGTTTCCTCCTGCACCCCATGCCAGATCAGCTGCCGTCCCAGATCCTCCAGGAAAGTCACCTGCCCATCCGGCGTGACCTGATACAGATGCCACCAATGGGAAGCATCCCCTTTGTTCACGGTAAAATGCATGGGAATGCTTTGCAGGGAAAAGAGTACCTGCTCCCCCTGCACGGCCAGCAGTTCAATTTCCCCCTCAGGCACTTGCAGCGGCAGGGGCTGTGCTGTTTCTTTCGTTTCCAGGTTCAGAACATACAAGGAATAGGGGGTGCCGCTGCCGGTATCCGCCGCCAGAAAAACGGCGCTTTCCCCGTTCACCAGCATGCCGCACAAATTCCGATACATCAATCCGCTATCTTCGTCCTTGGCGCTGTTCCAGGGGATTTCCCGGAAGGGCAGCAGGATCCGGTCCGCCAGTTCGCAATCCGGCCCGTATACATTCAGGGCATATTGCCCATCCTTCAGGGTTTCAACCAGATAGAGCCTGTCCCCCCATACGGCTTTGAAATTGGCGGCAACTGCCTGTCCCACGGAACCGCTGGGGATGTGTTCGATCACCACCCGGGGATTGCCCACTTCGTCCATGTGCCGGTACTCCTCCAGCAGGAAGGGGTACAGGTTCTGGGTGTAGCAGATGTCCTCGTCCGCCAGCTTCACCCGCTTGTTGGATTTTTCCATGGCGCTGCCGTCCGGCCTGCGCCGATACCAGCCGTAATTGCTCATTTCCGAATCAAAATACAGCTCAATGAAAATCTCATCTTCCTTCAGCCGGAACTGGCAGAAATAGTCCCCGTTATCTGCCGTTTCCTCATCCAGATAACGGAAAGCGTGCTCCCAGACAATGCCGTCCCGGTTCAGGATGGCGAAACGCTCGCCGTACACCTGATAGTACGGTTCCTCGCTGCGCCAGTTTTTATTATTGGAAAGATAGCTGAGCAGCAAGGCATCGCCCGGCAATTCCGTCACCTGCACCTGTCCGAAGAGCGGCGGCTCCGTAAACTGCAGCGGGTATTCCTCCGCCCCCGCCGCGCCCTGACAGCACAGCCAGAGCAAAGCCGCCAGGAACAATAACCGTTTTTTCATCCGCAGCGCCCCTTTCTTTTATTACGGTCATTCATTCCCCGATGGTCAGGAATTTTTCCATCACAAAGCCGTGGATGCCCTTGTATTCAATTTCATACCAGCCCTTTTCCAGGCTGAACACTTCCACTTCCGTGCCGGTTGCCCACTCGGCGATTTTTACACTGTCCCCAGCGGGGGCATTGCGCACGTTGATGGTGGTGCTGCCGGTGGCCCGGCCGTTGTAGGAAAGCAGGCCCGTGCCCTCCCTTTCGGCATCGTACCATTTCAGGCAGCCGGTGAGCACATAGCCCACGGTGTCCTTATAGCCGATTTTGCTCCACTGAGCGCCGGTTTCCAGCACCATCACCACGGTGCCGGCCTTGCATTTTTTCAGCATTTTGCCGCTGTCGGATGCCCTGGCCCGCAGGGTGCAGGTGCCGCTCTTGGGGGCGTGGATCACCGCTACCTGCTTTTCCTTCTCCGCTTTGCTATCAAAATCCAGTTCGATCGTTAGAACTTCCTTTTCTTCACCGTTCAGAAGCACCGTGCTGTTTGCAACCCCAAGGCGCTCCAGCTGTACCGGTTCGCCGCCATAGAGGACAACGATGGTTTCTTTTACAGCAGAAGACGTCTTCTTGTTTCCGGAAGAAGGTTTGGTTGTCCCCTGATTGCTTTCCGGTAATTGCAGCGAATCGCCGGGGCCCCAGACAAGATCGTCTTTCTCGTTATCTTCCAGCAGCCTGACCCCGGGATGCATTTCGCGAATGTATTTCCGAAGGGCGCTTTTGTCGTTCAGATAGGCCTCCGGTACTTCCGTTACACAAACGCCGGGATATCCCTCCAGCACCGTCTGAACGTAGGCTGTTGCTTTTACCAGCGGATAGGGTTTCAACTGAACATAACAAAATACTTCACTGCCACCCTGTAAGTAACTTATCTTTTGATAACCGTGATCACCCCGGGTGTACACTTTTACATACGTGTTTGCAGGAAGGGAACCGATGGGACGATATTCGTATTGAGGCAAAATAAATTCTGTGCCATTGCCTGGGTTTTCTTGCTGAATGGTGATTTGTTCATATATCGTGGTGGTTCCGCCTGTTTTGGTGCGACAGGAACGATCCCATTCCACTTGCGTCACAGCCATCGCCTGCGGTATGGCAGAAAACAGCAAAACCACAGCCAATATCAACGTGGAGATTCGCTTCTTAACACCATTTTGCACCACAGTTTCCCTCCTTGTCAACCATTGAAACAACGAAACACCGTCAATACGCTTAATCGTTTTGTAATATTTTTTATTGTGACACGGGCCATGCCTTCTGCTCCGCCCTGTTTTTACGCCATTTTGTACCACTTTTTTCTGTTTGTCAATGTTTCTGCCCTTTTCCGGTTCAGCCCAGGTTGCCCGGGTCGCTGCGGTCATACACAAACAGCACTTCTTCCGTCAGTGCATCCAGCATCACCTGATAGACAACCCCTTCCTGCGGATGCTGCCACACCACATACCACACCCGGGAAAACATATTGTGGGAGCCTTTTTCATACCGCACAAAGCTGTACCTGTCCAGCGTGCTTATCTTCCCTTCCGCAGCAGGGTATCGCTCTGCCAGCGCTTCAGCGGCCAGGCGAAGGGCCTCTTCCTGCTTCAAATCCCCGGGCAGGGGCAGGCAATACACATTTTTTGCGGAACGGTAGAGTTCGTCAAACAGGGCCCGGTCCGCCATCGTCCATTGGTACATCGGGCCATACAGGCTTTCCCATTCCAGCTCAATGCCATGGGTATCCCGGGCATTGTAAACCTCCACTTCGCCGGTGATGGGATCGATTTTCATATCCCGATAGGGCAGCAGCTGGGGCTGAGTGAAGGCTGCGGCCACATAAGAGCGACTGCCGTCCTCCCACTGTACCAGACGCACCCGCAGCATTTCACAGGCGGTATCCCCGGCCTGGTCCATGGTGCGCTTTGCAATCTTCTCCGCCTCCTGCCAGGCGATCTCCCCCGGCTGCTCCTGCGAAAGAAAACCGATGGTGTACTGCTTTTCCAGGCTGCGGATCTCTTCCTCCGTATAATGCCTGCCTTCGGCGCAGGCTGTGGCCATCCATGCCAGCAGGCACAGGAAAATCAATACCTTTTTCATGCTGCTTCTCCCTCCATTCTTTCCCACTTTCTTTCGTTTGTCAACCCCCGCACGGGGAAAATACATTCACCTTGTAACACTTTTGTAATTATTTTACAGGAATGCAGCAGGGCTGTCAACGGGCCGCGGCGAATATTTACATACGTAACACCGCCGGACAATTCTTCCACAAAAATGACAGGATTTTTCCCTGTTTCTTTGCTATCATTTTTCCATCGAACCCAAGGAGGCGCTTTATGGACTGGACCCAAAGCATCCGCACGGCCATCCAGGTGATGGAGCAGCAGCTATTGGAGGAGGACTGCGTGGAAAAGGCCTGCCATGCAGCCCATGTATCTCCCCTGTACCTGCAGCAAGGTTTTCGCATCATGACCGGGCTGACCATGGCGGACTATGTACGCTGCCGGCGGCTGTACCGGGCGGCGCTGGAGCTGAGCAACGAGGAGGCCCGGGTATTGGACGTGGCTCTGAAATACGGCTGGGAAACGCCGGAGAGCTTTGCCAAGGCCTTCAGCCGCTTCCACGGCGCCACGCCCCAGCAGGTAAAAAAGGATACCCATCTCATCCGGCCCTTCCTGCCCCTTCGGGTTTCCATTACCATTCAAGGAGGAAACGAAATGGACTTCACCATCGAACAAAAACCGGCCATGCAGCTCATTGGCCTTACCTATGAAGTGGCCTTTGAAAACAGCTACCAGACCATCCCCGCCCTGTGGCAGCAGCTGTGGAAGGAGCATCATCCCCTCACCGGCAGCACCGCCATCAGCCAGGGCATCCGGGCCCACAACGTGGGGGAATTTGCTCTTTGCATGGATCACCACCCCGAGCAGGGAACCTTCACCTATTTCATCGCCGGGCTGTACCGGGGCGGCGAAGTGCCCGAGGGCATGACGCTGCACACGCTGCCCCAGATGGACTGGGCCGTGTTCCCCTGCCAGGGCCCTCTGCCCGGCGCCCTGCAAAGCCTGAACACGAAAATCTTCCGGGAGTGGCTGCCCGGCAACAGCGAATACCGCATCGCCGCCGATACCACCCTGGAATGGTATTCGGAGGGGGACGGAAGCCGGGATGACTACCGCAGTGCCATCTGGGTGCCTGTCCAGCAGGCATAAAAAAAGAAGGGATCATCTCCCTTCTTTTTTCATTGTCACCCATGCGAAAATATGGTATACTGGAGGCAGAAAAAATACCGATAGGAGCAATACATGATGAAGAAGATCTTTTTTGCTTTCATGATTACTGTGATGATTTCCGTTCTGTCCGTCTGTGCCCTGGCGGAGGGGTGGCTGTGCCCCAATTGCAGCGCCCAGGCCACCGGCAATTTCTGCGCCCAGTGCGGCGCAGCCATGCCGGAGGATACCGGCAGCCAGCTGACGCTGCAGGTATCCATGGAGGAAAACCTGATCCTGTCCAAGTACGATGTGGACGTATACCTGAACGATCAGAAGGTAGCGGAGATTGACCACGGCGAAAGCCTGAGCCAGGCCTTTTCTGTCACCCCCGGCGATGTGGTGCTGATCTTCCGCAGCCAGGAGGATACTTCCGTCATGGGCAAGATTTCCCTGATGGTAACCGGCGATACCACCCTCAGCTGCCATCTGCAGGCCAAGCGGGATAAAGTACTCATCGAAAATGTGGAAACCACTGCCCTGCTTTCCGATACCCGGCTCACCCTGGGGGAGGGCGGCAAGGTGGATAACGGCCAGGTAACCCTGTGTGCCGTTTCCTTCCTTACCGATCCGGCCACGGGCAGCCAGGTGGCCCGGTGCACCTTCGAATGCACCAACAACACCTCCGACCAGCACACCTACCTCCTTTCCTTCACCCACACCGCCCGCCTTTCCACCGGCACCCCTGCCCCGGCTGTATCTCCCCTGAAGGAAGCCAGCCAGCACGCAGGTATGCTTGACGCCTGGGATACCGCTACGGTGGATGTGTATATTTCCCTGCCTCAGGACTGGGCTGAAGTGGAATTGGTGTGCACCGGGGGCCTTTTGCAAAACAACAGCATCACCTACGTAATCCCCAACAGCTGATTTATTTCTCACTTTCCTTTCCGAAATAAACATGATGCACAAAAGGAAGGATATCATGGCCAATATTGACTATACCCATATTCTCAATGCCTATGTCAGCACCGAAGGAAGCAACGGATTTATGACCAACTACATCTATTACAGCGTGCTGGTGGTGTTTGACGACGGAACATGCGAAATCGTGGAAGGAAAGAGAGACGCCATTTCCCATCTTCTGCGCTATTTACGCACTCCCCAGGATTCCCTGAGAAATATCGAACAATCGCTGGTTGGCCTGCGCAATGACATCAATACCATCATCGATCAAAAAATGCAGTACGTGATCGAATCCCTCTACCCCATCCCCGATCTGAAAAACGCACCCCAGCAGGATGCCGTTCGCCTGCTGCAGGAGGCCGGGTTCACCCCTTCCTTTGTTCATCCCTATCCCCCGTCCACACCGCCAAACGGATATGTTCGTTCCTATCAGCGCAGCAAAACAGATTTCAAGAAGGTGGAGCTTGATATCATCCACCCGCTTCCCGATGTGAAGGGGCTGAGCCTGGACGACGCCGTCGCCATATTGGAAAAGGCCGGTTTTTCCGTCCAGGTAAAACGCGAGATGATCACGTGTTCCCAGGATGTGCAGGACAACCATGTGATCCAATGCAGCCGCATCCAGGACGAAAGCCTTGATGCCGTTTTGGCGGTGGCATCCGTTGTTCCCCAGGTGGAAGGGCTGTCCATGGACGAAGCAAAGCAGATACTGAAAGCCTATAATTTTGAATATGAATACACGCGTATGTATTCCGCCTTGCCCATCGATACGGTCATCGGCTGCAGAAACCTGCGTGCCGGCGCTGTTCAGCTCATTCTGAGCCAGGGTAAAAACAAGTACACCTGTCCTCATGTTGGCATGACATGGAGTGCGCTGAGCGACTCCGAGCAGGATACTTACTCCGCTTCTGCCGAATATACCGTCAGCACCAAACAGCTGGCCTTCAGCCTGGACTACCACTGCAAAGTGAAATCAAAACACAAGATTACCGATGTTACCGCAGAAATCAACGGAAAGAAGATCATTGCACACGTGCAGTCCGGCTGCAGCTGTTTGATTGATGTTTATCCCGATATGCTGAATTTCTCCCTTCCCCTCACCTATCTGGAACCGCCAAAGTCTGCCGTCATTCACATTGAAACACAGTACGGCCTGATGAAAAAAACAGAAGACATCACACTGAACTGCACCTTCCGCTGGGAATAACCCGCTGTTGTTTTTACAGCCGCTTTGATGCGGCTGTTTTTTGATTGCCAAAAACTGAAGATACCCGTTCGTCGTCTGTATATTGAACGCTTGCAGAAGCGCTGTGCAAGTAGTATGCTTGGGGAAAGGAATTCATTTCTCCCGGCTGAGAAAGGGGTAAAGACGTGTTGGACGCAAGCACATTTCAGGCGCAGGCCATGCAGATGGAAAGGCTGATGTACCATGTGAGCCATGCCTATTTGCAAAATCCTGCCGATTGTGCCGACGCTGTGCAGGAGGCCCTGATGAAGGCCTGGCAAAAGCGGCACACCCTGCGGGACGAAGGGCAGTTTGGCCCCTGGCTGATCCGTATATTGAAAAATCAATGCAAGGACATGCTGAAAAAGCGCAGGCGGGAAAGCCTTTTCCCACTGGAGGAGGACAGTGCGCTGCAGCCGGGGCCGGAGCCGCTGCATCCCGTAATGGAAGCGGTGGAAAGGCTGCCGGCGGAGCAAAGGTTATTGATTCTTCTGCATTACAAGGAAGGCTATTCCCTGCAGGAAATGAGCCATGCACTGCACCTGCCAGCCGGTACCATCAAAAGCCGTATGCGCAGCGCCCGGAAAGCCCTGAGCCGCACGCTCCTGATTGAATGGGAGGAAACTATATGAACGAATCTGCTTTCAAAACCCTCCTCACGTCTTCCCCCGAACACCCGCCGGTTCTTTTCCATCAGCGGATGGAAAGCACCCTGGCAGAAATTGTTCGTCAGGAGGAAAACGAAATGAAAGAATCCACCAAACAGGCCCTGAAAAAGGGCAGCATCTGGGGCAGCCGCACCCTGGCCATTGCCCTTTTGATCACCTTGCTGCTGGGCAGCGTGGCGCTGGCCGCAGGCCTTGGGCTGTTCCAGCAGCTTTCCCAAATGCCCCAGGAAGACAAACGTCTGCCCGCCCTGGACCAGGTATCCACCCCCCTCAACCAATCCGCCGCAACCGATGCGGGCGTCACTGTCACCATCCGGCAGGCCTATTATGACGGCCAGCGGATATTTGTATCCTACAAGCTGGAAGGTGAGCGGGTGGCCGTCGAAAAAGGCGAAGGTATCCCCCAGGTGAAGGAATGGGCCTTCCAGCAGGAGGGGATGCTGTACGGCCGGGATTATGATTCCGCCATGGAAGGGGATGAAGAAATTGCCGCCTGGCTGGACGGCACGTCTCCCCGCTGGGCCAGGCGCACCGCCACCGCCCCCCACGACGGCCTGTCCCTTTCCGACGGCACCTGGCTGGACATCATCAGCGGCAACGCTTATCAGCAGGAAGACGGCAGTGAAATTGGCTGGAAGGAATGCCTGGTGCCCCAGGATAAGCAGGCAGACACCCTGGAAGTGAACCTGATGCTCTTCACCGGCGCCACCACCTATTATCAGGATGAACAGGGCATGAAATGGGCCTATGAACGCGTGGGCGAGAACGTCCTGATCCCCTTCACCGTAAAGAAAGACAGCATCACCAAAGCCCTTACCGGGCAGGCAGATGCCGGAAAATGGCAGGCCAAAGCTGATGTATGCCTCAGTCCGGTGGATATTCGCGGTGAAATTGTCGTCTCCTGCCCCAAGGAATGGGCAGACGCACTGGTCGACTGGAAGGAAAACGATGTCAATCCCATTGCAGACTGGCAGCTATATGACGGCGACACCCGGGTGGAAGGCCACAATCTTCGCGGCGGCTATCGTAAGCAATCGGAAAATCAGCTCGCTTACAGCATCTGCTTCCAGTACGGCAGCGATACAAAGCACCTGAAGCTGGTGCCCGTCTACCTGGACGGCACGGCCGATCCGGCGCACGCCATCCGGCTGGAAGTTCCTACGATCACCTACCAACGCAGAAAATAACCTTTGCCAAAGCGAAAAACCGCCTGCCGGATTTCTCCGACAGGCGGCATTTTCTATTGCTTTTTGATCTGCGATCAGGAAACAAGCATTACTTGTTGGCGATAGCAGCCTGAGCAGCAGCCAGACGAGCGATCGGCACGCGGAAGGGAGAGCAGGACACATAGTCCAGGCCGATCTTGTGGCAGAATTCCACGGAAGTGGGATCGCCGCCGTGTTCGCCGCAGATACCGATGTGCAGCTTCTGGTTGTTTTCGCGGCCCAGCTTGCAAGCCATGTTCATCAGCTTGCCAACACCGGTCTGGTCCAGCTTAGCGAAGGGATCGTTTTCGAAGATCTTGGTATCGTAGTAAGCGGACAGGAACTTGCCGGCATCGTCACGGGAGAAGCCGTAGGTCATCTGGGTCAGGTCGTTGGTGCCGAAGCAGAAGAAGTCGGCGTTCTGGGCGATTTCATCAGCAGTCAGGCAAGCACGGGGGATTTCGATCATGGTGCCAACTTCGTATTCCAGCTCAGCGCCAGCGGCAGCGATTTCGGCATCAGCGGTCTTGATCACAACTTCCTTGACATACTTGAGTTCCTTCACGTCGCCAACCAGGGGAATCATGATTTCGGGAACGATGTTCCAGTCAGCATGAGCCTTCTTCACGTTCAGAGCGGCGCGGATGACGGCCTTGGTCTGCATGGCGGCGATTTCGGGATAGGTGACAGCCAGACGGCAGCCGCGGTGACCCATCATGGGGTTGAATTCATGCAGGGAAGCGATGATGGTCTTGATCTGATCAACGGTCTTGCCCTGAGCCTTGGCCAGCAGAGCGATGTCATCTTCGGTGGTGGGCACGAATTCGTGCAGCGGGGGATCCAGGAAGCGGATGCACACGGGCATACCTTCCAGGGCTTCGTACAGCTTTTCGAAGTCAGACTGCTGATAGGGCAGGATCTTTTCCAGAGCGGCTTCGCGTTCTTCAGCGGTGTCGGAGCAGATCATTTCACGGAAAGCAGCGATACGATCGGCTTCGAAGAACATATGCTCGGTGCGGCACAGGCCGATGCCTTCGGCGCCCAGTTCGCGGGCCTTCTTGGCGTCGGTGGGGGTGTCGGCATTGGTGCGGACCTTCAGGGTGCGGAACTTGTCAGCCCAGCCCATGATGGTGCCGAAGTTGCCGGAGATTTCAGCGTCCACGGTGGGGATGATGCCATCGTAGATCTTACCGGTGGAACCGTCGATGGAGATGTAATCGCCTTCAACGTAGGTCTTGCCGGCCAGGGTGAACTTCTTGTTTTCTTCGTCCATGGCGATTTCGCCGCAGCCGGAAACGCAGCACTTACCCATGCCGCGGGCCACAACGGCAGCGTGAGAGGTCATACCGCCGCGGACGGTCAGGATGCCCTGAGCAGCCTTCATACCGGTGATGTCTTCGGGAGAGGTTTCCAGACGAACCAGGATAACCTTCTTGCCTTCGTTCTTCCAGGCTTCGGCGTCTTCAGCGGAGAAAACCACCTGGCCGCAGGCAGCGCCGGGGGAAGCACCCAGACCACGGCCCACGGGAGCGGCGGCCTTCAGGGCCTTGGCGTCGAACTGGGGATGCAGCAGGGTGTCCAGGTTACGGGGGTCGATCATGGCAACAGCTTCAGCTTCGGTCTTGTGGCCTTCGGCAACATGGGTGACGATTGCGGCACCGGCGTTGCTTTCACCCGTAACCCCGCCACCGGCGAGAAGAAGCTGTTCGGCGAGTTCCTGACCAATGCCCAGGGCGAAGACGTGGTCGCCGGTGTGCGTACCCCCATGCCCATCAGCG
>JAFQHP010000015.1 GCA_017397895.1 Clostridia bacterium
CAAACTCTTGTGTTTAATCCATTAACTTGGTGTTCTGGTTCCCCAGACCAACAAGCAAAACTCATTCCAGAATTAACTGTCGTTCTTTCCTCTTTACTCTGTATCGTTTTCAAGGTTCGCTGCCCGCTGTTTCCCTGCCCTGAAGGGCCGTTCCGCAGCGCGCTTGATTATAATACCAAAGAACTTTTACTTTGTCAACACCTTTTTTTAAAAAATTTTCACTTTTTTTTGATCTTTTTTTAACCCCCAAGATGCGGTGGATATTCGGCCGAAAACTACACAAGAAGCAGTTTTTTTCCAGCGTAGGGGCGGCAAAAGGCTGGCATAATACCAGCGGGTGAAGAAAAATGACGGGCATGAAGAAGCTGGAAGGCATGCCGGTAATGTGCGGCGGGAAAAAAGCCGGACATGTGCTGCGAGGGGTACTGACAAGGGACGGGAGAAGCCTTCGCGGAATGGTGATCAGAAGCGGGCTGCAGGGAATGCGCTGGCTGGAAAGGGAGCAGATACAGCTGCTTGGCCATGTTTCCGTCATTGCGGAGGGAGCGCTTTCCAAGGTGCCCAGGGATGCGGACTATCACCTGTTTCGGGTATCGGACGCAGAGGGAGAAAGGCTGGGCATCGTGACCGACGCCATAATAAATGAAGAAACATTGCGGGTGGCGGCGCTGGAAATTTCATCCGGGCCCATTGATGACGTGATCCATGGCCGTTGGTATGCCACTGCCTTTTCCGTTCTGCCGGGAAAGGAATGCGGCCATGTGACTGTACTTGCAAAAGAAGGGAGGTGACTGAATGAGCAAGTGCCTGACTGCCGGTATGGTGGGCTTTCTGCTGGGCGTGAAATGCCGCCAGTGTGCGGGAAAGATGTGTTCGGCGCAGCTGAAAAAGCGCGCACTGAAGATGATGGGCCTGAAATAACCGGGAAGGGAGCGCGCAGCCATGACCACGCTGACCAAAGACAGGATCGCACAAAGAAAGCGGCGGGTGATGATCCTTGCCGCCGTTTTGCTGGTACTGCTCTTCTTATGGCGGCCGGTAAGGCAGCTGGCTGCCCAGGCAGCACTGGCTGCGCTGCTCACTGCCCTGTGTCTGCCCCTGGCAAGGCTAATGGAAAGGCGCATGGGGCGCAATGCAGCCTCGCTTTTCAGCGTGGCGGGGGCGCTGATGATCGTCATCGGGCTGATAGGCCTGGTGCTGCCGGAAGTGATTGGCCGGATCAGCCAGCTGATCGGTCAGCTGCCCGGCCTTTTTTCTGTGTTGGAAAATACCTGGCAGGAAATCAGCCGGATGGAAATATACACCGCCCTGCAATTGGACACCAATTTGCCCAGGATCTGGATGCAGGAGCTGGGGGCCTACATAGCCGCCGAAGCGCCCAAACTGATTTCTGCCCTGGGGGCAGGGGTGGACGTATTGTCAAAGGCCTTTCTGGCACCGGTGCTGGCCTATTATTTCCTGCGGGACCGGGAGATATTTGCCTACCGCATCAGCATGTGGATTCCTACCGCCCGGCGAAAGACGGTGATGAAAATGCTGCAGCAGATGAAAATGGAGGCGGGCAGTTACCTGCGGGGGCAGATGCTGATTGGCCTGTGCGTGATGGCCATGACCTCCCTTGGGCTGATGGTGCTGGGTATTCCAAGCTTTCTGACGCTGGGCATCATCATGGGCGTATGCGAATTCATCCCCTACATCGGCCCTTTGATCGGCGGCATTCCCATTGTGCTGTTTTCCCTGCCCCTGGGGCTCACCAAAGCACTGTGGGCGCTGGGGATGGTGATTGTGGTACAGCAGATTGAAGGGTGCATCCTGTCCCCCCGGCTGATGGCCGGCGCTGTTTCCCTGCACCCGGTGTATGTGATTTTGCTGCTGTCCGCCGGCGGACTGGTGGGAGGATTATGGGGAATGATGGCGGCCATTCCGCTGTTTGTATGCGCCCGGGGTGCGATGCACGTATTATATGTAGAAAAACAGCCGGAGAAAGTTGTAAAAATTTTCGGAAATGACAAAGAATGACACGTTTCTACCTTTTTTCAGCCTTGCGGTTATTTAGGAATTCGTGTATAATATTGGATACCAAGAGAGGGGGCTATGAAACGATGAACGATCATACCACCAAGCTGACCCCTTTGAGCGAGTACCGGCAGACGGCGGCTGATATCCTGGCCTATGTGTACGGTGCCCTGCAGGCAAAGGGCTATGACCCCATCACCCAGCTGGTAGGCTATGTGCTGACGGGGGACCCCACCTACATCACCAGCCACAACGGCGCCCGCAGCATGATCTGCCGTCTGGAAAGAGACGAGATCCTGGAAGAATTGGTGCGCCATTATGTGGGCACCAAGCTGGGCTGACAGGATGGGACGGATTCTGGGCCTGGACGTGGGCGATAAACGCATCGGCATTGCCCTCAGCGACGAGATGCACTGTATTGCTTCCCCTCACAGTGTATACACAAGGGTGGGCTGGGGGCCGGACTGCAAGTATCTTCTTTCCCTGTATCAGCAGCAAAACTGCGAAAAAATCGTATGCGGGCTGCCGAAAAACATGGACGGAACCGTGGGCTTTCAGGCGGAAAAGGTGATGGCCTTTGCGGAAAAACTGCAGCAAGCCGGTATGCCCGTGGAATTTCAGGACGAAAGGCTGTCCACCGTTTCTGCCCATGACGCTTTGATCGAAGGCGGCATGAAGCGGGACGGACGAAAGGGCACTGTGGATAAAATAGCCGCCGCAGTGATATTGCAGCAGTACCTGGACAAAGCCCGGTAAGAACGGTAAAACACGCATTTTCTGATAAAGAAGGCGTTTTTTCAATAATCACATCAATCAATTGGAGGATACACACCATGGCAGACGATATCAAGAACATGATCCCCGAAGAAGAGCTTCCCGAAGGCATCATTGAGCTCACCGACGAAGACGGCGTGACCAATCAGTTCGAATACCTGACCACCATCCAGTACGAAGGTGAAGAATACATCGTGCTGATGCTGGTGGAAGACGAAGAAGAAGATGACGACGAAGGCGAAGTGCTGATCCTGAAGATCGAAAAGGATCCCGAAACTGACGAAGACATCTATGTGTCCGTGGAAGATGAAGAAGTGAACCAGAAAGTGTTCGAACAGTTCATCGCCATGATGGAAAACGAAGAAGAATGATGAACCCTGAAAGCCTCATCGGCGCACCGGTGGCCCTGCAGGCCCCGGACGGAAGGGTGTTCCGCTTCCATGTGGCAGCGCTGGTGCCCTATGCCGGGGAAACCTATGCCGTGCTGGAAGAGGACGGCGAACAGGGCCAGATGCTGGTGACGGCCATCGAAATGACTGATGACCATATCCCCGCCTTTGTGGTGCAGGGGGAAGAAGACATCATCACCAGCGTGATGGAAAAGCTGGTGGCCAGGTCCATTGCCCGGGCCATGGAACAGGAACAGGCCCAGGACTGCGACTGCGGACACCATCATCATACGCATGATTGCTCCTGCGGGCATCAAGATCACCATGACCACGATTGCCATTGCGGGCATCATCACCACTGAAAAACAAAAATCGCTGGGGCTATGCCCGGCGATTTTTTTGTTCAAGAGGGGTTGACCCTGACGCTGCGTTATCCATTATCATAGGCAGGGAGGCGAAAAAAATGACGAACAAAACGCAAATGCTCACCGTGCAGCAAGCCGCCAGGCTGTCCCATGTCAGTATCCGCACCCTGCACTATTATCACCAGGTGGGGCTTCTTCTGCCCACTGCACAGACAAAAAGCGGTTATCGGATGTACGATAAAAATGCCATGAAACGGCTGCAGCACATTTTATTATTTCGGAAGCTGAAATTTTCGCTGAAGGAAATCCGGCAAATGTTGGATGATCCCTTCTTCAATGAGCAGGAGGCGCTGGAAAAACAAATTGCCCTGCTGGAAATGGAAAAGCAGCACACCCAGCAGCTGATTGACCTGGCAAATGCCCTGAGAAAAGGAGATAAAATCATGAATTTTGATGCTTTTGACGAAAGCGAAATGGAGCAATTCAAACAAGAGGCCCGGAAAAAATGGGGCCGCACCGCCGCCTGGCAGGCCTGTGAAAAGAAAAACCCGGCGGATATGCAAAACGCCGGAAAGGATATGATGCAGCTGTTTGCAGACCTGGGTACCCTCCTTCACCTCTCCCCCGCACACCCCGCCGTGCAGCAACAAGTACAGCAGCTGCAGCAATACATCACCGCCCATTTCTACCCCTGCACCAACGAAATTTTGTCTGGCCTTGGGCAGATGTATGCGCAGGATGAACGTTTCCGGCAAAACATCGACGCCCACGGCGGCCCCGGCACAGCCGCCTTCGCAGCAAAAGCCATTGAGATTTTCACGAAAGAATAATAGCAAGCCAGGGATTTCATCCCTGGACCCAATCCGCGAAATGGTTGTGTGTACAAACCAACTGTTTCCGCGTGAAACTTGAGGAAAGGAAAGGGGCCTGTGCGGCCTGACCGGAGCAGGGGGCTCCTCTCCCCCCGTACCCCCTCGGCAGGGCGATCCGCCCTGCACCCATTCTGCGACAAAGCAACGCAATAAAACAAACTTGTTTCCGCACGAAACTTGAGGGACAAAAATATGAACCCACGGGCACAATGAAAACGTGAAAAAAGCCGGGAGAGAAAGCAAGCTTTCTCCTCCGGCCTTTTTGTTGCTTGCGAAATAGCGAAGCAGGGGACTGCTCGTCCCCCGTACCCCCACGGCAGGGCGATCCGCCCTGCACCCTTCCTGCGACTAAACAGGATGTATCGAAAATGGTTGTTTCCGCATGATACTTTAGAAAACCAAGCGGTTTCAGCCACTGGCGCAATGAAAACATTGAAAAAAGTCGGCTGGGAAAGCAAGCTTTCCCACCGACCTTTTTTCATGTTTTCCCCGGATGCCTAAGCATCCGGCAGGCGGTGGAACACCGCCCAGCCCGTGGGTGGCAGTGCCGCAGCTAATTATCATGTTTCCATCTTCTTATATGCCCCAGCGGGAAACTGTTTGTTCGACAATTCCACTACATCCGCTAATGGGTCAAGGGCCAATGGCCCTTGTGGGGTGTGGGGTGAAACCCCGCGGTTCTCCAAGCAACAGCGGGAAATTGTTTGAAGATCAATTCAACTACTTCCGCAACTGGGTCCAGGGATGAAATCCCTGGTGGTTATTTGGCGAAGATGCGCACGGGCAGCACCAGGAAGGTAAAAGCGTTGCCTTCCACTGGCAGGATCATGCAGGGGGACACATTGCTGTTGAAGCACATTTTCAGGTTTTCGTCGGAGACGTTGTGGATGATATCGGTGAGGTAGCGGGAATTGAAGGCAATGGAGAGTTCGTTGCCCTCGAAGCCGATTTCCAGTTCCTCATGCACGTCGCCCCGCTCGGCATTGGCGGTCATTTCCATGATGCAGGAAGGCTGCAGGTGCAGGTAGATCAGGTTATTTTTGCCTTCACGGGCCATCAGGCTGCAGCGATCAATGGCATCGGCAAAGGCGGAGCGGTTCACCATCACTTCGGTGGCCCAGGTGGTGGGCAGGATTTTCTGATAATCGATGAACTCACCGGTAAGCAGGGTGCCGTACACCTTGACGGTGCCGAAGGAATACATGATGTGGGAATTGTTGAAAATAATTTCTGTCCTATCATCGCTGTCAGGCAGCATTTTGCTCACTTCAGACAAGGTGCGGCCGGGCACTACGGTGTTCAGCTGCTGCTTGGCACCCAGGTGATTTTCCGCTTCAATACGCTGCAGCGCCAGGCGGAAGCCGTCCAGGCCCACCAGCAGGGTTTCTTCCGGATGCACTTCCATCAGGATACCGGTGAGGATTTTGCGGCTTTCGTCAGTGGAAACGGCGAACTGCACCCGGCTGATGGCATCCCGGAAGCGGTTGCAGGGCAGTTCCACATGGTATTCGCCGCTGACGTCCCGGATTTCGGGATAATCTTCGGCAGGCATGCAGGCCATGGAGGTATTGGTGCCCCGGCTGCGGATGGCAGCGCGCATGGTATCGCCCACCTTGATGTCCACTTCGCCCACGGGCTGCTTGCGCATCATTTCGGCAAACAGCTTTGCGGGAAGCAGGGCACAGCCCTCTTCTTCAATCACGGCGTTTACCCGGGCCTTGATAGAAATTTCGCCGTCGGTGCAGGTGAGCACCAGGGCGTTTTCATCCGTTTCGATCAATACGCCGTCATACACCTGCTTGGCGGGGCGGGCGGCAATGGCACGGGTCACCATTCCAAGGCCGTAATTGATCTCGTCCGTCTGTACTCGAAAATGCATACCCTTCATTCCTTTCAAACCGGCAGCATAAGCCGCCTTTCCCACCTATGGTGGTGGTAGTTATATTATTTAGTAGTAGTAGTAGGGCTGTGGAAAGTGTGGAAAAGCCATTTTCAGCCAGGCCCTGCCAAGGTTTTCGCCGGTGGGTAAACCGTGGAGGGCGGCGGGATAAAAAGGGGAAAAAGGTCATCTTTCCAAAAGGAGAGAAAAAACCCCTGTTCTTTCGGCTATTCACTCCGTCCACACCCTTTCTATTTTCGCACAGAAGCGCAAAAAATGCAAGGGAAAATGCCATTTCTGCCACTTTTTTCGGCGGATTTTCCGTTATCCACCCTTTCCACAAAGGCCCTTTCCCCACCCTGTGCATAAACAAAACAAGGCCAGGCTTCATTTTATGCGTGTGGATACAGTTTTATCCCAGCTTTTCCCCAAACTTATCCCCATTTTTTTGCACATATCCATCGGTCAGAAAATGCTTTTTTTTAATATGCATACATGTATGCAAAAAAATTTCTTCCATTATAATTCAGAACATGATATAATAAAAAGTGATTTATATCCGTAGCAAAACCAATGCCGGAAAGAAGGCATGGCAGAAAAGAAAAAGGGCAGCACCCTTGGAGGAAAAACATGCGGATCATTATCGTAGGCGCCGGAAAAATGGGCTTTGCCGTGGCAGACAGCCTGATCAGAGAAGGGCACAATGTGGTTATGATCGACAACAACGAAAGCATTGTGGAGCGGGGCGAAAACATGATGGACGCCCTGTTCATCCGCGGCAACGGCGTACGGGTGGATGTGCTGAAAGAAGCGGGTGTGGAAGATACTGATATCGTGATCGCCACCACCGCCGGGGACGAAATGAATATGCTGGTGTGCCTGACGGCGAAAAAGCTGGGGGCCCAGTATACCATTGCCCGCATCCGGGATCCTGAATATCTGGAAAGCCTGAGCTTTTTGCAAAAAGAAATGTTCATGGATTATGTGATCAATCCGGAACGCTCCACTGCCCGGGAAGTAAGCCGGATGCTGCGCTTCCCCTTTGCCAGCAGCGTAGAAACCTTTGCCCGGGGTCGGGTGGAAGTGATGGACTTCAAGGCGGCGGAGGGCGATGGCATTACCGGCATGGCCCTGCGCGACGTATATAAAAACAAGAAAAATCTGCCTCAGGTTCTGTTCTGTGCTGTGGAACGGGATGGGGAAGCCATCATTCCCAAGGGCGATTTTGTCATTGAAGCCGGGGACAGGGTGCACGTGGCCGGGGATGTGAACACCATCACCGCCTTCTTCCGGGCTATTGGCAAGGGCGTATCGTCCATCCGTTCCGTGATGATCATGGGCGGCGGACGGCTTTCCTTCTATCTGGCCCAGATGCTGCAGAATATGCACATCAAGGTGAACATGATCGAAATTCAGCCGGAAAAGGCCCGCATGCTTTCGGAAATGCTGCCCGGCGCCAACATCATCCAGGGCGACGCCACGGACCAGGAGCTGCTGGAAAGCGAAGGGCTGATCGACATGGATGCTTTCATCACCCTTTCCAACCGGGACGAAGAAAACCTGATGACCGGCCTGTATGCGGTGCACCGGGGCGTGAAGCGGGTGATTGTGAAATCCAGCCGGGAAAACTATACATCCATCATGAAAAACATGGGGCTGGATTCCATCGTGAGCGCGTTGAACGTGGCGGTGAACAACATTCTGCGTACGGTGCGCACCCGCTCCAGCCGCTCTTCCGCTGCCGTTGTGCGTATGTACCGGCTGGTGGGGGGCAAGGCGGAAGCGCTGGAATTCCTGGCCGACGGGGATATGTCCTTCATGCATACGCCGCTGAAGGAACTGGATATTGAAAAAGATTGCCTGATCGCCGTGATCGTGCGGGGCAACAAGGTGCTGGTGCCCTTTGGTAACGATACCATTGAGCAGGGGGACAGTGTGATTATCATCTCCAAGCGGCTGGGCATCACGTCCTTGGATGAAGTGATCCATACCCGCTGATGAAAGGAAATTGCTTTGAATAAACGATTGATTTTGAAACTGCTGGGAAGGCTGCTATTGATGGAAGCGGCGCTGATGATCCCTTCCCTGATCGTTTCCCTGATCTACGGCCAGGGCGATGCCATGGCGTTTGTGTATGCCATCTTGATCAGTGTGGCTGTGGCCGTGGCGCCTGCGTTTTTTGTGAAGCCGGCCCGGGAGGATCTGAACCCCAAGGACGGCATTGCGGTGGCGGGGCTGAGCTGGATTGTGCTTTCTTTTTTCGGGGCACTGCCGGCATGGATCTCCGGCGCCATTCCCAGCCTGACCGATGCATATTTTGAAACGGTGAGCGGGTTTACCACCACCGGCGCCACCATCCTTTCGGAAATTGAAAGCCTGCCCCGGGGCATTTTGTTCTGGCGTGCCTTCACCCACTGGATCGGCGGCATGGGTGTGCTGGTATTGACAGTGGCGCTGCTGCCCAGGCTTTCCGGCCGTACCGCCCAATTGACCAAAGCGGAAAGCCCCGGCCCCACCTTTTCAAAAATCCTCCCCCGAACCAGTGATACCGCAAAAATGCTGTACGGCATTTACTTCGGCCTTTCCCTGCTTTTGTTTGTGGTGCTGCTGATTGCCGGGATGAACGTGTACGACGCCCTGATCCATACCTTTTCCACGGCGGGCACCGGTGGCTTCAGCAATTACAATAACAGCGTGGCTGCCTTCCAGAGCCCGGCCATCGAATGGATTCTGGCCACGTTCATGCTGCTGTACGGCGTCAATTTTACCCTGTATTTCTACATGATCCGCCGGGAATTCAAACAGGCGGTGAAGAACGAAGAATTGTGGGTATACCTTGGCTGCATCATGCTGGCAACCCTCGTTATCACCATCAATGTGTTGCCCCGGTTCGACGGCTTTGGGGAAGCGGTGCGGGCGGCATTTTTCCAGGTAACGGCCATCGTTTCCACCACCGGGTTCGTGACCCAGGACTTTGACCTGTGGCCTTCCTTTTGCAAGATCATTTTGCTGCTGATGATGTTCATGGGCGGCTGTGCCGGTTCCACCGGCGGCGGCTTCAAGGTGAGCCGGCTGGTGATGCTGGTGAAAAACGGTTTCCGGGAAGTGAAGCAGGCCATTCACCCCCGGAAAGTGTCGGTGGTACGGCTGGAAGGCAAGGCAGTGCCGGAAACGGTACTGACCCATGCCGCTGGATTTTTGTTCTTCTACATTGCCCTGTGGCTGGTGGGCGGTTTGCTGCTTTCCATGGACAACATCGGCGTTGTGGAAGCCATCACCGCAGCGGAAACCTGCATTTCCAACGTGGGCCCTGCCCTGGGTGCCCTGGGCCCTACCCAGAACTTCGGCATCCTGAGCAATTTTTCCAAATGGGTCTGCTCCTTCCTGATGCTGGCCGGTCGTTTGGAATTCCTGCCCATCCTGTGCCTGTTCTCGGTGAGCATCTGGCGAAAGAACGGATAAAAACAAGAAAAGTGTCGGAATGGATCCGGCACTTTTTTGTTGTTTCACGTGAAACATTTTTTCTGTTTCCCTGCCCCGTTGTTTCACGTGAAACATTTTTCTGTTCCCCTACCCCGTTGTTTCACGTGAAACATTTTTCAACCCTCTGCCTCTCCCTTGACATCGGGCAGGCTTTGTGGCAAACTGAAGGCAGCAATAAAAAGGAGGAAGGGCCATGCAGATCAGGGGATTGCGGCTGCATCATTTCCGCAGCTACAGCCAGGTGTTGTTGACGCCGCCGGCAGGGGTAACGGTGCTGGTGGGCGAAAACGGCGCCGGGAAAACCAACCTGCTGGAAGCGGTGCACCTTTGCTGCCTGGGCCGCAGCCATCGTACCTCCTTTGACAAAGAAATGATCGCTCAGGGCCAGGAAACTTCCGCTGTGCAATTGACGGTGGAAAGAAACGACGGCAAGCATGAAGTGGGCGTGCGCTTGTTCGAAAATGCGCGAAAAAAGAAGATTATTTATGTAAATGGGAAAACTGCCGGGAAAATGGGCGAATTGATGGGCCATGCCACCTGCGTCATTTTCTCGCCGGAGGATCTGGCGCTGGTGAAGGAAGGGCCTCAGGCCCGGCGGCGGTTCCTGGATATGCTGCTCAGCCAGCAGCAGCGCAGCTATTTTTATGCGCTGCAGACCTACATGGGCGTGCTGAAGCAGCGCAATGCCCTGCTGAAGACCGGGGATATGCGCCAGTTGCCTGCCTGGGACGAGCAATTGGCCCTGGCGGCTGCGCCGGTGGTGCGGCTGAGGCGGGAAGCGTGCCGGCGGCTGAATGACTGGGCCGGGCAGCATTACCTGTACATTGGCGGCAAGGAGGATGAAACCTTTGCCCTGCAATACGAAAGCGCCCTGACGGAGGCTGCGGACCCTGCGGAAAAAATGCTCCAGGGCCTCCACGCCAGCCGGGAGGAGGATCTGCGCCGGCAGTACACCACCTTCGGCCCGCACCGGGATGACGTGGACCTGAAGCTGTGCGGCATGCCCATGAAGGCCTTTGCGTCCCAGGGGCAGATGCGCACGGCGGCCCTGTCCATGAAGCTGGCGGCCTTTGATCTGCTCACTGCATCCCAGGGGGAAGCGCCGCTGCTTTTATTGGACGATGTGCTCTCCGAGCTGGACCCGGACCGCCGCAGGCGGCTCATCAGCCGCATCGGCCAGGCCCAGGCGCTCCTCACCTGCACCGACCCCGGGGATTTCATCGGTGCTTGCCCCGCCTGCGTGCTGCACGTGGAAAAGGGCCATCTTCACGAATAACACCAGGGCCAGGGTGGTACCCTGGACCCAATTGCGGAAGTAGTTGGTTGATCGAACAAACAATTTCCCGCTGGGGCTTGGGGAACCTGCGGGGTTTCACCCCCTGCACCAGGGTGGTACCCTGGACTCAATTGCGGAAGTGGTTGACCGGTCGAACGAGCAATTTCCCGCTGTTACAAGAAACACGCAGATGCCCGATTGAAAAAAGAAAATTGTAGTATTGTGAGATGGGTGTGGCCCCGCCACCCCACGGGCTGAGCGGCTTTCAGCCGCTGGCCGGATGCTTAAACCATCCGGGGAAAACGATAAAAATAGCGGTTAGGAAAACGAATTTTCCCACCGCTTATTTTTTCGTTTTCATTGTGCCCGTGGACACATTTCTTGTTGGTTCTTCAAGTTTCATGCGGGAACAAGACAGTATTTCAATACTTTTTTATCGCATGATGGGTGCAGGGACAATGACCCTGCCGCGGGGTAAAGGGGCCGCGCAGTCCCCTTTCATTTCTCTTACGCGCTTGCATTTTTCCGTGCGGTGATCAGGCACTCCTGCGTGGGCCGGGCGGAAATGACGCAGCCCAGTGCATCCGGGAAGCCATGGTTTTGCACAAAAGCGACATATTCCGCCTCCGTCCACTTATGGTAGGTAACAAAGCCGAATTTTTCGGCCAGGCGGATGGCGAAGCCCGTTTTGTGCTGCTGGTTTTTATAGACGAAGGTGGGGGAAAAGAGCAGCCCGCCCTCTTTCAGCACCCGGCGGATTTCAGAAAGGGCCTTTTCCGGCTCCGGCATGATATGCAGGGCATTGGCGATTACCACAGTATCAAAGGAATGATCGGCGTAGGGAAGCCGGGTGGCGTCGGCCACCTGGAAGGAAAGGCCCTTTGCGGGGGGATTGTTGCGGGCGGAAGCTTTCCGGATCATGTTTTCGGAAAAGTCCGTAGCGGTCCAGGCGGCTGCTTTTCCGGCCATGGGAAAGGTGATCTGGCCGGTGCCGCAGGCAAGCTCCAGCACATGGTGTTTTTTTTCGGTCTGTTCGGAAAGAATACGGCACATCGTGGCGTAAGCCTTCCGGTTCTGGCGCATGAACAGGGTATAAATGAAGGCAAAGCGCTGCCAGAAGGAGCGGTTATTGTTTTCTTTCATGGGTTAATCCTTTCGGTTGTGCAGGGCGCGGGTGGCGTTGAGCACCGCCAGCACCATCACGCCCACGTCGGCAAAGATGGCCAGGCCCATGTTTGCAAGGCCCAGGGAGCTGAGCAGCAGGAACAACACCTTGATTACCAGGGAGAACACGATATTCTGCCACACGATGGCCATGCAGTGCCGGGCCATGTGGATAGCCCTGGCAATGTGCATGGGATCGTCTCGCATGAGCACCACGTCCGCCGCTTCAATGGCAGCATCGCTGCCCACGCCGCCCATGGCCACGCCGATATCGGCCTGGGTGAGGACGGGAGCGTCGTTGATGCCGTCCCCGGCAAAGAGTACCTGGCTGCCTTTTTTCTTTTCTTTCAGCAGTTTTTCCAGCTTTTCCACCTTATCGGCGGGCAGCAGCTGGCTTTCCACTTGGGTGATACCCAGTTCATCCGCAATTTTCAGGGCGGTTTCCCTGCGGTCACCGGTGAGCATAACGATGTTGGAAACGCCGGCCTGCCGCATCTGGCGGATGGCTTCCTTTGCGGTGGGCTTTACGGTATCGGCAATGAGGATGCAGCCGGTGTATGCGCCGTCCACAGCCACATGGGCCACCGTGGCAGCTTCGGTGACAGAAGAAGCGGTGACGCCCAGCTTTTCCATCAGCTTATGATTGCCCACGGCCACTTCACGGCCCTCCACCCGGGCCAGCACTCCGAAGCCGCTTTCTTCCCGGATGTTTTCCACCAGGCTGCGGTCAATTTCTCCGCCGTATGCCTTTTGCAGGCTGCGGCTGATGGGATGGGAGGAGGCACATTCCGCGTGGGCGGCAAGGCGCAGAAGCTCCCTTTCTTCAATATTATTGGGCTGCACGCGGGTTACTTCAAATTCGCCCTTGGTGAGGGTGCCGGTTTTGTCCAGCACCACGGTATCGGTATTTGCCATGGCCTCCAGGTAATTGGACCCCTTTACCAGCACGCCCTCCCGGCTGGCGCCGCCAATGGCAGCAAAGAAGGTAAGGGGCACGCTGATCACCAGCGCACAGGGGCAGCTGATCACCAGGAATGTCAGCGCCCGGTAAAGCCAGGACAGGAAATCGGCGCTGCCGGTGAAAATCAGGGTGAACAGCGGAGGCAGTACGGCCACCGCCAGGGCCAGGCAGCACACTAGGGGGGTGTACACCCGGGCAAAGCGGGCAATGAAATGCTCGGAGCGGGATTTGCGGGAGGTGGCGTTTTCCACCAGATCCAATATCTTTGCGGCGGTGGATTCCCCGGCGGGCACTGTGGTGCGGACACGCAGAAGGCCGGTCATGTTCACTTCGCCGCTTTGCACCCGGTCCCCGGGCTGCACGTCCCGGGGCAGGCTCTCCCCTGTCAGGGCGGCGGTGTTCATACTGGACGTGCCGGAGAGGATCACGCCGTCAATGGCCACCTTTTCCCCGGGCTGCACCTGGATGATGCTGCCCACTTCCACTTCGTCGGGGTCCACTTCCTCCACGTTCCCGTCTTCCTTTTCCAGGTTGGCGGTATCGGGGCGGATATCCATCAGGGCGGTGATGTTCTTGCGGCTTTTTCCCACCGCCCAGCTTTCAAACAGTTCGCCCACCTGATAGAAAAGCAGCACGGCAATGGCTTCAAAATAATCGCCGTTTTTGGTGAGAATGGCCAGCAGGAAGGCGCCCACGGTAGCAATGCCCATCAGGAAGGTTTCGCTGAACACATTGCCGTTTTTGATGCCCTTCCAGGCCTTCTTTAGAATATCGTGGCCGATGAACAGGTAGGCAACCAGGTACGCCGCCAGCCGCACCGCGCCCTCCGGCCGGAGGAGCGCCAGGGCAATCAGCATGGCCACCGTGATCAGGATGCGCAGCAGCATGGTTTTTTGCTTCTTGTTCATGGCTTTTTCTCCTTAATAATCGATAGTGCCGTCCGGCACAGCTTTGCGGCAGGCTTTCACTACCTTTGGCATCACGTCGTCGGGCTTCAGGCCGGGCTGGAAATTGATAATCATTTTTTGGATCATATAGTTTACAATCACGCTTTCCACGCCCTCCACCTTGGCGGCGGTCATTTCCATCAAAAGGGCACAGTTGGCGCAGTCTACATCGATGGGATAGGTTTTCTTCATGAGGATAGGCTCCTTTCAACAATTAAGCACTTGTTTAATTGATACAGTTATAGTATAATCAAAATGCGCAGAAAATCAAGGCATTTGAAGAGCCTATTTCCGAAAAGGAGAAGATGATTGCTAAAATGGAGAAGAATGTGCATCCTGGGCATGCCCACGTCCCCCACGTCCATGGGAATGCGGAAAATATTGGAAAAATGCAGGATTCCCTGGCCCAGCAGGAGCAATTCATGCAAGCGGCGGAATTGTTCCGGGTGTTATCCGACCCCACCCGGGTAAGGCTGTTCTGGCTTTTGTGCCATCGGGAGGAATGCCTGATCAATCTGTCCGCCCTGCTGCAGATGTCCAGCCCTGCCCTTTCCCATCACCTGAAAGAAATGAAGGCCATGGGGCTGATTGACAGTCGGCGCATGGGCAAGGAAGTGCATTACCGGGCAGCGGACACGGAGGTGTGCCTGCTTTTGCACCCCATGGTGGAGCAGGTTTTGCAGATCACCTGCCCCCGGGAGGATGGGTATGATCATCAGGACGTGGCCAGGCGGGTGCATGATCATCTGGTGGAAAACCTGGACAAACGCCTCACCATTGATATGCTCTCCCGTCAGTTCCTCATGAACCCCACTACCCTGAAAATGCAGTTCAAAAGCCAGTACGGCATGTCCATTGCCGCCCATGTGGAGGAGCATCGCATGGAAAAAGCTGCGGAATGGCTGCGCACCACTGACGAAAGCCTGGCCCGGATTGCAAAAGGCGTGGGCTATGCCAGCCAGAGCCGTTTTGCCGAGGCCTTCCGCCGGCATTACGGCCAGCTTCCATCGGAATACCGGAAAATGAACCGCGGCTGATTTTTTCATGCATAATCCCTTCCTTTTGCGCTCATACTGTATGTGAAAAAAACAAGGAGGGGTTTATCCATGATCACCGATAAAATTGCATTGCTGCTCACCATCATCGGCGCCATCAACTGGGGCCTGATCGGCATCTTCCAGTTTGACCTGGTGTCCTACATCTTCGGCGGCCAGGGCGCACTCATCAGCCGTATTATCTATACCCTGGTCGGCGCCGGCGGCCTGTGGTGCATCTCCCTTTTGTTCCGTGACCGGGAAGTGGTAAAAGCCTGACCAGGGCCAAGGTGGTACCCTGGACCCACCAGGGATTTCATCCCTGGACCCAGTTGCGGCCAGGGTGGTACCCTGGACCC
>JAFQHP010000002.1 GCA_017397895.1 Clostridia bacterium
ACCATTTCCGGTGGCAATGGCGAAGGGGTCCCACCTGTTCCCATACCGAACACAGAAGTTAAGCCCTTCAGCGCCGAAAGTACTTGGCTGGACACGGCCCGGGAGGATAGGTCGTCGCCGGATTCCATGAAGCATCTCAATAGAGATGCTTCTTTTTTGTTCTATTTCAATGATAGAAAAAATCCGATGGCCGCTGACCATCGGATTTGATTCATTCAATCAGTCCTTCATTCTTCGATTGCTTTATCGATTTTTCAATTGATTGCTCTAATTCGTTCTCAACATGATAGTAGCAAGCAATCTTCACCAGCTCCACCATGGCCTGGCGGATTTCATTGGCGATGTTTTCCTTCTTTGGATCGCCGTGCTTTTGCCGTTTCAGCCCGGAATCTTCCCAGAGATTGATTTCCGACGCGATTTCACCGCATTCTTCCAACAGGCGGGTTGCCATCTGGAAAGGCTCCACGCCATTGGGAAAGCGTTTGTTGGATGCTTCTACCATTTTGTAAAAACGATGCATTGCTGATTCCCTCCTTTATGTTGGCAAATAAATTTCAATGTAATACCAGTCATTGTCCAATTGTACGGTATAGATGTACCCTTTGCCATTGATTCCAATGCCATTGTAGAGGATGGTATTTTCAGTATTTTCCACCAGTTTACAGGGCTGATGCTGAAGCAGGGGTGCGTAGTAATCGGTGATGGGACGATGGGGTGTGTAGATCAGCCTGGCTGAACCTTCAATGACAAAATCAAAATCAATGGTGACGGGCGTTAATGATTGAATTTCGGATATATATTTCCATTTGGCAAAGAATAAATGCAGCCGTACTTTGGAAACCGTGTCCAATCTCTGATAACCAAGATACATAAGCACAGATAGCAGCGCAGCAATCAGAACGAATTTTTTCAGTATTTTCATAAAAAGCACCTGACAAATACAATTTTTGTTCCTGGGCGGTGCAGAAGAAACTATTGCTTTGCGATGGCTTCGCTGATTTCTTTTTCGGTGACAGGGGTGGTATAAAGCCCGAAGGCCTGGGACGTGATGGCGGGAAGATAGCCCAGATCCCGATAGCCCAGCTTTTTTAGCAGGCCGATGCTGGCCGCATTTTCCGGCTCCACGAAGGAGATGAAATCCCTTTCCGGATAGTCTGCGTGCAGATGGGCAATGAGGGAGGACAGGGCTTCAAAGGCAAAGCCCTTTCGATGATGGCGATAGGAAAAGGTGTAGCCAAGGGAAATGGTGCCCTCATTTGGCATGACGATAATTTCGCCCACCATTTCGTCCGTATCCCGGAGCGCCACGGCCACCATGCAGTTGTTTTCCACGGACAGGGCATCATTCTGCCGGCGCTGTACAAGGGCGGTGATGCCGGGCAGATCCTTCGTCTGGCCGCGCTGGTAGCGGGCGCAGGCGGGGTGATTGCGGTAATCGAAGATGATGGGAACGTCTTTTTCGGAAACGTTCCGCAGCACCAGGCGGGGTGTGTTCAGAAAGATCATTGAAAGAGCCTCCTATCAGTTGATCTCAATACATTGGAGGAAACGGCCCTGGCCGTGAATGAAAGGCGGCGAAGCCACCAGCCCTGCCTTCACCAGGGCTTCATTCAGGCTGCCAAACAGCAGGTGGTACAGTTCGTTGGCAATTTCCAAGGCGGATACGCCGTGCTGTACAGCGGTGATGGGCAGGGAAGCGGAAAGGTGCTGAAGCGAATGCATGATGGCGTCGGCCATGCCTTCTTCTGCTATACTGGCCATTTCATGGAGGATGGGCTGATGGGCGGGCAGATAGACAGGCGCACAGAGTGCGCCATCCTTTGCATAGCCAAAGTGCTCCAGGAGGGAAAGGGCGGATGGGTGACAGCGGCCGGTGTGCACCAGGGCGCAGGTTTCTGAAAGCAGCGTTTCCCTGCCGCCGTCCAGGGCCTGCCACAATGCTTTTGCGGCGTGGAAGGAAGGCGGCAAAGCATCCTGCTCCATCAGCCTCAGAAAACGGTAAAAATCGAAGCGATTACCATTGGCGTCGCCAAAGGATTGCAGGGCGCAATGGGCGTTGCAAAGCCGGTTGTAGGAGCACAAAAGGCCGTCCGAGAATGCGGCGAGATCAGCGGATTTTTCGTAGATTACGTTCAGGTAATCCAGCCCGGAAGGATGGAGACGGGCGGTGGCCAGGGCGCGCCTTTGGCCTAGCACATCAAAGAAATGGCCGTCGAAAATCATCCCGCAGAGGATATGGTACAGGTTCACTTGGGCGGGGAAGCCGTTTTGCAGCTTTTCGCAGGCATGGAGCAGGGCGGGGAAGCAGGCTTTCGTTTTTTCCATCAGCTGCCCGGCCTGGCTTTTAAGGCCACTGCGCAGCACCTGGGCATCCTCTTGCAGGAAAATGGGGCAATCATAAAGCAGCGCATTGCCCGCCTGGCGCAAAACGCCGCCCCGGATCAGCCTATTGATTTTGTCATTACCAAAGTGTTCCCGGGCGTCGGAAACAGAACATTCGCCTGCCGGAAAAGACGCAATAAACGATAAAAGCGCATCCGTCCCAGCCCCCGGAAAAAGCCGGGGGTTCAGGGGATGATGCGCCTGCTGTTCAGCGTCGAAATTTTCAAAAAGAAAAAAATCAAACTGTCGCATGGTTGTCCTCTCAAAGGGAGCGTTCCATGATGATTTCATTTTCGTCCCTGCCTGTTTCAACGAAACCAAACCGGTTGTACAGCCGGCGTGCGGCTTCGTTTCCATCGATGTAGCAGAGCACTACTTTTTGATAGCGTCCGTCTTTCCTCATTTTATCCAGCATGATCTGGGTGGCAGCTTTGCCAAACCCGCAGCGCTGATAACGTTCGTCAATGAATAATTGGCTCAGGTCATAGGCGGATAGCTGGGGGCAATCGTGATAAAGCGCCATACCAACCGGTGTTTCGTCATCATAGATCACAAAGGCACGGCTGCGGTGATGCCGATAGGCATAAGCCCGGGCCAGAAGTCGATTGCTGTCGGACACAAAGGCTTTCTGATCCTGGGATACAGAAAGCCCCAGGCGCCAGTTGTGTTCATTTACAGGTGCCAAACGGATCATTTAATTCTCCTTATTTTAGGTGGGACCAGTCCGCCGTGAAGACGGCGCGCTTGCGTTCCACCATTTCGGGGATGCGGCTGATGTAGTGGCAGATGTCGGAAACGTTGGGGGCGCGTTCGATGTGGCCTTTTTCGGACAGGACGCGCTTGCTGATGGCCCCGGCGCCAACGGCCAGTACGGTGCCGGTTTCCTCCATCATGTCAATATTATACAGGCAGGCGTGGCCGGGCAGGGCGTAGCCCACGTTTTCCTGGTTGCCCGCCATGTACTTTTGCCGGTAGAGGTAATAGGGCTTCATGCCCCGGACAATGGCGGCCTGCTGGCCCATGCGGGTCATTTCGGCGGTCATTTTGGCATCCGGCAGGGGAACGTCCTGCAGGTGCAGGATGGAGGAACGCTTGATGGACAGGGAATGGATGGTGAGGCTTTCCGGGGCAAGATCCCGGCTCCAGCGGAGGGTTTCCTCAAACATTTTCAGGTTTTCTCCGGGCAGGCCGGTGATCAGGTCCATATTGATATGGCGGAATCCGGCCTGACGGGCCAGGGCATAGGCGTCTTCCGTTTGCTTGGCTGTGTGATGACGGCCGATGCGCTGGAGGGTGATATCGTGGGAGGTCTGGGGGTTGATGGAAATGCGGGTAGCGCCGGACTGAAAAATGATGTCCAGCTTTTCCCGGTCGATAGTATCGGGGCGACCGGCTTCCACGGTGACCTCGGCCACGCGATCGATAAAGGGTTTGCAGGCAGAAAGCACCCGTTTCAAAAGGGGAGCGGGCAGGGAAGTGGGGGTGCCGCCGCCCATGTAAAAGGCCCGGGGGCGCAGGCCCAGCGCATCGATGAGCTGCAGGGTTTGTTCCAGCTCCTGTTCCAGGGCAGCGGTATAGGGCTCCAGCTGCTTGCCCTTGCCCACCTCTTCGCTGAGGAAGGAGCAATAGGCGCAGCGGCTGACACAGAAGGGAATGCCCACATACAGGTCCACGTCCTTTTCCGTGGGCTGGGGATACCGGGACTGCACTTCGATCAGGTCGTGCAGCAACTGCATCTTTTCGTCCTGCACGTCGAAGGTGTGCTGCACTTCATGGCAGGCTGCATCCAAAGAAAGGCCGCTTTCCATGGCGGTATACACAAGCCGGGAGGGGCGGATGCCGGTGAGGGCACCCCAGGGGGGCGTAAAGCCCGTCAATTCCTTCAGGCATTCATACACCATCAGCTTCAGCTGCCGTTTACGGTAGCGCTTTTCCAATAGTGCATTGGTTTCCGGGGTTCGCATATTATCCCGGACGATGGTATCGTTCAGGGAAACGCGGCACTTAACGCCGCCATTCATCTCCGTTTCCTGGTGGCGGATGACATATTCGCCCCCTTCTTCGTTGATAAAGAGGGTGATTTTGCCCAGAAAAACCCGCACAATATCGGCAACATCATTGCTGAACTGGGGGGCAGGGGTGAACAGGCTGACAGATGCCATGTCAATGACCTCTTTCTTTTGCGATGGTGGAGGGGGCGCCGTGGCCGGAATAGAAGGGCGTTTCGGGGTCCAGGCGGTACAGCCGGCGCAGGCTCATGACCAACTGGCTGAAATTGCCGCCCATCAAATCGGTGCGGCCATAGCCGTGCCGGAAGAGGGTGTCGCCGGTGAACAATGCGCTGTCAAACTGGTAGCACACGCAGCCGGGGGTGTGGCCGGGAGTGTGGAGAACCTGAATATCCATGCCGGCAAGGTGCAATCGGCTGCCTTCCATGATAAAGCGGAGATCGCCTTTCCTCGGCTGGAAGGGGCTGCCTTCTCCCATGGCGCTCCAGGCGGCGTCCTTCAGCATAATTTCATCGGCAGGGTGGATGTACACCGGGCAGGAAAAAGCGTCCATGGCGCCGGTGTGGTCATAATGCCCATGGGTGAGCAGCACGGCGGAAACTTCCTTGCCGTAGGTTTGGGCCATAATTTTTTCCGCCTCGTCGCCGGGATCGATGACGAGGCAGTCATTTCTTTCGGGCAGGGAAACGATATAGCAATTGGTTTCCAGGCTGCCCACAACAATGGTTTTGATTTCCATAAATCTACCTCGATATCAGAAATTCTTTTTGCTGTCCAGCAGGATGGTGACGGGGCCGTCGTTGATGAGATGCACCATCATGTGGGTGCGGAAAATGCCGTTTTCCACCGGCACGTTCATATTCCGCAGTTCCCGGCAGCAGCGTTCATACAGTTCGTTTGCGGGTTCGGGCAATTCTGCCTGGGTGAAGCCGGGGCGGTTCTGGCCCCTGGCGTCGCCAAGCAGGGTGAACTGGCTGACGGCCAATACTTTGCCCCCCACCTGGGAGACGGACAGGTTCATTTTTTCGTTTTCGTCCTCAAAAATGCGCAGCTTGGCGATTTTTCCGGCCATATAGACGGCGTCCTTTTCCGTATCGCCCTTTTCCACGCCGATCAGGGCGCACAGGCCCTTTTCAATGCGGCCGGTTTCCTGGCCGTCCACGGTGACATAAGCTTCGGATACCCGTTGAATTACACAGCGCATCTGATTATTCCTCCATCATGTTCCGCTTTTTCAGCAGCGCTTCCGCCACTCGCATGCCGTCTGCCGCAGCGCTCATAATGCCGCCGGCATAACCCGCCCCTTCGCCGCAGGGGAACAGGCCCTGGATATTGCTTTCGTACCGCTCATCCCGGATGAGGCGCACCGGGCAGGATGAGCGGCTTTCCACCGCGGTCATTACTGCATCCGGCAGGGCAAAGCCCTTCAGCTTCCGGTCCAGCTGGGGGATGGCGCAGCGCAGCCCGTCCACAGCAAAGGCGGGTAATACGGCCCGCATATCGGCGCAGGTGACGCCGGGACGATAGGTGGGTGTGACGGAGCCCAGGTGTTTTGATTCACGGCCGGCAAGAAAATCGCCGCACAGCTGCACCGGGGCGTGGTAATTGCTGCCGCCGGCCCGGAAGGCCTTTTCCTCCCACATTCTTTGCAGCACATAGCCGGCCAGGGGATGATCGTCCCCGAAATCCTCCGTGCGCACGTCAATCAGCAGGGCGGCATTTGCGTTTTCCCCATCCCGGGCAAAGGCGCTCATGCCATTGACGCACAGGGCACTTTCCCGGCTGGCGGCGGGCACCACCGTGCCGCCGGGGCACATACAGAAGGAATACACCCCCCTGCCGTCTGGCAGCCGGTGGGACAGGTGATATTCCGCAGCGCCAAGGGCCGCGTGGCGGGCAAATTTGCCGTACTGGCTCTGGTTGATGAGGGACTGGGGATGCTCGATGCGCACGCCCACGGAAAAGGGCTTCTGGATCATGTTCACGCCGGTACGGTAGAGCATTTGCTGGGTATCGGCGGCGCTGTGGCCGATGGCCACGATGAGGGCGTCGGTTTCCAGGACGTGTTTTTCGCCGTTTTGTACATATTCCACGGCGGTCACCTGGTTTTTTGTTACCTGCACGCCGCACAGCCGGGCGGAAAAATGCACTTCGCCTCCCAGGTCAATAATTTCTCTGCGGATATTGGCCACCACCTGGGGTAGCTTATCGGTGCCGATGTGGGGGTGGGAAAGGTAGAGAATTTCTTCCGGAGCGCCGTGGGCAAACAATTCCTGCAGGATCAGCTGGCAGCGTTTGTCCTTGATGCCAGTGGTGAGCTTGCCGTCGGAAAACGCTCCGGCGCCCCCTTCGCCGAACTGGATATTGCTTTCGGTGTTCAGTTCGCCTTTGGCGGAAAACGTTTCCACCGTACGGGCCCTGTTTTCCACTGCTTCGCCTCTTTCCAATACAATGGGGCGAAGGCCGGCACGGGACAGCGTCAGCGCCGCAAACAGTCCGCCGGGGCCAAAGCCTGCAATCACCGGACGGCAGCCCCTGGGGGCGGTGCAGCGGGGAAAAGCAGGGGGCGGGGGCAGCAGCGTGGCGGTGCCGGGCTTCAGCTTTTTCAGCACCTTTTGCTCATCCTTCAGCGCCACATCCACTGCCACCACAAAGTGCACATCGCCCTTATCCCGGGCGTCCACGCTTTTTTTGCTGATGCGGAAAGAAAGCACCTGGTCTTGTGTGGTGCGCAGCTTTTTCAGCGCCAGCAAAAGAGCGCTTTTTTCGTTTCCGTCTAGGGGCAGGGGGATGTTGGCAATACGAAGCAAGGGGGCGCCTCCTTTTCATCGGTCATAACCAAATAATTATACCACCACATGGGGAATGGGGCAAGAAAAACAAAAAAAGAAAAGCCCCGCATAAAACGGGGCTCTCCATGTGACGCTTACTTGTTCTGCATAGCGGCGAAGCATTCGCTGCAGTACACAGGGCGATCTTCCCGAGGCAGGAAGGGCACCTTGGTTTCGGCGCCGCAATTGGCGCACACGGCGTCATGCATTTCACGCGGGGCAGTGCCGTTGTTACGGGTAGCCTTGCGAGCCTGACGGCATTCGCGGCAACGGGTGGGCTCGTTCTGGAAGCCCTTTTCGGCGTAGAATTCCTGTTCACCAGCCGTGAACACGAATTCGTTACCACAGTCACGGCATACCAGCGTTTTGTCCTGATACATTTTGTTTTCCCCCTGATTAATATGTTGGTTAGCTTCGGCTGACCTGGTTTTTGACCCCACACACGCCGGCTGGGATTTTGCTCTGCGAATTCTCGCCCTCACGCCATCCTCTCGTGTTTACCACGGCCGGGCTTACATCTAGACCGCACCATGCTCACCGGAACTTTGTCCGGCTTACGTGGACCGCTTCGCCTGCGACTGGCATCGGCTTGCAACCACAGACCCGATACAGCCAACCGCCGTCATTATATGCCCTTTTTCCGAGAAACGCAAGTTTTTTTTCCGGTATTTTCCGGTTAAAAAGGGGTTAAATGAGGCAAAAAACGAAAAAAGTACGAAAATGCTCTAAAATGGCACAAATTTGTGCAATTATAGGATCAGCATACAGTCGCCAAAGGAGAAGAAACGGTATTCTTTTTCCACCGCTTCCCGGTAGGCAGCCAGGGCTTCTTCCTGGCCCATCAGGGCGGAAACCAGCATCAAAAGGGTGCTTTCCGGCAGATGGAAATTGGTCATCAGCACGTCTGTGGCCTTCAGCTTCACCCCGGGGGTGATGAAAATGTTGGTCATGCCCATGCCGGGGTGGACGATGCCGTTATCATCCGCCGCCGTTTCCAGTGTACGCACGGAAGTGGTGCCGATACACACAATGCGGCCGCCTCTTTTCCGGGCGGCATTGATCTTTTCCGCCGCTTCCTCTGTTACCTGCCAGAACTCGGAATGCATCACGTGCTCGCTTACGTCCTCCACCTTCACCGGCCGGAAGGTGCCAAGGCCCACATGGAGCAATACCGGCACGATCTCCACGCCCATGTCCCGGATGCGCTGCATCACTTCTTCCGTGAAGTGCAGCCCGGCGGTGGGGGCGGCGGCGCTGCCCTCTTCCTTGGCATAGATGGTCTGGTACTGGGTGGGGTCCTCCAGTTTTTCATGGATGTAGGGGGGCAGGGGCATTTCGCCCAGGCGATCCAGCAGCTCTTCAAACACGCCCTCATACAGGAAGGTGACAATGCGGCCGCCGGCAGCGGTGGTATCGCCTATTTCGGCCCGGAGCAGCCCGTCGCCAAATGACACCGTAACGCCCTTTTTCAGCCGTCTGCCGGGGCGCACCAGGGTTTCCCAGCTGTCCTTGTCCACCCGCTTCAATAGCAGCACTTCCACCGGCACGCCGGTATCTTCCTTTACGCCCAGCAGCCGGGCGGGCAATACCTTTGTATGGTTGATTACCATCACATCCCCGGGGCGCAGGTAATCGGGCAGATCCCGGAAAATTTTATCTTCATGCAGCCCGGTATCCCGGTGGATCACCATCATGCGGGCAGCATCCCGGGGCTGGGCCGGCGTCTGGGCAATGAGCCGCTCCGGCAGGTCATAATAAAAATCGGATGTTTTCATGGTTTATGCTTCCTTTGACCATTGATAGGCGATGCGGGGATCGCCGTTTTCCAGATAGATCACGCCGCAGCGGCGAAAGCCGTTCTTTTCCACCACATGCTGCATGGTGTGGTTATCGTGGTGGGTGTCCACCCGGATTTCGTCGGTATACTGCATGGCAAATTCCTTGGCCCTGGCCACTGCGCCCTTCACCGTGCCGTCGGAGGCGATGCGGTGGATGGTGCCGTAGGGCTTATTATTGGGCCAGGCGCCGTCGATGTAGCCGTAGGTAGGGTCTTCCCCCAGGATGAAGGCAAACACGCCGTGGAGGCCCGTATGGTCTTCAAAAACAAACATCTGCTGCTTTTTGATATCCTGTTCCAGGATTTCCTGCTGGGGATAGCCGTTGATCCATTGGTTCATATTGCCGGTGGAGCGCATATAGGCCCGGCCGATATCGTAAAGCTTATGAATGCGGGGCAAATCGGCCAGGGCGGCAAGGCGGATGGTCATGAAATGAAGCTCCTTTGATAATCAGAATAGCTGGGTTTGTTCGGGGTCGAAGGGCAGGTCCGTCTTGCCGGCGGGGGGCGTTTTGCCAAGGTGTTGGTAAGCGGAGGGGGTGCACACCCGGCCCCGAGGGGTACGCATGATGAAGCCCAGCTGCATGAGGTAGGGTTCATACACGTCTTCAATGGTGACGGCATCTTCGCCGGTGACGGCAGCCAGGGTATCCAGGCCCACCGGCCCGCCGCCGAACTTTTCAATCATGGCGGTAAGCAGCGCCCGGTCCACCCGGTCCAGCCCCAGGCTGTCCACATCCTGCATCCGCAGGCTTTCGGCGGCAACTTCGGCAGTGATGCGGCCGTCGCCCCGCACCTGGGCATAGTCCCGCACGCGCTTCAAAAGCCGGTTGGCAATGCGGGGGGTGCCCCGGCTGCGGCGTGCAATTTCCAGAATGCCGTCATCGTCATAGGGCATACCCAGAATGCCGGCGGAGCGGGCCACGATCTGGCTCAATTCTTCCGGGGAATACATCTGCAGCCGGAACACAATGCCAAAGCGGTCCCGCAGCGGGGCGGACAGCCGGCCCGCCCGGGTGGTGGCGCCAACCAGGGTGAACTTGGGCAGATCCAGCCGCATGGACCGGGCCGTGGGGCCCTTGCCGATCATGATATCCAGGGCATAATCCTCCATGGCGGGGTAGAGCACTTCTTCCACCGCCCGGCTCAGCCTGTGGATTTCGTCGATAAAAAGAATATCCCCGGCGTTTAAGTTGGTGAGGATGGAGGCCAGGTCCCCGGGCCGCTCAATGGCGGGGCCGGAGGTGACCCGGATGTTCTGCCCCATTTCGGCAGCCACAATGCAGGCCAGGGTGGTTTTGCCCAGGCCGGGCGGGCCGTAGAGCAGGATATGGTCCAGAGCGTCATGCCGCTTCAGCGCGGCGCTGATGTAAATGCTCAGGCTGTTTTTTACGGCGTCCTGGCCGATATATTCACGCAGATGATGGGGGCGGAGGGAGGTTTCGATATCTTCATCCTCCGGCCGCATGCCGGTCATCACAAGACGGTCATCCATAAGAAAATACCTCCATAATCAGGTGGGGGAGAACAGCGGAAAAATTACATGCCGGCCATGTTCCGAAGGGCCAGGCGCACCAGGTCGTTGGCCTTGTCACTCTGGCCTCTTACCTGGGAAATGGCCCGGGCAGCTTCGACAGCGGTGTAACCCAGGGCCTGCAGGGCGGCCAGGGCTTCGGTGGCGGCATCCTCCTGGACAGGGGTGAAGGATGTGTGGCCGGCGGGGGCAGAAGCAAAATCCCCTTCGGACACCTTTTCCTTCAGTTCCAGGGCAATGCGCTGGGCGGTTTTCTTGCCCACGCCGGGGGCACGGGACAGGCTGGTCACGTCCCCGGTGACAATGGCCAGGGAAAGATCCCGCAGGGGCATGGAGCCCAGAATGGCCAGGGCCAGCTTGGGGCCGATGCCGCTGACGGACATGAGCTTGAGAAACATTTCCTTTTCCTCTTTCGTGGAAAAGCCGTACAGCTCCATGGCGTCTTCCCGCACGGACAGGTAGGTGTGCACCTTCATGTTTTCCCCGGCGGGGGGCGTATCCTGCAGGGTGGTCATGCTGACGGAAAGCAGATACCCGATGCCGCCTACATCCAGCACCAGTTCGTTCAGGCCCTTATCGGCCACAATGCCTTTGAGATATGCGTACATGAGGCAGTCCTCCTTATTTCATGCGGAATTGTTCCCGCATCCGGCCGGAAGCGGCATGGGTGAGGGCGGCGGCCACGGCGTCGGCAGCGTCGTCGGGCTTGATGATATCGGGCAGGTTCAGCATCATTTTCACCATCAGCTGCACCTGCTTTTTATCCGCCTTGCCATAGCCGGTGACGGCCTGCTTGATCTGCATGGGGGTGTATTCGTACATGGGCTTGCCAAACTCCGAGCAGGCGCACAAGGCGCATCCCCGGGCGGCGCCCACGTTCAGGGCGGTGGTAACGTTCTTGGCAAAGAACAATTCTTCAAAAACCACTTCGTCCGGCGAATAAGTGCACAAAAGGCCGCTGACGTCCACAAAAATCTTGTGCAGCCTTTCCGGCATGGGCATATCCGGCGGCGTGATCACCGCCCCGGCCTGCACCAGGGTGTTTTTTCTGCCGTCGGTATCCACCACGCCCCAGCCCATGGTGGCCAGGCCGGGGTCAATGCCCAAAATGCGCATAATGTGCCTCCTGAAAAATAATCATATTATTATAGAACAAATGTGCGCAATTTGTCAATCACAGGGGGCATATCCAATGGATTTTCACAAAAGAAAAAAGCACCGGCAAAACCGATGCTCCATGAGGGCTGGTCAGTTTGGTATTTCGTACATGTTCAGGCTGAAAATGTAAAAAACGCCGCAGTCCTTACTTAGCTGCAAGGAGACCAGCTCATATCCGCCGGACGGCAGAAAGCGCAGAACGGATATGGTGGATTCTTTGTTGTCGCCTTTGGCCGCCGTATAATCGGCAAAGCTGTGGATGGTGGTGCCGTTTACCTGCCAGATAATATCGCCGATATTCAGGCCCGGCTGCGGTTCTTTTCCCTCTTCATGCTGATATACGATGATGCCGTCCTTGATGCCGGTTTCCGGTATGTATTCTGCAAACCGGGCGGCTGCCCTGGCACATTGCTTCAGGTTTTCTTCATCGGCAACCACTTCACACATCGTAAAATTCTCGACGGCCGTATCGTACAAATCGGCACCCAGGGCGATGAGGGCTTTCCTCCACAGTGCGTCGCAACTGTCGGACAGCTGGGGCCTGATCTGCTCACGAAAAGCGTTTTTATCTTCTTCCAGTTTCTGTTTGCTTTCTTCCAATTTTTGTTGTTTGGCTTCAATACGCTGCAGCGCCAGTTCTTTTTCATGCTCCTGCTGACGGGCGTATTGCACCTGCAAGGCGCTCAGAAGATCTTCCTGTTCTTTTTCCCTGGAAAGCAGGCGGTCTTCTGCGGCAGAGAACGCCGTTTCGCTTTCCTGCCAGGGCTGATCGCTCATTGCTTCCAGCTCCGCTTTCAGCCCGGCCAGCGCCTTGGCATCCGTGGTAAGAAATATTTGATTGATGCTATGGATCAGCCTGTCGCTGCGGATATCCGCCTTTTCCTGCTGGATTTCAATCCATTTCACTTTATCGCTTTGCAGCGCATAGTCGGCGTCGATCAGATCCTTTTCCAGATAATACAGGTTCTGGCTCATGGATTTGAGGTGAGAACGGATGGTTTCAGGCTGCTGTGCGATATCGGCGGAGGACAGGGGCGTTTTAGCAGCACGCTCCACCACAGTCGGCTCGATATCATGGATTTTGTTTTCCAGTGCCTGGAGAATCTTGATGCCGCCTGTCAGATGGGTGCTGAGGTATGTCCTTTCCACTTCTGTCCTGGATATGCTGGCTGCATAGCTTTTTGCTTCCGCAAGGGCAGTGAGGTATTGCTGCTGGCCCTGTTCAAACAGCTGCAAATTTTCCAGCAGGGGGACAGAAACTTCTTTCACCAGGTTTTGCTCCTGCCGGGTTCTGGGGAAGGTATTCATATACCGGTGCAGGTGATAGCCGCCAAAGGCAAGAAGCCCTATGGCCAATAGCCCGATCAGCACCCATTTTATCTTCTTCTGCGGGGCAAAGGCAGGCCGGGAATGAAGGTTGGTGCGCAGCAGCACCATCATGGCCTGCAATTCCACCACATTTGTTTTCAGCACCTGGTAGCGCAGCAGCTCTTTCATATTTTCGGGCACGGCATTGGTGAACAATTCGTTCACATCCCCGCCGTCGCAGATGATGGGGATGATATTTTTGTTCATCTGCATGGCCCGCTCCACTTCCTTGCGCACCCAGTCGTCCGGTTCGCTGCACCGGTCCAGCGCATGGGGAGAAAGCACCAGAAGGAAGTCCTTGCAATGGTCGATCACATGAAAAAGCGCGTCATCGAACTTGCCGGACTGCAGGTTATTCACATCCAGGAAGGCCTTGTAATTCATTTGCAGCAGGGTGGACTGGAGCGCCACGGCGTTGTTGATGCCGCCGTCCCGGCGATAGCTGATAAAAATATCATAGGTGCGCTTGCTCAAAAAAATATCCCCTTTTGTATTTGATCACTTTGTTGTGGTTATTATACCATAGGGATTGTAAACTTACAATGGAAAACACTTTTCATTTTTTCCCTTCTCATGTATAATAAATAATTGGACAGATATGCATGAAATGGGGCCTTTGGCCCGTTTATTGGCAGAAAGGACTTGGATGCCGATGAAAAGATGGATGGCGCTGGGGATGGCGCTGGTGATGTGCCTTGGCTTTGTGCCTGCCGGTGCGCTGGAGGGGCCTTTGCAGGCTGAAGTGACCGGAGAAATCCTGGCGGCGGATGCGCTGGCTGAGAAAGGCGTAAGTGCCGCCAACAGGGTGCTATCCCGGCTTGCCCTGAAAATGCAGGTGTGGGAGGACGGCGAAAAGGCTTCCCTCCTGATTGACGGGCGGGATATGTGGCAGGCGGAAACCATGAAGGACGAAAACGGCGTCCATACTGTTTTTTCCGGCGCCACCGATTATGTGACCGATCCCGGTGCCCCCGCGTCCCTGGATATTCTGGCCGGGGAAGGGATTGAAATCCATCCTGTTTCGCCCCTTGCATACTTTGAATTTGCCGGGGAAATGTACGCCCTGCTTGGGGAAAAGGTGCAGCCCAAGGCCTATGAAAGCAGCACCACAGTACAAAACACCGGAGAATCCTATCGGTATGACCGGTATGACCTGACGGCGGAGGAAATGAACGGGCTGTGGCCGGCAATGTGCGACATGGCATTGGCCGGCATCCTGCCCCAGGGGGGCTATGATGATTTTGCCGATGCGCTGCGGGGGACGGAATTCACGTCCGACGTGCGCATCAAGCGGCTGTATGACCGGCAGGGCAATGATATGGGCCTGCAGGTGACGGGAAACGGCACAGTGCTGGGAACTGAGCGGAAAATATCCCTGCTTTACGGTTATACGAAGGGAAAGGGCGGCAGCCTGACGGTATCCGCAAAGGCACTTTCCGGAAAGGACAGCCTGAAATTCACCGCTGGCTGGAAGGAAACCCTGCGGGAAGAAAAAAACACCTATTCCTTTACCCTCTCCTGTGCAAATACGCTGACCGGCGAAAAAACCGCCTGTTCCCTGGAGGGCAGATTGGTGCAGGCAGGGGAGAGCGTAACGGGTGAAGTGACCGTCACCGGAAACGACGGCGTTTCCTGGACTGTTTCGCCTGATGTGCAGGTGACGGAGGAAAAAATCACCGGCAGTGTGGAAATCCGGGGAAAAGAAAAGAAAAAGACGCTGCTCCATGCCATGCTGCAGCTGGACATCGAAAGCGCCCCGGAGCGGAAGATACCGGCAGCCGGCGAAACAGTATCCCTTCGCGGTAAAACGCAGGAGGAAGCGGATGCAGCCCTGGCGTTTGAAAAGCTGGTATTGATGCGGGCACTGAAATATGTGCTTAGTGATCTGACGGCGGAAGAAAGAAACATTCTGACCCATGAACTGCGGACGGACAATTGGCTGACCGGCCCCAGGGTGCCGGTACCGGAAGATACACAGGAACAATGGATTGTGGAGGAAGATGCACCATGAAGAAGATAACGGCCTTTGTGCTGGTAATGGTGATGTGCCTTATGCAGGCGCAGGCCCTGGCCGCCCTGCCCGTGGATGAACGCTTTGCAGGCCAGGCGCAAAAATCCGGCCTGAAGGGCACGGTCAGTTTTGCGGTAACCGGCGATGCCACGGCCCTTATGGACAGCGAAACCTTTCAGCTGTTGAAGAACATACTGCCCAAAACGGAAATTTCCTTCGGCCACGCCCTGTACAACAGGGCGCATCCCGGCGGCTATGTGCGCTTTGCCGGGGCAGATGGGGAAGAAAAGGAAATTCGCTTCAGCTACAACGAAGAGGTGCTGGCCATCAGCGGCAATGCCGTTTCCGATGACGATACCTGGTATCTGACGGAAATGGACCTGGAAAAGGTGATGGCGCTGTTTGCGGAAAAGGAAGAAGGCAAGGTGCCCGGTATTCAGGAAATCCTTTCTGCCATTGAAAAGGCGGATGCTGCCTGGAAGGAAAAGGCCCTGGCCCGGCTTTCCGCCTATGAAACGGCAGTGAGCATCTGGATGAACCAGTACGCCGGCACCCGCATGGGAAAGGACGGCGAAACCCTCTACAGCGAGCTTTCCTGCACCATTCCGGCACAGGCCGTGAAGGCGGAGATCAAGGGGCTGCTGAGCATGCTCTATGACGATGCGGAAACCCTGCAGCTGCTAAGTGAAGTGCTCTCTCCCATTGGTGCAGGCATTTACCTGAACCCGGCCATGGAAAGTGCCTTTTCGATGCTGGTGGACCAGGCAAAGCTGGAGGGCGATGTGGTGGTGCTGCGGCGCTTTGATGCCCGGGGCAATCTGATTCTGGACAGCATTACCCTGCCCCTGCCGCCCACGGAAAAATGGCAGCAGATCAGCGTGGAAATGACAGGGGAGGGCGATTTGCACTTCAACCTGACCGGCTGGGAGGGGGAGAAGATTTTCTTTTCTGCCCAGGCTGCCGAAATGGGCTATGCCGGCAATATCACCCTGGAATATACCAGGGAAGGCGAAAAAAAGCATATCGGCTTTGATTACGAATTTACCTGGCAGCAGATGGAGGAAACCTATTCCCTCCAGACGGATCTGCTGGAAATGCTCAAGCAGGGTGTGCTTACCCTGACTCCGGATGAGGAAACTGATCTTCCGCCCCAGCGCATCACGGTGGACGTGGCCTATTCCACCACCAGCGGCGCCCGGGATCCCATCAGCCTGAAGGTGGATGCGGTGTGGAAGGATATGCAGACGGACGTTAGTCTTGCTGTCATGGTGCAGATGAAAACCGCAGCGCCCTTTGAAGTGGCGGATGTGGCGGAATTGGAAAATGTGATGTATTTCACCGATATGCCCCTGGAGCAGCGGCAGGCGCTGATTGGTAACATCCTGCGCTCTCCTTTCCAGGCAGGAATGGAATAAGCGGGGCCAATTGTCGATAAGCCTGTTTCAAAACCACAATTAGAACACTGCAGTGACTTGAGCGCTGTAGAAGAATATGGTAAAATAAACCCATCAAACCAAGGAGGATTTTTGATTCGATGAAAAAGATGACTGCTTTGCTTCTGGCCCTGGTGATGGCCCTGTGCAGCACCGGTGCCCTGGCGGAAATGGATTTTACCCAGGGCTTCACCGCTGAAGTTTCTTATGAACTGAACACTGATATGTTTGTTTCCCTCATGGAAATGACGGCGGGCAGCGCTGCCATGGAAGAAATGCCGGAGGAAATGCTGGAAGCAGTGTTTGGTCTGATCAATCAGATCACCCTGACCGGCGCTTACGATAACGAAACCCTCAATATCAGCGCCAATCTGAAGGGCACCCCTCTGATCACCCTGGAAGGCGGCACCCTGGAAGACGGCAGCTTGGCCCTGAACACCAATTTGCTGCCCAGCTATGCCCTCGCCCTGGACGCCGAAACCATGGGCCAGCTGAAGGCACAGATGGAAAGCGCCATGGGGCAGATTGACCTGGAAAAGATCATGGCTGTCTCTGAAAAATTCCAGGCTGATGCGATGCAGCTGATGGACGAAGCCTGGCAGGCTGTGCTGAGCGAAGATTATGTGACGGAAGAAACAGGCACCTACCTGCTGGAGGATGTGACCTATACCCGCAAGCTTACCGTGAATACCGACAGCAACGAACTGCTCGTTCATCTGCAGGCGCTGATGGTGAAGCTGGTGCCCCTGATGGAGGAATACTACCGGGAAATCGGCTTCCCCACGGAAGAATTGGACTTTGAAGACATGAAGGAAGCCTTCAGCGACGACATCCCCATGGATGAAGCCGTGCCCATGTATGTCAATGTGTACGACATGGCCCAGGGCGCTGTGGATAATGATCACGTCTACGTCACCCTGGAAATGGCCAATGAAGAAGCCGTGATGGCCATGGTGGTGGGCGTGTACGGCCAGGAAGTGGAAGCCAGCCTGTACTTTGGCGAAGGCAGCTATGCTTCCGTGGATGATATCGTCAATGCTGCCTACGCCGGCACCGGCAATGCCATGGTGATGGACGTGGCCATGATCATCAGCGAAACGATGGAAGAAGCAAATGCTGTGTACTCCGTCGTTACCGGCGGCATTTTCATGGGCTACTATGTGGAAACCAAGCCCGTGGACGGCGGCGTGGATATGGACTTCGAACTGTACCTGATGACGGATGAAGCGCCCATGATGTCTGTGAAGGCTGCCCTGCGGCCCCTGACCGAAAAGCTGGCCCCCGTCTCTGTGGAAGGTAAGGCACTGGTGAATTTGGTGAGCCTGGTGGAAATGGACGAAGAAATGGAACAGGCCCTCACCACTGACATTCAAAGTGCCCTGACCGGCGTGCTGATCAACGCCATCTCCGCTGCGCCCGATGAAATCCAGGCCATCATGAACCTGGCTGTGCAGATGGAAAACGGCGAAGTGGAAACCATGGATGAAAACCAGGATATGGACTGGGATGATACCGCTGCCGATGCGGACTGGACGGATGACGGTGCTGCCGATGCGGATACCGATGCTGTGATGAACAGCGCCGTGGACGCCCTGAATACCGTGGTAAACAAATAAACAACTTGGCGCCTCTTTTCAGGGGCGCTTTTTTCATAGCGAAATGTAAAATATGCGCTGTTCTTCTCAAACCGGTTGCAATATACAGCAGCATCTGATATGATAATAAAAAAAACGGTAAAATATGGGAGGGGTACCAATGAAGAGATTATGGGCACTTTTATTGGCAGGAGTATTTATTTTTTCCTGCGCATCGGTTTATGCCCAGGAAGAAGCAGCCTCCGGCCAGCGGGTGGATGTGAAAATGCAGCTGAATCTGGAAGATGAGGGGCTGCTGCGTGCGTACATGGATGCGGGGGATGGGATGTATGAAAGCACCGCCCCGGCCCTGCAGCAGCTGACAAAAAGCCTGGCGGCGCTGATTCAGCTGATGGATATCCAGATTCTGACTGATGATGAAAATATTTCGCTTGCCCTGAACCTGAACGGCAAAAACTTGTTTGATGTGCGGGAAACCGTTCAGCCGGACGGTTCTGTGCTGTTGGATTCCAGCCTGATGCCGGGTATTTATTTCTCAGCATCGGCACAGGAAGAGGAAGAAAACGAACAGCGCTCCCAGGAGCTTATACGGATTGTTGATGAGATGCTTGCACTGCTGGATGAATTCGCGGAAGAATATATCGGGCAGATGGGCTTGGATCAGCTGACCGCCGTTGCCGGGGAATACACCGCCGACGGGCAGGCCTTTCCCTACAAGGCGGAAATAGCGTGGGATGTCCAGGCCTTCTGGGCCCTGTATCAACAGTATGGCGGCCGTTGGCTTACCCTGGCGGAAGAAATGCTGGTGCAGCTGGGCATGCCCGGGGATAACCAGGCGCTGGAGGAGGCCATTGCGGACCTGGAAAAAGAAGAAATGCCGGAAGTGCTTGGCAGCATGAAGATCAGAACCGAGGTTTATACCACGCAGGACTATACCCATACCTGCATTGTGTATCTGATTGATATCGATGAACTATCTTTTCGCCTCTCCGTCCGGGAGGATGGGGAAAAAACCTATATTGCCTTCTCCGTTAAGGAGCCGTCTTATGAAGACAATACCGTCATGGAAGAGGCGATCAGCCTTCAGCTGTGGGTGCAAAATACGGAGCAGGGCTTCCTGGCAGAGGGCGAAGCGGTTTCCCTTGGTACCTATACCGGCTATCATGTGGAAATGAACAGAAGGAGCGAGCAGCATTTTGATTTCCTTTACCAGACCTTCCCGGCCAAGGATGCTGCCCCTATGTGCACCCTAACCGTCACCGGCCGGCCTTATGAGGAGCCGGTGCCCCAGGTAGAAACGGATGGGAAGGAAGCGTTGCCTATGGCGGCGCTGGTGGCGCAGTATGGGGATGAGCATTATTCCAGGCTCCAGACGGCCGTGGGCATGGGGATCAACAGCCTGACCATTCAGGCCGTTGTGGCTGCGCCCCAGGAAATTCAGGCGCTTCTCAATGCGGTAACCGCCTACGAGAATGCCGTGATGGAATATATCTATAATGAATGGAATTGGGAAGAACCCACAGAAATGCCCCAGGAGGACGGCGTGGCGTTCTGATGCGTGGGGAAGACGAAGCAGGGGGCTCCTCGCCCCCTGTACCCCCCGGCAGGAGCATTGCCCCTGCACCCATCCTGCGATGGAGGAGTATTGGAAAACAAACTTGTGTCCGCAAGATACTTGAAGGACGAAGAGACAGACCCCACGGGCGCTATGAAAACGAAAA
>JAFQHP010000016.1 GCA_017397895.1 Clostridia bacterium
ACCAACACCCACGAGCCTGAACAGACTCAGGTGGAAGGCATGAAGGTCTGGGAAGACGCTGAGAACCAGGACGGCATCCGTCCTGCCAGCATCACCGTGAACCTGCTGGCCAATGGAGAAAAGGTAGACAGCCAGACCGTCACCGCCGATACCGAATGGAAGTTCAGCTTCACTGAACTGGATAAGTTCGAAGACGGCGTGGAAATCGTCTACACCGTGGACGAAGAAACCGTGCCCGCCGGCTACACCAAGGCCGTTGACGGCACCACCATCACCAACACCCACGAGCCTGAACAGACCAAGGTGGAAGGCATGAAGGTCTGGGAAGACGCTGAGAACCAGGACGGCAAGCGTCCCGAAAGCATCCGGATCAACCTGCTGGCTGGCGGCGAAGTGGTGGACAGCAAGACCGTCACCGCTGCTGATGACTGGAAGTGGAGCTTCACCGACCTTGACAAGTACGAAGCCGGTAAGGAGATCATCTACACCATCACTGAAGATGCAGTTGACGAATACGAAACCACCGTTGACGGCTACAACGTGACCAACACCCACGAAGTGGAAAAGACCGAAGTGACCGGCACCAAGACCTGGGTGGACCAGAATGATGCTGATGGCATCCGTCCTGAAAGCATCACTGTGAACCTGCTGGCTGATGGCGAGAAGGTTGCCAGCCAGACTGTCACCGAAAAGGACAACTGGGTCTATACCTTCACTGACCTGGATGTGAACAAGGCTGGCAAGGCCATCGTTTACACCATTGAAGAAGAACCCGTGGAAGGCTACACCACCGTGATCGACGGCTTCAATGTGACAAACACCCATACTGTGCTGCCCAAGATCCATCGTGTGACGGTGCGCTACTGGTATGAAGAAGTGGGCGGCGAAGTGGCTGCTCCCACCTTCACCAAGCAGTATTACACCGGCCAGTCCTACCATGTGACCAGCCCCCGCCTGCCCGGCTACACCGCTGACATCACCCTGGTGAAGGGCGTGATGCAGGATCGGGATCTGGTATTCGATGTAATCTACACTGCAGTTGACTACACGCTGACCGTTGAATACATCTACGAAAACGGCACTACGGCGGCCCCCACCCATGAAGAAACCCTGAAGGCCGGGGATCTGTATCATGTGGTTTCTCCCGAAATCCCCAATTACAGGCCCAGCATCAAGGTGGTGGAAGGCGCCATGCCCGCCCGTGATGTGAAGGTAATCGTGACCTACAAGACCCTGGGCGACTATATCTACATTGACGATTATGGCAAGCCCCTGGGCCTTGGCGCTGTGAATATCAACGCAGGCGATTGCTTCGAATAAGCACAAAACGGAACACGGTTAATCATTCAACCCGTGACGCCCGGCATGTGAAATGTCGCATGCCGGGCATTCCGAATTATGCGCAGAAAAATGGGCGGCTGCGTCCATAGGGAAAGGATGATTTGCAGAATGAAAAAGTGGGTAGCATGCATGCTTGCACTGCTGATGGCCCTCAGTCATTGCGTGGTGCTGGCAGAGGATGAAATTTCCTCCGCATACGAGCATCTGGTGGTGGGCAATACCACCGCTTTCAATGGTAATTTCTCCACCAATATGTGGGGCAACAATACGGCTGACCTGGACGTGGAACAGCTGCTGTTTGGCTATAACCTGATTTTCTGGCAGTATGAACAGGGCATGTTCGACGTGGACCCCTCCGTTGTAACGGGGATTGTGGTGTATGATGACCGGCAGGGCAACCGTACCTATGAAATGACCCTGGCGGAAGATCTGTACTACACCGACGGCACCCAGATCACGGCCCGGGATTACGCCTTCAGCATTCTCTTCTCCGTGGCGGATGAAGTGCAGGCTCTGAACGGAAACACCGATAACTATGGTGCGGTGCTGGGTATGAAGGCCTATAAGGGCAAGGAAGCCGACACCCTGGCCGGCGTGCGTGTGCTGGGGGATCATCGCCTGGCTATTACCATTGCCGCAGAAAACCTGCCCTTCTTCTATGAACTGGGCCTTCTGCACTGCCTGCCCCTGCCCGTACATACCATTGCCCCCGGCTGTCAGGTGAAGGACGATGGAAAGGGCGTGTACCTGGATAAATCTGCCGGTACGTTTACGGTGGAAGCGCTGCGGGAAACAGTGCTTGATCCCGAAGATGGTTATCTTTCCCATCCCAAGGTCACCAGCGGCCCCTATAAGCTGATCTCCTTTGACGGCGAAAAGGCAGAATTCGAAATCAACGAATATTATAAGGGCAATGCGCAGGGCATCGTCCCCGTCATTCCTTACCTCACCTATAAAACCGTTACCAATGAAGAAATGCTGGATCAGCTGCAAAGCGGCGAGCTGGGCCTGATCAATAAAGCCGTGAATGCGGAAAGCATTGACGAAGGCATCCGGCTGGTGGGTGAAAACTATGCCCGGATGAGCAGCTATGCCCGTGTTGGCTACAGCTTCATATCCTTCAACTGCGAAAAGGATACTGTGTCCAGCCAGTCCGTGCGTCAGGCCATGGCCCTGTGCCTGGATAAGGACACCCTGGTCAGCAGCTATGTGGGCAATTACGGTATGCGGGTGGACAGCTACTACGGCATCGGCCAGTGGATGTACCAGGTGCTTACCGGCGCCATGACCCCTGAATTGCCTGAAGGCGAAGAAGCCACCGAAGAAGATAAAAAGAAGTTCGAAGAAACCATCACTGCCCTGCAGGAAATGGACATCCAGGGGATGCTCCGGTATGAACTGAATGTGGAGCTGGCCAATATGCTGCTGGACAGCGACGGCTGGACGCTGAACCGGGATGGCAATGCCTATCAGGCCGGCGCCGATGATGTGCGCTGCAAGATGGTGGACGGCAATCTGGTGGCCCTGGACCTGACCATGATTTACCCCGCCGGCAATAAGATGGCCGATTATCTGCAGCCCCATTTCATTGATCACCTGGCTAAGGCCGGTATTCGCGTTACACTGCAGCCCATGGAAATGGAAGAATTGCTGCACCAGTATTACCGCCAGGACGAACGGGACTGCGACATGATCTACCTGGCCACCAATTTCAGCGAAGTGTTTGACCCCACGCTGACCTATGCTCCCATCGACGGCATCAACAGCAATTTCTCCCACCTGGAAGACGAAAAGCTGCATGCCCTGGCCAAGGATATGGCCAAGACGGAGCCCGGCGATATCGGCACCTACCTGCAAAAGTGGATGACGTTTGAAGAATACTGGGCTCAGGTGCTGCCTGCCATCCCGGTGTACTCCAATGCGTACTTTGATTTCTATACCCCCCTTCTGCAGGATTACGAAATCAATGCCACTGCCACCTGGAGCCAGGCCATTCTGGGCGCCTATCTGGGCGACAGGTCCGAAACCAACGAAGAAGGTATGGAAAGCGATTTCGTGGAAGGCGGCATCATCATCATCGATTAACTTGCCTTTCGCCATGCGTCCTGCCCTGTGCAATTGCCGGGGCAGGGCGTTTTTTTGTTGTACGGTTTTTCAATAGCGCGTTTCCGTTCTTTACATCCTGGTGCAAAAATGATATAATTCCCATTAGAATACCAGAAGGGAAATGAATTCACATGGAACAGAATGAAAAGCGTAAGGTAGTTTTTTCGGGCATCCAGCCCTCCGGCAATATTACGCTGGGCAATTATATCGGCGCCCTGCGGAACTTTTCTTCCTTCCCGGATGCGGATTGCCTGTACTGCGTGGTGGACCTGCATACACTGACCGTGCGGCAGAACCCGGCCGAGCTTCGCAAGCGCACCACCTCCCTGGCCGCTTTGTATGTGGCCTGCGGCTTGGACCCTGAAGAAAACATCATCTATTGCCAGAGCCATGTGCCCGCCCATGCGGAGCTGGCCTGGATTTTGAACTGCTTCACCTATATGGGCGAATTGAACCGCATGACCCAGTTCAAGGATAAATCTGCCAAGCATGCGGACAATATCAACGCAGGCCTGTTTACTTATCCCGTTCTGATGGCCAGCGATATTCTGCTCTACCAGACGGATATCGTGCCCGTGGGCGTGGACCAGAAGCAGCACGTGGAAATCTGCCGGGATATTGCCCAGCGGTTCAACGGCATTTACGGCGATGTGTTTACCATCCCCGAACCCTATATCCGCAAGGCCTCTGCCAAGATCATGAGCCTGACGGAGCCTACACGCAAGATGAGCAAATCCGACCCCGAGGACACTTTCATTGCGCTGCTTGACAAGCCGGAGGATATCCGCCGCAAGATCAAGCGTGCCGTGACGGACAGCGACGGCGAAATACGCTATGATCCCGAAAACAAGCCCGGCGTTTCCAACCTGCTCACCATCCTGGCCGCCCTGAAGAATCAGACCCCGGAAGAAGCTGCGGCTGTTCTTTCCGGCCTGGGCTACGGCGCCCTGAAGGAAGCGGTGACGGATGCCGTGATCACCGAATTTACCCCCATCCAGCAGCGCTATAACGAAATTCTGGCCGATAAGGAAGGCCTGAATGCCATGCTGCGCCGCAATGCGGAAAAGGCCGATTATCTGGCCCGCAAGACGCTGCGGAAGGTATACAAGAAGGTGGGCCTGTTCCAGTTGTAAGGGCCCTGTTCCCCAACCCAAGGAGGGCAGAAAAAATGAAAAAAATCTGGACGTGTGAAGGCAAGCCCCGGGCCATCGTGCAAATTTTGCACGGCATGGCCGAGCATATTTCCCGCTATGACCGTATGGCCAAGGCGCTGACTGAAAAGGGCTTTGTTGTGGTGGGCCGGGATCACCGGGGCCATGGGCCGGATGCTGATATGCTGGGCTCTTTTGGTGTGGGCTCTGGCTGGAGCGTCATCAAACAGGACGCACACGACCTGATGCAGGAAACAAAAAAGGCGTATCCCGGTACGCCTTATTTCTTATTGGGTCACAGCATGGGCAGCTTCCTGGCCCGGGAGATGGCCATCTGTTACGGCCCGGAAATGGATGGGCTCATCCTTTCCGGTACAGGCTATTATTCGAGAACTATCGCCCAGGCCGGGCTGTGGATTGCCAGGCATCAGAAATTGGATGAACCCAGCAAGCTGGTGGATAAAATAGCCTTCAGCGGCAATAACCGCCCCTTCCGCCCGGCCCGTACGCCTTTTGACTGGCTCAGCCGGGACAAAAAGCAGGTGGACGCCTATGTGGCGGACCCTCTTTGCGGCTTTTTGTTTACCGGCCGCGCCTACCGGGATTTTTTCGGCGGCCTCAGCGACCTGGAAATCCCCGCCCGGCTGGAAAAAATGCCGAAGCATCTGCCGGTGCTGTTCATTTCCGGCGATCAGGACCCTGTAGGCCAGATGGGCAAGGGCGTGAAAAAAGTGGCGGAAAATTTCCGCAGCGCTGGCATGAAGAACGTCACGGTGAAGCTCTACCCCGGCGCCCGGCATGAACTGTTCAACGAAATAAACAAAGATGAAGTGGACCAGGATCTGGCCCGGTGGCTGGAGGAGGCGCTGAAGAGCACCTTCGGCCGCCGGGTGGTGAAGCGAGCCCGGTATTTTGCCCGGATTCCCTGGCTGGCAGAGGAGAAAAACCTGTTCCACGGGGAAGACGAGATGGGCTACCGGGTGGATACCCCGGATGCGGGGCATACTCAAAGCCAGTACCCCTGCGCCTGGTGGAAGCTGGGCGGCAACGAAGGCATGCCCTATTGCTGGGGCGGCTGGAGCAATGAGGCGCAGTTCCTGGAAGGGCTGCAGGCGGGAAAGTATGCCGGCAATGTGCCGGAAGACCGGCCCAAGGTGATCAGCCTGGCCTGTGTGGGTATGGATTGCTCGGGGCTGGTGAGCGTGTGCTGGCAGCTGCCCAAAAAGCTTTCCACCCGGGATTTGGGCGCCCTGTGCGACCAGATTGCTTATGCGGATTTGCAGCCCGGCGATATTCTGCTGAAGGCCGGCAGCCATGTGATGTTCTTTGACCGCTTTGCCGGTGAAAACACCGTTTCCGTTGTGGAAAGCACCCGCTACGGCGGCAAGGTGCTGTGCCGGGAGCGGGATGTGCAAACGCTGCAGCAGGACGGCTACCTGGCCTTCCGCCTGAAGGAAGAAAACAAAACCTTTGCGTAAATACGTGCTCCCAAGGAGGGAATAACGATGGAAAAAACCTATCCCGGCGATATTACCATGGTGCATGGCATCAAGGTGGGCCATGCAGAAAACCAGCAGGCCCGTACCGGCTGTACGGTGGTGCTGTGCCGCAAGGACGGGGCCATTGGCGGCGTTTCCGTCCGGGGCGCTGCCCCCGGCACCCGGGAAACGGATTTGCTCCGCCCCGGCAATCTGGTGGAAAATGTGAACGCTGTGTTGCTTTCCGGCGGCAGCGCCTATGGCCTGGATGCGGCCGGCGGCGTGATGCGCTATCTGGAAAGCATGGATGTTGGCATGGATATGGGTGTGGCCCGGGTGCCTATTGTGCCTGCGGCTGTATTGTATGACCTGGCGGTGGGGGATCCCCGCATCCGGCCGGATGCTGCCATGGGCCGCACTGCCTGCATGAACGCTGCCAAGGGCATGGCCCAGGGCCGTGTGGGCGCAGGCACCGGCGCCACGGTGGGCAAGCTGGTCACCTCCGCCCAGCCCCAGGACAGCGGCATCGGCTCCGCCTCCATCACCCTGCCCGAAGGGGTCACTGTGGGGGCGGTGGTGGCAGTGAATGCGGTGGGGGATGTGTATCATCCGGAAACCGGCAAGGTGATCGGCTGCGCCCATATGCCCGACGGCACCCCCGTTTATGCGGAAGGGCTTTTGTACGGCCATGCACCGGCCCCCCAGCAGATGCGCATTCCGGCTCCCGGCAGCAACACCACCATCGGCGTGGTGGCGGTGGACTGTAAACTGACCAAGGAGCAGGCCAACCGGCTGGCGGATGTCAGCCACGACGGCCTGGCCCGCACCATCCGTCCCGTGCACACCCAGATGGACGGCGACACCATGTTTGCCCTGGCCACCGGGCGCACCGATGCCCAGGTGAACTTTGTCAAGCTTTGCGCTGCAGCAGCGGAAGTGACGGCCCGTGCCATTGCCAATGCGCTGCTTTTCTCCCGGCCATGATTGTGGGCGTGGGGATGGATGTGTGCGATATTGCACGCATGGAAAAGCTGCTGGTGGACGGCCGTTTCCTGGGCCGCTTTTTTGCCCCTGAAGAACAGGAATATATAGAAAATAAAGGCAAAGCCGCTGCCCAGACCATGGCGGGCATTTTCGCTGCCAAGGAGGCGCTGATGAAGGCGTTGGGCACGGGGCTTTCCGGCGGCCAGACAAGCGATATCTGCATCCTGCATGATAAGCTGGGGGGGCCCTATTATGACCTGCGGGGGGAATATGCCCTCCACGCCGCCCAGCGGCACATTACCAACCTGCACCTTTCCATTTCCCATGACGGCGGCGTCGCGGCTGCGGTTGCCATTGCCGAAAGGAATGTGTAATCATGCATTATGATGCTTCGGATATGGATTCTTATCAGATACTGACCCCCGGGGATATGCGGAAAACGGAGCAAAAGGCTTTTGCCCTTGGAGTGCCCAGCCTGCTTTTGATGGAGCATGCAGCCATGGCTGTGGTGGATGCACTGGCAGATAAATTGGGTGGCTGCTGCAAGGGAAAAAAAGTATTGTTCCTGTGCGGAACCGGCAATAACGGCGGCGACGGCCTGGCGGCTGCTCGCCTGTTTGTGATGCGCGGCGGTATGGCTGAAATCTGGCTGTCCGGTGATGTGAAGACGCCCGATGCCAAAGCGAATTTGGCATGGTGCAAGGCGTTGGATATCAAAATGCTGAATCTGCGGGAAATGCCGTTGGAAGAATGGCCCCTGAAAGGGGAAGGGCCCCGGGAGCATTTTGACGGGTATGTGGATGCACTGCTGGGCACCGGCATCAAGGGAGTGCCGGATGAAGTGACGACCCGAATGATTCTTGTGCCCTGGCACGATTTTTCTTTTCCGCCGGTAATTGCGGTGGATGTTCCCAGTGGTCTGAACGGCCTGACTGGGGAGGTGTTTGAAGATTCCTATGTGCATGCGGATGTGACGGTCACCTTCCATGCGCCCAAGCCCGGCTTGTACCTGACGAAGGTTCGGGAAGCGGTGGGGAAAATCATCGTGGCGGACATCGGCCTTTGGAAGATGGACCCCTGGCACAGCGATGCGCTTTTGTTGGAGGATGCGGAACTGAACTGCGAAGTGCTGACGGAAAAAGCATTGCGCTTATTGCCCAAGCGCGCTCTCAATGCTCACAAAGGGGATTGCGGCCGCATTTTGATTTATGCCGGCAGTATGGGCATGGCTGGGGCTGCGGCCATGTGTGCCAAAGCGGCCATTGCTGCCGGGGCCGGGCTCACCACCATTGCCTGTCCCCGGGAAATGATGCCCATTCTGCAAATGCTGGTGCCCAATGCCATGTGTGTGGATGTTGAAAAAGCAGTTCGGGAAAAGCCGGCCTATGACGTGCTGGTGATGGGCTGCGGTCTGGGCCAGGGGGAGGATGTATGGCAGAATATCAAAGCCCTGTATGATCCTCAAAAGTCTACCGTCTGGGATGCGGATGCGTTGAATTTGCTGGCAAAGAATCCCTTTGTGCTTGGCGAAAAGGCGGTAATCACGCCCCATATCGGGGAGGCAGCACGGCTGCTTGGATGCAGTGCGGAAGAAGTATTGAAGGACAGGCTGAAAGCAGCGAAAGAACTTTGTGAAAAATTCGGCTGCACCGTGGTTCTCAAAAGCGACGTGACGGCGATCTGCCGCATGGAAGACGGTAAAACGGAATATGTCCTCAATGCTTCCGGAAGCCCGGCCATGGCCAAGGGCGGCAGCGGTGATGTGCTGGCCGGGATGCTGGGCACGCTTTTGCATCATGTGAATTATCCTTTTCAGGCGGCAGGGCTTTCCTGCCTGTGGCACGGCATGGCCGGAGAAACAGGAGAAAAGAAATACGGATTACTGGAATTGACATCGGAACAGCTGATCGATTGCCTTTATGAAGCGAGGAAGAATGTATGATTGAATATTTGCCCATTGAACAGCAGCATCTGCCGGGCCTGATCCAGGCCATGATGGCAGCTTATGCCGAGGCACCCTGGAAAGAAAATTGGACGGAGGAGCGGGCAGCCCTTCGCATCCGGGCCATTCTGTCCAATTACCAGTCGGCCGGTATGGCAGCGGTGATGGAGGGCAAGGTGATCGGCGGGGTTCTGGGGTATGTGGACCCCTATGCGGAGGAAGATTTTTTCTTCATTTCGGAATTGTTTGTGATGCCCGAATATCAGAAGAATGGGTATGGCAAGGGCCTTTTGCTGGCCTTGGAAAAGGAACTGGGGGCAGCCGGTGTGCATGTGACCCAGCTGATTTCCATTGACGATAATCTGGGGTTTTACCATGCTTCCGGCATGGGGAAGGACAGCGTGAACGTGATGTTCAAGCGCTTTTGAGGGAAAGACAATGCTGGAAAAAATGAGCGACTTTTTTGAAAACCGGCTGGAGGGCTACGACCGGCATATGCGTACCGACGTGGACGATGAAGGCCAGTTTTATGCCTTCACGGCGTCCCTGCTGCCCATGGAAAAAGGCACCCGGGTGCTGGATCTGGGCTGCGGTACCGGGCTGGAATTGGAGGACTATTTCGCCCTGAACCCGGACGCAAAGATCACCGGCATTGACCTGTGCCGGCCTATGCTGGATGCGCTGGCAAAGAAATTTCCGGAGAAGGAAATAAGGCTCGTCTGCGCCTCCTATTTTGACGAGCCTATTGAACAGAATTTCTTCGACGCCGCTGTTTCCGTGGAATCGCTGCATCATTTTACCAAGGAACAGAAAATTCCCCTGTACAAAAAGCTGTGTGATGGCCTGAAACAGGGCGGCTATTTCATCCTGACAGATTATTTTGCCGATATTCAGGAACGGGAGGATTATTTCCAGCGTGAATTGATCCGCCTGAAACAGGAACAGGGCATTGCCGATAACGAATTTTACCACTATGATACGCCCCTGACGGTGGAAAATGAGACCGACGCCCTTTTGCGGGCGGGCTTTGCCCGGGTGGAGATCATGAACCGCTGGGATACCACCTACACCCTGAGGGCTACCAAGGCGTAATTGTATACAAAACAAGGTGTTGACAAAGCAATTAAATGGCGTTATAATCGCACAAAACACGGAGGGAGGGTATGGCCATGAAGCGGAATTCTGCCAAGGGTATGAATCGTCTGCTGCCTGTATGCGTTTGGAATGAACGTCAGGGGCTTGCATTGCCGTACCCGCAGGAAGAAATATAATTTTTTTCCATACGTTTTGAGCAGTGCAGGCCGGAAGAAGGCTTGCACTGTTTTTTATTTTCAAAAGGAGGGATATCCATGATCTGCCGCCACGATTTTCCTGTCTGCGAGTTTGATACAGACCGCAATGCCGTCATCTGTGCCGAAAATTTTCTGGAAAAGGTACTGCCTGAAAAATGCGTGCTCACCTTTTTCCGCAAGGAACTGAACACCTTTGTGCAGGAAAATAATCTGCCCGTTGTAGGTCAGCTGCATTCCGAGGTGGTGGATCTTCCCATTTACCTGTACGAAAAGGAGGGCGAAAAAATTGCCATCGCCATGCCCTTCCAGTGCTCCGCCGGTGCTGCCGGCACCCTGGAGGAGCTGAGGGCCATGGGCTGCCGGAAGTTCCTTATCTGCGGCGGGGCAGGCTGCCTGACGGGGAAGATGCAGGTGGGGGAAATTCTGCTTCCCACCGCCGCTGTCCGGGATGAAGGGGCTTCCTATCACTACCTGCCCCCCTCCCGGGAGGTGGAAGCGCCACAGGAACCTTTGCATTTTGTGGCAAAATGCCTGAAGGAAATGAACGTCCTCTTCACCCTGGGCAAAACCTGGACCACCGACGCCTTCTACCGGGAAACGCCTGCCATGGTGCAAAAGCGCCGGGAGGAAGGCTGCATCACCGTGGAAATGGAAACGGCAGGCTTTTATGCCGTGGCCAAATACTATGATCTGCCTTTGGCCCAGCTGCTTTACGCCGGGGATGACGTCAGCGGCCAGGTGTGGGATAACCGCAGCTGGAACAGCCGCAAGGGCATCCGGGCCAGCCTGATTGATCTGTCCATTGAACTGGTAAAGCGTATGTAAGGAGGCAATATCCATGGAGCATAAAGGAACGCAAATTTTGATAACCGACCGGCTTATCCTGCGCCCTTTCCGTCTGTCAGACGTACAGCAGATGTACAATAACTGGGCGTCGGACCCGGATGTGACCCATTTTCTCACCTGGCCCACCCACACAAGCCCGGATGTGACCCGGATGGTGCTGGAGCACTGGGTGTCTTCCTATGAAAAGCCGGATTATTACCAGTGGGCCATTTGCCTGAAAGATACGGATGAGCCCATCGGCAGCATGGCCGTGGTGCACGGTGATTTCCGGGTTGCCCGGGCGGAGATTGGCTACTGCATCGGAAAAAAATGGTGGCATCAGGGCATCACCTCCGAGGCTTTGCAGGCGGTGATGGATTATCTGTTTGATCAAGTGGGCATGAACCGCATTGAAGCCCATCACGATGTGAATAATCCCCGCTCCGGCCTGGTGATGCAAAAATGCGGCATGAAGCAGGAGGGTGTCTTCCGGGATTATGGCTACAATAACCAGGGCGTGTGCGATATTGTCCAGTATGCCCTTTTGAAAAAGGACCGGCAAGGAGCGTAAAATATGAACAAGCAAATTGATATAACCGGCGTGGAGCTGAAAACCGCCCGGCTTACCCTGCGGCCCTGGCGGCAGGCGGATCTGGAGGATTTTTACGAATACGCCCGGGTGGACGGCGTGGGCCAGATGGCCGGCTGGCAGCCCCATGAAAGCATTCAGGTCAGCCAGGAAATTCTCAACCATTTCATTGAAGGCAAAAAAACCTTTGCCCTGGTGCATCAGGGAAAGGTGATCGGCTCCCTGGGCATTGAACGCTACAATGAACAACTTTTCCCCCAATTGGCACCTTACCTTGGCCGGGCAATCGGCTATGTGTTGTCCAGGGATTATTGGGGCCGGGGCCTGATGCCGGAAGCGGTGCAGGCGGTGAAGGAATATCTGTTTGAAAGGGAAGGGCTGGATTTTATCAACGTGGGCCATTTCTCCTGGAACCGCCAGTCCGCCCGGGTGATTGAAAAAAGCGGCTTTACCTATTTCGCCACCATCCCGTACCACACCCATGTGGGCACCGTGGAGGAGGATTTTGAATATCTCTGCTTCCATCCCAAATACGCACAGCCCCCGGTGAAAACGGTGCGGGCAGGCATCCTGTGTGCTGCGGATGACGAGCTTCATCCCTTCCTTTCCATGATGCACAAAACCCACGAAACGAAAAAAGCCCTGCTCACCTTCCACCACGGCACCATCGACGGGCTGGCCGTCACGGCGGTATGGTGCGGTGCCTGCAAGGTAAACGCCGCCATAGCCGCCCAGCTGCTGATCGACACCTTCGGCTGTGATTTCATCATCAACGCCGGCACCTGCGGCGGCATGACCGGGGAAATGGACGTGATGGATACTGTGGTTTCGGCGGAATGTGCCTATCATGATGTGGAAGAGGGCATCCTGACGGAGTATCATCCCTATCTTCCCGGCATCTGGTTTCAGGCGGATGGGGGGCTGCTGCAGGCTGCCAGAGCGGCGGCGGAAAGGCTGCCCCGTCACAAAATTGCCTTCGGCCGCACCATGACCGGAGAAGCCTTCATCGATAACCGCAACCGGGATGCGATTTTGATGAACCATGCGCCCCTGTCCGTGGATATGGAAACGGCATCGGCGGCCCAGGTGTGTCATGCCTTTGGCACTCCCTTCCTGGCCATCCGCACCATTACCGATACCCCGGCCCATGACGGCGATGCAGCCTATCATGCCAACTGCGAAGCAGCCGGGCAAGCGGCGGCAGATATCACCCGGCAAACCCTGCAGGAATGGAAGCGGCAGCGGATGCTGAAATGAATGTCCTGATTTTGTGGCTTATCTGACCATCAATGAACATTGCGCCTCCTTTTTCTCCGTGATATAATCAGGGGAGACAGGAGGCGTATTTTCATGGAAATTCTGCGGATTCACATTCAGCTGGGCGACGCCCTGGCCCTGGACAGCCCCTCTGCCGGAGTGCGGATGATCCCTTTTAGCGGCTGGTGCGACAGTGCGCTTTTCAAGGGCAAGGTTCTTCCCGGCGGCGTGGATACCCAGCTGTTCCCGGATGAAAAGCGGGGCACGCTGTCCGCCCGGTATATGCTGGAGGGCGTAGACAGTGCGGGGAAAAGCTGCAAATTGTTCATTGAAAATGAAGCCAATCTTGAGCCGGGAAAGGAAACCATTACCACCCCTTCCGTCAAAACCGACAGTGAATGTCTTTCCTGGCTGGAAACGGCGTCCCTTTACGGCACCATGGAGTTTCAGGAAAAGGGGCTGGATATTGTCATTCATAGTAACGACATGCCGGGAAGAAGGCATATCGCCCTGAAGCGGGGCGGTATCACATTGCGGGGCTGCCTGGAAAAGAGGGGACAGGAGCGGGCCCCTCTGGTATTGATGCTGCATGGCTTTGGCGGGGATATGGGCCTGTATTCTTCCCTGTTCCAGCACCTGTCCGACAGGCTGGTGGAAAAAGGCTGCGCCACCCTGCGCTTTGATTTCAACGGCCATGGGGTCAGCGACGGTTCTTTCCCCCACATGACGGTGTGGAATGAGGTGGAGGACGCCGCCGCTTTCCTGCAGTATACCATGGGGCTGAATTTTGTGACGGATATTTATGTGCTGGGCCATTCCCAGGGCGGGGTGGTGGCCGGGCTGCTCAGCGGCTTGTACCCTGATGTGGTGAAAAAGCTGGTGATGCTGGCCCCGGCAGCTTCCCTGAAAACCGATGCCCAGGAGGGCCGCTGCATGGCCGCCCGGTATGATACCTACCATGTGCCGGAAAAGGTGGACGTGGGCGGCGATCACTGGGTGGGTAATCTGTACTTCCGCATGGCCCGGAACCTGCCCATCTACGAAACCACTGCCCAGTATCAGGGAAAGGCGCTGGTGGTTTTCGGCGGGCAGGATACGGTGGTCAGCCGAAAGGCTGCCGAAAAATATATGGATGGCTTCCGGGACGGCAGGTTCTCTTTCTATCCCTCCCTGCATCACGGCCTGGGCGGCGATGAGCAGGAGCAGATGGCGGATGATGTGCTGGCATTTTTGTCAGAACATGGCGCAGAAAACTGACAGGGTATTCTCTCCGGTTAAGAAGCATTTTCCGTCCGATAAAGATTTCTTATGGCAAGCGGAACAAACGATGGGTTTATCATATTTTTCAATCGCAGGAGGGGTGCAGGGATGATATCCCTGCCGTGGGGGTACAGGGGGCGAGGAGCCCCCTGCTTCGTTCGTCTCGTGTTAACACACAAAAAAAGCAGAGGCTTGAATTGCCTCTGCTTTTTCTTGCCGGATTATTGCAGGCTGTCCCAGCGTTCCTGCATGGTGTTCCACAGGCCGGGGTCCTGGTCCTTGATATAGTCGGACACGGAATTATACTTTTTCGTGGTGGTGGTGCGGGAAGAGGAGGAAGAGCCGCCGTCGCTGTTGCAGCAGCTCCAGCCCAGGATGAAGAACAGCACAATCACCACAATGCCGATGATGGTGGCCATGGTTTCATTGGGCTTTTTTTGGTTGTTGTTGGGGTTGGTCATGGGGGATGCACTCGCTTTCTTTGGTGTTTTTTTCGTGGATCATCATGATCAGAAAGGCGGCCAGGGAAGCAGCGGCCTGGCACACGATATCCCATCCGTCAAATGTGCCGGAAATCAGGCCCCAATACTGGGTCATTTCCATCAGCACATCCGTAACCAAAGCAGGCCACAGCGCCCGGGCGGGATGCCGTCCCACCCATCGGGCCACCATTCCCAGGGCAAAGCACAGGGAGTAGCCCCACAAAATATCCGCCAGATGATTGCGGATGAACTGGGCCACTCCATCGCTTGCCAGCCGGATTTCCGGCGGCAGCACCAGGGAAATGCCGGTTATTCTCCACACGGCCTTTGTTACGAAGGTGTCCGGGCGCAGCAGCATATACAGCAGGATGCCAACCACCAGCGGCACAAAAATGTGCGCCAGATAATAAAAAACAGTCCTCCGTTTCATGCATCCAGCCCTTTCAAAACGGCCTCCGTATTCGATCAGATTTCCTTGTAAGCCGATTATAGCAAATGTCGAACCGAAAATCAACCATTATCTTTCAAAACCATGCTTTTTGCCAGCGCCAGCAGCGGATCCCTTTGGTTCTCTGCCTCCCCGCGGCATACCGTTTCCAATAGCTGATGCAGCGTCTTTCCGATGGCGGGGCCACGAATACCCAGCGCAGCAAGGTCGCCGCCCTTCACGGCCAGGGCGGATAGGGTGTAGCAGGCTTTTTCGTCTATCAGCTGCTGTGCTGCAGCGGTGAGGCGGTGCAGCCTCTCTTTCAGGGCGGCTTCATCCGCTTTCTTTTCTGCTGCAGTCAGGGCGTATTGCAGGGAAAGCAGCGGGATAATCAGCCGGTCGCCGATATGCATCAGGGCCAGCTGCAGGGTGCTTTCCGTTATTTCCATGTGCCGGAAGAAAAGCAGGCTGAACACATCCTCCTGCAGCCGCAGGGGCGTTTTCAATTGCTGCAGCACATCCTTCGCCTTTTCCGGGGCAAAGGGAGACAGCAGGGCGCACCAGCAAAGTGCCGGCTGCCGGTGGATGAAATCAAGAACAGCCAGGGCCTGGCGGAAGGCAGTTACCTCCATGGCCATGGCAGGCACGGCGGCAAACACCGCTTCATGGAATTCAGCAAGAATATCCACTGCCCCCGGTGCGGGCAAAAGCCCGTTCATTTCGGCGGCTATGCGCTCGGCGCTGATGTGCCGCAAAAGATGTTTCTTTTCAAAAATGGCCTTTTTCGTTTCGTCCTCCACCCGGAAGCGGAACCGGGCCGCAAAGCGCAGTGCCCGGAGAATCCTGAGGGCATCCTCTTCAAAGCGGGTGCAGGCATCGCCCACACAGCGGATGACGCCCTTTTTGCAGTCCTCCCGGCCGCCAAACAAATCCACCAATCCCTTTTCCGGGTGCCAGGCCATGGCATTGACGGTGAAATCCCGGCGGGAAAGATCGTTTTCCAGGCTGCGGGTAAACGTAACTTCTTTGGGGTGGCGGTTGTCCAAATATTCGCCGTCCAGCCGGAAGGTGGTGATTTCCAGGGGCTCTCCCTCCATCAGCACCGTCAAGGTGCCGTGCTTCAGCCCGGTTTCCACGGTGCGGAAGGCGGCAAACACTTTCTGCATTTCTTCCGGCGTAGCCGATGTGCAAATATCCCAGTCGTGGGGCGGAATGCCCAGCTGGGTGTCCCGCACACAGCCACCCACCAGGTACGCTTCATAGCCCTGTTCGTTCAAAAGCCGGATGGCATTTTCCGCCGCCTTGGGCAGGTGCATTCCATGGCCCCCCTCTCCTGTTTTTTTCCAGTTTACCGCCTTTTCCCTGCCTTGTCAATCCCGGCAGATCGTGGTAAAATAAACTGTATACGTATAAAGCGAAATGAGGGAACGATATGCAGCCCTTGGATGCAGTGAAAAAAGCCCGGGAAATCATGGCCTCCGTTACGCCCCTTCGGCGGGATTGCGGGCGCTATTGCGGCGCTGCCTGCTGCGAAGCGGATGAGGACGGCCAGGGCGGCATGCTGCTGTTTCCTGGGGAAGAAATGCTGTATGATCCGCTTCCGGAGGGCTTCACCCTTTTGCAGGACGATGCCGTAAAAGAGGATGCCCTGCTGCTTTCCTGCGAAGGCTATTGCGACAGGGAAGAGCGGCCCCTTTCCTGCATGCTGTTTCCGCTGCTGCCATCCCGGGATGGCCCGGTGATGGACCGGCGGGGATGGGCCGTGTGCCCGCTGATGCAAAGCGGCATCGGCGGATTGCAGCAGGAATTTGTGGAGGCCGTCCGCCAGGCGGGGGACATTCTGTACGCCTGCGGGGAAACGGCGGCGTTTCTGGACGCCATCCACGCTTATATCAAAAAACTGCAGTCATTTTAAGAAAGGATGATCCTTCCATGACCTGGGTACAAGCATATTGCCACACGGAAGTACACGGGGACGGCCAGGGGGGCACGGCGCTTTTTGCCGATGCTCGGGGTGATTTTTCCGCCTATGCCGGCCAGGTGCAGCTGGTGTATCTGGATCCGCCGTTTATGACGGGGGAGGATTTTTCCATGCGTATGCGCGTGGGAGAGAAGGGCTGGGAAACGGGGAAGGATGCCCTGGTGCTGCCGGCTTATCAGGATAAATATTCCGGCAAGGCGGAATATCTGGCCCTGCTTCGGGCGGCGCTGGAAAATGCAAAAATGCTGCTGAACGAAACCGGCTCCCTCTTTTTGCATCTGGACAGCCGCATGAGCGCCCATGCCCGCATTTTGTGCGATGAGATTTTCGGCGAAAGCAATTTTGTCAATGAAATCATCTGGGCGTACCAGTCCGGCGGCCGCAGCATGAAGCGCTTTTCCCGCAAGCATGATGTGATTTTGTTTTACCGCAAAAGCCGGAAGCTTTTTTTCGATATTACCCGGGTGCCCCTGCCCCGCAGCGAAAACCGCTCCAACCACATGCGCCGCTGTGTGGACGAAAACGGCCGCACCTACCGCACCATCCAGTCCGGCGGCAAAACTTACACCTATTACGATGACGAGCCGGTGTACCCCGGCGACGTATGGGCGGATGTGAGCCATCTGCAGCAGAAGGACCCCCAGCGCACCGGCTATGATACCCAGAAGCCCCAGGCGCTGCTCAACCGCATCATTCTTTCCGCTTCCCGGCCCGGGGATCTGGTGGCGGATTTGTTCGGCGGCAGCGGTACCACCGCCGTGGCGGCTGCCCAGGCCGGCCGACGCTACCTCACCTGCGATATCAGCCCCCTGTCTTTGAGCGTGACCCGCAAGCGCCTATTGGAAACCCAGCTTACGCTGCAGATGCCCTGCGAAGAAAAGCCTGTTTCCATTGTGGCGGAGCTGGTGCCCGGCATTGCCTTCCATGATATCAGCCTGAAAGATTATCAGGGGGAGAGCGATCAGGTGAAGGGCATGGATAATGTGGACCAGTGGAGCGTGGGCTTTCTGGAGGACGGGGTTTTCCGTGCTCAGGCTTCTGCCGCCCGGCGCAAGCACACCCCGGCCCTGCCCCCCTATCTGCAACTGCCCCAGCTGCGGGGCACCCCGGCCATCCTGATTGTGGATGTATTCGGCAACCGCACCGTATGGAGATACCAGGAGGATTAAGGAATGAAGAATTTTAAGCGCATTGTATCCCTTTTGTTTGCTGTATTGCTGCTTTGCATCAGCGCCTTTTCCGTCTTTGCTCCCATGCCTGTTCAGGCAGAAGCCATGGCGGCCCAGAGCGATTTCAAAACGTTGGAAGTAGGCATGGGCGGCCAGGCCGTCCGGCAAATGCAGACGGTTCTGCAGGAGCTGGGCTTTTATGACGGCGCCATCAACGGCAATTACAGCCGGGCCTTTGAGCAGGCGGTGAAGGACTTCCAGGAAGACTTTGGCGTGGAGGTCACCGGCGAAATTGACTGGGAACTGTATTCCCTTTTGTATGAGGAATTTTCTTCCTTCCCTGCCCAGACCCAGGCCCCCAAGGCCACGCAAAAGCCTAAAGCCACCGAAAAGCCTAAGGCTACCGAAAAACCCGGTTGGCTGGAGCTTCTTTTCGGCTCCGATGATGAGGAAGACGAAATTCAGGTGGAAAGGGACGGCACCTACACCGATAAGGAACATGTGGCGGCCTACCTGAAGGAATATGGTGAGCTGCCCTCCAATTACATCACCAAAAACGAAGCCCGGAAACTGGGCTGGAACGGCTCCAGAAGCGGCCTGTGGGACGTGGCATACGGAAAAAGCATCGGCGGCGATAAGTTCGGCAATTATGAAGAGCTGTTGCCCACGAAAAAGGGCCGTCAGTATTACGAATGTGATATCGACTTTGATGGAAGAAAGGCCAATGCCAAGCGTATCGTCTATTCCAATGACGGGCTGATCTACTATACCGAAGACCATTACGAGACGTTTGAGGAGATCAAGTAATATGAAAAAGATCACATTGACGGCAGCGGCGTGGAAAACGCCCCGGGATGCCCATGAAGCCCTGAAGGCGGCCCTTTCCTTTCCGGAATACTACGGCCATAACCTGGACGCCCTCCATGATTGCCTGACGGATCTTACCGATACCTGCATCATTATCGAAGAATGTGCCCGGGCGGCTGACCAGATGGGCGACGCTTGGGGAAAATTCCTCATGGTGTTTCTGGACAGCTGCGCCGAAAACCCCACCCTGGATATCCAGTTGGTGCAGGGCAGCGGCGATTATGTGTAAAGGAGAAGCAAAGCATTGAAATACCTGGATACTTTGCTGGAAAAATACCAGATCCGCAAAACCAAGGATCAGAAAACTGCCTTCCTTGCCTGGGCGCAGGAAGAAATTGAAAAAATGGGGTATACTTCCCGTGTGGAGGAATACAACGATACCTTCAAGTGCCGCAACCTCATCGTGGGCAACCCTGAAACTGCCAAGGTGATCTACACCGCCCATTACGATACCCAGCCGGTGCTGCCCCTGCCCAATATGGTGTTTCCCAAAAACCAGCTGGCCACCATCGGTGCTCAGCTGCCCCTGATCCTGGTCATGGTTGTGATGTGCGGTGTCATTTCGTTCCTGACGGCACACCTGCCCATTGAAGATCCCATGATGAGTTTTCTTTTGTCGGAGCTGGGTCTTCTGGCGGTTCTGGCAGTTTTCCTGGGCCTTCTGTTCTTTGGCCCGGCCAACAAGCACACTGCCAATGACAATACCTCCGGCACTGCCTGCCTCCTGGAAATGATGGCCCGGCTGCCGGAAGAATACCGTCCTCACGCTGCCTTCATCTTTTTCGATCAGGAAGAAAAGGGCAAGGTGGGCAGTTTGCAGTTTGCCAAGAAATACCCGGAAATCAAAAAGAACGGTTACATCATGAACCTGGACTGCATTGGCGACGGTGATCATATGCTCATCGTGGCCCCCAAGAAAACCCCGGATGAAGAACTGGGCGCCCTGGAAAATCTCTTTGCCCGGGACGAAGGCTTTGTCACCGAAGCCGCCACTGCCAAGCACGCCAATTATAATTCCGACCAGCGTTCCTTCACCCGGGGCTATGCCATTGCTGCGCTGCACCTGCATCCCACCTTTGGCCTGCATTTGAAGCGCATCCACACCAAGCGGGATACCATCTGCGAAAAGAAAAACCTGCAGTTTGTCATTGACGGCTGCCTGAAACTGTTGAAGCAAAAAACGGAGGAAATGTAATATGTCAAGACTTGGCGATCTCATTCGCCTGGAGCGTACCCGCCAGGGCCTCACCCACAAGCAGGTGGCCCGCAAGTGCGGCGTCAGCGATAAATACCTGATGGAAGTGGAAGCGGGCACCCGCATTATTCAGGACGAGCAGGCCCGGCGCATTCTGAAGGTGATGGGCCTTTCCCAGCAGACGGAAGCGGATTTCTCCCTGGACGATATTGCCGCCACGGTGGATTTGCAGTCCGCCGTGCCCCAATTGACAAGGGCCGTGGAAAAGAAGGAAAAGCAGCCCGTGGCGGAAGCGAAAGCGGATGCCGGGGTGTCCGGCTCCATCTGGCTGGATGCGCTGGCCGGGGTGCTCAAGCACGTGCCCATCTACAACGCCGTCATGAAGGAAGTGGGCCATCGGCTGCTGCCCATTACCAACGGAAAAATTGAAGGTGCCAACCCGGACAAGGTGTTTTATTTCATGGCCCCGGATAATGACCTGCGGGGCTTTCGGGTGCAAAAGGGCGATATCGTGCTGGTGGTGCCTGCCCAGGCTGCGGTGGACGGCGCCATCATGCTGGTGCAAACGCCCCTTGGCCGGGTGCTTCGGAAGGTAAAGCGGGTAAACGATTACCAGGCTATGCTGCAAAAGTATGACGACGCCTTTGAAAGCGAAATTAAAAATTACAACGAAATCACCTTCGTGGGCCGCTGCGTGCGCCTGGAAGCGGATTTGACGTAAAATGAAAAACGCCTGTGTTACCCACGGGCGTTTTTTATATTATTTGCGCAATCCAGGTAAAGCGGGCAGGAGAATTTCGGGCTATAATGGAACAGCAGCAAGGGAGGGAATGGCATGAGCGAATTGCACCGGAATATGCAAACGGTGATTGATACCATGGACGCCTGCATCAAAAGCCGGCAGGATGAGGATATGGCCCTGAACAGAATTGCCGGCAGGATAGGCTATTCCGCCTTCTATTTCTCCCGGAAGTTCCGGGAAATTGCCGGGATGCCCTTCCGGGATTATTTGCGCTATCGCAGGCTTGCCTTTGCCCTGGTGGATATCCGGGATTCTGACCGGCCGCTGATTGAAATTGCGCTGGACTTTGGCTTTTCCTCCCATGCAGCCTTTACCCGGGCGTTCAAGGAGGCCTACGGCGTCACGCCCAGCCAGTACCGCAAAACCCCGGTGCCCCTGCAGCTGCGCACCATCATCCGCCCCTTTGACTGCTATCTGCTCGGAAAGGAACATCTGTATATGCAAACTACAAACAGCGCCGTAAAAACCTATTTTGTCACCCTGCCCGCCCATAAATTCCTCCATATCCGCAACCTGGAAAGCATTGGCTATTTCGATTTCTGGGAAAAGCAGAGTCATATTCCCGGCCAGGACTGCGAAACCATCTGCGGTTTGCTGGACAGCATTCCCGGCAAGCTGGACGATATGGGCACCGGCGATCTGTCCAGCGGCTCCGGCCAGCTGATGGCCTGGCTGAATGAACCTGCCGGCCGCATCTGCAGCTGGGGTATCCCTCTGGCAGAATGCTACGGTGTGCGCCTGCCCATGGATTACAACGGCCCCGTGCCCGCCCAGATGCAATTGATGGACGTGCCGGAAGGGGAATACATTGTCTTCGAGCACGGCCCCTTCGATTACGAAACCCAATCAGCCGCTGTGGAGCAGAAGATTGAGCAGGCCATGAAGGATTTCGATTATCCCGCCTCCGGGTACCAATTGGATACTACCCCCAGCCGCATCTTCTACTTCTACCACAACCCCGCCCACGCCTTCAAGTATGTGCGCCCGGTGTGCAGGGCAGAGCGGTGAAGCAATCCGGAAATTGGAATCCGGAATTGAGGTTTGCTTCCGATATTGTAGGGGAGGGACTTGCCCCTCCCTTTGTCTTTGCACAACTTGCAGGGGTGCCATGGGCCGACGCTTGGGTTGTTGAAGCAGGGGGCTCCTCCCCCCTGGCAGGGACAAAAGTCCCTGCACCCAACTCGCAAAGTGGTTGCGTGTGTAAACAAGCTGTTTCCGCGTGAAACTTGAGGAACGAAAAGATAGGTACCTACGGGCACCATGAAAACGAAAAAAATAGCGGATGGGAAAATGAATTTTCCTCCGCTAATTTTTTCGTTTTCCCCGGATGCCATTGGCATCCGGCCGGCGGCGTTCCGCCGCCCAGCCCGTAGGGTGGCGGGGCTACAGCCAGCTCGCAATGTCGCAAGCGACTTTTGCAAACGGGTTTCTGCATGCTGCGGGCAATCCCTCCGTCAGCCTGCGGCTGCCACCTCTCTTTCACAAGGGAGGCTTTTTCGTATTCCCAAAGCCCCAGCGGGAAATTGCCTGTTCGTCACGCCAACTGCATCCGCAATTGGGTCCAGGGCACTGCCCTGGCAGGGGCGAAGCCCCGCAGTTTTCCCCAAGCACCAGCAGAAAATTGCCATTCGCCGTGCTCCTCAGGGCTTTTTCTTATACCAGCTGGGCACAATGCTTTGCATATGATCATACCAGGAAAGAACGTCCTGGCCCTGCTTGATCATCACCTGAATTTCTTCTTCCCCAAAGGGAATGGCCCAGGGCAGGCTGCCCAGGGCATTGCTTGCGATGTACAGGGCCAGCAGCGCCCAGAACTCCTCCGGCACACGGCCGTCAAAATACCCGTCCACCATCCCTGCGGCGAAAACCGGGGCCTTTTGCCCGCACCACACAATGCGGTTGAATTCCTCCCATGGGTCGCCGAAATCGAACCGGTTAAAGTCAATCACATACAGCCTTCCGTCGTTTCCGATCATCATATTGCCGATGTGATAATCTCCGTGCTGGAAGGTGAGGGGCCGGTTTTTCAAAAGATGCCGGTTCCGGTTCAGGTATTCAATGAACGCTTCCCCGCCTTCGTATTTCAGCGGGCATTCCAGGTACATTCCAATTTTCCGGTCAATCTTCTGATTGAACCTGTCCTCCCATTCCGGCACCCATTCGGGAGCTGGCAGGGAATGCAGTTTTTTCAGGCATTGTCCGGCGTTGTAGCCATACCGGTACTGCACTTCTTCCAGCAGAGCCGGCACCACGTCCTCCGCATCCTGCCCATCCACCCAGCTGTGCACGGTGATCACCTGGGTTTCGTTTTCATCCATGCAGATGGGGCGGCACATGGGGATGTTCAGCTCCTGTGCCTTTTGCATCCAGGCAAACTCCATCCGTTTGTTGTCCAGCTGGCCGATGGGTGCAGTGCGCAGCAGGTATTTTTGCCCCTTTTCATCGGTGACGCAGTATTTTTCGTCGCCGGACCAGCCTTTGTTGATGGCTTCCTTCTTTATAATCTGAAAAGGCAGCATAAAGCCTCCTTATTCTTCGTCGCTTCTATCAGTGGTGTACATACTGTACATATGGCTGTAAATGCCGCCCTTTTCCATCAGCTGCTGGTGGCTGCCGGTTTCCTCCACGCCCTTCTCCGTCAACACCCAGATCACGTCTGCATTGCGGATGGTGGTGAGGCGGTGGGCGATGGTGAAGGTGGTGCGGCCCTTGGCCAGCTTTTCCAGGGAGCGCTGCACCAGCAATTCGCTTTCGTTGTCCAGGGCGGAGGTGGCTTCGTCCAGGATCAGGATGGGCGGGTTTTTCAAAAATACCCGGGCAATGGACAGCCGCTGCTTCTGCCCGCCGGACAGCTTCACGCCTCTTTCACCGATGTAGGTATCGTAGCCGCTGGGCAGCTTGGTGATGAATTCGTGAGCGCCGGCCTGTCTGGCGGCGGTGATGATCTCTTCCTCCGTGGCGCCGGGCTTGCCGTAGGCGATATTATCCTTCACCGTGCCGGAGAAGAGATACACCTCCTGCTGCACCATGCCGATGGCGCTGCGCAGGGAATGGAGGGTGAAGTTCTTGATATCCTGCCCGTCAATGAGGATGCGGCCTTCCGTCACGTCATAAAACCGGGGAATCAGGTTACACAGGGTGGTTTTGCCGCTGCCGGAGGGGCCCACCACGGCTACGTTCTGGCCGGGGGTAACGTGCATATTCAAATCCGCCAGCACTTCGTGCTCCGTATCGTCGGAATAGTGGAAGCCCACATGGTCGAAGGTCACTTCCCCCTGCACCTGGCCCAGCTCCCGGGCGCCGGGCAGGTTCTGGATTTCGATGGGCGCATCCATCACTTCACAGAAGCGCTCAATGCCCGTCATGCCGTTTTGGAACTGCTCGGTAAATTCCACAATGCGGCGGATGGAGGTAAGCAGGGTGTTAATATAGAGAAGATAGGCCACATAGCTGCCCACGTCAATCTTTCCTGCGGACAAAAACAGGGCCCCTACCACCACCACCACAATGTACATCAGCCCGTCAAAAAAGCGGGTCACGGTATGGAAGCCGCTCATGTAGCGGTAGCGCAGCTTTTTCAGCCGGAAAAATTCCAGGTTGCCTTTGCCGAACTTTTCTTCTTCAATTGCTTCGTTGGCAAAGCTCTTTACCACCCGCACACCCAGCAGACTGTCCTCCACCTGGGCGTTCACTTCCCCCAGCTGGTGCCGGCTTTCCTTAAAGGCAGCCCGCATTTTCTTGCTGTAATAGCTGGTGCCCAGCAGCATGAAGGGCAGAATGGCAAAAATCAGCAGTGTCAGCCACACATTGGTGGTACACAGGATGATGAAGGAGGCCACGATCTTCACCACGGCGATCAGCACTTCTTCAGGGAAGTGGTGGGAAAACTCCGTGATGTCAAACAGGTCGGAGGTGATGCGGCTCATAATCTGGCCGATCTTGGTGTTGTTGTAATAGGAGAAGGACAGCTGCTGCAAATGCCCGAACAGGTCGGTTCGCATATCCGTTTCCAGCTTGGTGCCGGTAACGTGGCCCCAGTACTGCATGAAATAATTGGCGGCGGTATCAATCACACGCAGCAAAAGGTAAATGCCACCCAGCTTCAGCACCCATTCCGTGGTGATCTTGGAAAAATCCTCCACGGCCTGGTTGGTGATCAATTTCACAATCTGGGGGAAAATCACTTCGCATAAGGTGGTCAGCAAGGCGCAGAAAAGGTCAAATGCCATTTCCTTTTTGTACTTGCTGTAGTAGGGCAAAAATCGCTTGAAAAGGGCGGATGTTTTCATCTGCCGTCCGGCTTTTTCGCTCATAATAATTCCTTTCGTACTTTACAGCCTGAGGGCAGGCCTGGCGTTGAGGGAAAGATCGGCCACTTCACCGCGCATCAGGCGGAAGTAGGCTGCCGAGCCAATCATGGCGGCATTGTCCCCGCACAGGGACAAAAGCGGCATATACAGGGGAATGCCCATCTTGTCGCACCGGGCCTGCATTTCTCTTCTGAGCAGGCTGTTGGCGGAAACGCCCCCGGCCAGCACCATGCAGCTGAGCTGCAGCTCTTTTGCTGCCAGCATGGCCTTGTCCGCCAGCATGTCCACCACGGCCTTGCGGAAGGAAGCGGCCAGGTCTGCATCGGAAAATTCCATGTTCTTTTGCCGCATATTGTGCACGGCGTTGATGAAGGCGGTTTTCAGCCCGGAGAAGGAATAATCATACTTCCCTTCGGTGCGGGGCCGGGGCAGCTTCAGGGTATCCGGATCGCCGCTTTCCGCCAGCTTGTCCAATAGCGGCCCGCCGGGGTAGGGGATGTTCAGCACCCGTGCCGCCTTGTCAAAGGCTTCGCCGGCGGCGTCGTCCTGGGTGCAGCCGATGATGCGGTATTGGCCGTAGTCCTCCACCTGGAACAGGTGGCTGTGCCCGCCGCTGACCACAAGACAGGCAAAGGGAGGCTGCAATGTTTCGTGGGTCAGGAAATTGGCGCAGATGTGGCCTTCAATGTGGTTCACCGGAATCAGCGGCTTGTGGGCGGCATAGGCCAGGGCCTTGGCGCAGCTGACGCCGATCAAAAGCGCCCCCACCAGCCCGGGGCCATAGGTGCAGGCAATGGCGTCCACATCGGAAAGCTGCATATCCGCCTGCTTCAGGGCTTCGTCCACCATCCGGTTCACCTTCTCCACATGGGCCCGACTGGCGATTTCCGGCACCACGCCACCGTAGAGGGCGTGCATATCAATCTGGGAAAATACCACGCTGGAGATAATCTTCCTGCCGTCCTCCACAATGGCGGCGGCGGTTTCGTCGCAGCTGGTTTCAATGGCCAGAATGCGGATGTGCTCTTTTTCTTTCAGCGCTTCCAGCTGCTTTTTGCTTTCTTCCAGATACGTCATTTTGCGTCCTTTGTTCCTTCCGTTTCTTTTCGGCCCACTTTCAGCCAGGAAATAATCAGGCACAGCATGATGCCAAAGATGGGCAGCAGGGATTTGAGCATTTCCCCGCCGTACCACATGAAAAACCCTTCCGGCATCAGGGCAATCATCAGATCTGTTTGCGGGTTCATCAGCCACAGGTCGTTGGTAAAGGCTACATGATGGAAGGCAAGGAACAGGCTGTTAAAGTCCGCCAGCGCCCAGATGCATAAGCCCGCGGCCAGGGTGAACAGAATGCCGCTTGCCCAGGCAAAGCCCTGCCAGATGTTTCGCATAAGGGGGCTGCCGTCTTTTTTCCGGGAAAAGAGCCAGGCAGCGGCAATGCAAAGCAGCGCCAGCCCGCCGCCAATCCACCGCACCATTTTCAGCCCGTTCACAATGCCCAGGACGTCTGCAAGGTGCAGCATTTCATCTTCCGAAAACAAGGACTGCGCCGGGTCGTCCGGGTGGGCAATTTCGTTTGTTTGCCCGTCCAGGTAAGCGCAAATGCCCTTGGCGCAGGCGGCGTAGCGGGTGGGGGAAAGGTTCAGGTGAGCGGTGTCAGCGTAACTCAAAAACCCCTGCTCCATCAGCGCGCTGTTGGTGACGCAGCTGGCGGCAATGGAGCAAAGCAGGGCCAAAAGGCTTACGATGCCCAGTAACACAAATCCGATTTTTTTCAGTGCTTTCATAAATAATCCTTTGCTGTTTAAAGCGAAACATGTGAGGTGAACATATGGAAAAAATCCGGTTTTCTTGGGGAGGGCACGGGAGGGGTATTCTTTGACCTGCAAAGAACATCCCTCCCGTAAAAAAACATCCCATTCTTATTGCATTTTCAGGTAAGCGGTGGTGAAGCCTTCGATGTTGCCGTTCATCACGTCATCGATGTTGCCGGCTTCGAAGCCGGTGCGGTGATCCTTCACCATGGTGTAGGGCTGGAAGACGTAGGAGCGGATCTGGCTGCCCCATTCGATCTTCTTCATTTCGCCCTTGATATCAGCCATTTCCTGCTCCCGTTCCCGTTCTTTCAGTTCCAGCAGCTTGGCCTTCAGCATCTTGATACAGGTGGCGCGGTTCTGCACCTGATCGCGCTCCGTCTGGCAGGCCACCACGATGCCGGTGGGGAAGTGGGTCATACGCACGGCAGAGGAGGTTTTATTCACGTTCTGGCCGCCGGCGCCGGAGGAGTGGTAGGTGTCCACCCGCACGTCCTTCATGTCGATTTCGATGTCCGTGTCCATTTCTTCCAGCATGGGGGCCACGTCCAGGGAGGAGAAGGAGGTGTGGCGGCGGGCATTGGCGTCAAAGGGGGAAATGCGCACCAGCCGGTGCACGCCCTTTTCGCCCCGCAGATAGCCGTAGGCATGGTCGCCGCTCACTTCAAAGGTGACGGACTTCACGCCGGCTTCGTCTCCGTCCAGGAAATCCAGTACCTTCACGGTAAAGCCCATGCGCTCGCAATAGCGGGTGTACATGCGGTAAAGCATGCCGGTCCAGTCCTGGGCTTCGGTGCCGCCGGCGCCGGCGTGGAGGGAAAGGATGGCATCATGGTCGTCATACTTGCCCCGCATCAGGGTTTCCAGGGCCAGGGCTTCGGTTTCGGTTTCCAGCTTTTCAATTTCCGCACCGGCTTCCTGGATCATGTCTTCGTCGTTTTCTTCCTGGGCCAGCTCCATCATGGTTTCCACATCGTCGCAGCCGGAAAGCAGGCTTTCATAATGCTTGATCTTGCCCTCCAGGTTGGAAATGCGGCGGTTCACATGGGTGGAGCGCTCCAGGTTGTCCCAAAAGCCGTCGGCGTTCATTTCTTCCTTCAGCTCGGAAAGCTCCCGCTCCATGTCTTCAATGTGCAGCCCTTCGCCCACTTCCTTCAGCTGGGCACGGAGGGCGCTGAGTTTCCCGGTATATTGTTCCAGTTCTACGATCATACAATAGCCTCCGCTTCTTATCGGTTGTTTTCTTGTTGCAACACGGGCAGATTGCTGTACTATCTGCGTTTTTGATATTCCCGAGTCAGCTTTTCGGGAGGGTGCGGGAGGGGGCTTTTGGCTTCAAAAGCCTTCTCCCGCATAAATTGTTTGCTTCAATCCCCGGTGCCGGCTTTGCCGCAGCAGTTTTTGTATTTCTTGCCGCTGCCGCAGGGGCAGGGTTCATTGCGGCCGGGCTTTTTATCGGCCTTGACGGGGTTGTGAGGCGCTTCCTTGTGGGGGCGGGGGGCAGCGTTACCGTGGGAAAGGTTGGTAATGCGGAAGGCGGGGCGCTTTTCCTGGGGCTCCTGGAAACGGCCCTGGTAAATCAGGCGCACGGTATCTTCCCGGATGAGATGGCTCATCTCGTCAAACATATCGTAGCTTTCCATCTTGTATTCGTTGATGGGATCCCGCTGGGCGTAGGCGCGCAGGCCGATGCCCTCCCGCAATTGGTCCATGGCGTCGATGTGGTCCATCCACCGCCGGTCCACACTGCTGAGCAGGATGTTCCTTTCCACGGCCCGCATATCCAGCCCGTGCTCCTGGAACAATTGCTCCCGCTCTTCATAAAAGCGCAGGGCCTGCTTTTTCAAAAACGCAGCGGCCTCGTCCTTTTTCGCGGTGCGAAGCAATTCTTCGTTGGCGTCCACCGTGCCCTGGGGCAGGAACAGCCTTTCTGCATAATCCTTCAGGCCGGCAATGTCCCGTTCGGCAGCGGCGTCGGCGGACAGGAAGCGGGTGCAGGTATCGTCGATGAGGGCGTTCACCATGCCCAGAATCACTTCCCGCATGTTTTCGCCCCCCAGCACCTGCCTGCGCTGGCCGTAAATCACGCCGCGCTGCTGGTTCATCACGTCGTCATACTGCAAAACGTGCTTTCGGGTTTCGAAGTGGCGGCTTTCCACTTTCTTCTGGGCGTTTTCAATCTGCTTGGTAAGCAGCCCGGCTTCCAGGGGTGTATTCTCATCCATGCCCATGCGCTCAATGATGGGTTGAATGCGTTCGCCGCCGAAGATGCGCATCAGGTCGTCTTCCAAAGCGATGAAGAACTGGGAAGAGCCCGGGTCGCCCTGGCGTCCGGCACGGCCCCGCAGCTGGTTGTCAATGCGGCGGCTTTCGTGGCGCTCGGTGCCGATGATGTGCAGGCCGCCTGCGGCCACCACTTTGTCGTGCTCCACATCAGTGGTTTTTTTGTATTCGGCCCGCAGGGCATGGTAGCGCTTGCGTACTTCCAATACCTCATCGGATACGTTTTCGTTGAACCCGTTGGCGGCTTCAATCATTTCTTCCGGCACTTCCTCCTGCCGCAGGGTGCGGCGGGCCAGGTAGTCCGGGTTGCCGCCCAGCAGGATGTCTGTGCCGCGGCCGGCCATGTTGGTGGCGATGGTTACGGCTCCCAGATGCCCGGCCTGGGCCACGATGGAGGCTTCCCTTGCGTGGTGCTTGGCGTTGAGCACTTCATGGGGCACGCCCCGGCGGCTCAGCATCCCGCTGATCAATTCGCTCACTTCCACCGATACCGTACCAACCAGAATGGGCTGGCCTGTCTGATGGCGCTTTACGATCTCTTCCACCACGGCGGCATACTTGCCCTTCTTGGTGCGGTAGATCATATCGTTCATGTCCTGGCGGATCATGGGCCGGTTGGTGGGAATCTGCACCACGTCCAGGCTGTAAATGCCCTGGAATTCCCCTTCTTCCGTCTTGGCGGTACCGGTCATGCCGGACAGCTTTTTATACATACGGAAGTAGTTCTGGAAGGTGATGGTGGCCAGGGTTTTGCTTTCGTGGGCCACCTTTACGTGTTCCTTGGCTTCAATGGCCTGGTGCAGCCCGTCGGAATAGCGGCGGCCCACCATCAATCGGCCGGTGAATTCGTCCACAATCACCACTTCGCCGTTTTGCACCACATAGTCCACGTCCCGCTTCATCAGCGCATTGGCCTTCAGCGCCTGGATCAGGTAGTGGTTCAGCTCGTTGTTTTCCGGGTCGGACAGGTTTTCGATGCCAAAATGCTTTTCCGCTTTTTCGGCGCCCTGCTCGGTAAAGATGGCAGCCTTGTCCTTTTCATCCACGGTGTAGTCTTCGTCGATTTTCAGGCGGATGACAAACTCGTTGGCCTTGTCATACATTTCGGTGGGCTTGTCGCCCTGGCCGGAGATGATGAGGGGGGTGCGGGCTTCGTCGATGAGGATGGAGTCCACTTCGTCCACGATGGCGAAGAAGTGGCCCCGCTGCACCATGTCGCTTTCCCTGCGGGCCATGTTGTCCCGCAGGTAGTCAAAGCCCATTTCGTTGTTGGTGCCGTAGGTCACGTCGCAGGCATAGGCGGCTTTGCGCTGGGCATGGTCCAGGTCGTGCACGATGATGCCCACGTCCATCTTCAGAAAGCGGAACAGCTTGGCCATCTGTTCCCCCTGGAAGGAGGCCAGATAGTCGTTCACCGTTACGATGTGGACACCTTCGCCGGGAATGGCGTTCAGGTAGGCGGCCAGGGGGGCGGTGAGGGTTTTGCCTTCACCGGTTTTCATTTCCGCAATGCGCCCCTGATGCAGCACAATGGCGCCAATCAGCTGCACCCGGAAGGGACGCAGGCCCAGGGTGCGCCGGGCGGCTTCCCGCACCACGGCAAAGGCTTCGGGCAGCATCTGGTCCAGGGTTTCGCCGTTTTTGTACCGGGCACGGAATTCGGCGGTTTTGTCCCCCAGCTGCTCGTCCGTCAGCCCTTCCATGTCCTTTTCCAGCTCGTCAATTCTATCTGCAATCTTCTGCAAGGGTTTCAGCTGGGCTTCCGGGCCCAGGCCGAAAAGCTTTTTGATAAAGTTTGCCATATTCTAACTCCTTTGGTTTTTTCCGTCCGGTACCTGTGCCCATAAATCGCACATCATACCATTTTTTATTATACCACGAACCTGTGCTCCCCTGCAATAAAGAAACGTAACTTTTTGTGGCATTTTAAAAGGAAATAATGCGTTTTGCGATGCTGGGACCTGTACTAGACGATGGAGCAGGGGGCTTCTCGCCCCCTGTACCCCCGCGGCAGGGGCATTGCCCCTGCACCCATCCTGCGACACGCAAGCATACAAAACAAACTTGTTTCCGCGTGAAGCTTGAGGAACGAAAATTAGTTTGTTTATGAGAATGTAGGGGAGGGGCTTGCCCCTCCCGTTGCATCATGCAGAACACCTGTTGGAAAGAACGCCAATTGTAGGGGCGGCCATTGGCTGTCCGCCGGTTGCGGGAGCAGGGGGCTCCTCGCCCCCTGTACCCCCGCGGCAGGGGCATTGCCCCTGCACCCATCCTGCGACACGCAAGTTTACAAAACAAACTTGTTTC
>JAFQHP010000017.1 GCA_017397895.1 Clostridia bacterium
AGGACAAAAAAGATGACAAAAAAAGTGTTGACAAAGGGAGGGAAATGTGGTATCATCATCTACGGCTTGAAAGAGCCTGTGCCAAAGACAGCCGGTGCATCCGGGCCGAATGATGGGGGAAACCTCTTAAAACATTCGCCGGTGCTTAAAGGGTAACACCGCCAGCCGAGGTGCGAGGAAGCATGATCTTGAATTCATTATGCCCTTGTGCCCATGCACAGGGGTTTCTTTTATTCCTGGCCGGACGGAAGGTGAAAAAGAAAATGAGCAAGAATCTTGAAATCAAGAAGCAAGCAGTTGCTGAAATCGTTGAGAAGTTCAAGAATGCGCAGTCCATGGTGGTCTGCTCCTTCAACGGCCTCAACGTGGAACAGGTGACCAACCTGCGCAAGCTGTGCCGTGAACAGAACGTGCAGTATTGCGTGCTGAAGAACCGTCTGGTGCTGCGCGCCATGCAGGAACTGGGCATCACCGGCCTGGAAAACCTGATGGAAGGCCCCAACGCTTTCGTGTTTGGTACCAAGGACGTGACCGACGCTCCCAAGGTGATCAACCAGTTCATCGAAAAGAACAAGCTGCAGTCTCTGGAAATCAAGGGCGGCCTGATGGGCGAAGAAGTGCTGGACGCTAAGGGCGTCAAGGCTATCGCTGCCCTGCCCGGCCGGGAAGAACTGCTGGCCACCATCGTTGGCTGCCTGGTGTCTCCCGTGTCCTCTCTGGTGGCCGTTCTGGAAGAGATCGCCGAAAAAAAGGAAGCTGCCTAAGCTTCAAAAATGCCGCATGAAATGTGCAGGCACACAAAACATTAACCTACAAATAATGGAGGAAGAGTACAATGACTCATCAGGAAATTTTGGACGCCATCAAGTCCATGACGCTGCTTGAAATCAAGGAACTGGTTGACGCCATGAAGGAAGAATTCGGCGTGACCGGCGCTATCGCCGTTGCCGGCGGTGCTGCCCCCGCTGCCGCTGCTGCTGCTGAAGAAGAAAAGACCGAATTCGACGTGGTGCTGGTTGATGCCGGCTCCGAAAAGATCAAGGTTATCAAGGCTGTGCGTGAATACGTGGCTGGCCTGGGCCTGAAGGAAGCCAAGGAATTCGTGGAAGCCGTTCCGAAGGCCATCAAGGAAGGCGTGTCCAAGGAAGAAGCCGAAAAGGTCAAGGCTGCTTTCACCGAAATCGGCGCCAAGGTGGAAATCAAGTAATTTCTGCTTGCCAAAGAGCAAAATCGCCCAAGGGGATCTGCCCCTTGGGCTTTTCATTTTCTTAAGGTACAAAAAAGCGCAACTGTACACCAATATGGGAGGGTGATGCAGTGCGCTTTTTGCTGGCAGGGAAATTGGAATTGATTTTATAGTAATTTGTCCAACGCTGCTGCCAATATGGTTTTCATTTCTTCTAATTCAGTAGAAGATGGGCGGTTATCTGAGCTATACATTCTCTCCCTTGGATACCACCAAACAGGCCCTTTGCCATTGTTTCCGTAATTCTCTAAGTCGCCGCTTACTCTTGGAAACAGATGCCAATGAAGGTGTGTATCTCCATTGCCTAACAATTCATAATTCATTTTCTCTGCACCAAACGCCTTTGCTACAGCTTCTGCTACGACAGACATTTCATCCAAAAACTTCATTTTAGTTGCATAATCCAGCTGGAACAATTCCGTTTTGTGTTCTTTGCAAAGAAATAGTGTGTAACCCTTAAAATGCTGATTGTCACCAATGACGACGTAACCTGTTTCCAGTTCTTTGACAAACCAAGGGTTGGTGTTTTCTTTAATCATTTGAATTCTATCACATACCAAACACATAACATATCACCCCGTCGAATTCAAGCTGGTCACATTCATTGTATCACGCCAAAGAAAAAACAGCAAGCCGAATGCTTTCCGGCTTGCTGATTGTGTATGACCGCTTAGATACGTTGTTCAGGTCGGAGCTGCGGCTTTATTTTGCAGATGCGCCCTGGGTGTTCAGGGTGTCTTCCTGCCCCCGATACACCACAAACTTGCAGAACAAAAATTCCAGCACAAAATTGGCGATCATGGTGAGGGCCAGGATGAGAAAATCGTTCCAGCCGGCCTGCTCTGCCAGATGGCCAAGCCAGGTGGACAGGGGCGTGAACACCGCATAGAACCCCAGCACCTTCAGCATGGCCACCTTCACATTGGCGGCGGATTTGAAGGTATAGCGGCGGTTCAGGGTGAAATTCCACAGGATGGACAGGAGCAGGGAGGGCAGGTAGCACGCCCAGTAATTGGGGATGAACAATTCAAACAGGGCGAAGGAGCCGATCTGGATGAGCCCGGCGGAGATGGAAAAGAGGGTGAATTTCAGGGCCTGCACAAAGCTTTTCTTTTCGTTCATCGCTACAGCCTCTTTCTTATTTCAGAAGATCGTCAAACAGGTGAATGTTGTCAAACTTTGCTTCCAGCTGGCCGTCCTGGATCTTTTTGATCACTTCCACAATGCGGTCGTTGATGGGGGTGGCAATGTTCATTTTCCTGCCATATTCGCACACCACGCCGTTGATGGCGTCAATTTCGCAGGCCTTTCCATGCTTGATATCCTGCAGCATGGAAGGCTCGATGGCGGCATGCTTTTTCATGGCAATGGGGATGATGAGGGTGGCAATCATGCGCTTGAAGGGGGAGGTGTAGTAAAAAAGCTTGGTGATGTCCTTGCCCTGCACCGGCGCAAAGGTAACGCCCTGGGCATGGCCCACGTCAATACATTCCTTCATGCAGCGGATGGCCACGTTGCGGCCTTCCGTGCTTTCGGATACGGTGCCGAAGGTGCCGCCCATGACGGTGCCAAGGCCGGAGAAGGTGGCGTTGATCAGCAGCTTGGACCATCTTGCGCCCATCAGGTTTTCTTCCTCATGCACGGGGCACATCATTTCCAGGAGGCTCTTGACCGTCCGGTACTGTTCATCGGTGATGCCCTCCATTTTGCCCATGTGGAAGGAAAGGGAGGCAGGGTCGCTGGTGAGGATGCATTCGCCGGGGGCGGACAGGGTGGCGCCCCATTCCACGGTGCAGCCCATGGTTCTGTTTTCCCCGATGATTTCGGCAATGCCGGGTTCCGGCAGGCCGTTTTGCAGGGTAACGATCACACCGTCATCGGCCAGGTAATCTTTGAGGAAAGTGACCACCTGCCTGTTTTGCAGCTGCTTGGTAAGCAGCAGGATCACATCGTACTTGCCCTCCATCCGGTCCGGGGTGATGGCGGTGACGGGGACGGTAAGGTCCACCGTGCCGGAAATATGGGCGCCTTTTTCGTTCAGGGACGCAACATGGGCCTGGTTTCGGTTGATCAGGTCAATCTGTCCGCCGTTTTTGGTGATGTATGCGCCCAGCACGGTGCCGAGTGAACCGGCGCCGTAAATGGCATAACGCTTCATAAGCATTACCTCCTTGTGTGATGAACATCCTTCAGTCTATTATAGCACGTTGATGATGAAAACTCAACATTGACCGCAGAAAAAACAGGGCAGGAACAAGCAATCAATGGAGGATGAAATGGTTCTTGCGGAAGGTGATCAGCCCGTCCTTTTGCATCCGGCTCAGTTCTGCCGACAGGGCGCTGCGGTCCACGGCCAGAAAATCTGCCAGCTGCTGGCGGTTCAGGGGCAGGGTGAGGGTGGAAGATTGCTGGCGGCGCGCTTCCTGGGACAGGTAGGAGATCACCTTTTCCCGGGTGCTGTGCCGGCTCACAAGGAACAGCCGCTGCAGCAGATGGCGGTTTCGCTGAGATATGGCCCGGTAGAGATTGTGCATCGCTCGGCCGTGGAAGGTGCAGCCGGATGTGCAGGGCCAAAGCAGCCTTTCAATATCCAGAAACAGTACCTGGCTGTCCTCCGTCACCGCTGCATCCTGAAAAATGGGGCCGCTGCCGGGCAGGGCATAGGCTTCCCCAAACATATCTCCCGGCTGCACGATGGACACAAGGATGCGCCTGCCCCAGTAATCATCCTGACGGATGTGCAATTGACCCGCCAGCAGGATGGCCACGCTTTCCACCGTATCCCCGGCAGAAAACACATAGCTGCCCCGGGTATAGGTCTGCACCCGGGCACGCAGGCAGGGCAGCATGGCCTGAATATCGGCGGGGGACAGCCCCTCAAACAGCGCCGTTTTTTGAAGCAAAGGCAAATATTGCTGCATATTACCTCCAATCGTGTTGTAAAAACAACGGAAATGTCACCGAAAGTGTACTATAATGACATGGAAAAGTCAAGAAGCAACGGCCTGGGGCCGTCAAGACCGAAAGGGGAAGAGATGATGATTCGCAAGATCATTACCATTGATGAAGAAAAATGCAACGGCTGCGGCGCCTGTGCGGCGGCCTGTCATGAAGGCGCTATTGAGATGGTGGGGGGCAAGGCGAAACTGACCCGGGAGGACTACTGTGACGGGCTGGGGGATTGCCTGCCCGCCTGCCCCATGGACGCCATTCATTTTGAGGAAAGAGAAGCGCCGGCCTACAATGAAGCGGCTGTGCGGACGGCCAAAAAGGAAAAGGAAGCAGGCCCCCTTCCCTGCGGCTGCCCCGGCACCCATGCCCGGGCCATTGAACGCAAAAACGAACCCTGCAGCATAGCTACCGCCCCTGTGTCCAGCCAGCTGCGCCAGTGGCCGGTGCAGATCAAACTGGTGCCGGTCCGGGCACCCTATTTTGAAAATGCCAATTTGCTCATTGCGGCAGATTGTACAGCCTATGCTTATGGCAATTTCCATCAGCAGTTCATCCGCAACAGGGTCACCTTGATTGGCTGCCCCAAGCTGGACATGGCGGACTATACGGAGAAGCTTGCTGCCATCATCCGGGACAACAATATCAAAAGCGTCACCGTGGTGCGCATGGAAGTGCCCTGCTGCGGGGGCATTGAAACGGCCGCCAGGCGTGCCTTGCAGCAAAGCGGGAAATTCATCCCCTGGCAGGTGGTGACCATCTCCACCGACGGCCGCATTATAGAATAACATCCACTGTACTTTACCTGCATTTTAAAGGGAAGGGAATTGACAAGCCCTTCCCATCGTGCTATACTCACCGCCGAAAGAAGGGATGTTTATGCGCAAAAACCATACCCTGCGCATCGTGATGTGCGCACTTTTTGCGGCCATGATCTGTGTATTTACCATGCTGGTGCAAATCCCTGTTCCCGCCACCGGCGGCTATGTGAACCTGGGGGATGGGGTCATCCTGATCGGCGCATTTTTGCTGCAGCCTTTTTATGCGGCGGCAGCGGCGGGGGTGGGCTCCATGCTGGCGGATGTGCTGGCAGGCTATGTATCCTATGCGCCGGGCACACTGGTGATCAAAACCTGCGTGGCGCTGGCAGCGTCGTTTATTTTCCGGCTGATGTGCAGGAAGAAAAACGGAAAAGTATCATTGCCGGGCATGATTGCTGCCGGTGTGTGTGCGGAAATCGTGATGGTGCTTGGGTATTTTGTTTATGAAGCTGTTGTTCTTGGCATTGGGGCCGGGGCATCGGCCGGTATACCGGGCAATCTGGGCCAGGGAGCTGTGGGCATTTTGGTGGCCTGCATAACAGCACCTTTGCTTCTGAAAAACGAAGAACTGAAAAATATCATGAAAAAATAAAAAGCTTGTGATTGCGGACGCAGGAAAAATGCATCTGACAATCACAAGCTTTTTTTATTTGCTTTCTTGAGGGGAGGAGGGTTCGGGCAGGGGCTGCTCCGGCAGCATGACGGTGAAGCGGGTGCCGAAATCCTCCCGGGAGACGATGTCGAAATAGCCCTTGTGACGGTCCACAATCCATTTGGCAATGGACAGCCCCAGGCCGTTGCCACCGGTGGCACGGGTACGGCTGGTATCGGAGCGGAAGAAGCGGTCGAAAATATGGGCCATATCCTCCTGCTTGATGCCGATGCCGTTATCCTGCACTTCAAAGCAGGGCACGCCGTCCTTTACCTTGGCGGAGAGGGTGATGGAATCGTCCTTGCCGGTGTATTTGATGGCGTTATCGGTGAGGATGCGGGCGGCCTGCTTGATGAGGCCGGGATCCCCGCTGGTAAAGACGGGCATATCGCCCACAAAGCGCCATCTTCTTTCCGGGGTGATCATCTGGTATTCTTCATACACTTCCTTGATCAGCGCCGTCAGGTCAATGCGGGAGAGGACGGGTTGGTTTTTGCCGCTGTCGCCCCTTGCCAGGAACAAAAGCTGTTCCACCAGCCGGTTCATGTGCTCGGCCTCGCTTTTGATGGCGGTAATGCCTTCGTCCAGCACCGTTTTATCTTCCTTGCCCCAGCGGCTGAGCATATCGGCATAGCCCTGAATGACGGCAATGGGGGTGCGCAGCTCATGGGAAGCATCGGAAACGAAGCGGTTCTGCTCCCGGTAGGCATTGTGCATACGGGTCAACAGGTCGTTAATGGCCTTTTCCAGGCCCTGCAGCTCCTTGTTGCCGGTGCGCAGCTTATCGTTGGGGGAGAGGGGGGAGGTGGTGGCCAGGGCGTCCTCCAATTGGTGCAGCATCTGGGGGTCCAGCTTTTCGTTGGTCAGCTGCTGGGTGGTGATGGCCATCTTTTCCAGGGGCCACAAAAGCCGCTGGGCAGTGCGCTTGCCGGAAAAATACTGGAACAGAAGCACCAGCCCTTCTGCGGAAAACAGCGCCAGGAAGCAATACTGCAGCGCCGTCAGGAAGGCGGTGTTCTGCACAGTTTGCAGGATGCTGTCGCTGTCCAGGAAGGTGTAGGTAAGGGTGGGCAGCCGCTGGAAAAGGGGCAGGGAAGTATCCCAGGAAAGGCTGCGGCTGGCATGGCGGGTAATATCGGCGCTGACGGCGCTTTCACCCATGTAGCACCACAAAATCAGCAGGCACACAGCCAGCAGGATATCGATCAGCAAAAAATTCCGCAGTGTGCGGAAAAACCACACCCGGTTGATGCGGTTGGCAATGGAGCGGGTTTTGACGGATTGTACTTTCTGGCTGCTCATGTGTCGTCCCTCAGCACATAGCCCACACCCCGGACGGTGTGGAGCAGCTTCTGTTCAAACGGATCGTCGATCTTATTGCGAAGATACCGGACATACACGTCCACCACATTGGTTTCCCCCATGTATTGATAGCCCCATACATGGGAAAGCACCTGTTCCCGGGTGAGGACGTGGGTTTTGTTTTCCAGGAAATACTGCAAAAGGGCAAACTCCCTGCCGGTAAGCTCAATTTCCTGGCCGCCCCGGGTGACACGGTGCCGGGCAGGGTCCAGGCACAGATCGGCGCAGGAAAAGGAGGCGTTTTCTTCCGCCCTGGCAGTGCCCTTGCGCAGCGCCACCCGGATGCGGGCCAGCAGTTCTTCAATGGAGAAGGGCTTAGTGATATAGTCGTCGGCGCCCATATCCAGGCCGGTCACCTTATCCATCACGGCGTCCCGGGCAGTGAGCATAATAACAGGCAAAGAGGAGGCCTTGCGGATGCGCCGCAAAACCTCCAGCCCATTGATGCCGGGCAGCATGATATCCAGCAGCATCAGGTCAAATCCGCCGGCCTCTGCCATTTCCAGGCCGGTTCTGCCGTCAAATGCCTTTTCCACTTCGTACCCTTCGTGCTTCAATTCCAGCTCCACAAAGCGGGCCAGCTTTTCTTCATCTTCCACCAGCAAAATCCTGGGCATATCGGAAACCTTCTTTCAGGGCGAATTACTTGTTTTCCTTTTCTTCAGCGGGGTTTTCGTACAGCTGGGCCAGCTGGCCAAACATATGGTTCAGCTGGTTATCTTCCGGCATATCGGGGCCGGAGAAATGATACTTGCAGCCGCAGAACAGGCCGATCAGCATGGCAATCAGCGTGGCGGGGCAAAAGCAGATCAGCAGGATAATGAACAGCGTGACGCTGATGGACAGGATGCTTTCGCCCTTGCGCATAACGGTGAAACGGTTGCGGTTGCCCTTATTGAAAAGATCCTTGACGGTTTCCTTGAAGTTGTTGTTCTGTTCGCTCATGGTGGTTTCACTCCTTACTTTTCCTGTTCGTTCTGGACAGTATCGGCAGCCTTTTCGATGGCGTTGTTCACGGGGTTGTTTTCGCCGAAATCGGGGCCGGAGAATTTATAGCGCAGGCCGCAGAACATGCCGATCAGCAGCAGAATCATGGAGGCGGGCCAGATGAACAAAACCAACATTACCAGCACCGTTACCGGCATGGTAACCACTTCTTCCTGACGGCGGAAGATGGTGAAGGAATTGGCGTTGCCCTTCTGGAACATCTTGCAGATGAAGTTCCACAGTTTCTGCATACCGGAAACGAATTCCTGCTTGTTTTTGCTATGCTGGTCAGAAGTGGTTTCCACCACCTGGGGTTGGGTGGAATACTGGGCGGAAGTGTCGGGGGTGGTTTTTACCTTGCCGGCGGCTTCCAGCATCACCAGGGCATCCAGCATATCCCAATCGCATTTTTCCAGGGTGGCCTTTGCTTCTTCGTAAGTTACATTGGCCTTCTGGCTCAGCTTTTCTACCATTTCATAATGATCCATTGTGTTAGCCTCCTTAAGCGTTGTGCTTTTCTTGATCACGGGTATAGCATAACGCCTGAAGATAAAAGAAAAAGGGGAAAAAGATTAGAAGAAAATGAGAATTCACAGGAAAAAGGCTCATTTTTCCAAAGAATATTTTACCACTGACAGGGAAGGAAAACAAGATACAAAAAAACAGGGCTGCATGATGCATGCCCTGTTTTTCTGCCCTTATCTGTTGACAGATCAGCGGCGGCCGGCTTCCTTGATCTTGGCAGCCTTGCCCTGCAGATTGCGCAGATAATAGAGCTTCGCACGGCGAACCTTACCGCGACGGATCACTTCGATGTGGTCCACACGGGGGCTGTGCAGCGGGAAAGTACGTTCCACGCCGATGCCGTAAGAAACACGGCGAACCGTAAAGGTTTCACGGTTGGAGCCGTTGCGCTTTGCGATCACAGTACCCTCAAACGCCTGAAGACGTTCGCGGCTGCCTTCCACAACCTTGACGAAAACACGCAGGGTGTCGCCAACGTTAAACTGGGGCAGATCGGTACGGAGCTGCGCCTGTTCGATAGAACGGATGATTTCGCTCATTGAATAGTTCCTCCTTCCCTCATAGGCGTTCATACAAAAGCGTTGCTTTTCAGCGGACCGCCCGTTTCACACAAACGCAATTATAACACAAAGGGGGCATGGTTGGCAAGGGCTTTTTTGAAATAATTTGCTTTGAAATGCTGTTTTTTTCCTTATAATTTCAGCTTTCCGGCAATTTTCTGCATTCTTTCCGCCGGTACCTTCACCACCTGCCGGTCATAAGTCACAAGGCCGTTGAGCTCGTCCTCCACGTCTGTCAGCTGGGTGTAGATGCAGCCGCAAAGGCCTTCGGGAATGGCGGGCAGGATTTCTGCGTCGTACAGCTTTTCCAGCGCCTGAATGTAGCTTTCACTGTCACTGAAATACTTATAGCCATAGGAAGCGTTCTCGTTGAAAAGATGCCCTTCTTCCTTTTTTACATAGCCGCCGAATTCCGAAAGCAGGGTGGGCTTTTCATGGGGGCGGAAGCGGTAGGGACGGAAGTAAATATGGGGACTGAAAACGTCCGTCTGCCGGCACCGGAACCAGCCGGAGGCGGTATCGATGAAGCGGGTGCGGTCCATTTCCCGCAGGCGGGCGTACATCCTGTTTCCGTCAAACTGGCCCCAGCCTTCGTTGAAGATGGTCCACAGGCAAATGGAAGGGTGACCCTGCAACAGCTGCACCGTTTCCAGCATTGCGTCCATAAAGGCATGCTTCATCCGGGGCGCAGCGGGGTGCAGGATGCCGGGCAGGCGCTTCAGCCCCACTGTGGGCAGGGCGGTATCCCGCAGGAAGGAATAGCGGCCGTTGTTCACCATATCCTGGAACACAATGATGCCCAGCCTGTCGCAGGCGGCGTAAAATACCTGCGGTTCAATTTTGATATGCTTGCGCAGGGTGCTGAAGCCAAGAGATTTGGCAAGCAGGATGTCCTTTTCGTAATCCTCCGGCCTTTCCGGGGTGAAAATGCCGTCCGGAAAATACCCCTGGTCCAATAGGCCGTGGAAGAAATACGGCTTTCCGTTCAGGCACAGCCGGGGAACGCCGTCCACCGTTTCTGTGGAAAGGGTGCGCATGGCGAAATAAGACTGCACCCGGTCGCCGCTTTCCATATCCACGGTGAAATGATAAAGGTAGGGATCCTCCGGCGTCCACAAATGCTTCTTGACGGGCCGGAAGGTGCAGCTGCCCTGCAGAATGGGGAAGCTTTCGCCGCTGTCGGAAAGGGTGAGCGTGCCGGATGCCAGGGTGCCTTCCATGTCCAGGTGCATCAGGCCTCTTTCATCCTGTTTCACCTGCAGGGAATGGATATAATCGGCGCACACGCTTTCCACCCACACCGTCTGCCAGATGCCGGTGACCGGGGTGTACCACATGCCGCCCCGCTTTTCCTTTTGCTTGCCGTAGGGATAAACGGCGTCGTCCAGATGATCCCGCACCTCCAGGGTGAGCAGGTTATCGGGTTGCAGGAAAGCGGTAATATCGAAGGAGAAGGGGTGATAGCCGCCCTGATGGCTGCCCAGCTTTCTGCCGTTGAGCCACACCGCCGCTTCCTGGTCCGCAGCGCCAAAGTGCAAAAGCACCCGGTCCTTCCGAAACCCTTCAGGCAGGGAAAAATGGCGCCGATAATGGCACACGGCGCTCTGGGGCACTGCCCGCCCGATGCCGGATAATTTGCTCTGGGGGCAATAGGGCACCCGGATGGTTTCCTGATAGAGGGGCGTTTCGGTTTCTTCGCAAATGCAAAAATCCCAGGGGCCGTTCAGGTTGAGAAAGGAGTCTCTTTGCATCAGGGGGCGAGGATAAATGTTCCAGGGAATCATGGAGATCACCTTTTTTCGCTTGATGGGATTAGTATACCAAATTCCAGGGGATTATAGCAAGAAAAAAACGCCTTCATCCGAAGATGAAAGCGTTAGGAATGTCAATCAGGCGAAGAACAGCTTGGAAAGGGTCATGGGATCGATGTATTCGCCGTCCTTGTACACGCGCATATTGCCGGAGGCGATTTCGTCGATGAGCATCACCTTGCCGTCCGCATCATAGCCGTATTCGAACTTGATGTCATAGAGCACCATGCCCTTTTCCTTCAGGTCGTCCGCTACGATCTGGGTGATCTTCTGGGTCATTTCCTTCATGGTGTCGTACTGTTCGTCGGTCATGACACCCAGGGCCACCAAGGCATCCTTGGTAACCAGGGGATCGCCCTTGGCATCATCTTTGAAGGTCATTTCCACGTAAGCGGGCAGGTCGGCGCCTTCTTCGATATAAGCGCCGTAGCGGCGGATGAAGCTGCCCACGGCCTTGTGGCGGCAGATTACTTCCAGGCCATGACCGAAGGGCTTGGCGGCCTTTACTTCCATGGTGGTGTTGTCCAGGTTAGCGGAGACATAGTGGGTGTAGATGCCGGCGGCATTGATTTTTTCAAAGAAATAGATGGACATGCGCAGGTTCACATCGCCCACGCCTTCGATGGTGAGGCCAACGGAATTTTCGCCGGGATCAAACACGCCGTCCTTGCCGGTGCAGTCGTCCTTGAATTTCAGGAGGTAGTTGCCGTTGTCCAGGGCGTAAACGTTCTTGGTTTTGCCGGTGTAGATAAGCTTCAGGTTTTCCATCTGTGCGTCCTCTCCGTTTCCTAAAAGTGAAATCACTAAAACCAATGTACAGTATACAACCTGCGTGAAAAAATGGCAATGGCGTGATTGTTCAAAAGGTGTATAAATTTTGCTATCTTTCCTGCTTTTTCCGGAAAGCTGCCGCGCTTGACAAATGCAGAACAGTATTTTACCATGAATGAAAAGATGGAAAATATTTTCTGCCGCGTCACTTTTTGCCGTTTTCAGCCGTTTTAAAGGTGAAGATATCTTTTTTACTCCATGGAGGCAATTATGGACAAAGCTGCCTTTGAGGCGCACTGCCGGATGCATATGAACGGGCTGTACCGCATAGCCCTCAGCATTGTGCGAAATGATGCCGACGCCCAGGATGCCGTTCAGCAGGGGCTGATGAAAGCCTGGATCAGCAGGCAGAAAATCCGCCCCGGCCATGAACGGGGCTATCTTACCCGCATTGTCATCAACGAATGCCGCAATATCCAGCGGCACCGGATGCGGGTGTTTCCGGCGGAAAAAATCATAAAGGAATCGCCCGTCCAAAAGGATGCAGGCCTGAAGGAAGCTTTGGACGCCCTGCCGGACGTATGGCGGCTGCCGCTGCTGCTAAAATACATGGAAGGCATGACGGAAAAGGAAGCGGCCCGGGCGCTGAACATCACGCAAGGGGTGCTAAAAGGCAGGCTTTACCGGGCACGCAAGGCCCTGGCAAAGAGGCTGCAGGAGGAGGTGGAGCTGGAATGAAGCGCATGACAAAAACGGATTGGCAGGGCCTGTACGGCCCGGTGCCCGATCAATTTGCCGATAGCATGGATGCCTTTTTTTCCGGTCTGCCGGAAGAGGAGGAAAAGATGGCGGTCAGGAAAAAAGTTTCTGTTGCTGCGGCAGCTGTTGCAATATTGATTCTGATAACGGCCGGGGCTGCGGCTGCGCTGGTGGACTGGAATGTGGTGATCGGGCTGTACGGAAGGGACAGGCCAGAGATGGAAAGTATGGTATCCCCGGTGAACCGGAGCGCCGAAGCAATGGGCACAACACTTTCGATTTCCGGTGTACTGACGGACGGCAAGGCGTTGGTGTTTGACTGGACACTGGAAACGGAGGAGGAGGCGCTGCCGCTGTTTGTGAGTGCCACAGAATTGATTGTAAACGGGCATACGCATTTGGCGAGCCCGGGGGATGGGCTGCAGTGGCTATGGCTGTCCTCCGGAGAAACCATCCGGCAGGGGACGGAAATTGTGGAAATGGAACAGATGCTGCAGCCGGGAGAAAAAATCCGGGTGGAGCTTTCGGTCAAAGTTTCCCGGCCCAAGGAGCCGGTTACCTTTTTCGATTCCTTTCAGGACAGGGAAAAGGCAGCGCAGCTGCGCAAGGAGGGTACCTGGGCCGTGGCGCCCATCGGGGAATGGATTTCCCATCGCTTTAATGAAGAGAACAAAAAGCTCTACCGGGTTCCATTTTGGCAGCATTACAAAAGAGACGGCTTTACCGATGCGGATTTTGAGCACGGCCAGATGCAGCTTCTGTTTGACCTGACGGTACCGGAAACGGAGAAGATGCCCGTTTACCCCGCCTGTGAAGTGATTGAGCTGCGGGGGTGCACGGCGTACCTGAAGGAAGCGTACCGCACAAAGCTTGGGGTATACACCCGAGTGGAGGTGGTTTCCCATGAGATGGCGGATGAAGAGGGGACGGTGCTGCAGCTGGTGAAGAAATATCAGACCAGCCTGGAACTGAAGGCGGGAAATGCCACGTTTCCGGTGCAGAACAGCAGCGTCCGGGGAGAGGTATGGATTGGGGAAGACGGCAGAGTGCACCAGGTGCTGGAGGTCAATATGATCGGATATCAGGATGCTTTGCTGCTGGAAGGCGGCAAGGTGGTGATCCTGGTGGAAAGGCTGACGGAGTATCCGCTTGAGTCGCCGGCCAGCCCTGCGTATTACTATACCACGGACGGGCGTTTCCCCATCTATTTTACAGCGCAATAAGTCGTTTTCTTTCGCACCGGCTCATGCACCCGCCATGGGCTGGTTTTTGTGTGGGATAAAATCCGGCCGAATGATCCATAGTAACACAAAGGGAGGGATTTTCATGCAGTACAGAACGGACCTGGCCATGGAGCAAACCCTGCATCGAACCGGCGCCGGGGTGAGCCAGCGGCAGGAAAACCTTGGCGGTGTGCAAAAGACGGAAGTGATTGTGGAAACGGAGGAAGCGGCTGCTTTTCTTGGCAAGCCCCGGGGCCATTACATCACCTTTTCCATGGAGAGCATGGTGTATGCCGACGGGAAGGAGCGGATGCATTTATCCAGGTTGGTGGCTGAAACACTGAAAAGCCTGCTGCCGGGGGAAGGGGAGGTGCTGGTGGTGGGGCTGGGCAACCGGCGCATCACGGCGGATGCCCTGGGCAGCCGGGTGCTGGATGATTTGCTGATCACCAGGCACCTGCAGGGGAAGGGCGCGCAGGAAAAACTGCCCCTTCGCAGTGTGTGCGCCCTGGCACCGGGGGTATTGGGGGTGACGGGAATGGAAACGGCGGAGGTGATCCGGGGCATTGTGCACAATGTGAAGCCGGGAGCAGTGATTGCCATTGACGCTTTGGCAGCCCGGGAGTGCAGCCGTATCGGCAACACCATCCAATTGACCGATACCGGCATCCTGCCCGGCTCCGGGGTGGGGAACCATCGCATGGGGCTGAATGAAGAAACCCTGGGGGTGAAGGTGATTGCCATCGGCGTGCCCATGGTGGTGTATGCGGCGGTGATTGCCCGGGATGCGCTGCAGATGATGATGCAGGAAATGGGCATGAAGGAGGAAGAACACGAAGGGGCCATGGATGCGCTGATGGAAAGAACCCTGCATCAAACCCTGATGGATATGGTGGTGACCCCAAGAGAAGTGGACGAAATGGTGGGGAAGCTGGCCCGGATTATTTCCGACGGCATCAATATGGCGCTGCAGCCGGGGCTTTCCTATGAAGAAATGATGGTGCTTTCGCATGACGGCCTGTGATGGTGCATATACTATCCTGGGGTGATAGCGATGAAGGGCCTGATTTGCCTTTTTGTGTGGATGGTATTGTGGATTTTGCCGGCGGCGGGGGAAGAAATCAGCGTAACGCTGACGCCGGCGGAAGGAAATACAGGCTTTTCCATGGAGGTGATCTCCGTGCAAAAGCCGAAAAAGGAATTCCGGGTGTACATCTACCACACCCACACCTATGAAGCCTATGCCATGGACGACGGAAACCGCTATGAGGAAACGGAAACATGGCGCACGGCGGATGAAAATTACAACATGATCAGGGTGGGGGCGGAACTGAAAAAGCAGCTGGAGGCGCTGGGTGTTACCGTCACCCATGATGTGACAGCCTATGAGATGCCAAGGCTGTCCACGGCCTATGCAAGGTCGCTGGAGGGGTTGAAGAAGGCAGTGCAGGATGGGTATGATCTGTACATCGACGTGCACCGGGACGCCTATTCCCAGGGCAACGGCTCCAATACCGTGCTGGCAAAGGGGATGCCTGCCGCCCGGGTGTTGTTCCTGATTGGCAAGGGGGACAGCTTTGAAGGGGCGGAAAAGCCGGATTACCAGAAAAACCGACAGGCCGCCCAGTGGATATCCGATGAAATGAACGGGGAAATCTCCGGCCTCAGCCGGGGCGTGGCCATGAAAAGCGGGCGGTACAACCAGCACGCTGCCGCTCCCTGCATCCTGATGGAGGTGGGCAATAACCGCAACATCCTTTCGGAGGCACTGGCAGCCATGCCCTACGCAGCCCGGGCAATTTGCAGCTATTTTGACAATATGCAATTGCAAGAGCCGTGAGAAAATGGTATACTGTGTGTAAACCAATCGAACGGAACGCGAAAGAAGGGAAGCAGCATGGCAAAAATGGAAAGCACAAGGCCCATCGGCATGTTTGACAGCGGTGTGGGCGGCGTAAGCGTGCTGCGACAGGCCAGAAAAATGCTGCCGGCCGAACAGTTCATTTTTTACGGCGATACCCTTCATGCCCCTTACGGTACCAAAACAAGGGAAGAGGTACTGCAGCTGAGCCGGAACGTGGCGGAAAAGCTGATTAACATGGATTGCAAGGCCATTGTGATCGCCTGCAACACCGCCACCAGTGCCGCTGCCCAAACCCTGCGCCAAATCTACACCCTGCCCATCATTGCCATGGAGCCCGCCCTGAAGCCGGCCTCCCTTCTGCACCGGGACGGCTATGTATTGTCCCTGGCCACCCCCGGCACCATCAAAGGGGAAAAATATCAGCAGCTTCTGCAAAAATACGGCGAAGGGGTGGTATCGCTGCCCTGCCCGGGCATGATGGAATTTGTGGAGCAGGGGGAAACGGACAGCCCTGCGCTGCACGCATTTCTTACCGATTTGTTTGCGCCGTATCAGGAAAAGCTGCCCGAAGCCATTGTGCTGGGCTGCACCCATTATGTGTTTTTGAAAAATGCCATTGCCAAACATTTTCCCGGCGTGCCCCTCATCGACGGCAACGAAGGTACGGTGCGGCAATTGAAGCATATGCTGATGGAAAAGGATCTGTTGGCCGGGGAAAACGAAGAAGGCGGTGTAACGCTGCTTTCCTCCGGCGACCCCGGGGCGGTGCAACTGATGGACAAGCTGCTCAACAGCAAAGAATAACGCTATGATAAAAGGCCTGCGGGCCTTTTTTTGTTACACCTGTAACAATGAAACGTGGTAAGGAAGAAATTGGAACGGAGATCGTTGGATTGATGGAACCCAAAACGAAAGGAGAAATGAAAATGCGAAAAATCGTTTGTTTGTTCCTGGTGCTGTTTTGTATGCTGGGCACGCTGCCTGCCATTGCGCAGGAGCAGCCGGGGGAAGGGGATATCTCCCGGGAAGCGGCGGCGGAAAGGGCGCTTTCTTTTTTTGAAGAAACTTTTGGCTTTTCCCGGCTGGAATGGCCCACAGAGGCAAAGGAAGCCCGCTTTGCACCCGGCTTGATGCAGGATGGGCAGACGATGGAAAACTGCTGGTTCATTGTGCTGAAAAATGAAATGCCCATGAACGCCCTGGCGCAAGTCCACAGCAAGACCGGCGAGATCGTTTGCTGGGGATGCGATGGGGAAAAGAACCTGACCGACCTTTACGCTGCCATCCCGGGGCTTGCACACCAGCATTTCTATCATGCCCTGCCGGAAAGCGGAGAATGGCTGAATCCGAAAGCCTTGTATGACCGTGCCTGCGCCGATTTTTCCTACCATTCGGATATTTCCATGAGCGTTCTGGCAAGTGACTGTACGGTGGATATTTCCTATGGAAATACAGATTATATCGGTTTTCTTCCGGAAGTGGAAAGGGAAAATGAACGGGCAATTCAGTTTTTCTTTGTGGCTCAGGTGCCGGCACCGGCAAGGGAAGATAATCTGGAAATCAGCGATCCTGTGGACCGATGGACGTACACAGTGGCATACAGCCTGCCGGACGGCGAAATACTTTCTCAGGAACTGACGATGAATTACGCTCCTCAACCGCTGCGGAGCAACCCTTTGAAGCAATAAAAAAAGAACCCTGCTTCCTTCTTGGAGGCAGGGTTTCTCTTTATTAATAGGGGCTTGCAAATTCTGCTTCAGCCTTCTTCACGGCATCTTCCAGCGTCATGCCGGTGAAGTGGGGGGCGTTCAGGTAGCGGCCGGATTTCTTGTCATCCACGAACAGGCCCACTACGATGCCGGGAATGGCGCTTTCCGGCGCGTTGGGGGCGTGGGGGCCGCCAAGGTCGGTGCGGCACCAGCCGGGATCGGTCAGGTTGATCATCACGTCGGTGCCCTGTACGGTGGAGCCCAGGTCGATGGTGATTTTGTCCAGGGCCGCTTTGCTGGCGGAATAGCCGGCCTGCTGGGGGTCCAGCCGGATGCCGGAGGTGGTGTTGAGGATGCGGCCAAAGCCCTTTTCCTTCATTTTGGGCAGGAAATGATACATGATCAGCGCCGGAGCGATGGTGTTGATGGCGAAGGATTTTTCGTAATCCTCCACCGGGGTATTGCAATAATCGTTGCGGTAGGCCACCTGCATGCCGGCGTTATTGGCCACAAAGTCAATGCGTACGCCCAGGGCGTCAATGTCCTGCAGCATGGCTTTCACCTGATCCATATCGGTGAATTCCGCTTCCACGGCGTATGCTTCCACGCCCTTTGCCTTTACTTCCTGCAGCACCTTCTCACAGTGGGCTTTGGTGCGGCCGTGGAGCACCAGATTGCACCCCTGATCGGCCAGGAACAGGGCAGTCAGGTAGCCGATCCCACGGGCAGCGCCGGTGATAAATGCCCATTTACCATTCACATTCACCATGTTTGAACACTCCTTCTTCGTCCCGTTCGGTGGCGATTTTCAGTTTGGTTTCGTCCTGCAAAGTCTGGCGGATGGATTTGGTGTATTCGGAGAAATCCACCTTGTCCCAGCCGTAGTTCAGGTTCAGTTCGTATTCATGGTCTTCCCAGGTGCTGATGTCGCTTTCGTTGTGCTGGAAAACGGCTTCCAGGCTGTCCATGGATTTATACACCTTGGCTTCCAGGGTTTTCAGGGCGTCCATTTCGGCGTACAGTGCCGTCAGGTCGCTGCGGTAGGGTTCGGGCAGGGACTGTACCCAGGTGTTCAGCACGCTGCTTTCCTTTGCTTCATCGGCTTCCGTTTTGTCAAACACGGGAATATCGCCGGTGAAGGCTTCGCCCATATCGTGCATGATGCACATTTTGATGACCTTGTTGATATCGATGCCGGGGAATTCATCCTGCAGGAAATAGGCCATCATGGAAATGCGCCAGCAGTGTTCTGCCACGCTTTCCCGGCGGCCGCCGGAGGTGAAGCAATGGCGGGGGGTATCCTTCAGCCGTTCGGCCATGTGGATCAGGTTCACATAATCTTTAACGTTCATAAAAGAAATTCCTTTCCATAGATTGCTGATTTTATGATAAACAAAAAGAGCGGGAATTGCAAGGGAAAAATGGAAAAATGAAAGGAGGTGGCAAAAGAAAAGGCGGGATTGGCACAAGGGAAAACAAAAAAAGAGAAGCTTTGCAGCTTCTCTTCTGGCGCGCCCTGGGAGATTCGAACTCTCGACCTTTTGATTCGTAGTCAAACACTCTATCCGGCTGAGCTAAGGGCGCTCATGTTTGCTGTCCATCAGGCAGCTCATATAAGATAACACATATTACGAAAAAATGCAAGCCCTTTTTTGAAAATTTTTTCAACTTTTTTTCAAAAAAATTGCCCACAGCGGCGGCTGACCAACTGTGGGCGGGAAGAAAAAGGCGTTTTTTGGGGTTATTCGCAGCAATTGCAGGACATATCGTGTTTCACGCGGTCATGCTCTTCGGCGCGCTTGGCGTTATTGAAGCGGTCCAGGGTGCCCACCAGATAACCGGTGATGCGGCGGATGCGTTCGAAGGGACGGCCCCCTTCTTCACGGCCGCAGTTGGGGCAGCAATCGCCGATGATGCCGTTGAAGCCGCAGATGGGGTCCCGGTCCACGGGATGGTTGATGGAGCCGTAGCCCACGCCGCAGTCATGCATGTGGCGCACAATGCGTTCGAAAGCTTCCAGGTTCTTGGTGGGATCGCCGTCCATTTCCACGTAGGAGATGTGGCCGGCGTTGGTGAGGGCGTGATAGGGGCCTTCCAGGGAGATCTTGTCGAAGGCGGAGATGGGGTAGTACACCGGCACGTGGAAGGAGTTGGTGTAGTAGTCCCGGTCGGTCACGCCGGGGATGATGCCGAAACGTTCCTTGTCCAGGCGGATGAAGCGGCCGGACAGGCCTTCTGCGGGGGTGGCCAGCAGGGTGTAGTTCATCTTGCGTTCCTGGCTGAGCTTGTCCATGAACTTGCGCATGAAGCCCACGATTTCCAGGCCCAGGTTCTGGCTTTCTTCGCTTTCGCCGTGATGCTTGCCGCGCAGGCACTTGAGGCATTCGGCCAGGCCGATGAAGCCCATGGAGAGGGTGCCGTGCTTGAGCACTTCCCGCACTTCGTCGTTCCAGTCCAGCTTTTCGGAATCGATCCACACGCCCTGGCCCATGAGGAAGGGGAAGTTATATACCTTCTTGCGGGACACGATTTCCAATCGTTCGTCCAGCTGTTCCACAACCAGCTTCATTTTGTTTTCCAGTTCGGCGAAGAACCAGTCGATATCCCCGTTGGCCTTGATGGCGATGCGGGGGAGGTTGATGGAGGTGAAGGACAGGTTGCCGCGGCGGGGTGATACTTCCCGGCTGCGGTCATGGGCGTTGCCCATCACGCGGGTGCGGCAGCCCATGTAAGCCACTTCGGTTTCGGGATGGCCGGGCTTGTAGTACTGCAGGTTATAGGGGGCATCCAGGAAGGAGAAGTTGGGGAAGAGGCGCTTGGCGCTCACCCGGATGGACAGGCGGTACAAATCGTAGTTGGGATCGCCGGGGTTATAGTTGACGCCTTCCTTGACGCGGAAAATCTGGATGGGGAAGATGGGGGTTTCGCCCCGGCCAAGGCCCGCTTCGGTGGCCAGCAGGATCTGCCGCATTACCAGACGGCCTTCTTCGGAGGTATCGGTGCCGTAGTTGATGGAGGAGAAGGGCACCTGGGCGCCGGCGCGGCTGTTCATGGTGTTCAGGTTGTGTACCAGGGCTTCCATGGCCTGGTAGGTGGCACGGGTGGTTTCTTCGGTGGCGTGCTTCTGGGCGAAAGCGGCAATGCGCTTTGCCAGATCGGCATCCTTCACATATTCGGCAAGGGCTTCCTGCATGGCGCAGGCGGCTTCTTCCGTTTCCTTCAGGGCGGGGGAAGCGCCCTTTTGGGCCAGGGCGGCCATGACGGCCTTGGCATGATCCGCCGCTTCTTCATCGCCGCAAAGCAGTTCCAGGGCACGGGCCAGGTTCATGCTGTAGCGCTTGATGAAGGTCTTCTTCACGCCGGGGGCCATGCCGTAGTCAAAGTCCACAATGGACTGGCCGCCGTGCTGGTCGTTCTGGTTGGCCTGGATGGCAATGCAGGCCAGGGCGGAATAGCTGGCGATATCGTTGGGCTCACGCAGCACACCGTGGCCGGTGGAGAAGCCGTCTTTGAACAGGTCGCTCAGCTGAATCTGGCAGCAGGTGGTGGTGAGGGTCAGAAAGTCCAGGTCATGGATATGGATATCGCCGTCACGATGGGCCTGGGCATGCTTGGGGTTGAGCACATACATATCGTAGAACTGCTTGGCGCCTTCGCTGCCGAACTTCAGCATGCTGCCCATGGCGGTATCGCCGTTGATGTTGGCATTTTCGCGCTTGATGTCGCTGTCGATGGCATCCTTGTAGGTGATGTCTTCAAACACCTTCATCAGGCGGGTGTTCATTTCACGCACGCGGTTGCGCTCGGCACGGTAGAGGATGTAGGCCTTGGCGGTGCGCACAAAGCCCTTTTCGATCAGCACATGTTCCACAATATCCTGCACTTCTTCCACGGTGGGGGTGGAGGAAATGTTTTCGTTGTTTTCAATTTCGGTAATGACCTGCTGGCAGATCTGACGGGCGGTTTCTTCGCCCTTGGCGCTGCCGCTGGCTTCAAAGGCCTTCAATACGGCGGTGGTGATCTTTTCGCTGTCAAAGGGCAGAATGCGGCCGTCCCGCTTGCGGATGGAAATAATCATGGTGATACCCTCCATAGTACTATATCGTAATATAATGTATTTACGGTGCAGGAATTATGATAATGGCAATGCCTCTGTTTGTCAATAGCAAAAACACAAAATAATGTAAAAAATACAATAAAAATTTAATCCAACCACAAGATGTTGTGTATACAAAAACCGCCCCGTTTCGGGGCGGCAGGCAAAAACATAGATAAATCAAGGGGTTCAGGGCAGTTGGATCTTAGGTTCCTTTTCCCGGCAGGGGCGGTAGATGGAAAACCGGTTGCCAATGCACTGTACGGGTTGGGCGTACACCTGTGCGCACAATTCTTCGCAGGCTTCCCGGGCCGTCAGGGGACAGCCCTTTTGTACGGCGCACTTGATCAGTTCCCGGGCTTCCAGGGCATCCCAGGCAGCTTGGCGGGTGTTTTCGGTGATGCCCTCCTTGCCGATGTAGAGGATGGTGGGCAGGGTGTTGCACATGGAGCGCAGGAAAGAGCGCTGCTTGCTGCTCAGTTCGGACATGATGATAACTCCTTTGTAAATAGGGTAAAATACAGGTTAGTCCACAAAATCGAATTCCATTTCGTCCATGCAGACGGTGCTGCCTTCCTGGGCGCCGGCCCGGCGCAAAGCGTCGATGATGCCGGCCTTTCGCATGGTGCGGTGGAACCAGTTCAGGGATTCTTCGTCGTCGAAATTGACGCTGTCGATCAGCTGGGTGACGGCGGGACCGGTGACGATGAAGGTGTTGCCCTCCCGTTCGATTTCGTAGCCTGCACCTTCCAGAATTTCCGGCGTCACTTCTTCTTCGGTGAAGGGCGGCGGCACGGGAATTTCGGCCAGGGTGTCGGCAATGCAGTCCATCAGGGCGTCAAAGCCCTTGTGGGCGGCGGCGCTGACGGGGAAGATGGGGTAGCGGTCGCCGATATGTTCCTTCAGCATTTCCAGGCCCGTTTCGCCGTCCGGAATATCCATTTTGTTGGCGGCAATGATCTGGGGCTTGTCCGCCAGCTCGCCGTACTTTTTCAGTTCCGTCATGATCTGCTCAAAATCTTCCACCGGGTCCCGGCCTTCGATGCCGGAAGCGTCGATGACGTGGAGCAGAAGACGGGTGCGCTCCACATGGCGCAGAAAATCGTGGCCCAGGCCGGCGCCTTCGCTGGCCCCTTCCACAAGGCCGGGAATATCGGCCATGATGAAGTCCTGCCCGTGGCGGGAAGCGATACCAAGGTTGGGGGTGAGGGTGGTGAAATGATAATTGCCGATCTTGGGCTTGGCAGCCGTCACCACGGAAAGGATGGTGCTCTTGCCCACATTGGGGAAGCCCACCAGACCCACGTCGGCGATGGATTTGAGTTCCAGCACAAATTCATGCCGTTCGGTTTTGATGCCGGGCTTGGCAAAATTGGGAGCCTGCCGGGTAGGGGTGGCAAAGTGCATATTGCCCCAGCCGCCTCTGCCGCCCCGCAGCAGCACTTTCCGGCGGCCGGCTTCGTACATATCGGCCACCACCACGCCGCTTTCCTTTTCCCGGACCACCGTGCCAACGGGCACCTTCACCACCAGGTCGGCGCCGCGCTTGCCGGTGCAGCGGCCGGAAGAGCCGTCGCCGCCGGCTTCGGCCTCGTACTTGCTGCGGAAGCGGAAGTCAAGCAAGGTGTGCATATTTTCATCGGCCAGCAATACCAGATCGCCGCCGCGGCCGCCGTCGCCGCCGTCAGGACCGCCGTTTTGCACAAATTTTTCTCTGTGAAAAGACACGCAGCCGTTGCCGCCGTTGCCGGCCTTGGCAATAAAGGGCGCGCGATCAACAAATGCAGCCATAGTTTCCTCCTGAAATAAACATAACCAAGATAGTATAGCATATCCATCACGGAAAAAGCAATGACAAAAGGATTAAATCTGCTTCGCCTGCTGGCTTTTGTACATTGAAAAAATGTGGTAAAATGGATGTAACAAAGCAGATTGCAAATTCGTTTATATAGACGAAATCCAAAGGAAGGGGACAAAGAACAGTGTTCAGAAAAGTGATGGTGATATTTCTTGTGTATATGGCAACGATTTCTGCTGCGTTGGCCGGGGAGGATGCGCTGTACCCGATTCTGGAAAATGATCTGTGGGGCTACATGAACCGGCAGGGTGAAACGGTGATTGAGCCGCAGTATGACCTGGCAGAGCCGTTTGGAGAAGACGGCTTTGCGGTGGTGGGGAAGAAGGAAAACAGGAAGGTGCGCTGTGGGCTGATCGACCGGGAAGGGAATACGGTGCTGCCCCTCATTTATATTGATTTGTTTGGAGAAAACGGTGTATACAATCTGACCGGCCCGGACGAAAACGGGCAGATACAGGAAGGATTTTATAATACCCGGAACGGCTTTTTTCAACCGCCGGTATATGATGAGGTTTATCTCAACGAACACTTTGTGCAGGTGGTTATCGGGAATAATTACGGCTTCGTCCGCTGCGAAAACGGTGAAATTGCCATAGAGGTGGAACATCCCTGGACGCCTTATGAGGTGGGGGAACAGGAAGGATATTTGTTCCTGACAGAGGGAAGTGAATCCGGGGAGGAAGGGATCACCTGCCGGCTGCTGGACGAAAATTTGCAGGATATTCCGCTGCCGGAAGGGCTGATGCCCATGGGATGGGCGAAGGACGGCGTGGTGCCGGTGGAAAACGTATCGCCGGAGGAAAATGAGCAGAATGTGTCCGCCGGTGTGCATATGGAAATGGGCCTGGCCCGGGTGGACGGAACGGTGCTTCACGAAGCGGAATTTGATTATGTGCATGAAGCGCATAACGGCGTGGTCCCCTTCTGGGAAAACGACCTGTGCGGTCATATGGACCTGGAGGGCAATGTGATTGTGCCGGCAAAATATGAAGTGATGGCCGGCGGATGGCCGGGGTATTGGTTCTATGGGGATTATGCGCTGATTGATGAAGAAGATCGGTATCGGTATGTGGTGATCGACAGGCAGGGCAATGAGGTGTTCGTGGCGGACCGCTTCACCGATCAGGGGATGCTGTGCATGGAAGTGATCACGGAAGATAACCTGACGGAATATTCCTGGTATGCTGATGACAGCAACCTGAGCGGGCTGATGAAGTTTGAGGACGGACAAGCCCGGTATTTGACAGAGCCGATATTTGAAAGCGTACATTTGTGGAATGGGGAAGACGGCCTGTACCCGGCAAAGCAAAACGGCCTGTATGGCTTCATCGATGAAAACGGCCAATGGGTGCTGGAACCTGAATGGGATGATACCTACGGTTTTGAAAACGGCCTGGCCTGGGTGGAAAAGGATTGCAAGGCTGCGTATATCGACAGAGAAGGAAACGTGGTCTGGCAGGAAACAAGAGAATAAAGAAAAGGCTGCGAAAATGCAGCCTTTTTGCTTATTTCCAGTTGTCCAAAAGCCTTGTAATGCCGTCCAGCATGCCGGGCAGGGGCACGTCCTCTGCGGCCACGGCGGGCAATGTGGCAATGACGGCGCCATGGAGCAGGAGCTGCACCTGGCCCACCTCCTGGCCCTTTTCCACCGGGGCGGTGAGAGAATCCGGAAGGGCGGCTTCGAAGGAAAGCCCGGCTTTGTCACCGGCTTTGAGCAGCATGGAAAGGCCGCTGCCAAGGGCAATATCCACCTGCTCCCGGCTGCCAAGCGTTACCGGTAGCTGAATGCCGATCAGATCGCCGGGGCGGCAGATTTCTTCCCTTGTGTAGGCGGAAAAGCCAAAGTCCAGCATGGCGCGGGCTTCGTCAAAGCGGGTCTGGCTATTTGGCACCCCCAGTACAATGGCAATGAGCCGCATACCGTTATTTTCGGCGGTGGCGCACAGGCAATACTTGGCTTCACTTGTGGAGCCGGTTTTGAAGCCGTCGCAGCCTTCATAAAACCGCACCAGCCGGTTGGTGTTGGTCAGGTCGGTGATGCGGCCGGAAGGGTGGGTGAGGGTATCCATCCAGGTGGAAGAAAATTTGAAGTAATCGGGATAAGCGCAAAGGGCCCGGGCAATCTGGGCCACGTCCCGGGCGCAGGTGTATTGCCCGTCAGCAGGCAAACCGGTGCAGTTGACATAATGGGTGTTTTCCAGGCCCATCTGCGCAGCTTTTTCGTTCATGAGGGTGACGAACTGGCTTTCCGTGCCGGCCAGGTGTTCGGCAATAGCCACGGCGGCGTCGTTGGCGCTTGAAATGATGGCGGCCTTGATGAGGGTTTCCAGTTTGTAGGCGGCCCCGGCGTCCAGGAAGGCCTGGCTGCCTGTTTGCTGTGCGGCCGCTTTGGAAACGGTGACGGTATCGTCCATGGCGGCAGCGCCGCTTTCCATACGCTCAAAGGCAATCAGCAGCGTCATCAGCTTGGTGATGGAGGCCACGGGGCGCTGTGCATCCGCCTCCTTTTCAAAGATCACCGTGCCGGTATTCGCTTCCATCAGAAGAGCGCTGGGGGCGGTGAGGGTGAGGGGGCAGGTTTCTTCCAGGGGCTGGGCATGGGCGGCGGGAACAAACAGGCACAGGGCCATGGCAAAAGCGCATACACGCAAAAAACGGGACATACTGCATTCCTCCTTATTCAGGAAGCAGTATGCCCCGAAAGTGTATTTTTTATTTGGTTTCTTTGGCAACGCCGGAAGAAATGGCGGCCTGTGCCACCGCTTCTGCCACCGCCTTGCCCACCCGGGGGTCAAAAGCCTTGGGCAGGATATAGTCGGCGGAAAGTTCTTCCTCCGACACCAGGGAAGCAATGGCCCGGGAAGCGGCCATTTTCATTTCGTCGTTGATCTGACTGGCGCGCACGTCCAATGCCCCCCGGAAAATGCCGGGGAAGGCCAGCACATTATTGATCTGGTTGGGATGGTCGCTTCTGCCGGTGCCCACAATGGCGGCCCCTGCGGCCTTTGCTTCTTCCGGTTCAATTTCCGGCACGGGGTTGGCCATGGGGAACACACAGGGGTTTTCCGCCATGGAGGCGATCATTTCCCGGGAAACAATGTGGGGGGCGGAAACACCAATGAACACGTCCGCGCCCTGCAAGGCGTCGGAAAGGGTGCCGGTGATGCGGTCCCGGTTGGTGAGCCTGCTCATTTCCCGGTGAGCGTCGTTCAGCCCTTCCATGCCTTCGCACAGGATGCCGAACCTATCCACCATGATGATGTTTTTCACCCCCAGGTTCATCAGGTGCCGGGCGATGGAAATGCCGGCAGCGCCGGCGCCATTGATGACCACCTTCACCTGGTCCAGCTGCTTTCCGACCACCTTCAGGGCGTTGAGAAGCGCCGCGGCCACCACGATGGCGGTGCCGTGCTGGTCGTCGTGGAAGACGGGAATATCGCAGATTTCCTTCAGCTTCTTTTCAATTTCAAAGCAGCGGGGGGCGGCGATATCTTCCAGATTGATGCCGCCGAAACTGCCGGAAATGAGGTAAACGGTGCGCACGATTTCGTCCACATCCTTGGAGCGGATGCAGATGGGGAAGGCGTCCACCCCGGCAAACTCCTTGAACAGCACGCATTTGCCCTCCATCACCGGCATGCCGGCCTCCGGGCCGATATCCCCAAGGCCAAGAACGGCAGTGCCGTCGGTAATGACGGCCACCATGTTTTTGCGGCGGGTCAGCTGCCAGGAAAGATCGTAATCCTTCTGGATGGCCAGACAGGGCTCCGCCACGCCGGGGGTGTAGGCCAGGGAAAGGTCCTGGGCGTTTTTCACCGGGGTGCGGGAGATGACTTCGATTTTTCCCTGCCATTCATAATGCTTTTTCAGCGCTTCCTGCTTTATATCCAAAGAGAAACCCTCCTTTACAATGCAAACAGCAATATTATAGCAGTTTTTTTCGGAAATGAAAGCGAAGAACATGAAAAGAACGAAAGAAACCAGCTGGACGGGCAGAGGAGAATCCGATATAATAAAGGCAGAAGAAATAAGCCTGAAAGGGGCCCTTATCATGCTGAAGCCGACCAAAGCGTTATTGGATTTTCTGGACTGGGAGGTGGGTGCGTTTTTCCACTTCGGCATCCGCAGCTTTTTTCCCGGCCATGAGGACTGGGACGGAAAGCCCATGCCTGCGGAAAAGTTTGACCCCAAAGAACTGGATTGCCGCCAGTGGATGGAAGCGGCAAAGGCCATGGGCGCACGCTATGCCATCATGACCTGCAAGCACCACGACGGCTTTGCCCTCTGGCCCAGCGAGTATACCCATTATTCCGTGAAAAACACCCCTTTTGGCCGGGACGTGGTGCGGCTTTTTGTGGATGCATGCAGGCAGGCGGAGATGAAAGTGGGGCTGTATTATTCGCCGGCGCAATGGGGAAAAGAACAGGCGGAGATGACGGACGAAGCATATGAAAACTATTTCATCGACCAGTTGTCGGAACTGCTTGGCGGTTATGGAAAAATCGATTACCTGTGGCTGGACGGGTGCGGCTCGGAAGGGAAGAATTACGACCACGAACGCATTACCCAGGAAATCCGCCGCCTCCAGCCGGGCATATTGATTTTCGGGGACGTATTGAAGGACGGGGCGGATATCCGCTGGATTGGCAATGAAGAGGGCGTGACCGGGCTGGACAACAGCTGCGTGGCGGACAGGATTGCCTTTTCGGTGAACGATGAAGGAAGGCAAACGGAAAAATGCTTCATGCCGGCGGAATGTGATATGCGGCTAAGGTTTTCCAGCTGGTTTGACTGCAAGGACAACGAAGACGACCTGACGGATGCGGACGAACTGATGGGAAATTATGAAATGAGCGTGGGCCGCTCCTGCAACCTGCTCATCAATGCCGGGCCAAACAGCCGGGGGCTTTTGCACGAAAGCGACGTGAACGTCATGCGGGCCTTCGGGGAAAAGCTGCGCAATACCTATGGGCAAAAGCTGCCCTATGGGGATGTGAAGGAAGAAAAGGGCCTGTATGTGATTGAGCATCCGACGTATCACGCCGGCTGGGGTTATTCAAAAGGCGTGCCGGTGGCAAACCGTATTGTGATCGAGGAGGATATAACCAAGGGGCAGCACATTCTGGGCTTTCGGCTGTACGGCAGGCTGCGGGTCAGCAAGGATACCAGGGTATTATTGTATGAAGGAAAGTACATTGGGCACAAGCATATTGCGGTGATTCCCGCCCTGGCCATGACCCGCGTTGAACTGGAAGTGACGCAAAGCGAAGGGGAGGCCAGCGTGCGGGCCATGTCGGCTCATTTTGCCAAATAAACGGTCTTTGGCAAAAAAACGAAAAATAGTGCAGGATAAAGTGACAAAATGTCCTTTCTTTTCCGGATGAATGTGATATACTGATGCAAAAGAAAGCCTGACCCGAGGAGGACGTATGATGAAAAATGCAATGAAAAAGGGCCTGTCCCTTTTCCTGGTCCTGTGGATGATGCTCTCTTCCGCCTGCGCCGCCGAAATGGTGACGGGCAAGGCACAGATTCCTGAAATCAGCAATGTATTTCAGATGAAAGTGCCGGATAATGAAGCTATGCGCTTTGTGCAGCAGATGAAAATCGGCTGGAACCTGGGCAACACTTTCGACGCCACCTTCTGGACGGGCTACAACCAGAACGAGCTGGCCATTGAAAAGGGCTGGTGCGGCGTGTATACCACCAAAGAAATGATTGAAGCGGTGCATGACGCCGGGTTCAACACCATCCGCATCCCCGTGTCCTGGCATGACCATATGGACAAAGAAACCTTCGCCGTCAGCAAGCCCTGGCTTGACCGGGTGCAGGAAGTGGTGGACTGGGCCATGGAGCTGGATATGTATGTAATCCTCAACAGCCACCACGATATGGTAAAGGGCTACTGCTATCCCACCGAAGCGGAATATGCAAATTCCGAAAAGTTCATGAAAACCCTGTGGAGCACCCTGGCGGAAAGGTTTAGGGATTATGACGAGCATCTGATCTTCGAATCCATGAACGAGCCCCGGCTGGTGGGCACCCAGTACGAATGGACGTACAACAAAATCATGCCCGATTGCATTGAAGCGGGGGACTGCATCAACCGGCTGAACCAGGTGTTTGTGGATACGGTGCGCGCTTGCGGCGGCAACAATGCCACCCGCTACCTGATGGTGCCCGGCTATGCCGCCAGCCCCGATAACGTGATGGGGGAATGGTTCAAAATACCAGAGGATGAGGCGGACAACAAGATCATCATTTCCGTCCATGCCTATACGCCCTACAATTTTGCCCTGGCCGCCGGCGGCAGAACCACCTTCGACCATACCCTTTACAGTGATTATGTGGATATCCCCACTTTCCTCAACCGTTTGTACAAGCGCTACATCCAGGCCGGTATTCCCGTTGTGGTGGGCGAATTCGGCGCCCGGGACAAGGGCGGCAACCTGCAGGACAGGGTGAACTTTGCGGCCTATTACACCGCTGCCTGCTCTGCTCGCGGCATGGTGTGCTGCTGGTGGGATAACAACGGCTTCAAGGGCAACGGAGAATTGTTCGGCATTCTGGACAGAAAGAACATGACCTGGCCCACCGGGGATATTGTGCTGGCCATTATGAAATATGCGGGGTATGAAAATATCCCTGCCGCAGAATAAAGGAGAAGCAACATGAACAAGATTTCTCTGGACGTGAGCCGCAGCAAGGGAATCATCAACAAAAACATTTACGGCCATTTTTCCGAGCATCTGGGCCGCTGCATCTATCAGGGCTTGTATGTGGGGGAGAACAGCGAAATTCCCAATAAGAAGGGTATGCGCACCGACGTGGTGGAGGCGCTGAAGAAAATTCAGGTGCCGCTGCTGCGCTGGCCCGGCGGCTGCTTTGCTGATGAATACCACTGGCAGGACGGCATCGGCCCCAAGGAAGAACGCAAGCGCATGGTGAACACCAACTGGGGCGGCGTGGTGGAGGATAATTCCTTCGGCACCCATGAGTTTATGGAACTGTGCGAGCAGATCGGCTGCGAGCCCTACATCAATGCCAATGTGGGCAGCGGCACCGTCCGTGAGATGGCGGAATGGGTGGAATATCTCAACAGCGAAGGGGATTCCTCCGTGGTGCAGCAGCGCTGGAAGAATGGCCGTAAGGACGCTTTCAACGTGAAATACTGGGGCGTGGGCAACGAAAGCTGGGGCTGCGGCGGCAATATGCGCCCGGAATACTATGCCGATGAATACCGCCGTTACCAGACCTATTGCCGCAACTACGGAAAGAACCGCCTCTTCCGCATTGCCTGCGGCCCCAACGGCGATGACTACAACTGGACGGAAGTGCTGATGAAGCGGGCCGGCGGCTATATGGACGGCCTGTCCCTGCATCATTACACCGTGTGCGGCGACAAGTGGGAAGACAAGCGTGCTGCAACCGGTTTCAACACCGAAGAATACTACCGCACCCTGGTGCACTCCACCAAGATGGAAGAGTTGGTCACCCGCCACGGCCAGATCATGGACCGGTATGATCCCCAGAAGCGGGTGGGCCTGATTGTGGACGAATGGGGCAACTGGTTCGACGTGGAGCCCGGCACCAATCCCGGCTTCCTCTACCAGCAGAATACCATGCGTGATGCCATGGTGGCCGCCATCAACCTGAACATTTTCAACAAGCACTGTGACCGGGTGGTGATGGCCAATATTGCCCAGACGGTGAACGTGCTGCAGGCTGTGATCCTGACGGAAGGGGATCAGATGGTATTGACCCCCACCTACCATGTGTTTGATCTGTACAAGGCCCATCAGAACGCCAGGGAAGTGGATGCGTATGTGGTGTGTGAAAACGTGGGCGTGGAGGGCTTCGTGATGCCCCAGCTGACCGCTTCCGCCTCCGAAAAGGACGGGAGAATCACCCTGACCGTGGCCAACGTCAGCTGCGACCAGGCTGCTGAAACCACGCTTGTCATCCGGGATGTGGAAATTGAAGGCATTTCCGGCCGCATCCTCACCGGCGCCATGGGCGATTATAACGACTTTGGCAAAACGGCCGTGGAAGTGCAGGTATTCAAGGGCTATGAAGTGCTGGCAAACGGCGAAATCAAGTTGCAGCTGCCTGCCTGCTCCGTGGTGGAGATGACGGTATGCCGCAAGGCGTAACGGAAAAAAAGATCTGCAGGCGCTGCTTGCTTTCCCAGGTGCCGGATCTGCAGGAACTGGAAAAGGCCATCCGGGAAAGGATTTCCCTGATGCCGGAGGAAGAAAGGGCATCCGCGGAGAAGCAGCAAAGGCGGCTTGCCGTTTGCCAGAATTGCGATCATTTAAACAGCGGCACCTGCGGCCTGTGCGGCTGCTATGTGGAGCTGAGGGCAGCAAAAGTGTTGATGCACTGCCCTTGTGTTCCGAAAAAATGGTAAGATAAAACAGCGTTCTCTTATGGGGAACGCTGTTTTTTTGCCCGCTGCAGGGCCTGGGAGGCGGTGAGGGAGGCGTTTTCCATCAGGTGGGTGCAGATGTCCTGGTCGGTGAGGGTGCCAAGCAGCTGCATGCCGTCCGGGCCGATCACGTGGAGCAGGTGGTAGCAGTTTTCCTTCATCCGGCCCGGCAGGGAATAAAGCGGTGTATCTTCCGGCACCGCCAATTGCTGCACGGGGTAGGAAAGCTGCTTTCCGCTTCGCCGGCCAACCAGGGAGGAATAGTACCGCAGAGGGGATTTTCTGCCCTCCATCCCGGCGGCATACATCAGGTATGCCCCGGCGTAGGCGGGGGCGAACTGGTATTGCCCCTGCCAGGCGCTTTTCAGGGACAGGAAGATCAGAAAAAGCGCAGCCATATTGGCAACGGACAGCAGCGCCTTTTCCACGGCATGCCTTGGCAGAAAGGCGGACAGCAACGCCTGCAGCATCCGCCCTCCGTCCAGAGGCAGCGCCGGCAGCAGGTTGAACAGCATCAGCAGCAGATTGGCCCGGAAAAAGGGCAGGCAGAAGCTTTCCGGCAGGAAGGCATCCCTGTATCCCAGCAGGCAGAAAAGGCAGCCCAGGGCGCTGAAAAGGGGCCCGGCCAGGGCAATGAAGAACAACTGCGCCGAGGGTACATTCTCCTTTGGCATTTCCATCATGCCGCCAAAGGGGGTGAGGGAAATTTGCCGGGGCATTTTGCCAAACAGAATGAGAAGCAGCAGATGCCCGGCTTCGTGCCAGAGGAGGGCCAATACGCTGATCAGCACCGTGAAGCGCCCTGTGAACAGGCAAAACAGCAGTAAGGACGGGAACAGGGGATGGATGTGCAGGCTGGTTTTGCGGAAGGGGATGATCATGTGGCGCCGGAAATAAAGCCTGCCGGGTCAATGGACAGGCCGTCCTGCCGAACGTCCACCACCAGGTTTTCCCCCGGACAGATGGTGGCGATGGTATCGCCGCATTTTACAATATCCCCCTCCCGGCAGAATACCTCTTCCAGGTGATAGTACACGCTTTCCAGGCCGCTGTCGTGGCGGATGCGCAGGGTGAGCAGGTCATCCGCACCGTGGGAAATATTCATCACTTCGCCGTCTGCCATGGCAAGGGCGGCTTTATTCTGGGGCACATAGGAAACGTAGGGCGCATCCTGGCTCCAGCTGTGGGCAATGGAACCCGCGCAGGGCAGGGACAGGCGCTGGCTTGCGGGCTGGGCGAAGAAGACGGACAGGGTGTCCGGGATCAATTGATCCACAAAGGTGATCTGGCCCAGGGTTTCGTCCCAATCGCTGTCCACGGTTTGCTGCACGGCGGTGAGCACCGTTTGCCCCGAGGGCAGGCTCTGGTTATGGATGGAGGCCAGGCACACCATCAAAAGCATCAAAAACGCCACGTTCCGGTTCAGCTTCACCGCGCCGCTTCTTCGCGCCGGCAGGGGAATTTCCTCATAAGGCAGGGGGTTAGCTTCGTTTCTTGTTTCCTTGATCATGGGCAGCACCTCCTTTTCGATGGAAAAATATATGAGGAAAAGGCGGAAAAGATGCGCCCTTATGTGGGGGAGCGGATTGCAAAAAGCCACAGGATGTGGTATATTATTCGGGAATGTGACGTGGAGGCAATGGAAGATGAGCGAGAAGCTGAAAACGGTAGAAATTTTTACGGACGGTGCCTGCTCCGGCAATCCCGGCCCCGGCGGCTGGGCGGCCATTTTGCGCTACGGCCAGCACGAAATGGAGCTGAGCGGCAGCATGCCCCAGACCACCAACAACCGCATGGAGGTATTTGCGGTCATCAGCGCTCTGGGCAAGCTGAAAATGCAGTGCGCCGTGCACGTGTACAGCGATTCCGCCTATCTGGTGAACGCCTTCAACGAGCACTGGATTGACAACTGGCAGACAAGGGGCTGGAAAAACAGCGAAGGTAAGCCTGTGGAAAACCAGGATTTGTGGCGCTTGCTTCTGCTGACCATCCGCAAAAAGGGCCATCAGGTATATTTCCACAAGGTGAAGGGCCATGCTGATCATCCGGAAAACATCCGCTGCGACGCCCTGGCCAGGCAGGCCATCCAGGATTATCTCAAGCGTAACCCGGACCTGGGGGATATGAACACCGTCACCATCACCCATTCCTGAACAGAAAAAAGAACCGCTGCAGGTAATTTGCAGCGGCTTTTTATTATCCGTTTATTTTTCCGGGCGGATGAGGCCGATGGCCTTGGCCAGCTCCATCACCACCAGGGGAACCAGGATCAGCCCCAGGGCAATGAGGTAAAGATGGCCGGGCAGCAGCACCAGGGAGAAGGCAGTGCGCAGGGGCGTAAACAGCACCAGGCACACAAGCAAAATGGAGGAAAGTACTGCCAGGTTCAGCTTCTTATTGCCAAAGAAGCCGATTTTGAACAGGGACCGATCGGAGCGCATATTGTATGCCTGCACCACCTGGGTGAGGGAAAGCACCAGGAAGGCCATGGTGCGCCCGCCGTCCACGCCCAGGGCGTTTTCGCCGATTTTATAGGCAATCAGGGTCAGGAGCGCAAACATCACGCCCTGCAGCACAATGCGGATGCCAAGGCCATTGGCGAAAATGCCTTCGTTCTTGGGCTTGGGCTTCTTTTCCATCACGTCCTTTTCCACCGCTTCCATGCCAAGGGCAATGGCAGGGAGGGAATCCGTCACCAGGTTGATCCACAGAAGCTGCATGGAAAGCAGGGGAGAGGTGTGCCACAGCAGCATGGCCACAAATACCGTGATCACTTCGCCGATATTGGTGCCCAGCAGGAAGCCTACCACCTTTTTAATGTTGGCATAAATGCCGCGGCCTTCCCGGACGGCGTCCACGATGGTGGCGAAATTATCGTCGGTGAGGGTCATGTCCGCAGCGCCCTTGGCCACGTCCGTGCCGGTGATGCCCATGGCGCAGCCGATATCGGCGGCCTTCAGGGCGGGGGCATCGTTCACGCCGTCACCGGTCATGGAAACCACCTGGCCCTTGCGCTGCCAGGACTTGACGATGCGGATTTTGTTTTCGGGAGACACACGGGCGTAGACGGAGATGCCCTCCACCTGGGCGTCCAGCTCCTTATCGGTCATCCGGTCCAGTTCCCGGCCGGTGATGGCCCGGTCGCCTTCCTGCAGGATGCCCAGCTCCCTTGCAATGGCGGAGGCGGTTACCACATGGTCGCCGGTGATCATGACGGGCTTGATGCCGGCCTTGCGGCACACGGCAACAGCTGCCTTGGCTTCAGGGCGGGGCGGGTCAATCATGCCAACCAGGCCCAGGAAGCGAATATCCTTTTCGACGGCCTCAGGGGTAAGGTTTTCCGGCAGGGCGTCCATTTCACGATAGCCCACTGCCAGCACCCGCAGGGCGTTTTCGCTCATCTGATCGGTGATTTGCCGGGCCTTTTCCACATCCCCCTGAATGCACCGGGCGGCCATCATGTCAAAGGCACCCTTGGTGATGGCGATGAACTTGCCGTTCATCTGATGGATGGTGGTCATCAGCTTTCGGTCAGAGTCAAAGGGCAGGGAATGAACCCGGGGCCAGGAAGCGTTGATATTTTCCTTTTCCATGCCGTTCACATGGGCGGCGAAAACGATGGCGGTTTCGGTGGGATCGCCGATGTGCTGCACGTCGTCGCCGCTAATTACAACAGAAGCGTCGCAGCAAAGGGCAGCGTACAAAAGAAGCTGCTTCACCTGCTCGCTGTTTTCGCCGCTGATCTGTTCGGTATCTTCCATGCCGTCCACCCAGGCCTTGGTGAGGGTCATGCGGTTCTGGGTGAGGGTGCCGGTTTTGTCGGAACAGATGACGGAGGCGCTGCCCAGTGTTTCCACGGCGGGCAGGCGGCGGATGAGGGCGTTCTTCTTTACCATCCGCTGTACGCCGATGGACAAAACGATGGTGACGATGGCGGGCAGGCCTTCAGGAATGGCAGAAACGGCCAGGGATACGGCGGTCATGAAAATTTCCAGCACCGGAATACCGCTGGACAGGCCCACCACAAAAATGATGGCGCAGGCAAGCAAGGCCACAAAGCCCAGGTATTTGCCCAGCTGGCTGAGCTTCTGCTGCAGGGGGGTCTGGGTTTCTGTTTCGCCTTCCAGCAGGTTTGCAATCATGCCCATTTCGGTATCCATACCGGTGGCGCAGACAACGGCGGAGGCGGTGCCGTAGGTGATGGAGCAGCCGGAGAAGATCATGTTGGTGCGGTCGCCGATGGGAGCGTTTTCCTGAACCTGCGCATCCGCATCCTTTTCGGAGGGCACGGATTCGCCGGTCAGGGCGCTTTCTTCGCTTTTGAGGCTGCTGGACTGCAAAAGCCGGGCATCTGCAGGCACAAAATCACCGGCCTCCAGGCGGATGATATCGCCGGGCACCAGCTGGCTTGCGTCAATGATGCTTTCCTTGCCGTCCCGGATCACCCGGGCGTGGGGGGCGGACATATTTTTCAGGGCGTCCAGTGCTTTTTCCGCCTTGCTTTCCTGCATGACGCCCATGACGGCATTGAGGATGACGATCAGCAGAATCAGGGCCGGCTCAAACAGCTCGCCCCAATTTTTTTCCACAATCACCACCGTAAAGGAAATAATGGCGGCGGCGATGAGGATGAGGATCATCACGTCCTTAAACTGGTCCAGGAAGCGCTGCAGCATGGTTTTCTTCTTCTTTTCCTGCAGCCGGTTGGGGCCGTACTTTTCCAGGCGGGCGGATGCTTCCCGGGCGGTGAGGCCCCGGGTTTCATCGGTGTTCAGGTTTCGGATCAGTTCGTTGGCCGAAGTGCTGTGGGGTGTCAATGGCTTTCCCTCCAAATCGATGTGATGGGGATGATTATAGCAGATTTTACCGGTGTTTGTACACCCTTGCGGCGGCAAGATGCTTTTTTGCCGCCATATTGTCATTATGATGGACCGAAATGTCTTTATTCATGCTCAAAACAGGCGGCGCCGCCGGATGCCGGTGACGCCGCTGAATAAGAAGGAATTTCTTGTTTATTTGCCCACGTTTTCGGAAATGCCGATGCCGATGAGCTCATTCTGCTTGCGGTTTGTGATATCGCCGTAGTTACCGCTCTTGTTGATTTGCTTGCCCATGAAGATCATGGTGGAGGTGGCGCCGCCGTCCAGGTTCAGGGCCACTTCGCAGCCAAGCTGTTCCATCATCTTGCCCATCCACACGCAGCTTTCGCCCTTGCTTTCGCTGATGCGGCTTTCCACCATCAGGCACACATAATGGCCCTTTTCCACCATGCCGATGGCGGTGCGGGGGTTGGGGGTGGAGCCGAATTCCGTGGAGCGGGTGGATACTTCACCGTTTTCCACCAGGATGGGGCCGAAGGACAGGGTGTCCGTGGCGCCGGTTTTCAGCATTTCATCGGCGGTTATGGAGCCGTTGAGGAACACCTTCATATCGCCGTCGGGGTAGAAGGCCAGCACGTCCAGGGGAGGATAGACGGTGGAAGTGCTTTTGCGGGGCAAATCGTAAAACACTTCCTTGTCCCGGATGATCAGGCCCTTGGGATAGACATAATTGACGTCCTTATCGTGTTGACGGGCTTCCCGGTAGATGAAGTAGTCGGAGTTGATGGCGAAAACCAGCTTGTGCTTCAGGGCAATTTCGTCTGCCAGGGTCAGCTTATAGTGATTGGTATAGTTTTCTTCGTCCCAGGGGTACAGGTCAAACATTTCGCTTTCGTCGCTGGTGAAAATGCGGGCTTCGTACCAGCGAAGGGGCTGCTTTTTGCTGTTGGTGCCCGTCTTGCGTTCGATCTGGATGCGCAGGGTCTGGGAAGCGTAGAGCCACAGGCCGTTTTCTTCATCGGTGAGGACGAACTCCGCTTCGCCTTCGGGCAGGAACCCCTTTTCGTTCAGGCCGGTGAAGGAGGGATGGATATAGGCAGGGTCACTGCCGGCGGTGAAGCCGTCACCGGAAGCGGCGGGCGTTTCTTCGGTCTTGTCGGTTTCCGGCTGAACAGGCGCTGCTTCTTGCGTATCTTCCGGTTCCGTAATCTGCACAGGGGTATTTTCCTGGGGGGCGTCTGCCTTTTCGGGGGCCACATAGGTGATCACGGTGCCGTCTTCATCGGTGAAGGTGACGGAGGAAGCCTCAGGCGTATCGATGGTGGTGACGGTAACGGGGGCTACGGTGGCGCCGCCCTTGTTTTTCATGTACTGATCGATGAGGGAGGAAAGATCGCCGGAAGAGGAGGAAAGGGAGGTGGTGGCGGAAGCGGGGGCCACCGTCTGCTGAGGCGTGATCACAACTTTGGTTTCGCCTTCCGGCTGAGCTTCAGGGGCCTTCACTTCGGGCGCGGCGGTGGGTTCAGGGGTGGCAGTGGCCCGGGGGGCAGCGGCGGAAAGCAGCAGGAAGGGATGATCCTTGGTGCCGTCACCGGAAACGATGACCAGCTGGGAAAGATCCACATACACGCAGGGGCGGATGCCCAGGTCCACATTGCCGCAGGGCACAGTGCCCAGCTTCCCTTCGTCCATCACGCGGCGCTGCTGCATGGGCCGGTCCTTGGACTTATTGCGGCTCACCCAGGGGCTGTTCTTGTCGCCGTAGAGGTACAGGCCGATGGACTTGGCATAATCGGTGCCCTTGCATTCACGGGATTTATTGTCGGCAAAGCCATACGTTTTGTTCCGGATATCGTCAATCTGGGGCAGGGTGACCAGAGCGCCGTCCTCCGTGCGCTGCAAAAGCACCTGCTGCTCGGCATCTGTGAAAGCGCGGTTCATAAAATCGGTCTGGAGGTAAGCGTACAGGTCGCTTTCTTCCCATTTCATATCATAATAGGCCTTGGTATCCAGGTGCACATAATGCACGTCGATAATATATTCGGCAAGCAAAAAGGCCTCGTCATTTTCCACGGAAAGCACCCGCCACAAAATGGGGGCTTCGTTTCCGGCGGCATCTGACGGGAAGGTACCAAACTGCACATAGCTGTAGCCGCCCTGTTTTTTGTCATAGCCGTGGATCCCCTCCGCCATGGCGCAGGAGCATACCAGCATCAGCGCAAAAAGCAGTACCAAACATTTTTTCAACATTACATTTTCCTCCGTATAAATGGCTTTAAAATATTATAGCAAAATTTGCAAGGGCTGACAAGGGAAGGGAGGATGTTTTACATTTCCTTCATGTTCTTTTCCCGGCCTTTCATGGCAGCAGCTGTGAGCAGCATCACCCCGGCCATCAGAAGCAGGGGAAAGAGGCTGGCCACGGAAAAGCCGGTTTTCAGGGCGGCCTGGGAAAGGGCCTCCCCTGCAGCACCGGGGAAAAGGAAGGAAGCGCCCTGTGCCAGCACGCCGTCGCTCACCAGCCCCACAACGCTGGGGCCCAGGCAGCAGCCAATATCCCCGAACATGGCCAGGAATGCAAACAGCTTGGTGCCGCCGGTGGGCAGCCTGGCAGAGGAAAGGGAAAACACCCCGGGCCACATCACACCCACAGAAAAGCCGCACACGGCGCAGCCGATCAGGGAAATGAAGGGGGAGGGGGCAAAGACGGTAACCAGATAGCAACAGATGCACAAAAGGCTGGAAAGCAAAAGCGCCCGCTGGGTGGTCATTTTTTTTGCCCGGCTGAACAAGATGCGGCTTGTGCCCATCAGGATGGCAAAGCAGCAGGGGCCCATCAGATCCCCCACCGTTTTGGAAACCCCAAGGCCCTCCTCCGCAAAGAGGGAGGCCCACTGGCTCATGGCCAGCTCAGACGCACCGGCGGCGGTCATCATCACGCAAAACAGCCAGAACACCGGGGTTTTCAAAAGCTTCAGAAGGGGCATTTCCTGGCCGTCCTCCACCAATTGACGCACGGGTACCTTCTGGAAGAAGAAGGCGTTCAGCAGCGGCACAATGGCCCACAAAAGGGGAAGCGCCCGCCAGTTCTGTTTGCCAAAGAGCACGAAAAAGCCGGTGGAAAGCAGCACCACCGCCAGCACGCCCCAGCAATAGAAGGAATGAAGCAGGCTCATTTCGCTTTCTTTTTTGTCGCCGGGAATGGCTTCAATGATGGGGCTGACCAATACTTCCAGCAGCCCTCCGCCGACGGCAGAAATAACAGCGGCGATAATCAGCCCCATAAAGGCCGGCATCACCAGGGGGAAAAGGCAAATGCCCACAAGCCCCGCTGCGGCGCAGAAATGGGCCAACACGATGCTTTTGCGATAGCCCGCTTTTTCAATGAACCGGACGCAGAGCAGATCCACCGTCATCTGCACGGCAAAGTTCAGCGTGATTAGCAGGGTGATCTGAGGCAGGGTCAGGCCGAAAGCGTCCTGAAAAATGACGAACAGAAGGGGGGAGAGATTATTGATGATGGCCTGGGTGATATAGCCGGTGTAGCAGGCATACTTGGTATGCTGATAGGTGTATTTCATGGGAAAAATGCTCCTTACAGGTGAATGAAGCTGACGCCCACAAGGGTGAACACAAATACAAGAAGCAGTACCAGCGTGTGGACGGCGTTCCGCTTTCCGCAGGGCTTTGACAGGCTGAAGCAGCACACGGCGTAGGGGATACAGTCCGCCACATACCGGGCACCCAGCTGATAGCCGCCGAAGGTGCGGTGAAGCAGCAGAAGGAAAATGTGCACTGCCATGGAGATAACCACGGCCCCCTTCACCCAGGTGAAGCGCCGGCGGAAAAGATCCAAAGCGCACTGGATCAGCATCAGCGTGATCACAGGGCAGGCAAGGAACAGGCTGTAGCCGAACTGGTTGAAGGTGTACACCTGGCCGTCCCAGGACAAGGGACTGCCAAAGAGAAAGGTTTTTGCATTGTTCGCCACATGGCTCAGGCTGAACTGCACGCCGCCCTGGAAGGAAAATTCCGGCAGGTAATTGTGGCCGAACTCCAGGGGATTGTGAAAACGAACGTAGTTGAACACCGCAATCCCGGCGGCCACCATCAGCCCCAGGATGGTTCCCGGGATGAGCCGCTTTATGGTGTCTTTGAAGCCGTACAATGCCTGCCTTCTCTGCCACAGGTACACAAGGTACAGCATGGGGCCGTACACGGCGTCAAAGGGCCGGCAGCATACGGACAGGGCGTACAGGAAAAGGGCCGGGGTGGGCTTTCTTTTCAGCATCAGCATAACCGACAGGCTCATCAGCCCCAGTGCCAGCATCTGGGGCTGGTACCACACCGCCCCTTCCACCATCATGGGCAGGGCGGAGGAGGAAAGGGCGAACAGATACGCAAGCATGGCGGAGGAAGGGCGGGAATTGCCTGCGTTTTTCAGGGCGAAATAAATGCCCAGCACCGCCATCAGGGCGTACAGCTTCACCAGCAGGTTATCCGGCGTGCTGCTGCCAAAAAGAAACGTCAGGGGCAGCAGCACCACAGAGGGAAGCGGCGGGAAGGAAACGTAGTAATTGCCTTCATAGATGGCCAGCTCCAGCCAGGGGTAATCCTGAGGCAGGTGCAGACTGCCGCTTCGCCAGGCCATGGCCTGGAGGGTGTAGGTGTTATAGACGGAGGAAGCGGCATAGGGCTTGCCCAGCATCACATGGATGCACCATAGGGTGCCCAGCACCCCCAGGCACAAAAGCAGGGGATAATAATCTGCCTTTTTCAGCCGCCGCAGCCATTTTGCATCATTCTTCTTCAGCGTCTGCTGCATGGAAAAAATCCTCATCAAGTCGGGCATGGGAAAGGATGCGCTCTTCCTGGCTGTTGAGGGCGGGCAGGGTACGCTTCACCCTTCTGTAGTCGCCGCTCTTTTTCATTTCCCAGGCTTTGCGGTTGTCGGAGAGTTCATCGGCCAGGGAGCCGATCACCCGGTCACGAAGGGCTTTGTCATTTACGGGGAACATAATTTCCACCCGCTTGTCCAGGTTCCGGGGCATCCAGTCGGCAGAGGAAAGGAACACTTCGGGCTCGCCGTTATTATAGAACACAAAGGCCCGGGAATGTTCCAGGAAGCGGCCCACGATGGAGCGGATGTGCAGGTTTTCGTGGCCCTTTACCCTGGCGCAGCAAATGCCCCGGACGATCAGGTCAATCCGCACCCCGGCGTCGGCGGCCTTGTAAAGCTTATCGATGATCTTGGGGTCCACCAGAGAGTTCATTTTTGCAATGATCCGGGCGGGCTTTCCTTCCAGTGCGTTTTCCTTTTCCCGGCGGATCAGCTGGCCCAGCTTTTTGCGCAGCATGGTGGGGGACACCACCAATTGCTCCATGGGCATTTCTTCAAAGCCGGTGATGGAATTGAAGAAGGCACCGGCATCCCGGCCGATGGCTTCGTCGCAGGTGAGGAGGCCAAAGTCGGTATAGAGCTTGGCGGTGGAATCGTTATAGTTGCCGGTGGCCAGATGCACATAGCGGCGCAGGGTGTTTTCTTCCTTGCGCACGATGAGGGTGATCTTGGAATGGCATTTCAGGTTGGGCACGCCGTAGAACACATGGCAGCCTGCCTTTTCCAGGGCAAGGCACCAGTTGATGTTGTTTTCTTCGTCAAAGCGGGCACGCACTTCAATGAGCACCGTCACCTGCTTGCCCTGCTGGGCAGCCCGGGACAGGGCGGCCACGATGGGGCTTTTGCCGCTGACACGGTACAATGTCTGCTTGATGGCCATGACGTCCGGGTCATCCGCCGCTTCGTCAATCATCCGCACAATGGGGTCAAAGCTGTCAAAGGGGTGGTTGAAGAGGATATCCCCTTCCCGGATGGCGTCGAAAACGGGCCTGTCCTCCGTCAGCCTTTCGTTCACAAAGGGAGTGTAGCGGTTGAAGCGCAGTTCGTCGCAGCCTTCCAGGGAAGACAGCTGCTTCATGAAAAAATCCAGGTTCAGAGGCCCGTTCACCTGGAACACAAATTCATTCTGCACGTCCAGGTATTTTTTAATGCGGGTGAAAAGCCGGTTGTCGCAGCCCTTTTGCACTTCCAGCCGCACGACTTTTCCCCACTTGCGCTTTTTCAGGTTCTTACGCATTTCCACAATGAGGGTATCCACATCGCTGTCGTCATAGACGAAGTCGGTATTCCGGGTGAGGCGGAAGGGCATGACGGCAATGGGCGCAGCCCCGCCAAACAGCCGGGAGGCGAACAGGCTCACCACATCTTCCAGTAGCACGCCCCTGGCCCTTCCGATGCCGGTGGGCAGCATGGTAACCCGGGGGAGCCGGGTGGGCAGGGGGATGAGCGCCATGCGGGGTGCGCCTGCCCGGGTGGTGGGGGGCAGAAGCAGGGCGATATGCAGGCACTTGGCGGCAAGCAGGGGGAAGGGACGCTTGTCGTCAATGGCCCGGGGGGTAAGCAAGGGCTGCACCTGGGTGTCAAAATAATTGGACAGCCAGGCCGTCTGCTCATTATTGAGGTCCCGGGGGGCAAGCAGATGAATGCCGGCCTGCTTCAGGGCGGGCAGGTAATCGGCATTGAGAAGCAGGTACTGCCGGGCCACCTGGGCCTGCACCTGGGGCAGAATGGCACTAAGCTGCTCCTGGGCGGTCATGCCGGAAGCGTCCGTTTTCTTTTCTCCTGCGTCCACGCTGCGAACCAGGCCGCCCACCCGCACCATGAAAAATTCATCCAGGTTGGAGGCACAGATGGACAGGAATTTGCCCCTTTCCAGCAGGGGGTTATCCAGATTGCAGCTTTCTTCCAGCACACGGCCGTTGAACTTGATCCAGCTCAGTTCCCGGTTGTAATATTTGCTTGCCATGACGGTATTCACTCTTTTCTAGATTAGTAGGTCATTTTGGTGGTAAGGGTAATCTGGGTGACGGCGGGGGTATTGAACAGACGGATGGGGGGCAGGCCCATAGCCTGAGATGTGCCAAGGCCGGGGGAGATGTACTGGGCGATGCCCAGGGTGTAGGAAAGGCCGGAAACAAAGGTATCATCCGGGAACCAGCCGTTATTGCCAAGGCCGGAGGAGGCAGGGGCTTTCACAGGCCCCAGTAGCGGAATGCGCCATTGCCCGCCCACATAATGGCCGGACAGCAAAAGCGCCACGGCGGATACATAGCTTTCGTTATCCGTTTTCAGAAATTCCACCAGGTTCGTCATGCCGGTTTTGGTGAGGGGATGATGGGAAAGGGCGATGTGGGTATCGCCGGGGAGCATTTCCTTGCGGGCCAGGCGGATGCGCTCCAGCTGCTCTTCCTGGTAGGAAACGGCTTCCAGGGCCGCTTTCTTTTCCGGGGAATCTGCTTCCTTCATCAGCTCTTCCCGCCGGTCGCTCAGCGCCTGGGCAGTGCCATGGGCGTCCAGGGAATACACCCGCTCTGGCGAAAGCCATACGCTGTCTGTGCCGTCCGAAATTTTTACAGGCGCATCCAGGTAAACGGCGCCCATGGCTTCCGCAGCCTGGATGTATTGTGCCTTGGGGCTGTCTCCTTCGTGGGGCGTGGCAATGATGGGGGAAGGGTCCTCATCCCCGGAGATGAAATAGAAGGGGGTGTCGGGGAAGAGGGCAATCAGCTCCAGGAAAGCATCGAAATTGCCGTCCTTGTCCACTGCATCGCCGGTGAAGCAGACGATATTGTATTTGGCATCCTTCAAGGTGTCCTTGAGGCGGGACTGGCCGGGGCCAAAGGAGATGCCGTGCAGATCCGATATATGAAGGATGCGGAAATTTTCCGCCTGCTTGGGCAGGGTGGGGATGGTGACGGACTGCTTGATGAGCGTTACACGCACGTTATTGATATAGTTGAAGGCCACGGTGGTGATGCAAAGGAAAAGCAATACCACCACCAGGGCGCTGAGAAAACGATGTTTTTTCCGGGGCTTGGCAAAGATGGGATCCCTAGATTTCATAGATGGCTCCTTTCAGAAATTGCTGCATAATATTATATATGAAATAAACCTTTCTTGCAATCGGAAAAAACCTGCTTTGCAGGAATTTACATGGATTTTGCCGAAAAGATAAATTAAGCAACTTTGAATCAGGAGCGAATGACAAAATGGCCAAGAAAAAGAGCAGCTTTGTATGCACAGCCTGCGGTGCGGAAAGCCCCCGCTGGATGGGCAAATGCCCCGGGTGCGGCGCCTGGAACACCATGGAAGAAACCATGGTGCAGGAAATGCCTGCCCAGAAGGAATATAAGCAGCGGGGCGGCCTGGGCAGCGAAGCGGTGCCCCTTTGTGATATTGAAGCCGACGCCCATGTGTATGAAAAAAGCGGCCTGGAGGAACTGGACAGGGTGCTGGGCGGCGGCATTGTGGAAGGCTCTCTGATGCTGGTGGGGGGCGACCCGGGCATTGGTAAATCCACATTGCTTTTGCAGGTGTGCGCCCATCTCTCCGCAAAAGGGAAGCGGGTTTTGTACATCAGCGGCGAAGAAAGCGCCCGGCAAATCCGCCTGCGGGCCCAGCGGCTGGGTGTACAGGGAAGCAATATGACCATCCTGGCCGAAACCGCCATGGATGCAATTGAAGAAAAACTGAACAAGCTGCAGCCTGATTATTGTGTGGTGGACTCCATCCAGACGGTGTACCGCCCTGAAATGGGCAGCGCCCCCGGCAGCGTAAGCCAGGTGCGGGAAAGCGCAGCGCTGCTTATGCGGTATGCCAAAACCCAGGGCTGCGCCATGTTCCTGGTGGGGCATGTGACCAAGGAAGGCAGCCTGGCGGGGCCCCGGGTATTGGAGCATATGGTGGACGTGGTATTGTATTTTGAAGGGGATCACCAGCACGAATACCGCTTGCTGCGTGCGGTGAAGAACCGCTTTGGCTCTGTAAACGAACTGGGCATTTTCGAAATGACGGGTACCGGCATGCACGCGGTGAAAAATGCTTCGGAAACCCTATTGTCCCAGCGGGCCAAGGGGGCCAGCGGCTCCTGTGTGTTCTGCGGGCTGGAGGGAAGCCGGCCCATGCTGGTGGATATTCAGGCGCTGGTGACCCAGTCCTTCTACCAGGTGCCAAGGCGCACTGTGGACGGCATGGATACCGGACGCGTGATGCTGTTGCTGGCTGTGATGGAAAAGCGGGCAAGGCTGAAGATGTACAACCGGGACGTGTTTATCAACGTGGCCGGCGGCCTGTCCCTGAATGAACCGGCGGCGGACCTGGCGCTATGCATGGCGGCAGCCTCATCCTATTCCGACCGCAATATTCCGGCGGACTGGGCGGTGATGGGGGAAGTGGGCCTGGCCGGGGAAGTGCGTGCCATTTCCCAGATTGAACGCAGAATTGTGGAATGCAGGCGGCTGGGGTTCACCCACATCCTCTGCCCCCGGGATAACCTGAAGGGCATGGAAAAGACAGAAGGGGTGCGGCTCCACGGCGTGGATACCCTGGCCCAGGCCATGGCGGTATTGGATTTGCTGCCAAACACCTGATAAATTTACGTTTGTTATAGTTTTCTTACCGATTTGAAACAGTTTTAACATGATTTTCCTGTATACTGTAGTATCATCAAGGGTGGATAAGCAGAGATTGGCGTTGAAGGCATGGTTTACACATGTAAAAGATGCCGCCGTTTGTAACAAATGGAAGCGCATAAACGTCTGTATAAGCGGAAATCCACCATTGATACCCCGGATACCAAGAAGGGAGAAATATGTTATGAAGAAATTATTGGCAATCATGCTGGTGCTGGCCATGCTGCTGCCTGCCGGCGCCATGGCGGCTACCCGCACCCTGAAGCTGGGCCACACCGGTGATGACGTGAAGGCTGTACAGACGCTGCTGAGCGGCTACGGCTATTACAGCGGAGAAGCGGACGGCGAATTTGACGTGGCCACCGCCACCGCCGTGAAATCCTTCCAGCGGGTGAACCGCCTGGCTGTGGACGGCAAGGTGGGCCCCAAGACGCTGGCAAAGCTCTCCGGCGGCAGCGTGGTGGACGTGAAAAACGTGCAGTCCTCCCTGCAGGCGCTGAACTATTACGACGGCGCCATTGACGGCAATTTCGGCACCCTGTCCGTCAACGCTGTGAAGGCGTTCCAGAAGGCCAATAAGATTGAACCTGCCAACGGCGTGCTGACGGAAGCGACCCTTTCTGCCCTCAGCAGCGGCAGTGCTGTTTCCAAGCCTGCCAACACCATGGTCAGCGGCACCCTGTCCTCCGGCTCTCATGGCGAAGCGGTGGAAATTCTGCAGCAGGATCTGAAGGACACCTATTACTACTACGGTAAGGTGGACGGCATTTTCGGACCCGATGTAACCCAGGCCCTGAAGGCCTTCCAATCTTCCACCGGCCTTTCCGCTGACGGCAAGTACGGCGCCAAGAGCTATAACGCCCTGCATAACCGCGGAGCCTCTATCTTCAACGGCGGCATTCCCGCCCGCACCCTTACCTCCGGCGATCACGGCTGGGATGTGTATGTGCTGCAGCAGAAATTGAGCAGCATGAACTATTCCGTCAGCCTTACCGGCCATTATGACGAAGCTACCGTCACCGCCATGAAGAAGCTGCAGGCCAAGAACGGCCTGAAGGAAGACGGCAAGCTGGGCGCTGACGAACGCCGCTACATCTGGCCCTCCACTGTGGACCAGCAGGAACAGGACAAGATCAACCAGGAACTGGCGGAAGATAAAAACGCTTACAGCACCGATTACGGCCGGATCATCAAAAAGGGCGCTTACGGCACGGACGTGGCCAATGCTCAGATGCGGCTGAAGGCCGGCAACTACCTTTTCGGCAAGGCCGACGGCAAGTTCGGCGCTGAAACGGAAGCGGCTGTGAAGAAGCTTCAGAAGCAGCTGGGCCTGAAGAAGGTGGACGGCATCATCGGCCAGGAAACCTGGGAAGCGCTGCGTGCCATTGATATCGGCAATGCCGAGCAGGAAGTGATCGATCCCGACAAGACCTCCATCGGCGCCAACACCCGCAAGCTCTATCAGGGCTGCAGCGGTACTGATGTGAAGCGGCTCCAGCAGGACCTGATCAGCATGGGCTATCTGGCATCCGGCGAAGATGACGGCCGCTTCGGCCCCATCACCTATGCGTCCGTGGTGGCCTTCCAGGAAGCCAACGGCCTCACCGCCGACGGCGTGGCCGGCACCAAGACCCTCAATAAGATCAACGAGCTTACCGCCCCCCAGGGCTGATGAAGCAAAATAAAATGTAAATAAAAGCCCTCCGCATGAAAAGCAGGAAAATTGACCATGCTTCTTCATGAGGAGGGCTTTTTATGACGCGAAAATGGATTGGAATGGCAGTAATTGTGCTGATGGCAGCCATGCTGTGCGGCTGCAGCGCAGCGGCAACGGACGTGCAGCCTGAAGCGACTGAAGAGGTAACTCAGGGCGGTGTGCCGGTGCTGCCGGAAAAACTTGAAGCAAATGAAATGGGCATTCCGCTTTTGCAGGTGTACGTGACGGACGAAGAAGCAGTGCAGCAGATGGACCTGGAAAGCTATCTGCTGGGGGTGGTGGCCGGTGAAATGAAAAACGACTGGCCCATGGAAGCGCTGAAGGCCCAGGCCATCCTGGCCCGCACGTTTGTGCTGAAATTCTGCGAAGAAAAGGAAAGCAAGTATGAAGGGGCGGATATATCCACCGATATCGAGGAAGCCCAGGCCTTTGACGCAACAGCCATCAATGAACGGGTGGAGCAGGCAGTGAAGGAAACGGAAGGGCTGGTATTGTCACATTTCGGGAAATTGCCCTATGCCTGGTTCCATGCCCACTCCGGCGGCATGACAGCGAATGCGGTAGAAGGGCTGAACTGGGAGAAGGACGAGCCGGGGTATACCAAAGTAACCGCAGGCATGGAAAGCAATGAGGCGCCGGAGGATGCCGCCGCCTGGGAAGCCACCTTTTCGGAGGCGGAATTCATGGAAGGGCTGAAAAAAACGGGTATGAAGAGTATCAAAAGCCTGGACAGCGTACAGGTGGGGGGAAGAGGCGTTAGCGGCCGGGCGGTGACGCTGCTGGTGAATGGCGCTGAGATGCCGGCTGCCAATCTGCGCATTGCCCTTGGCTCCACCAAGATGCGCTCCACCCTGCTTTCCAGCCTGCGGTATGAGGATGGTAAGGTGTACATGGCCGGAAAAGGCTACGGCCATGGCGTGGGCATGCCACAATGGGGCGCATACGGCATGGCGGAGCAGGGCAAAACGGCGGAAGAGATCGTCACCTACTATTTTCAGGACGTGACGGTGGAAAAGATGTGGTGAAGGGATGATTCTATATGGCTTTTTCGCCCTGATTCGATATGTGAAAGGCCGGGGATACAGGGGGATATAAAAAAACAGCGGATCGGTGAAGATCCGCTGTTTGGTTTGTTTGGCTGAAAGCCGCAAGAATTATTCTTCTTCGTCCTCGTCCTTCTGGGCGTTTTCGATGATCTTCTTGGCAGCATCGGCGGGCATTTCTTCGTAGCGTTCGAAGCTCATGGTGAAGGAGCCGCGGGCCTGGGTCATGGAGCGCAGGTCGGTGGCGTACTTGAACATTTCACCCATGGGGGCTTCGGCGGTGACGCGCTGGAGGCCATCGATGGGATCCATACCCATGATGCGGCCGCGGCGCTTGTTCATATCGCCCATGATGTCGCCCATGTATTCATCGGGAACAAACACTTCCACGTGCATGATGGGCTCCAGCAGCACGGGGCTGGCGTCCATGCAGCCCTTCTTGTAGGCAATGCGGGCAGCAGTCTTGAAGGCCATTTCGGAAGAGTCAACAGCGTGGTAGGAACCATCGTACAGCTTGGCATGCAGGCCCACCATGGGATAGCCGGCCAGAACGCCCTTGCGGATGTTTTCACGCAGGCCCTTTTCAACAGAGGGGATGAAGTTGCGGGGCACAGCGCCGCCGACCACGGCATCTTCGAATTCGAAGTCGATATTGGTATCGCCGATGGGGGAGAATTCGATCCACACGTCACCAAACTGGCCGTGACCGCCGGACTGCTTCTTGTGGCGGCCCTGGCAGGAAACCTTCTTACGGATGGTTTCACGATAGGGGATCTTGGGATCGTTCAGGTTAGCCTGGGCGCCGAACTTGCTGGCCAGCTTGTTGCGGATGATGTCCAGGTGCAATTCGCCCTGACCGGAAACCAGGGTTTCGGTGGTTTCGGTATTCTTTTCCACCTTGATGGAAGGATCTTCTTCCTGCAGGCGGGCCAGACCGGAGAACACCTTATCTTCTTCACCCTGCTTGGCGGCGGAAATGGCCTTGGAGATGCAGGGGATGGGGAAATCAATGGGAGCGTAGCGGACGGGGTTGTTGGCGTCGCACAGGGTGTCGCCGGAGTTGGTGAACTGCAGCTTGCTCAGGGCGCCCAGATCGCCGGCGTTGAGGACGTTGGCGTTCTGCTGCTTCTTGCCGCGCATCACGAACAGACCGCCGGCCTTTTCAGCCTTTTCACAGGTGGAGTTGTACAGGGCGGTGGAGGGAGTGATGGAGCCGGAGCACACACGGAACAGGCTCAGCTTGCCCACGAAGGGGTCAGCAATGGTCTTGTACACGAAAGCGGAGAAGGGTTCGGCGTTGTCGCAGGTGCGGGTCACCTTATCGCCGGTCTTGGGGTTCACGCCTTCCATCACGCTGCCCTTGGGGGAGGGGAGGTAAACGCTCATCATGTCCAGCAGCTTGGCAACACCGATGCCGGTGGTGGCAGAAACGGCCACAACGGGCACGATGGCGCCGCTCTTCATGCCTTCACGGAAACCGAAGAGGATTTCGTCATGGGTCAGCTCTTCGCCTTCCAGGTACTTCATCATCAGTTCATCGTCAGCGCCGGCGGCAGCTTCGGTGATTTCTTCCATGGCGGTGGCAATTTCGTCGGCCATATCGGCGGGCACGGGCACTTCCTTCAGGCCCTTGCCGGTGCCTTCGAATGCCTTGTTTTCCAGCACGTTCACAACGCCCTTGAAAGAGGCGCCGGCGCCGATGGGCAGCAGCATGGGCACAACGGAGGTGCCGAACTTGTCGCGCAGCTGGTCCACAACCTTACCGTAGTTGGCGTTTTCAGCGTCCATACGGTTCACGATGAACATACGGGCCACGTTGTTCTTCACGGCATTGGCCCAGCCCTTTTCGGCACCAACGGTGAGGCCGCTGACGGAGCCGACAACGATACCGGCGGTCTTGACCACGCGCAGGGCACCAGCCATTTCGCCGATGAAGTCAAAGTAGCCGGGCACGTCGATGACGTTGATCTTGGTGTTCTTCCATTCGATGGGAGCGATGGCGGCGCTGATGGAAATGTGGCGCTTCACTTCTTCGGGATCGAAGTCAGTAGTGGCGGCGCCGTCTTCCACACGGCCCTGGCGATCCACATGGCCGGCAGCGTAGAGCATCGCTTCGGTCAGAGTGGTCTTACCTTCGGAGCCGTGGCCGATCAAGGCAAGATTGCGGATGTTTTCGGTGGTATAGTCTGCCATAGTTGGTTCCCCCTGTATAAAAGATTTCTTATTATGATTAACACAAGCATTATCAAAAGATAAACAATACAAGTTCAATCACACGCAAAACTTATTGTAACAGATAAAACGGCAAAATACAAGCCATATTTTCCAAAAATGAAGCAAAAATAGAGACTGAAACAGCGGGAAAATTGCACTGTATACGAAATGTGGGGATATTAATGAAGAGGCTGTGCAAAATATTGTTAAAAAAGCAAAGAAAATTTAAAAATATGCTTGACAAAGGACGGAAAAATTGGTATCATAATCGTCGCATCAATAGGCTCCGCTAGCCCCGGGTACTATTGTTACGCGCCGAATGTGCTGACCATCACAGGAGGCAAAAATACTTAGTTTACCGTTTCAAGGAGGAAATTCACTTGAATACCTTTATGGCAAATGCGCAGAACATTGAGCGCAAGTGGTATGTCGTTGATGCAGACGGCATGGTGCTGGGCCGCCTGGCCAGCCAGGTTGCCAACATCCTGCGTGGCAAGAACAAGCCCATCTATACTCCCCATGTGGACACCGGTGATCATGTGATCATCATCAATGCTTCCAAGATCGTCCTGACCGGCAAGAAGCTGGACCAGAAGATCTACTACCATCATTCCGGTTACGTTGGTGGCCTGAAGGAAACCAAGTACCGCAAGCTGATTGCTGAAAAGCCCGAATTCGCCGTGCGTCATGCCATCGTTGGCATGCTGCCCAAGGGCCCCCTGGGCCGTCAGATGGCTACCAAGCTGCGTGTTTATGCCGGTCCCGAGCATGAACAGGCCGCCCAGAAGCCTGAAAAGCTGGAACTCATCAAGTAAGCAAGCTTAGCGGAAGGAGCAATATATCATGGCTAATGATTTCAACGCCGTTGGCCGCCGCAAGAAGGCGGTCGCCCGTGTACGTCTGGTGCCCGGCGAAGGCAAAATCGTCGTGAACAAGCGCGACATCGATAACTACTTTGGTCTGGAAACCCTGAAGATGACCGTTCGTCAGCCCCTCGTTCTCACCAACGTTGGCGGCAGCTTCGACGTGATGGTCAATGTGAACGGCGGCGGTCTGTCCGGTCAGGCCGGTGCCATCCGTCACGGCATCAGCCGTGCCCTGTGCAAGGTGAACCCCGAGCTGCGTCCCGCCCTGAAGGCTGCCGGCTTCCTCACCCGCGATCCTCGTATGAAGGAACGCAAGAAGTACGGTCTCAAGGCTGCCCGTCGTGCTCCCCAGTTCAGCAAGCGCTGATCTATCAGTCAAATACCTCAAAAACCCAGGAACCACACCGGTTTCCGGGTTTTTTTGTACCCAAATTGCTTTGAAGGGTTTGTCCTGATCTGTCCTTATTTGATGCATTTTATTGTGAAAAATATGGGATAACTTATTGTTAGTAAGGCAAAATGGGATAACTTTTTGTTAGTTATCGTAAGCCGAGAAGACTAAGCGATGAATGTAGGGAACATAAAAGAGAGCAAATGGCACGATACAATTCAAGAGATAGTTAGTTGAGGAAATGTATGTTCTGTGATATAATCGATTTGCTACAAGGAGAACGAAAATTTGAAGTTTACTAAGAGGTGGAAATATTGAAAAAAGTAATTCTGTTTGATCTGTATGATACTGTATTAAAAGATGTATCGTTCGATTTTTCTAAAGGGATCAAATATTTGTATGATAATTTTTTTGGCGAAAAATGTTCGTTAACAGACATAATAGATTACGCAGAAACATTTCTTCCTCTATATGATAGAAGAAAAATAGACTATTCAGAAGTATGTCTGATTCGTGATGAAGTTCCTCATTTTTTTGACAAATTTGATGTTTTAAAACCTGAAGTATTAGATGAACTTGAGTATGCTATTATGAACCATATGCAAAATGTGACATTATTAGAAGATGTAAGATATACATTGAATGAACTACAAAAGCTTGATATAAAAATGTATATTCTTTCTAATAGTATTTTTACAGGTAGTGCAACAAGACGGTTGTTAAGTGATTTTGGAATATTACATTATTTCGAAAAGGTATTCTCAAGCGCGGACTACAAAGTAAGAAAACCTAGCAAGGAATTCTATCAGCTGGCAATAACTGAAATTTTATCAGTAAATCATGGAGTTGAGAAAGATGAAATTCTGTATGTCGGAAATGATTACATTACTGATGTAATTGGCGCAACTTCTGTAGGATTAAAAACAGTTTGGTATAATGTAAATCACCTCCCGAATCAGAAAAGGCTTAACATTTTTGAGATTGATAGTTTTAGACAACTTTTATCAATTACTCAGCAATAGCTTTCAGCTTTTAAAAGAGTTAATCATACATAACAAATCTGATTTTTGCTGGAGTTGATCCCAAAACTGTCCAATATCTTGCTGGACACAAAAACAGTAAAGTAACTATGGACATTTATGCAAAGGTTAAGTACCACAATCCACAGGATATCTATTACAGGATAAGTGAGGCATTTAGCAAAGCATCATCACTGTAGGAGAACGACCAATCTACAGGAAAAGACAGGATTCCCCGGGAAAAAAAGGGCTAACCAAATTTGAAAAATGGCCGTTTTGCTAAGTGAGACCAACGTTTCATAATCCTGTAAGGGTGACCAGTACGGCCTGAAGGCTGCCCGTCGCGCCCCCCAGTTCTCCAAGCGATGATTTCAACATCTATTTTGCATCCCGGTCTCATACAGGACAGCGGGATGTTTTTTGATTTCGGAAAGATGTGATAGATTTCATTCGAGTTGCCTGATGATGTGAAAATTTGATTTGTCCGGAAAAAAGCCCCGGGGCTGAGTGCACCGGGGCGAAGGTTCATTCAGGGGTTATGCAGCGGGCACCAGCAGGAACAGGCCTTCCGTCCGGATGGTAAAGGTGAGCGTGCCGTTTTCCGGGGTGCAGGGAATTTCGGTGCGGGTTTCCTGGCCGTCCTTCAGGAAGCCCCACAGGGTGCAGTTGATGGTGCCGGTTTCCTGGCACTGGCTGCAGCCGCTTTCGTGCAGGCCGCCGCCAACAGGGGCCCATTCGCCGTGGACATGGGTATTGCTCACTTCCCCGTAGGTGTGGCCGCAAAGCGTGCAGACAATTTTTTCGTTGCAAGTGGCTTCGCCGCCGGTGTGGAAGCCGGAATGGGCAATTTCATTGCAGTCCACGCAGCGGCGCACGTGCATAGCCAGGGAGTAGAAGGTCCAGGGGGGGTGACGGGGCGGTGTTCGTCTGCACGCTGTAAATGGTGCCGCATTCTTCGCATACGGCATCCTCGGTGCAGGAAGCTTCGCCGCCAAAGGGTTCTTCCTGAACGACGTAATTCTTACAATCCGAGCAATAAATGGCATGAATTTTATCGTCGGTATAGTTCCAGGTTGTGGCAAGGCCGACATGGTTATCCTTGACGACTGTGTTTTTTGTGTTCCATGATATGGAAGAAGCAAAGCAGAGCATTGCAAAAAACCGGGTTATGTGGTACCCTTTTCATATAGCAATTTGCAGGAGAAAACTGACGGGCAGGGAGGGAGAAAGAATGCAGGAAAGGATGGATATCCATCTGGCGGCAGCCTATGTAAGGGGCATGGCGGAGCAGGAAAAAATTCCGGTGGACGAAGCACTTTTGAAGGCACCGCTGGATATGCTCCTGGATGCGGAAAAGGAGGCCCTTGTGAACGCCGGGAAGGCGGCGGGGCTGAAAATGTACCGCTTCAAGCGCCATGATGAATTGCCCCGGGTGAAAGCGGTGCTGGGCTTTTTGCAGGGCATTTGGCCGGAAAGCCTGCTGGACGTGGGCAGCGGACGGGGCGTGTTTTTGTTTCCTTTCCTGGATGCGTTTCCAAATACGCAGGTGACCAGCGTGGATCTTTTGCCCCACCGGGTGGCGCTGCTGAATGCGCTGCGTTTGGGCGGAGTGGAGCGCTTGCAGGCATTGCAGCAGGACATCTGCAAATGGGACATAAAAGATAAGTCCTTTGACGTGGTGACGATGCTGGAGGTGCTGGAACATATCCCGGATGTGGAGAAGGCGGTGCAGGCGGCGGTGCGGCTGGCCAAACGATATGTGGTAGTATCGGTGCCCTCCAAGCCCGATGACAACCCGGAGCATATTCACCTGTTGACTAAAGATGTTCTCACCGGCCTGTTTCGCCGGGCCGGATGCATGCGGCTGCACTTTGGCGGCGTGAACGGGCACCTGATTATGACGGCGTGCCTGGAATGACAGAAAGGTACAAAAAGTATATGGATTACAAGATGATCAAATATCCCCGCACGCCCCATATTGAGGGCTCACGGCTGCAGGCGGGGGATGAGGATTTATCCCAGGTGCCCTTCGACGCCATTGCCGGCAGGCACATTGTGATCGAAGAAAAAATAGACGGCGCCAATTCTGCCCTGTCCTTCAATGGGGATGGGGAATTGCTGCTGCAAAGCCGGGGGCATTACCTGACCGGCGGCTATCGGGAGCGGCACTTTAACCTGTTCAAGCAGTGGGGGCGCATCCACAGTCAGGCCCTGTGGCAGGCCCTGGGCAGCCGGTATGTGATGTACGGCGAATGGATGTATGCCAAGCATTCCATCTATTATGACGCTTTGCCCCATTATTTTATGGAGTTTGATATTCTGGACAGGGAAACGGGCGTGTATCTGGATACCCCGTCCCGAAGGCGCATCACATCGGGGCTGCCGGTGTGCTCGGTGCCGGTACTGGCGGAGGGCGTTTTCAGCAGGAAAGAGGACGTGCTGAAGTATCTGGGAAATTCCCGGTTTATTACGCCGGCACATATTGAAAACCTGCGTGCGGCGGCGGAAAAGGAAAACCTGGATGCGGACCGCATCTGCCGGGAAACTGACGCCTCCATGACCATGGAAGGACTGTACATCAAGGTGGAGGAAGAAGGCCGGGTGCAGGAGAGAGTGAAATTTGTGCGCAGCAGCTTTTTGCAGACGGTGGAGGAATCGGGCACCCATTGGCTGGATCGGCCCATTGTGCCAAACGGCCTGCAGGGCACGCTGGAGAAATTGCTGACATACTGATAAAAGGGAAGGATGCAGGTGCATATCATGGATGATGGGCAGTTTGCCCGGGTGCAGCGGTGTTTGCCCTGCGCCCCTGAATACAGATGGGACTGGGAAGGGCTGCAGGAAACCGTCTTTGCACCGTATTTTTGGAAAATGGAGCGGGTGCAGCAGCATCCGGTATGGCATGGGGAAGGGAATGTGTGGGTGCACACCCGGATGGTGTGCCAAGCACTGGCTGAGATGGACGCATTCCGCCGCCTGGACGAAAGAAGGCAGCAGGTATTGTCCCTTGCGGCACTATTGCACGATCTTGGCAAAATCACCTGTACAAGGCTGGAGGACGGGGTATGGGTATCTCCCGGACATGGCGCGGCAGGGGCCCAGGAGGCAAGGCGGGTGATGTGGCAGGAAATGGACTTGTGCGGCGATGCGCAGGCCCAGGCGTTTCGGGAAGCAGTGTGCTTTTTGATTCGCTATCACACCACGCCCCTGCATCTGATCGATCATGAAGATCCCCCAAGAAGGGCCAGGAAGCTTGCGGAAAACGGAAGGCTGCTGCCTTTGTTCAGCCTGGAAATGCTGTGCCTGTTATCGGAGGCGGACGTACTTGGCCGCATAAGTGACGACCGGCAGGAGCAATTGGACACCATTCAGCTGGGCCGGGAAGCGGCCAGGGAAGCCGGGTGCCTGGAAGGGCCGTATCCCTTTCCGTCTGCCTGCACCCGCCATGCCTATCTTTCCGGAAAGAACGTGTGGCCACAGCAGGAATTGTATGACGACAGCTGGGGGGAAGTGATTATGCTGTGCGGCCTGCCGGGCACCGGGAAGGACACCTGGATAAAAGAGAACCATCCGGATCTGCCGGTTGTGTGCCTGGATGATATCAGGCGGCGGATGGGCATTGCCCCCACGGACAACCAGGGGCCGGTGGTGCAGGCGGCCAGGGAAGAGGCCAAAGTATATTTGCGTGCCCGGCGGCCCTTTATCTGGAACGCCACCAATATCACGGAAATGCTGCGCAAAAAGCAGCTGCGGCTGTTTGAGGAATACCATGCCGCCGTGCGCATTGTGTACCTGGAAACGAATTGGCATGAAAACCTGCGCAGGAATAAAGAAAGAAAATACGCCGTGCCGGAAAGCGCCGTCTGTCACATGCTGGAAAAGCTGAATCCGCCGGAAGCCTGGGAAGGGCGCAGTGTGGAATGGTATTGCGTATAGAGAAAAAAGGAGCTGTTTTTGCACGGCTCCTTTTCTTTTTGGCACTGTGTGCGGTATACACAAAACAGGCGCATATGCTATAATGAAAACAGCAAAAAGAGAAAACAGATACAGGACGAAAGGTATGTGATTGTATATTCAGCACAGAGATTATGTGTACCGCCATATGCCCATTGGGGGCGGCGGGTATGTGACAGGCTTTTTCTTTCATCCCAAGGACAAAAACATATTGTACTGCCGCACGGATATCGGGGGCATGTACCGGTTTGATTACGAAAAGGAAGCATGGGTCAGCCTGATCGACCATGTGAATTACCTGGATCTGAGGGAGACATGCCCCATTTCGGCGGCGCTGGATGAAGAAAACCCGGGGAAAATGTATGTGGTTAGCGGTATGCGTTCGTCGGAGAGCAAAGGGTGCCTGACAGTATCGGACGATTACGGCGAAAGCTTTGTGAAGAAGGAGCTGCCGGTATTTGCCCACGGCAATCTGCATGGCCGGGGCGCCGGGGAAAGGCTGTGGTTTGACAAGGGGCGGCTGTGGCTGGCCAGCCAGCTGGAGGGCTTGTGGACCAGCGATGATGAAGGGGACACATGGCAGAAGGTTCCCTCCTTTCCGGAAACGGCCTGTACCTTTGTTGCCTGCTTCCGGGGCATGGTGCTGGTGGGCACGGAAGGGCTGGCCCTGGCACAGGGTGATATGCGGGGCAACAGCCTCTATGTATCCCTGGACGGCGGTGCCACCTTCCATTCCGTGCTTCAGCCTGAATATGTGCCTGTGGAGGGCAGCAAAATGCACGGGCTGGTGGCCCAGCGGTGCTGCATTGATGAGGATTATCTGTACGTTTCCTTTTCCGCCAACGGCTCCCGCAGCCAGAATGTGGAGCGGGGCTACACCTGTGACTGCGGGGATTGCAGCTGCGGCAGGATCGCCCGGTGGCGCCTGAGTGAAGCGGGCATTGGCGATATGGAGGACATCACCCCGGAAAAAGGCAACTGGGGATATTCCGCTGTGGACGCAAAGTACGGTCTTCTAATCACCGCCACCATCCACCGGCAAAAGGACGGGGATGCGGTGTATTTATCCCTGGATCAGGGGAATACGTGGAAAAAAGTGCTGCAGGATCTGCACACTGGCAAAATGGATTTTCGCCTTTCTTATATGCGGCCGGAATACAACGGCGGGCATAACCTGATCCACTGGCTGACGGACGTGAAGATGGACCCTCATAGAAAAGGCGTGGCCTGGTTCAATACCGGCACCGGCGTGTTCCGCACAAAAAACCTGACGGAGGATACCGTGACCTGGCAGGACTGGTGCGACGGGATGGAGGAAACGGTGCATATCAATGTGCATGCCCCGGCAACGGGACGGGTGCAGGTATTGGATATGATCGGCGATCTGGGGGGCTTTGCCTTTACCGACCCGGACAGGCACTGTGACAATTCCTTTGCCGATGAAAACGGCAACCGCTACATCACCTGCCTCAGCTGTGCCTGGCCGGATAATGATCCCGATCACATTGTGGTAACTGCCCGAGGCAACTGGACCGGCAAAACGAAGGGCGGCCTGATCCAGAGCCTGGACGGGGCCAGAACCTGGCATCGCCTTGCCATGCCCATGGGGCTTTCCGATGAACTGGATAAGCTGCTCGCCCGCATATCCGGGGTGAACACAAACGCCGGCTGGGTGAGCGTTTCGGCGGACGGGAAGCGCTATGTGTGGGCACCCTCTGAACGGATATTCCTTTATACCAGATACCTGCTGGTGAGCCATGACAGGGGAGAAAGCTTCCGCCTGTCCCGGGTGCTGGACAAGGAATGCAAGGCTGCAGAGGGTATGATGAAGCCTGTTGCCGACCGGTGCGATGAAAGTATCTTCTACGGCTTCGGGGACAAGGGCCAATTGTATGTCTCCCGGGATGGGGGCGACACCTTCCGGGAAAAGGATGCGCCGGAGGGGTTCCCAAAGGTGAACTTCGGCCTTGTGGATTGCGCCGATCAGACGGAAATCCGGGCTGCGGCAGGGGAGATGGGCAGCCTGTACATCGCCACCGGGGAAGGGCTATGGAAGCTGCGCTATGATAAGGAAAAGGACGTTTTCCACGGAAAGCGCCTGACCAAAACGGGCGACAGGGTGTTCTGTGTGGGCCTGGGGCTTAGAAGAGTGGGCGGCGACTATATCACGGAGAAAAAGGCCCTGTATTTCAATGGGGTGCTGGACGGGGAATATGGTTTTTACCGCTCCTTCGACGAATGTGAAACCTGCCAGCGCATCAATACCCACAGACAGATGTATGGCCGAGTGCATTCCATAGACGGGGACAAGCGGCGCTTTGGCAGGTTCTATATCGCCACAGGCTCCAGCGGGCTCCTGTACGGCGATGAAGCATAAAAAAGGAGGAAGAAACATGAAGCAGTATGTATTGGTAACCGGCACCGGCAGGCCCATGGCGTTGGGGTTCAATTTTGTGCTGCGCTACCTGGAGCAGGGGGCCGATGTGATCGCCACGGTAAGAAAACCCTCGGAAGGGCTGAACGAACTGCAGAAACAGTATCCGGACACGCTGCACATTCTGGAAATGGACGTGGGCAGCACCTCCTCCGTGAAGGCGGCATACGAAAAAGCGAAGGACATGGTGCCCTGCCTGGACACCATCATCAATAATGCCGTGACCACATCCCCCGATACCAATAAGGAACTGGAGGAATTCAACCTGGATGATATTCCGGCAGTGATCAATGTGGACGCGGTGGGGCCGCTGCGGGTGGTGAAGGAATTTATGCCGCTGATGAAAAAGAGCCCCATTCCGGCCCTGATCGTAAACATTTCCTCCGAAGCGGGCAGCATTGGTAAGTGCTACCGCTCCTATTACCTGGATTACGGCATGGCCAAGGCGGGTATGAACATGTCCACCAAAACGTTGCACAACAAATTCAAGGACGACCCCATGATGAACATCATCTGCGTGCATCCCGGCTGGATGCATACCAATGAGGGCAATGCAAAGGCCCCCTTTGAACCCTATGACCATGCAGAAACCATGCGGCTGATGTTTGAAACCAAGCGCACCGACAAGGACGGCCCCATTTTTGTTACCTGGGCCGGGGAGGAATATCCCTGGTGAGAAGGGAAAACCGCTTCGGAAGAGGCGGTTTTTCTTTGCTTTCAGGCTGGCGTGTGGTATACTGCAAAAAAGAGGTGGTTGTGATGCATGATATTGTTGGCAAGAATCAGAAGAACTGGGATGATTATTCCCAGGCTTACCTCCGGTTCAAGCATAACGAAAAAATGCTGGAAAGGATCATGAAGGACCCTTCCTGCGCATTTGAAAAAGGAACCTGGCAGCAGATAGCGCGCTATGCCGGATGCCTGAAAGGGAAACGGGTGTGCGTACCCTCCAGTGGGGATAACCTGGCTGTGTTTGCCTTTGCCTGGATGGGGGCGGAGGTGACCAGCTGCGATATATCGGAAAACCAGTTGACGGCGGCGGAAAAAGCTGCCGGACGCCTGGGGCTTTTCATCCGTTTTCACCAGGCAGACACAATGACGCTGGCGGGGCTGGAGGATGAGGCGTTCGACCTGGTGTACACCTCAAACGGCGTCCATGTATGGCTGAATGATTTGCCGAAAATGTACAAAAATGTGCATCGTATCCTGAAAAAGGGCGGCTTGTATGTAATGTGCGACGTGCATCCCTTTCAGCGGCCTTTCGGCGATGCGATGAAAGTGGTGAAGCCATACACCGAAGTGGGGCCGTATGAAGATGAATACAATATCACCTTCACCTGGCGGGTGCAGGACATCATGAACGCCATGGCGGAGGGCGGGCTGCGCTTTGTGCACATGGAAGAAATGCATGACGAAAAGGATTACGATTACCCCTTCTGGCTGCCGTTGGAAGATGCGGTAAACGGGGTGAAGGTGCCAAAGGAAGAGGTGGACCGGCTGTACGACTGGCGGCAGAACCCCACCATGGCCATCCCCCAATGGCTGTGTATCGTGTGCGAAAAATAAAGAGAAAAAGGATGCGGAATGGGGAGGGCTCTTAAGGAACAATTTTTCGGCAACAAACAAACGAGCATCCGGCATTCGGATGCTCATTTGCTTATATGGTTGCACAAACGCTATGCACTGATTCAGTGCATATAATTGCGCAGCTGAATTTATCGGTATACATCTGCCATAAATCACGACAAAAAATTGGGGAAACGATCTGCAACTTCTGGTTGCGAAAAGGCAAACGGAGGTTGGTGGAGTTTACGCATCCAAAGCGGTATAATCTTTGAGGGAAGGGGGGAAGGAAATGAGCTTTGGAAGTAACCTGCAGGCAGTCCGCAAAATGTACCAGCTCTCGCAGGAAGAATTGGCAGAAATGCTGGGTGTAAGCCGCCAGGCCGTATCAAAATGGGAAATTGGAGAGGGATATCCGGAAGTCGACAAACTCCTGCTCCTGTCCAAAAGACTGAACGTCTCTTTGGACAGCTTGCTGGAAACCGGAAACGCGACTGTTGGTTGTGATTACCCGGGAAAGGGCATCATGGTTCTCAGTCCGAATAAGGAAATAATGCTTTACTGTAAGAGAGGCCTGAAGGTGGACGGATGTACGATCGAGGTGCAGATGGAAAATGATGAATGGTACACATTATGCTGGTATAACACGTATGAAGAGGCAATGGCTTGTATGCAGAATATCAGGGAAGCCAGAATGAAGGGAATAAAATACCTGGAACTGTAACCCTGAACCGAATGCACCCATGAATTATGTTCATCTGGACAAAAGAGAAGTGAATGGAAACGAAATACAATCATACCGAGAGGAGCGTCAAATGCCAGTTTGCCGCTTTCATGGCTGTACAAGAAACAGCAAGCCTCGTTCGGCTTGCTGTTTCAATTTGTTTCTGATTATTCGCCACAAATCGGCTGCAGTTATGATGGAATGTGAAGGCGAATACAATCCTTTCCATCGACTCTCTGTGCTGCATCCTTTTTGTATTTCAATTGTAAACTGTTACAAAAATGTTGCGCAAAAAGGAGGGTTATGTTAAAATATACAAAGATATATCGTATTTTGAGGGGAGCGTGACCCGTTTTGAATGATGTGTTGCAAAATCTCGCCAAGGACCTGGGGAATTTCCTGGTGTACCTGGCCACCGGCATGGTGTTTGTGATTGGCCTGGTCAAGTGTATTTTGCCCGTCAGCCGGGCCGGTAGAAGGCTGCGCAAGGGGATTCGCAAGCTGGAGGTGGGTGCCGGGGCGGTGCCTCCCGTATGGCAGGATACCCTGTTTCTTGGCAAGGCCATGCAGGGCACCTGGCGGCGCTTCCTGGTGAATGCGGAGCAGCTGGATGCCCGGGGCATCAACTGCAACGTGGAAGACTATGTGAACGACGATACCGTTATCTATTCCGTGGGTCATGCCCAGCTGGCGGATGCCGTGCCGGGGCTGCTGACCAGCCTGGGTATTCTGGGCACCTTCATCGGCCTGATGCAGGGCCTGGGTGGGCTGGACGTCAGCGACGCTGCCAAAACCATGGAGAGCATTCCCCAGATGATTGGCGGCATGACCTATGCCTTCACCACCTCCATTGCCGGTATTGCCTGCAGTCTGATTTTCAGCGTGCTCAACCGCATGGCCCATGGCAGCGCCACCCGGGCCATTGACGATTTTAACGATGCCTTTGCCGATATTGTGATGCAAAAGCCCCTGGAAACCCATGTGCAGATGATCCTGCAGCAGGAAGACCGCACGGCCCTCATCCGCCACATCAGCGGCGATATGGCCAACCGGGTCAGCGAAGGGATTGTAAGCAGCGTGGAGCGCACCCTGACCCCTGTGGCCCAGCAGATGAACCAGTTCATCATGGGGCAGACCCAGGCCCAGCTGGACGGCGTGAACGGCATTGTGGAAAGCTTCATCCAGCAGATGAACCGCTCCCTCAACGGCCAGTTCCTGCAGCTGGGGAAGACCCTTTCCTCCATCAACCAGGCCCAGAGCGTTTCCTACGATACCGTCAATACCACCATGGCTGCAGCGGATGAAATTATGAAAAGCCTGCAGCAGGTGCAGAATGTGACACGGCAGATTATGACCCGCTTTGACGAATATGTGCAGAGCATGGATGCAAATAAGGAAAGCAACGAGCATTTCCTGCGCCACGGAAACGAGGTGCTTTCCGGTGTGCTGGCTGCCACCAATGAACAGGCGGATATGCTGGAAAATATCCGCGCTAGCCAGAAGAACCTGCAGCAGAGCCTCAGGGACTATGCCCAGTGGAGCAGCCAGGTAACCGTGGCGGTGAACGATAATACCCAGCAGACCATCCAGCTTTCATCCTCTGTCTCCAAGGAAATGAACGAAAGCGCCAGAAAGCTTTCGGACAATTATGCTTCCTTTGTGGATACCATTACCGGCGGCTTTGCCGCTGCCATGGGCCGCTTTGAAGAAAATGTGAACAGCGTGCTTGGTGCCATGCATGAAAAGATGGCCCAGATGCAAAAACTATCTATGCAGCAGGAAACGGAAGGCTGCGCTGCTGCCATGTCTCAACTCCAGGTGGCCATCCGGGAAATGACGGACGCCCTGAAGACCATGGAGGGCAAATAAAATGACCGGAAGAAACAGAGGAAGACGGCGTTCCTCCGGCGGAGATCAGGGCGCGCACTGGATATCCTATTCGGATATGATGGCGTCTTTGCTGATTGTGTTTGTGCTGGCTGTGGTGTACAGCGTGTATCAGTATTATCAGATGCTGGATATTAAAACAAAGCAGCTGAATGAACAGCAGGCGGAACTGGATAAGGCGGTTATTGCCCTGGTGCAGCGGGAAGAAGAGGTGGAAACACTGAACGTCACACTGCTTGGCAAGCAGGAGGAACTGGCCACCATCCAGATCCAACTGGACGAGCAGGAAAGCGAGCTTTTTGCTGCCCAGACGGCCCTGAAAACCAAGGAAGAGGAGCAGGCCCTTTTGCAGCTGCAATTGGCAGAGCAGGCGGATAAGCTGTCCGCCATGTCCACCGTGCTGGAAGCCCAGAAGGCGGAAATGCTCAGCCAGCAAAAGCGCTTGGACGACCTGGTGGGCGTGCGCACCCAGATTATTGCGGATTTGTCCGCTGCCCTGAATAAAGCAAACCTGAAGGCCACCGTGGATGAAGCAACCGGCGATATTGTGCTGGACAGCGCCGTGTTTTTCGACGTGAATTCCAACACCATCAAGGATTCGGGCAAGAATTTGCTTTCCCGTTTCCTGCCCGTATACCTGAGCGTTTTGATGAGCCCGGAGTATGTGGATTTTGTTGGCGAAATTGTGATCGAAGGGCATACGGACACGGCGGGCAGCTACATGACCAACCTGAAGCTGAGCCAGAACCGTGCCCTTTCTGTGGCGGAATACTGCCTGCAGCTGCCCGGGCTTACCAGAGGGCAGGTGCAGCTTATGCAGGAATTGATGACCGCCAAGGGCCGCAGCTTCTCCGACCCTGTGTACAATGCTGACGGCAGCGTGAACATGGATGCTTCCAGGCGCGTGGAATTCAAGTTCCGGCTGAAGGACAGCGAAATGATTGACGAAATGAACCGGATTCTTTCCGAAATGGAATAAGGAGGAAACCGTATGAGAACCTTTGCCATCATCATGATGGCGGCGGTGCTGGCCGCAGTGGCCGTGGTGGGATATGGCCTGTTCAATACCACGCTGCAGGTGATCGGCAAGGACCTGCAGGTGTTTTCCGCGGCAGAAAAGCCGGCAGAATTTGAACAGCTGCGCACCATGGTGGAAAGGAACGCCCTGATTGGCACCCATCTGAAAAGCGGCGAACTGGGCAGCGCGGAAAATTACCAGTACAGGGTGTATACCCTGCGGGTAAAGAACCCCGGCCTTGTGGATGCCCGGATGACGGAAATCCAGATTGCCCCTTTGGGAAGTGACGTATTGTATTACGGGGAAGAAGGGGAAGTGGTGATCGAAGCCGGGAAAACTCGGGACATCTGGTGTGTGCTTCTGACAGAAGGGCAAACCCACAACGTGCGGGATTTCCACATCACGTACTATCTGTGGGGCACCCCCCATGAGGTGAAATTTACCTATGACGACACCATTTAAGCGATTGGCACTTCTGTGTCTGGTTGGGTGGATGCTTTGGCTGCCTGCCTTTTCAGAAGACATGGCCCCCCCTTCCCACGAATTGCCGGAAGGGTTTTGCTATGTGCATGAGGTGATCGGCGACGTGATATTGGATATCCGTTATGCCGGAGAGCACAATTTTGTGGGTTCCCCCATTGACGGATACGAAGCGCCCTATGCCATCATGACGGTGGAGGGGGCGCAGGCGCTGAAAGAAGCGGCGGATGTGTTCAGGGGGATGGGATACAGGCTGAAGATTTACGACGCATACCGTCCCCAAAGCGCCGTGAAGCATTTTGTGAGATGGTCGGCTGACGAAGACGACATGAAAATGCAGGCGGAGTTCTATCCCGGTTACAAAACAAAAAGCCGCATTGTGGACGAAGGGTATATTGCCCGCAATTCCAGCCATATGCGGGGCAGCGCCGTGGACCTGACGCTGACGGACATGGCGGGAAACGAACTGGACATGGGCACATGCTTTGATTTCTTCGGCAAGGCGTCCTGGCATGGGGCCAAGGGGCTGACGGAAGAACAGGAGGCAAACAGAACCCTGCTCAAAACCGTAATGGAAAAATGCGGCTTCAAGCCCTTCGAAAAGGAATGGTGGCATTACCGGCTTAAAAATGAGCCCTTCAAAACGGAAAAATTTGATTTTCCGGTGAAATGAGCGTGGAAAACCGCTCATTTTTTTATGCGCAGAAATGAAAAGAAAAGCAGGACGTTTGTGCGCTCTTTTCACGAAGTTTTTCGGTGCCCTTGGCGGAAAAAACAAAAATATGGTACACTGGCCGGGAAGAAATAACGGAGGCAAAGATCCTTATGGAATGGCAAAATATTCAGGTGCAGCACCGGGCATTCGGAAGCGGCGTTGTGATGAAAAACGAAGCGGGCTACATCATCGTACGCTTTGGTGAAAACGAAAAAACATTTTCCTATCCGTCTGTTTTCCGGGATTTTATGGCGGTTGAAAATGAAGAAGCAAAGAATGCGGTGGACCTGGCGCTGCAGGAAATAGATGCGGCCCAGGATCAGGAAAAACTGATGCGGCTGGCCCGCCTGACCGAATTGCGAAAGGAAGCGGCCACGGAACGCACCGCCGCCCGCAGTGCTGCCAGGAAGACGGTACCCAAAAAGGAAAAGAAGACAGAAGAATGAGACATTTTTTGCAGGGCAAATGACGCCCTGCTTTTTCTTTTTGTGACACAAAATTCGGGCGGATTGGCACAAAAAGCGGCACCTTTCCGATTGACGGAAGGGGCAGGGGAAGGTATAATAATAAAAAAGAAAAACTGAATGCACCATGAACGGAGGATACGCTTATGGCAATTTATCAGGATGGAAACCGGCTTGTTTTGGCGTCCGGCACCAGCCAGACCTGGATTGAACCCTGGGGCGAAAACGGCCTGCGAATTCGCATGACGGCCCAGCCTAAAATGGACGAAAATGACTGGGCATTGAGCGAAAAGCTGCCGGAATATCAGGCAGAAATCACCAGCGAAACCGTGGATAATACCGACCCCTGGTATAAAGGGGAGGAATGGAAAAAATACCATCAGACGGCCACCAAATGGACGCTGAAGAACGGCAAAATTGAAGCCCGGCTGAACGAAGAGGGCTGGATGAGCTTTTACAATCAGAAGGGCGAATTGCTGACCGAAGAATACTGGCGCAACCGCAACCGGCTGAACCGCTATTGCGTGCCCCTGGGCGTTCCCGCCCGCACGGTGCGCCCGGTGCCCGGCTGCAATGATTTTTCCGTAGTGGCCCGGTTTGAAGCCTATGACGATGAAAAGATTTTCGGCATGGGCCAGTATCAGCACCGTCATCTGGATAAAAAGGGCGCTACACTGGAACTGGCCCACCGCAACAGCCAGGCCAGCGTGCCCTTCTACGTATCCAGCCGGGGCTACGGTTTCCTGTGGAATAACCCGGCCATCGGTACGGTAACCTTCGGCACCAACAAGACCGAATGGAAGGCCGGCCGCAGCATGAAGCTGGACTATTACATCACTGCCGGCGATACCCCGGCGGAAATTGAAAAGCAGTATGCCACTGTCACCGGCATGAGCCCCATGATGCCCGAATACGGCATGGGCTACTGGCAGTGCAAGCTGCGCTACCGTACCCAGGAAGAATTGCTCAATGTGGCCCGGGAGCATAAGCGCCGCGGCCTGCCCATGGACGCCATTGTGGTGGACTTTTTCCACTGGACCATGCAGGGGGATTTCCGCTTTGAACCCCGGGACTGGCCGGACCCTGCCGCCATGGTGAAAGAACTGAAGGAAATGGGCATTGAAACAGTGGTTTCCGTATGGCCCACCATTGATGAACGCAGCGTGAACTTTGGCCCCATGGCCTCCAAGGGGTACCTGGTCACGGCGGACCGCTCCAACGCCATCCACATGACCTGGATGGGCAATACCACCTTCTTTGACGCCACTAATCCCGGCGCACAGAAGTATGTGTGGGAGCAGTGCAAAAAGAACTATTACGATATCGGCATCCGCTGCTTCTGGCTGGACGAAGCGGAACCGGAATACGGCCTGTACGATTTTGACAATTACCGCTACTTTGCCGGCCCGGCCCTGCAGTGCACCAACACCTACCCCGTGGGTTATGCCAAGGGCTTTTATGAAGGCCTGAAGGAAGCCGGGGAAAAGGACGTGCTGAGCCTGGTGCGCTGCGCCTGGGCAGGCAGCCAGAAATACGGCGTGCTCACCTGGAGCGGTGATGTGTATTCCTCCTTCCGTTCCATGCGGGAGCAATTGCAGGCAGGCCTTTCCATGAGCATGGCAGGCATTCCCTGGTGGACCTGCGATATCGGCGGCTTTATCGGCGGCGATATCAGCGACCCGGACTTCCAGGAACTGCTGGTACGGTGGTTTGCCTGGGGCTGCTTCAGCCCTGTATTCCGCATGCACGGCGAGCGCAGCCCCTGGTACGAGCGGGAGCAGGAGTTTATCAACAACGTACGCCAGCTGACCAGCGGGCAGAGCAACGAAGTGTGGAGCTTCGGGGAAGAAAACTATCACCTGCTGAAGAAATACCTGTTCATCCGCGAACGCATCCGCCCCTATGTGCGGCAGCTGATGAAGGCAGCCAGTGAAGAAGGTGCGCCGGTGATGCGCCCCCTGTTCTACGATTTCCCGGAAGACAAGAAGGCCTGGGAAGTGGAAGATGTGTATATGTTCGGCCCGGATATGCTGGTGGCCCCGGTGTTTGAAAAGGGCGCCAAGGAACGAACCATCTACCTGCCGGAAGGCAGCGTATGGCAGGATGCCTACACCAGGGAAACCTATCAGGGCGGCCAGTATGTGACCGTGCCTGCGCCCCTTGGTATCATCCCTGTGATGCTGCGGGACGGCAAGCAGTATGAGATCTATGTGGAAGGAGAAGTGTAATGGGCAATTACCGCAATTTCAAGCTGGTGGTATATTTTGTGGCCGCCGGCACCGCGTCTGAAACCCGTGAAAAGCTGGAAAAGGAGCTGGCCTTCTTTGGACGGCACATGAAGCTGGACAAAGTGTATCTGGAGCCCTTCCGCGGGGAAGTGTTTGCATCCCATGAGCAGGTGGAACTGTGCAGGGCGGTGTTTGAAGAGCATGGTATCGAAGTGGCCGGCGGCATTACCACCACCATTCCCACGCCGGAGGGGGATGCGCCCAAGGCCCGCATGTTCAACACCTTCTGCTACAATGATGAAAAGATGGTGGAGAAGCTGAAGGAAGTATCTACCTTCCTTGGCAAGCATTTCGATGCCTTTATTATTGATGACTTCTATTTCACCAACTGCACCTGCGACCTTTGCCGGGCGGGCCGGGATGCCTATAACAAGGAACACGGCATTTCAGACGGCAGCTGGCAGGAATATCGCCTGGCGCTGATGGAAAAGGTAAGCCGGGAATACATGATCGCCCCGGCAAAGGCACAGAACCCCAACTGCAAAATTACCATCAAATACCCCAACTGGGCGGAAAGCTATCAGGAAACCGGCTACAACCCCAAGGCCCAGCGGGAATTATTTGACATGGTGTATACCGGCACCGAAGCCCGGGACCCCTTTGTGCAGGACCAGCATTTGCCCCGGTATCTGAGCTATTCTTTGATGACCTATTTTGAAAACATGTGCTCCGGCCGCAACGGCGGCGGCTGGTTTGACCCCTATGACCTGTATGTGACGGAGCATTATCTGGAACAGTCCTACCTGACGGCCTTCTCCAAGCCCAAAGAGATGATGATGTTCTGCTTCCAGAGCCTGGTGAACACCATGAACGTGCCGGCCCTTGGTTATCAGCTGGACAAGCTGGACCGGGTGCTGGACGACGCCGGAAACCCGGTGGGCATCATGTGCTACCTGCCGGATAACTGCCAGGGGGAAGACAATGTGCAGGATTTCCTGGGCATGTGCGGCCTGCCTATTGTGTGCACGCCCTATTTCCCGGAAAATGCGCCCTATATTTTCCTTTCCCGCAGCGCTGCCTATGATGCAGACGTGGTGGAGAAGCTGGAAAAGTATGTGGCCAAGGGCGGCAAGGCGCTGGTGACAGCGGGCTTTGTGGAAGCTACCCAGGATAAGGGCATCAAACAGATGACCTCCATCCGCTTCCATGGCCGGAAGGTGCTGGCCAACGATTATCTGGTGGAAATGAAAAACGGCCCCGGCCGGCCCCTTGTGTATCCCCATGCCAGGGAAAAGGTGCTGGTTCAGGTGCCGGAAATTCGCAACAATGCCACCTGGAGCCTGGTGAAGACGCAAGTAGGCCAGGAAAGCTTTGGCATGTTTGTGCGGGATACCTATGGCAAGGGCGAGTTGTGGACGCTGGCCGTGCCCGACGCCTACAGCCAGCTGTATCAGCTGCCGGATGAAGTGTTGACCCGCATCCGTGCCGAGTTCCCGGTGAACGGTGTGTACCTGGAAGGCGGCAGTGAAATCAGCCTGTTCATGTACGACAACGATACCTTCATTTTCTACCCCTATGTGGAGCACGGCGTGCAGCCCAGGGATTGCAAAATCCATGTGCTGGGGGATGTGGAAGCGCTGGTGATCCCGGCGGAAAATAACCGGGAAGTGAAGCCCTTGTACAAGCAGTACGGCGAAACGGTGTTTGAATGGAAAGCCATGCCGGGACGCTACACCCTGTTCAGGATCAAAAAGTAAAAAAATAAAGGACGTGCAGCAAAATGCACGTCCTTTTCTTATTGCAGGGTTTGCCGGATCATTTCACAGGCGGCATCCGTCTGCTTCAGCAAAAATTCTCCATGGCCCAGCCCGTCCATGACGGTTTCCTCATAGTTGGGCAGGTAACGCTTTAATTCCTTGTGGGATTTGAGGGCATAGGGTTCCTTGCTTCCGCACCACAGGTGTACCATGTGTGGCCAGGCGGCAATATCTTTCCTGGTGCGGTAGGTGTAGTTTTGCAGGAAGTTGCGGTCGATGGTTTCGTCCGTGGCCTGCATGTACAGGGTCTTTTCCATATCGGAAATCATATCTTCCAGCTTCATGCCCATCAGCTTCATCATCAGATGAATCAGCGCCGGAAATTTGCCTGTGTTTTTGAATTTTTTGAACATCCACGCCGTCACCCAGCCGGCAATCCATCCCTGGTGAGCCACATAGCAGCCGTCCATGATGGTATTTTCGATGGCGATGTTGCCCCGGGTGAGCAGCTCTGTCAACAGCAGCGCGCCCTGGGAGGCACCGTAGGCCCCGTGCAGCTTGCCGCCGTAATTGGCCTGCACATATTCCTCGATCTGCCGGGCCTGATCGGCAAAGGCGGTGAAGGTGCCGCTGCCCTCATAAAAACCATCCATGGCGGTGAAGATCAGCCGGTAGTGTTCTGCCAGCGGTTTCAGCAGCGCATACTGGCTGTGCCAGTGCTGACCCATGCCGTGATTGATCAGGACTGCCGGTGCGTTCTTTTGCCCGAATTCATGAAATTCCATGGTTGACCTCCACTTAACATTTGTTTTGATATGTTATGTAAAGGGCCCGGCTTATTCAGCCGAGCCCTTTATCATCTGATGGTATTTCTGCATCATGCCCTGGAAACCGGCTTCACTGTAAGCACCAATGAGCACGGCGTAGGCAAGAGTTTTTTCAAGATCAAAGCGGTGTGCGATGAGGGAGAGAATGGCGTGTACCCGCTGCTCCACCAATAGCTGCACCAGCGCAGCGTCCGCTTCCTTGCCGCCGGCCCGCAGGAAAAAGCGCATAAAGCCATCGCAAAGAAGGCCGGTCAGTTCCGAACGAAAGCCTGCCATGGGGGAGCCCTCCGTCTTTTCCAGCAGGATCAGCGCTTCCTCCGGGTGTTGACGCAGGGCCAGGATAAAAGCCCGGTCGTTCTCTTCGCCGGAGGATTTGCCGGTGTATTCGTTTTCCGCCCCCCGAATGAGCACCTGCCGCAGAAGATTAGCCGTTTCGTCCACCACAGCGTGGAACAGCCCTTCCTTGCTGTCAAAGAAGAAATAGATGGCGCCGGTGGTGACATCAGCCTGGCGTGCAATATTGCGCAATGAAGCCTTCTGATACCCTTGAGATAAAAATTCATCCCGTGCGGCGCGGACTAGTTTTTCTCTGACGGCCATGTTTTCTTTCACAACTTCATCTCCATTAAGTAGGATAAGAAATATTAACATAACACACGTTATGTTGTCAAGAAGAAAACGGTATCAAAAAACGATGAAAATTTACAAATCATACGGAAATGCGCCTTGTTCATTGATCGTATATTTGGTATAATCTTTTTGTGTGTTTACCAAGAAGAAACCAAAGGAGCAAACCATGTTGAAACGGCTTATTCTTTGTTTATTTGTTTGTATGTTGCTTTTATGCACCTGTGCCGCGGCGGAGAATGGCTTTACCGTAACGCCGGATACGCTGCACCCCGGTAAGAGTGAGCGGATCAGCTTCCAGCTGGATCAGGCAGAAACCATCACCCTTTCCCTGAACGACGGGCAAGGGAATCAGGTAGCGGTGATCCGCAAGGATTGGCAGGCGGCGCAGGGCGTGAACCATATCATCTGGGACGGCCTGGATGAGAATGGAAAAGCCCCAGCTGCCGGGGAATACAATCTGACGGTAGAGGGCGCAAGCGTTTTCTTTTCTGCGCCCATTGTGATTGGCAATGAAGCTCCGCAGATCACTTCCGTTTCTGCGCCCGGCCTTGTGAAGGAAGGGGATACCTGGCAGGCGGAAGTGGACGTGAACATGGCCGGCACCCTGACGGTGATGATCCGCCTTTCTGACGGGGAATGGCACACCTTCCTGGAGGAAAGTGTTCAGGCAGGGAAGAGCACACACTATTGGAATGGCATGGTGGACGGAAACGCCATCGGCTTTGGCGAATTTGACGTGCAGTTGAAGCTGACGGACGAAGCGGGCTACACCGGCACCTCCCAGCAGATCAGCCTGACGGTGGAACCTATCCCCACAGCCACACCCGCGCCCACCGCCACACCGGCGCCCACATCCCGGACTGTAATCCCCAGCGTGGTGAAGACCCAGCAGGATCCCTTGTCCTACTGGACGCTGCCTGTGGGTGAAATGGACGAAGCGGCCATCTGGGAAGTGATGACCCAGCCCATAACGGTAATTGACGGGAACCAGAAGGAAGTGTACCGCCTGCGCAAAACCCCGGACAAGAGCCAGAAAAGCGAGAATGTGGTGGGCGAAATTACCTATGCGTCCCAGGGCGTCAACGTGATTGAACATCTGGATAACGGATGGACGCTGGTGGAAGCCTATAATTCTTCCTATGGCCCGGATTGTAAATCCCGCAGGGGCTTTGGCGTGACGGACGAACTGATCCAGGGATATGTGGAAACAAAGCTGCTCAAGGAATACACCCCACGGACGGATTACGGCCTGTTGATCGATAAGCTGGAGCAGAAGATGTACATTTTCTCGGACGGGAAATGCATCGGTGAACTGCTGGTGTCCACGGGGCTCAACAACGAAGAGCAGTCCTGGAACGAAACCCCCTCCGGCGAGTTTGTGATGATCAGCCGCATGGGCGGCTTCCCGGCGGGCAATCTGTGGTGCGCCTACGGCATGCGTATCAACGGCGGCTGTGCCATCCACGAAGTGCCCTATATCGGCGATCACGAAACCCCGGGCGATCGCAGAGATTATTCCTCCACAGTAAAAATGCTGGGGAAAAAGGCAAGCCACGGGTGCATTCGTGTACAGAAGGATAAGAACGAGCAGGGCCAGAACATCAAATGGCTGTGGGATAATATCAAGGTGGGCACCAAGGTGCTCATCTGGGACGATACCGGACGGTTTCTGGCATATCCGGATGATAACCTTTCCCTCTACCGCAACCCCAACGGCGGGAAGTCTTACCACGAAGAGCAGAATTGCTCCGCAGTAAAGGACCGTTACCTGCCCCTGACGGAGTTCAAATACAGCCAGCTGGATACGCTCTACACCAAGCTTACTCCCTGTGCCAGCTGCACACGCATCATGCGTAAAACGGAGATTGATGAAATCAATAAGCAAAACGGATTTACCGTCGCAGCCGCCAGGGAGCTGATCTATCCTTCGGATGATCTGCCGTTGTACCTCAATCCCAACGGCGGAAAGTATTATCACGAAGATCAGTATTGTTCTTCCGTCAAGAGCCGCTATTTGCCGCTGACGGAGTTCAAATACAGCCAGCTGGATACAGAATATGATAAGCTGAAGCCCTGCGAAACCTGTGCGCAGGTGATGAAGAAAGCCGAAATTGATGCCATCAACAAGAAAAACGGCTATTAAAGAAAACAAATGCCCGTCGGAGAAATTCCGGCGGGCGTTTTATTGTTTTATGGTGCAGCAGCTTCACTGTTCTTTAAAACAAAAGGAGCACTGTAGGCGGTAAATTTGTCTTCGCCAATGGTGGTTTGCACATGAATGTAGTATTCTCCGGGCCGCGCGGGATTTCCCTTGTTGTCGCTGCCGTCCCACCAAAATAGTGAAGCGGCGGGGGAAAGCTGTTGCGGCCGGGTGGGCTGGGCGTAGGAGAGACGGCGGACGGTTCTGCCCGTCCGGTCCTTTACCGTTACGGATAGGCCGCAGGGGAGGGCGTGGTCGATCAGGACAGGCATCTCCTGGAAGGTACCGGGTGAAAACACATCGGCAGTGGAAACTGTCAGTTCCGGGTTTCCCTGCTGGGGCTGGATAGTAATAAGACGCGAGCCCTGGAAAGCTGGCTGATCATTTTCCAGCGCAATAAACTGCAGCATAACATAGCCATAATCCTGGCCGTTTGGCATATCCAGCACCAGTGAACGCTGCTTCCTGCCGGGGGAAATTGTGCCTGCACCGGTTTCATCGTCCAGGAAATGCTGGGCGTTTTCAAAATCCCAGGCGCCGGAACGGTAATAAACGATCTGGTAATAAAGTGCTGCTTCCCGGCGGACAGTGAAGGAAAAATGCACCTGGCTCTGGCCTGCGGTGAGCAATGTTTCATCAAAGGTGATGTCATCAATGAATGCAGCGCCGGCCTGGGGTTGGGAATAGGTGAAGAGGTCGGCGGTGCAGTTTTCCGGATAGCAATGGGCAGTGGAGGCGGCAGCGTTCAGAGAAATGAAAGCGTAGGCCTCTGCTACGGTGATCCGGCCGTCCAGGTTTGTATCCCCGGGATGGCCGCCTGAAATGGCAGTGCAGAGCATATCCGTAAAATAGCTGGAGCCGGAAGCGAATTCCCCCTGGCCCTGCCACTGCCAGCTGGCTTCGCTGGCCCCGGCGCTGGTGATGAGGATATGGTCTGGGCTCACAAAGGGATGGGAAGGCGAAAGGGTGGCAGTGCCTTTCCCGATAAAAGCACCGGAATTGCAGGCGTCCAGCAGGATAATTTTGGCGCCGGGGATGGCGGAGGTGACGGCGTACAATTCTTCCGGGGAAAGCAGGGTTTCCTCCATGCCGTCGGAAAGGTAAAGCCCGGCAGTGCTTTGCCCGTTTTCGTCCCGGTAAGCGCCGTGGGCGGAAAAGTAAAGCAGGGAAATATCGTTGCCGTCTGCACCGGCAAAGGCAGCTGAAACAGCGCTTTCCAGGGCAGAAAGGTGGCCGATTTCGTCATAATACGAAGAGATAGAAAGGTAGGTGCGGCTATCCGCTGCCAATGCCTGCTCCAGATTGGAAAGGTTATTATAAGCGATGGGGTATGTGTTTTCCTGGGTAAGGAAGGTGTCGCTGCCAATGAGCAGGGCGCGAAGGACAGGGACGTCAGGAGCTGATACAGAGGGCGCAGGCGCAGGGGAGGGCAAGGCCAGCATGAAAAAAGCCATCAGGCTTGCAATCAGCCTCTCCATCATCGCTGTCCCTCCTTCCGTTGTATCCGCTTTTATTTCATCTTCATTATAGCGGATTTATTGGGAAAAGGAAAGCAATCAGCCAGGAGAAAACCAATTTTTACACAAATAAACAGGGCTGCAATTGCAGCCCTGCGAAAATTTTGAAGGATTAGCGCTGGAGAATGGTTTCTTCGGTGTCCTTGTCGAAGAAGTGGAGGCGGCTGGTGTCCAGGGCAACCTTGATGTCGTCGCCGGCACGGGTGGAGGTGCGGGGATCAACACGGGCGATAACGCTTTCGTCCTTGCCGGTGGTGGTGAAGTACAGATAGGTTTCGGAACCCATCAGTTCGGTCACTTCCACGTGCACCTTCATGGTGGAGTCGGGATGGGCTTCCACGAAAGCGGGAGCGTCATCGATGTCTTCGGGACGGATGCCCATGGTGACTTCCTTGCCGATGTAGCTTTCGTCCACCAGCTTATCCAGCTTTTCCTGGGGAACCTTGATGTCGTTGTTGCCAAACACGGCGTACACGCCATCCTGCTTCTTTTCCAGCTTGACATCGAAGAAGTTCATCTGGGGGGAGCCGATGAAGCCGGCAACGAACTTGTTGTGGGGATAGTCGTAGTTGTTCTGGGGAGTATCCACCTGCTGGATGAAGCCGTCCTTCATGATAACGATGCGGCTACCCATGGTCATAGCTTCAGTCTGGTCGTGGGTAACGTAGATGAAGGTGGTCTGCAGGCGCTGATGCAGCTTGGTGATTTCGGTACGCATGGCAACGCGCAGCTTGGCGTCCAGGTTGGACAGAGGTTCGTCCATGAGGAAGACCTTGGGTTCACGCACGATGGCGCGGCCCAGAGCAACACGCTGACGCTGACCGCCGGACAGAGCCTTGGGCTTACGGTTGAGCAGGTAGCCGATGTCCAGGATGCGGGCGGCTTCTTCCACGCGGCGCTTGATTTCATCCTTGGGGGTCTTGCGCAGCTTCAGGCCGAAAGCCATGTTGTCATAAACCGTCATATGGGGATAGAGGGCGTAGTTCTGGAACACCATGGCGATGTCGCGATCCTTGGGAGCAACGTCGTTCACCAGCTTATCGCCGATGTACAGTTCGCCGTCAGAGATTTCTTCCAGACCGGCAACCATGCGCAGCGTGGTGGACTTACCGCAGCCGGAAGGACCGACCAGAACGATAAATTCCTTATCTTCGATATCGAGGGTGAAATCGCTAACTGCGGTGACGCCGCCGGAATAGACCTTATAAATGTGCTGCAGAGATACGCTGGACATAAAAATGCCTCCTTCAAAAATTTGAATACTCTTGAACGTGCTTTATCGGACACGCACGTTCCGGTAGCTATATTATACTTGTTTTGTCCCTCCTTGACCATACCGCAACTTACACAAATATTTTCCTGTTTGGTTGTGCAAGAATTGTACATCCTGGCCGAAAATGACCCGAAAATACCAATTCTATTGTCTTTTTGCAGAAAATGGATCATAATGGAAAAGAAAGAAGGGATCGGGATGTACAAAAAAATTGAAAAAATGTGCAGCATGATGGAAGGAAAACGGCATATTGTATTCTTCGGCGGCGCGGGTGTATCAACAGAAAGCGGGTTGAAGGATTTCCGCGGTGAAAACGGCCTGTCCCATACGGCGAAGCGCTATACGCCGGAAGAAGCGCTCAGCAGCAGGTTCTTTGTGCAGCACACGGAAGAATTTTTTGCTTATTACCGGGAAAATATGCTGGCTCAGGCCCGGCCCAATTTTGCACATTTTGCCCTGGCAAAACTGGAAAGAGAAGGGCGGCTGGACGGTGTGATCACCCAGAACATTGACGGCCTGCACCAGATGGCGGGAAGCCGGAAGGTGGTTGAATTGCACGGCAGTGTGCTGCGGAATTATTGCACCCGCTGCCATACCTTTTATGATGTGGAAAAAATAAAGAATGAAGCAGTGCCCCTTTGCGGCTGCGGCGGGGTGGTGAAGCCGGACGTGGTACTTTATGGGGAAAGCCTGAAGGAAGAGGATATAGAAAGCGCGGCGGAGATGATTGAAAGGGCGGATCTTCTGATCGTTGGCGGCACCAGCCTTTCCGTCTATCCGGCTGCAGGGTTTGTGCAGGAATACAGGGGTGAGATGATTCTCATCAACAAAACCCCAACGCCCATGGACGAAAGGGCGGAACTTTTAATCCCGTCGCCCATCGGGCAGGTTTTCCGGCTGCTGATGGGGGAAGATGAATAAAATTGTAACAATCATGAAAGAAAACCGGGTGCAAATGCCGTTTTTTTCCGCTTTTGCGTTGACAAACCGTAATATTTTTGATATAAATAACAAGAGGTAAACCATTTGTATACCCAACGCTGAACAACGATATGCCTCAAGCGCATTTTTGGAAGGTGAAAGTATGGCTAAAAATAACGGTGCTGACGCTTACAAGAAACTGGTGCGGGTGCTGCTGGTATTGTTTGTGCTGGTGGTAATCTGCGGCGCAGGCTATATGCTGATGGAACGGACTATCCAGGCCCAGCAGGAAGATAATGCTGCCTATGCCAAGCAGGAAAACCAGCTGCAGCAAGAGCAGTATCAGCAGGCGCTGGCCGAATGGCAGAAGCAGGAAGTGAAGGCAGAGGATCCCACCTGGCCCCAGCCCAGGCAGGAAGGCTGGGACGTGACGGACCTGACCGGCTTTGGCCTCAATAACCCCTATGACGTGACGGTCACCCGGCAGGAGCTTCTGATGGGCAGCATGATCCTGGTGAACAAGTGGCACGCCCTGCCCGATGATTATTATGACGTGGCCAACAATAACCTGCTGGCCGTCTACCAGACGGACAAGACAATCCCCGTTTCCGGCTCCAGCGTGAAGCTGCTGCCCGATGCCCTGTCTGCCCTGAGCCAGATGCTGGCCGCTGCCAAGGAAGACGGCCTGGAAAACTTCCTGATTGAAGAAGGCTATCGCTCCCTGGAAAAGCAGCAGCAGTATTACACCGAAGCGGAAAGCAATTACACCTCCCGCTATTCCGGTGAAGCGCTGAAGCAGAAAACCATCGCTTCCGGCGTGAATTACCCCGGCACCAGCGAATACCAGAGCGGCTTTGCCTTCAACCCCCGCCGCTACCTCTCCGGCGACAGCGAATTCAATTCCGCCAAGTTCTACGAAACGCCCCATTCCGACTGGCTGTTGGAAAACGGCTGGAAATACGGCTTTGTGTTCCGCTTCCCGGTGGAAGGGTATCCCAACAATACCGTGGCGGACAAGAGCTATAAAACCGGCGTGACCAGCAAGCTGATGATCTACCGCTATGTGGGCGAAGGCCATGCGGCGGTGATGAACGCCATGGATATGTGCATGGAAGAATATGTGGAATACCTGATGGCCCATCCCCATATTGCCGTGTACGAAAACGGCACCCTCAAGTACGAAATTACCCGCAAGAACGCGAACACCCAAAGCGGCGCCACGGTGGAAGTATCCGGCAATGCCAAGGACTACAGCGTCAGCATGGATAACTGCGGCGGCGTGATCGTGTGCATGAGTTACTGAAAACAATAAACCAAAACAGCTGCTTCGGCGGCTGTTTTTTGATGGCACCAAAGGATGAGGGGCGGCATAGGATGAACTGTACGCCGGATGGCGTAAATCATCAATGAGGTGATTATCATGAGCTGGAAAAATTGCAGCTGCCCGGTGGAAGTGCATTTGCATGAAGTGCAGGGCAGCGTTCAAAGCGCCTGCGAATGCTGCAGTGCCCATAGCCATCGGTTTGCCACGGTATCCTGTGAACCCATTACCCTGGAATGCGGCGATCACGCCCACCTGGTAACCTTCCGCACCGATACCTGCAACGGCCACTACCATGAATTCTCCGGCTATACCACCGATGCCTTTGCGGTGTGCGACGGCCATGTGCATTATCTGGAAGGGGAGACCACGGAAGCGTCCGGCCATACCCACTGCTTCAAGTGCGTCACCCATGTTGAAAACCCCACCAAAGCCTGATAACAGAAGAAGGGGCTGCCATGCGGCGGCCCCTTTGAGCATAGAAAAACGGCCCTGCCTTATTTCAGCAGGGCCGCTTTTACAATGGGCCTTTGTATGTGAAAGCCGCAAGGGCCGTTTGGCAATGCATTGCGCCGCAGCGCACAGGTTCATTCCTTCACGATATAGTGTTCGATGGCAGAGATCAGTTCGGGGATCTTTTCATCTTCCATATCGTTGGTGTCGATGAACATGGTGTCACGGGCAGAATACATCATCGCCAGAATGCCCAGGGTGGATTTAGGGTCGATGCAGAACTTTTCAGAGCGCAGCAGCACTTCGTCGGTGAAGCGTTTGCAGATGTTGGAAAGCTGTTCGGCGGCCTTCATGGATTCGACGTGGATGTGAATTTTCATTGTGTGACATCTCCTTTCGATGGGCAGGTTGCCCAGGGTCTTTCGGGGGGGTGGGAGCATCCTTCTCCACACCGGCATTGTATCAAAAGGTAACCAGATAATCAATCCCGGAAGAGTGAAACAAGTTTGGATGCCGTTTTTGTGAAGATGTCATAAACGGTGAGCAAAAAATACAATGAAGATTGCGGGATGGATAAATACATGACCAGAAAACACAAAAAGCACCTGTTTTGGGCACAAAAATACCATGCAGACGAACAGGCTTCCCCGCAGCACACGCCTAAAATGCTTACTGCTGCTTCCTTCCGGACCTGACAGGGTTCACACCGCAGCATCGCACAGGACCCGCCCGCCTACACGGCAAAAGCTATTATACAGGATGGATGGGAAAAATGCAAGCCTAAATTATTCGCAGTCAAAAATAGCCTTGGAAAGGATGTATTTGCCGTACTGCTCCTTCCACTTCAAGTGCAGCTGGGACCGGTTCCACATCTCCAGCGCTTCCTTTTCCATTTCCACCACGATCATCAGGTCAAACCGGTTTTCCAGGGGGATGCAGTTGGGATAGAGGAAAGCGCCGGTGACGCCGGGAATCTCCCCGGCGGTAGAAAAAAGTGCGGCAATTTCCTGTTCCATGGCAGGCTTGTCTGTAACCAGGGCGTTGTACTTCACAATGATATGATGCTTCAAGGGGAATGCCTCCTTCGCATTTTGGGTTAATAGTATCATAACAGGAAATGATTGAAAACACAATTCTTTTTATTCGCCGCTGTACCAAAAGAGGGACAGGGCGTCGGTGGCAGCGGTTTCTTCATCCCGGTCGCCAAAGAGAAGGCCGGTAATATCCTCCCACAGCGTGGACCCCAGGGTGGGGGATTTGGCCCTTGCCACCTGCACCGACTGGGTGCCCTCCAGCAGGATGCCGTTTTCCAATAGCTCCGAATGGATGGGAATAATGCGGTAGGTGTATTCCACTCCCAGGCGAGCCTTGGTATCGGTGAAGGTGAGGGTCTGGCCGGCTGTGGCGTAAAGCTCGTTCAGCACGATGCTTTCGCCGATGGCGTCCCGCTGGATGCGGTAGAGCCCTGCGTCCCGGCAGGTCATGACCAATACGGGGTTGCCGCTTTGGTTGTGGGTGACATAGAAGCCGGACAGAGAGCGGGGGGCGTTCCAGATGTTGGATTCCTGGGTAGGGCGGTTGGATGAAAGAAAGACCTCGGAATAGGTGTAATCCCTTGGGGTGAGTGAGGTGGCCAGCATGGGTTTCCCCGCCCATTCAATGGCCTTCTTATCAATTTTCAGCCACACAATGCCGTCTGTGGAAAGAAATTCCGGCTTGGATTTGCCGCTATAGAAATTTTTGAAAAAAGCCGTGGCCATGGCAGCGGTATAATCGCCGCCGGATACCCAGGACTGCATTTTGTGGCTGTCGTCCGGGTTGTCAAAGCCCATCCAGCAGGCGGTGGACAGCTGGCTGTTATAGGCCGCCATCCAGATATCCCGGTTGCCGCCGCTGGTCATGTTGACGGTGCCGGTTTTGCCGGCCACGGGGGTGCCTGCGCCGGAAAGCTTAGCGCCGGTGCCGGAGGCGGTGACTGTTTGCAAAAGGCTGGTCATCAGGTAGGCCGTCTGGGGGGAAATCACCCGGGTGCCGGGGTCTTCATGCCGGTAGAGGATATTGCCCGCAGCATCGGTGATGCGCTCCACAAAATAGGGGGAATAGAAGGTGCCGCCGTTGGCAAAGGGGGCATAGGCGGCGGCCAGCTGCACCGGGGACACCCCATAGGTCATGGAGCCAAGGCCCAGGGACAAATTAGCGTCCCTGTCATCCAGGGGGATGCCCACCTTGGTCAGGTAATCCCGGGCAGACTGTACGCCGATTTCGTCCAGTAAGCCCACAGTGGCCACGTTCAGGCTGTTTTTCAGGGCGGTGCGGACGGTGACGGAGCCGTAATAGAGGTTGCCGCTGTTGCGGGGAGAATAATTGCCGAATTTCCGGGGGGTGTCGTCCAGAACGCTGGCGGTCATGTACCCGTGGGACTGAATGGCCGGGGCAAAGACAGCCAGGGGCTTTAATGCGGAGCCCGGCTGGCGGCGCAGCTGGGTGGCCCGGTTCAGCCCCCGCTGCACCTGATAGCTGCGGCCCCCCACAATGGCCCGGACGGCCCCTGTTTTCACGTCCACGCTGGCCATGGCCCCCTGTACCTTTTCGCCGTCGGATGCATCGGCAGGAAAGGCGGAGGATTTGGCAAACTGCTGGTCCAGAATATCCTGCTGGCTGGTATCCAGGGCGGTATAGATATGATAGCCGGAGGAAAGCAGCCCGTCCGCGTCCATGGACAAAAGTTTCTGGGCTTCGTCCAGGGCGGCGTCGGTGTACCAGCCGTATTGGTTTTTGCTTTCGGCAGGGGTGATCAGCGCTGTTTCCTGCTGCACATTGATCTGGTAATCTGCTTCCGACAGCATATCGTTGTCCCGCATGGTGGAAAGGATATAGTTGCGGCGGGTGGTGTTTGCCTCCAGGTTCAGATGGGGCGCGTAGGCGGAAGGAGCCTTGATGATAGCGGCCAGGCAGGCACCCTGGGCCGGGGTGAGATCCGATGCGGATACGCCGAAATAGGCCCGGGAGGCGGCTTCAATGCCGTAAGCCCCCCGGCCGAAATAGATGAAATTCAGGTACATTTCCAGAATTTCTTCCTTGCTGCACTGCCTTTCCAATTGGGTGGAAAGGTAGATTTCCTCCAGCTTCCGGGCAATGGTTTTCTGGCTGGAAAGGTGGCTCAGCTTTATCAACTGCTGGGTGATGGTGGATGCGCCCTGGGCATATTCGCCGGAGCGGATATTGGCCAGGATGGCGCTGCCGATGCGGATGATATCGAAGCCGGAATGATCCCAGAACCGCAAATCCTCCGCCGCAAGAAAGGCGTCCTGCACATGCTTTGGCACCTGGGAAAGGGGGATGCTGATGCGGTTCTGGGTGCTTTGCACTTTGGAAAGCTCTCTGCCCTCCATATCGTACATCACACCTGTCTGGGGCAGGTTGGTCAGCTTGTTCATATCCAGCTTCTGCCAGTGTCCCACGTCAAAAATGAAATAAAAGGCAGTGATGGCGCAGGCCATCAGCGCGCCGGAAAGGAGGAGGATGCGCCGGCCGGTATGCTTCTTCTTTCCTTTGAGTAAATTCAGCTGAGCTGCTTCTTCCTTTTCATTTTGTTTGTTTATTTTTTCCACTGAACGGGACCATCGATCTTTGCGCATCCAGGCTGCGCCTCCTTTCACAGCCATTGTTCCCGGAAGGAAGCTGGCATAAAGATGAGAATGATTGCCAGCCTGCCATCAATTACCGTGGACAGACGGATGTACTGCTTTGTATACTGGTGTCACAACCATAGGAAGGACGAAAACAATGCGCAAAGAAATCAGGTTTTTGATCCTGCTTGGCGTGATGCTGCTGGCGCTTGGCGGGATGATCATGACGCAACAGAAGAAGGGGCAGCGGGAAGAGGTACCCTATCTTTCCTTCATCGAAATGGCAAAGAACGGGGAAGTAAAGCATGTGGTGTATTCCGATGAAGCCATGTGGCAGGCGGCGCTTTTTGACGGCAGGGAAATATTGACGCCCAACCCCAGGACGGAAAACGGAAAGGAGATGCTTTTGTCCCTGGGGATTGAAGTGACGGAAAGGATACAGCCTGAGGTGGCGACTGTGCTTTTTGCGCTGCTTTTTGGCATGATGATGTTTGGCAGGCGGGGAAATATGAGCATGGAGCGTTTTGATATCGTGAACGGAGACAGGAAAGTGCCGGAGGTGACATTCCGGGATGTGATTGTGGGAAAAGAAACCCTGGAGGGAATGCGGGATGTGGCCCATTATTTGAAGGACGGGGCTGCCTATGAAAAAATGGGGGCCAGGCCGCCAAGGGGCGTGATGCTCTACGGCCCGCCCGGCACCGGCAAAACATTGCTTGCAAGGGCCCTGGCCGGAGAAACGGGGAAGCCTTTTTTCGCCGTCAGCGGGTCGGACTTTGTGGAGGTATATGTGGGTGTTGGCGCCGGCCGCATCCGTTCCCTCTTCAAAAAGGCCAGAAAAGCCGGAGGCGGGGTGATTTTCATTGATGAAATTGACGCCCTTGGTAAAAAGCGGGATCAGGGCAATGAAGAAAGGGAGCAAACCCTGAATGCACTTCTGACGGAAATGAGCGGCTTTTCGGGAAAGGATGGGGTGATTGTCCTGGCGGCCACCAACCGGCTGGATACCCTGGATGGGGCGCTGCTTCGGGAAGGCAGGTTTGACCGGCATATTGAAGTGGGCCTGCCGGGACGGGAAGAGCGGCTTCAAATCCTGCAGGTGCACAGCCGCAAAAAGCCCATGGATCCCCAGGTCAGCATGGAGAATTGGGCAGAAAGAACGGTGCTGTTTTCCGGGGCGCAATTGGAAAGCCTGATGAACGAAGCGGCTATCCGGGCTGTCCGGGGCGGGGATGCGCTGATCAGTGAGCGGCACATGGAACAGGCGTTTCTTGCCCAGACGGCAGGAGAAGAAAAGAAAATGACGGCAAACCGGAAAGAAAAGCACATGATCGCTGTACACGAAGCGGGCCATGCCCTTTTGACCCATCTGCTGCTGCCTCAAAGCCGCTTGACCCGCCTTACCATCCTGCCCTCCAATAAAGGGGCTGCAGGGTACAGCCTGGCTATTCATGAAGACAGGGTGCTCTACACCCGGCAGGAGCTGATGCACCACATGGCGGTGACACTGGGCGGCAGAGCGGCGGAGGAAGTGATGTTTGGCAAAGAGCAGGTGACCAATGGCGCCGGAAGCGACCTGAAGAAGGCGGAAGCGCTGGCCTGTGAAATGGCGGAATGGCGCATGAGCGATGAGGAGGATGGGGAAAGGGCGAAACGGGGACTGATGGAGGAAGCCTATGCGATTGCCAAACAGAAAATCGGGGAAAACAGGCAGCGGCTGGAGGGGCTTTCCCGGGCGCTGATGGAAAGGGAAACCCTGTCAGGGGAAGAAATACTGCATTTTGTGGCGTGAAAAAGTCAATTGCAAAAAAAGGGTAGCAAAATGAGAACTTTTTATGTATAATATACACAATACCGAAAAGGAGGTTCTTTTTGTGCTGAAAAGGATCTTTTGCGCCCTGATGGCCCTGATGCTGCTGGGCATTGCCCCGGGCTTTGCGGAGGAAACTGAAGCGCCGGATTTTTCCATGGCGGGCTTTGACGATACCGAGTACCGCAAGTGGGAGGACAGCCTGTTTTTTGACCGGCTGGAAACCATCACCGGCGTGACCTTTACCTACCATCAATATACAAAAGAAGCGGACTGGCAGGCCTATAAAAACAGCCTGGAAAAGGGCGGCGAAATGGCCGACGTGCTGTTCAAGGCAGGGCTGACCACCTCCGAATGCATCCGCCTCTACGAAAAGGGCGTGCTGGTGGACCTGAAGCCTTATCTGGAAGCAAACTGCCCCAATCTCTGGGCGTATCTTTCCCAGAATCCTGACGCCATGGACGCCATCACCCTGCCCGGCGGGCAGATTGTGGCGCTGCCCTACATTACCGAAACCCCGCTGCAGAATTACATCTGGGTGAATACGGTGTGGCTCAAGCGGGTGGGGAAGGAAATGCCCACCAATGCGCAGGAAATGGAAGAGGTGCTTTCCGCCTTCCGGGATCAGGACCCCAACCGGAACGGAAAGGATGACGAAGTGCCCCTTGGGTTCATGGGCCCCTTTGATCTGAAGTTCCTGGCCCATGCTTTTGGCCTGGTTGCCAACGACTACAATATTTTTGTGGAAGATAATCAGGTGAAATACCTGGCGCTGGATGAAAACTTCCGTCCCTTTGTGGAATGGTGCCGCAAATTGTATGCAGAGGGCTTGCTGGAGGATGACGGCTTCATGATCACCACCAGCATGCGCAGCCAGCGGGTGAGCGGTGCTGAAGAAACGCCCATGTACGGCATGATCATCACCCCCATGGCCCAGGATACCTTCCGGGTGGATTACGCCAACGACTATACCATCATGATGCCCCTGGAATATGACGGCAAAAGGGTGTACCGGGATTTCACCGGAAATGTGCTGCGGGGCACGTTTGCCGTCACCACATCCTGCGACGATGTGGAAAAGGCGCTCGGGTGGGTGGATTATCTCTACAGCCCGGAAGGCAACATTCTTACCACCGTCGGCATGGAAAATGAAAGCTTCTACTACAATCCCGACGGCACCTGGAGCCTGACGGACGTGACGGCCAGCAACACCTTTTTCTCTGTTACCGATCTTATTTCCGGCGGGGCCACCACCCCCGGTATGCTCAACGATGATTTCCAGCGCAAGTATGCCGATAATGCTAAATTGCAGGAAACCATTGAAAAGCAGGATGAAATGAAAGAATACCTGGTGATGCCCTATCCCTACTACCACCTGACGGAAGAAGAGGCAGCGGAGGTTGCCCCCCTGCAGATGGAGCTGGGCGCTTATGTGGACACCATGATGGGTCAATTCATCCGGGGCGATGCGGAACTGACGGATGAAACCTGGGCAGCATTTGAAAATACGCTCCGTGAAAAGGGCGTGGATACTTTCCTGGCCTTCTGGCAAAAGATTTTTGAAGCACATTAAGGAGGAATACAGCATGGACAGCTATGCACGCCTGCTGGCAGCCATTCGCAGGCCCTATGCCACCGAACGATTCAACCGGCTTTACGGTCACCGGGAAGGGAGCCTGGCCTTTCAGATTACCCGGTATTCCCGCCTGGTGAAGGCCCATGAGGATATTTTTCATGACAATCAGGCGCCCCTGTACATGGTGAGCGCTCCCGGACGCACCGAAATTGGCGGCAACCATACCGACCATAACAACGGCTGCGTGCTGGCTGCGGCGGTGAACCTGGACACCCTGGCCTGCGTTTCCAAAACGGAAGGCATGACGGTGCGCATCCACAGCGAAGGATACCCGGAGCTGGTGGTGGATTTGACGGATATGGACGCAAAGGAAGAAGAAAAAGGCACCTCCGCAGCACTGGTCAGGGGCGTGGCCAGGGGGCTGCGTGACCGGGGCTTCCAGGTGGGCGGCTTCCATGCGGCGGTGGTTTCCAGCGTAATGGGCGGCAGCGGGCTTTCCTCCTCTGCGGCCTATGAAGTGATGATTTCCCGCATTTTTGAAGCGCTGTACAATGGGAAGGAAATGGACGCAACTTCCCGGGCACAGCTTTCCCAGTATGCGGAAAACGAATATTTCGGCAAGCCCTCCGGCCTGATGGACCAGATGGCCTGCTCCACCGGCGGCCTGGTGAACATTGATTTCAAGGGCCAGCCCAAGGTGAAGCCTCTGCAGTACAATTTTGCCAGCCACGGCTATCAGCTGGTGGTGGTGGCCCCCGGCGGCAGCCATGACAATCTGACCGACGAATACGCCGCCATCCGCACGGAAATGCAGGATGTGGCTTCCTTCTTTGGCGAAAAGACCCTGCGGGGCGTGCGGCCGGAGCAATTGCTGCAGAACATGCAGGCCATTTGTCGCCGCTTCAGCGAGCGGGCAGTGCTGCGGGCCATGCACTTCTTCCAGGAAAACGAGCGGGTGAAGCAGCAGGTGCACGCCCTGCAGCTGGACGATCTGCCTGCTTTCTTTGCGGCAGTGAACGCTTCAGGCAAAAGCAGCTGGACGCTGCTGCAGAATATCTACCCCGCCGGCAGCACTTCCCAGGCCCTGGCGCTGGCCCTGGCCCTTTCGGAAACGCTGCTGCAGGGGAAGGGCGCATGCCGTGTGCACGGCGGCGGGTTTGCCGGCACTACGCTGAACTTTGTGCCAGAAGATATGGTGAATGCTTTTGTTTCCGGCATGGAACAGGCCTTTGGCCCCGGCTGCTGTGTGGTGCTGGACGTGCGTCAGGACGGCCCCTGTACGGTGTTTACCTCGGAAGAAAACTGATGAAAATACAACAGCCATCCGGCAGAAGAACGTACGGATGGCTGTTTTGATACAGGAGTAAAAATGGCAGATATTCTGGGCGCAGCGGCGGGATGCGGCATGATGGTGCTGATTATGATGCTCATTTTCAGCTTTCTTGTGCAAATCGGCGTGATGAAAAAGGAAACCATGGCGGCAGCCGGGCGGGTGTTTGGCCGGTGCGGCCTGTTTGCGCTGGGAATTGATGCGGCAATATTGCTGATTGCATGGGTGGCGCTTGGCTGGGAGGATGTGCAGTCCATGAAAGGGCTGCTTTGCCACGGCATGTTCGGGTGGCTTTCGGAAACTGCTGTGCCGGTGCACACCTTTTTGCAGGTGCAGTATATGGTGATGGCATTGTCAGGCCTTCTTTGCTATGCCGCTTTCAGGAAAAACGGTGATGAGAAAAGCGCCATGCGGGGGCTGAACCTGTTTTACCTGCTGCCGGGAATGGGCATTTTCTTTCTGCCGGTAAGTGTGGGCTTTATTCCGCTGCTTATTGCAGGGGTGTTGTTTGCTTTCAGCAAGTATATCCCGGCCGGGAAGCTGTTTGAAAAGGACAGCGGAATGTACATATTGTACACCGGGCTTTTATTTATGCTGGTGCTGGTTCTGTACAAGCTGGTTTCGGGGGTGTGAAGAAATGAAGAGAAAGCTTTGCACCTGTTTCATGATTGCTGCATTGGTATGGCTGATCCACGATGTGATGCTCATCATTGGCTGCCAGGCCGTTTATGGCAATGTGACCCTGGAAAATATGCAGCTTCTGATCCGGGAGCGGCTCACCATGCCGGGGGATGCCCAGCGGTATTTGCAAATTGCAGGGGAAGGGTATCAGAAGGAAGGGGCGGACGCCATCAACCTGGTATTTTTCCCCTTATACCCCTTGCTGATGCGGCTGCTTTCCTTTGGGGTGGTGGATCTGGCGGCGGTTGGCATGGTGCTGTCCCGGCTGTGCCTGGCAGGGGCTGCCGTCTGCCTGTATGAATTGGCGAAAACAGAGGGCGGGGAACAGGCGGGCTGGTACAGTGTGCTGCTGTTTACGGTGTATCCCTTTTCTGTGTTCACCATCGGCGTGTATACGGAAAGCCTGTTTTTGCTTTTGTCCATGGGGTGCATGCTGGCAATCCGGAAGGAAAAAATGGCAGCGGCCGGGATCATCGGCTTTCTGGCGGCGCTGACCAGGGTGCAGGGAATGCTGCTTCTGTTCCCTGCGGTGTATCATGTGATTGCAGGTTCGCTTTCCAAGGAAAAAAGAAAAATCTCCTGGCGGGATGCCTTTGTGCTGCTGATTCCGGTGGGCTTTATGGTGTATCTTGCCATCAATCATTCCCTGCACGGCAATCCGTTCCAGTTCCTGATCTATGAGGAAGGGGAGCCCTGGTATCAGTCCACCCGGTGGATAGCCGAAAACATTTCCACCCAGTATTACAATGCGCTGAATTTCAAGGGGCTGGAAAAGATCATTTACTGGCCCCAGATTATCCTGTATTTCCTGGCCGTTTCGGCGCTGTTTTACGGGATAAAAAAGGAAGTGCGGATGGAATATCTGCTGTACGGCGGGGTGTATGTGGGATTCACATATCTGAGCGGCTGGATGATCAGCGGCGGACGGTATATGATGTGCTGCTTCCCTTTGTACCTTGTGGCAAGCAGAATGAAAAGCGAAAAAGTGAAAGGCGCATTGTTGGCAGGAAGCTGTGTGTTTTATTTCATGTACAGCCTGATGTTTTTGCAGGGCTATTCCATTATGTAGAGTTGACAGGGGACAGACAGAAGCGGTATAATACACAGGTTTGAAACAAGATGGAGGGATGGGCGTGAAGAGTGGTTCCGCACAGGAAACAAGGGCCATTGGCGAAAGGCTGGCCGGGCATTTGAAGCCCGGTGACGTGGTGCTGCTGGAAGGATATCTTGGCGCCGGGAAAAGCGAACTGGCCCGGGGCATGGCAAGAGGCCTGGGCATTCAGGGCGCTGTGCCCAGCCCCTCCTTTACCATTCTCAATGCGTATGACGAAGGCAGAATTCCCCTGTATCATTTCGACTGGTACCGCATTGAGGACCCTGCCGAAATATACGAAATGGGCATGGAGGAGCAGCTTTGCGGCGACGGCGTGGCGCTGATTGAATGGAGCGAAAAGGCCAGGGAATGCCTGCCGGAAAGGCTGCTCAAAATCACCATCGTGCCGTTGGATGAAACCACAAGAGACATTACCTTTGAGCCCTTTGGCGGCTTTGAGTTTGAGGAGAATTGGGTACAATGATTTTGCTTTTGATTGATACCACAGGCCCTGTGGCGGGCGTGGCTGTGATGGAGGACGGAAAGGTGCGGTATGAGGCCATGTGCATCAACAGCTTCACCCATTCCCAGTCCATGCTGCCCATGGTGGAGGAGGCTTACCTGCATACCGGCCTTTCTGTGGACAAAACGGATGTGTTCGCCTGCGTCACCGGCCCCGGCAGCTTTACCGGGGTGCGCATTGGGGTGAGCACGGTGAAAGCGCTGGCGCAGGCGGGCCAAAGACCCTGCGTTGCGGTGGATGCGCTGGAAAGCATGGCAAACGGCGTTCGGTATTTTGACGGCGTCATTTGCCCCATCCAGGACGCCAGGGCCGGGCAGGTGTACGGCGCAGCGTTTATGGGCGGCAGCATGGAGCGGCTGACGGAAGACAAGCCGCTGATCCTGGAAGAGTATCTGGAAAAGGTGAAAGCCTTTGGGAAAAAGATGCTGTTCCTGGGGGACGGCATGCCGGTGCATCGGGAAAAGATTGCGGCCATGCTGGGGGAAAGCGCTGTGTTTGCTCCGGCACAGCTTGCATATCTGCGTCCGGCTGCTGCGGCGGAATTGGCATGGCAAAAGCAGGAGAAAGCGGTGAGCTATCTGGAACTGCAGCCCATGTACCTGCGGGCGCCATCTGCCGAGCGGCAAAAGAACCTGAAGGAGAAATACAATGGCTGATGTGATCATCCGCCGCATGACCATAGATGACGTGGATGCGGTGCACAGGGTGGAATGCGCATGCTTTCCCAAGCCCTGGACCAGGGAAGACTTTGTGAAGGAAATGACCCAGAACACCTGTGCCCGGTACCTGGTGGCAGAGGAAGAGGGAAGGGTGATGGGCTTTGCGGGTACCTGGGTGGTGCTGGATGAGGCCCATGTTACCAACGTAGCCGTTATGCAGGAATACAGAGGCCGGGGCATTGGCAAGATGCTGACCCGGGCGCTGATGCAGTACGCAGCCAATCTTGGTGTCACCTATGCCACGCTGGAAGTGCGCCGCAGCAATGAAGTGGCCCAGAACCTGTACAAAAGCCTGGGGTTTCAGTATGTGGGCGTGCGCAAGCGCTATTATGAAGACAACGGGGAAGACGCGTTCATCTTCTGCTGCATTTCCATGCCCGAAGCGGAAGAGGATTTTGAAGAGGAAGAAACGCTGCATACCCAGGAAGCCTCGGATTTTTGACGGAAAAAGACGGAAAAGCACATTCATTTTGTGATTTGTGCGTGCTATAGTATGCGTCGGTGCGAAAAACGCACCGATGTTTTTTTCTGAGGTGAAGAAGATGCAAAAAAATGATGGCCTGGGGAAAGAAAAACGCCGTATTGCTGATCGCCTTTGCGGCGGCGGTTTCCATGCTGCTGGTGCCGCCGGATGAAGCGTATCTGGGCTATTTTGATATCAAGACGCTGTGCTGCCTTTTTGGCACGCTGGCGGTGGTGTGCGCCCTGAAAAACATCCATTTCTTTGCCATCCTGGCCCGGCGGATCATGATGCTGACGGGGGATACCCGGGTGGCTGCCATTGTGCTGATTTACATTACCTTCATCGGCTCCATGATTATTGCAAACGACATGGCGCTGATCACCTTTCTGCCGCTTGGGTATTATGTATTACCTTCCGGGAATATGCATCCCATTATAAAGACAGCATCAAGGAATATTTTCTGCGGTTTACCGTGCTGAATTTCGGATTTTTGCTGATCTTGACCCTTGTTTCCCTACTGCAGGGGAGATGAGCGAAAAAATATAGCGGAAATGAGAAAAAACAGGCAAAAAACACTTGCCAAGAAAACTGAATGATGTTATAATTCAAAAGATCACGCACGCGCGCTGATTTGCCGTTTGTGCCGGGAAACCGGTGGCCGGCAAAGGTGACGCTCGCGGAGGAAAATAACAAGGAGGAAACTCAAAATGGCTGTCATCTCTATGAAACACCTGCTGGAAGCCGGCGTACACTTCGGTCACCAGACCCGTCGCTGGAACCCCAAAATGGCCCCCTACATCTTCACCGAACGCAACGGTATCTACATCATCGACCTGCAGAAGACCGTTCGCAAGGTGGACGAAGCTTACATGTTCATCCGCAATGTGGCCATGGAAGGCAAGACCATCCTGTTCGTCGGCACCAAGAAGCAGGCTCAGGAAAGCATTGAAAGCGAAGCCAAGCGCTGCAACATGTTCTATGTGAACAACCGTTGGCTGGGCGGCATGCTGACCAACTTCCGCACCATCCGTACCCGCGTGGAACGCCTCAACGCCATCGACAAGATGGAACAGGCCGGCCAGTTCGACGTGCTGCCCAAGAAGGAAGTTATCAAGCTGCAGCATGAACGTGAAAAGCTGGAAGCCAACCTGGGCGGTATCCGCGAAATGAAGAAGCTGCCCGGCGCCCTGTTTGTGGTTGACCCCCGCAAGGAACACATTGCCGTGGCTGAAGCCCGGACCCTGGGCATTCCGATCGTGGCCATCGTGGACACCAACTGCGATCCCGACGAAGTGGACTACGTCATCCCCGGCAACGACGACGCCATCCGCGCCGTGAAGCTCATCGCCGGCAAGCTGGCTGATGCTGTGCTGGAAGGCAAGCAGGGCGAACAGAGCGAAGCCGAAGTGGCCGCCGAAGAAGCTGCTGAATAATCAGATTATTTCATCAATCCTTGATTATCGATAAGGAGGACAACTACAATGGCTGCTATTACTGCTGCAATGGTAAAAGAACTGCGTGAACGCACCCAGGCCGGTATGCTGGATTGCAAAAAGGCCCTGGCTGAATCCGATGGCGATATGGAAAAGGCTGTTGCCTACCTGCGTGAAAAGGGCCTGGCCGCTGCTGCCAAGAAGGCCGGCCGTGTGGCCGCCGAAGGCGCTGTGGAAAGCTACATCCACATGGGCGGCAAGATCGGCGTGCTGGTTGAAGTGAACTGCGAAACCGACTTTGTGGCCAACACCGACACCTTCAAGGCTCTCTGCCATGACATCGCTCTGCAGATCGCCGCTGCCAACCCCCTGTACATCAACAAGGAAGACGTTCCCGCCGCCGCTCTGGAAGCCGAAAAGGAAATCCTGCGCGCTCAGGCCCTGAACGAAGGCAAGCCCGAAAAGATCGTGGATCGTATGGTGGAAGGCCGTATTTCCAAGTATTACGCCGAAAACTGCCTGATGGAACAGGTTTTCGTGAAGAATCCTGACATCACCGTGGGCACCCTGGTGAACGAAGCCACCCTGGCTTCCGGCGAAAAGATCACCGTGCGCCGCTTCACCCGCTACGAACGCGGCGAAGGCATCGAAAAGAAGGAATCCAACCTGGCTGCCGAAATCGCCGAAATGACCAAGAAGTAATTTGCCCTATACAGGCGGCTCACAAAGCCGCCTGTTTTTTTTGAATGATGCAGGGAGGAAATGCAAGATGAACACCTATAAGCGCATTCTTTTGAAGCTCAGCGGTGAAATGCTGGGGGAAAACGGCAAGCTCTTTGACCATGATATCATCGATAACGTGGCCAATACCCTGGTGAAGATCGCCGAAAGCGGCGTAGAGCTGGGCGTGGTAATTGGCGCCGGCAATATCTGGCGGGGTCGTCAGGGCGGCGAAATGGACCGCGTCACGGCGGACCAGATGGGCATGCTGGGCACGGTGATCAACTGCCTGTGTATGCGGGATGCTGTGCAGCGTGCCGGCGGCGATGCCGTAGTGATGAGCGCCTTTGAAATGAACCGGGTGTGCGAAGTGTATAATACCCAGCACGCTCTGCAGCATCTGAAGAGTGGTAAGATCGTTTTCTTTGCTGCCGGCAGCGGCAACCCCTTCTTCTCCACCGATACCGCAGTGGTGCTGCGGGCTGTGGAAGTTGGGGCTGACGCCATCCTGCTTGCCAAGAACATTGACGGCGTGTACACTGCCGACCCAAAGAAGGATCCTACCGCTACCCTCATCCGGGAAATCAGCTACGAAAAGGCCCAGGATATGCGGCTGAAGGTGATGGACAGCGCTGCCTTTGCCCTGTGTGCCGAAAACAAGGTGCCGGTGGTGCGGGTGTTTGGCCTGTATGATCCGGAAGATATCGTGAAAGTACTGTCCGGCGACGATATGGGCACCATTTTGCATCCCGAACAGTAAGAAAACATTGGGCGCAGTCAACGGGAGCAATTCCCGGTTGAAATTTCTGTGCAAATGATGTATAATCATATCAGACAGGTCATAAATATTTTGTGCATGAAAGGAGTGCGCCCTATGAAACTGATTATTGCCATCGTGCAGGATGAGGACGCTTCCCGTCTGATTTCCAATTTGATGAACGAAGGCTACGGCGTGACCAAGCTGGCTACCACCGGCGGCTTCCTCAGGAGCGGCAACACCACCCTGCTTGTGGGTGTGGACGATAACCGCTTTGACAGCTGCATGGCCATCATTGAAAAAGTTTGCAAAAGCCGCAAGCAGATTGCCACCTCTCCCGTTAACATGGGCGGCGGTACGGCCGGTATGTATTCGCCCTATCCCATCGAAGTGACGGTGGGCGGTGCTACGGTGTTTGTGGTGACGGTGGATCAGTTTGTTAAGTTCTGATTCAGCGGAAAAAAGGTTGACCCTTAAGTCATGCGCGGCGGGGAGTGAAATGCTCCTCGCCATTTGGCGTGAGTTCGAAGCGGACAGGCTGGCCCATGCATACCTCTTTACCGGGGAAAGCGGCGTGGGGAAAAAGACCTTTGCCCGGCTTCTGGCCAAGGCACTTTTGTGCCAGGGGGAAGGGGAAAAGCCCTGCAATACTTGCCGAAGCTGCAAGCGCTTTGACGCCAAAACCCACGGGAATGTGTATTATCCTGTGCCGCCACCCAAGAAAAACTCCATCGGCGTGGAGGAATTGCGGGGTATTCTGGACGAATTGTCCCGGGCCGGGCTGGAAGAAGGCAGGCGGGTGATTGTCATCAACGAAGCAGAAAGGCTGACCCCGGCCAGCCAGAACTGTCTGCTGAAAACCCTGGAAGAAGCACCGGAAGGCATCTATTTTCTGGTGGTGACGGATACGGAGCGGGCTATTTTGCCCACCATCCGCTCCCGCTGCCGGGTGATCCGCTTTCCCGGGTGGAGCCAGCAGCGGATTTATAAAACACTGACGGAAAACGGCATCCCAGGCCCCAGGGCCCAGGAACTAACCGATCTTTGCGAGGGAAGCCTGGGCAAGGCACTGAAGATGCAGCAGGATGAAAGCTACTGGGCCATGCGGGAAATGGTAAAGCAAAGCTTTTTGCGTATCCGCAAAGCGGCGGATATCCCGGCGGCCAGCCAGCTGCTGAAAGACAAAAAAGATGAGGCGGAAACCCTGCTTTCCATCCTGGAACAGGAAGTACGCAGGCTGATTGGTGCAAAGGAAAGGGATATGGCAGATGCTGCTGCCTATTTTCCGGAGCATTGGCAGAAGGCCGATATCCTGTCCCTTTGCAGGGTGCAGGACGGCATTATGCGCTGCAAACAATATAAATCATCCAACGTGGGGTGGGCGGCCAATGCCGAAGCCCTGATGTTGACCATAGCGGAGGAAGCAAGAAAATGGCAACTGTGATTGGCGTTCGTTTCAGGAATGCAGGCAAACTTTATTATTTTGACCCCGGCAAGCTGTGGCCCACTGCCGGTGATGCTGTTATTGTGGAAACGGTGCGGGGCATGGAATACGGCGAAGTGGTAACCGGCGTGAAGGAAGTAAGCGATGATATGATCACGCCGCCTTTGAAAATGGTCATCCGCATTGCCACCGCAGAAGATGCCCAGCATCATGTCGAAAACGTGGCCAAGGAAAAGGACGCGCTGGCCGTCTGCCAGAAGAAGGTGGACGAGCATAAGCTGCAGATGAAGCTGGTGGGCTGTGAATACACCTTTGACAATTCCAAGATTCTTTTCTATTTCACCAGCGACAAGCGGGTGGACTTCCGTGTGCTGGTGAAGGATCTGGCCGGCGTATTCCGCACCCGCATTGAGCTGAGGCAGATTGGCGTGCGCGACGAAGCCAAAATGATGGGCGGCCTGGGCATTTGCGGCCGGCAGGTGTGCTGCGCTGCATTCCTGGGGGATTTCCAGCCGGTGTCCATCAAGATGGCCAAGGAGCAGAGCCTGTCTTTGAACCCCAACAAAATTTCCGGCGTGTGCGGAAGGCTGATGTGCTGCCTGAAGTATGAAGAGGATCATTACGAAGCCACCCGCAAGCAGATGCCGAAGGTGGGCAAGGAAGTGATCACTCCCGACGGAAACGGCACTGTGATCGACCTGAATATCCTCAAGGAAACCGTTCGGGTGCGCCTGCCCAAGGGGGATGGCTTTGAGCAGAAGGATTACCCCATGCAGGATGTGAAGCGGGCCAACCCGCCCCAGCGGCAGAATGCGAAGCAGGAAGAGGCTGTTCCTCAGGAAGAGGAAACGGAAGAAGCTGTTCTTACTGACGAAATGAATGAAGAAATGGACGCCGCTGAAGAAATCACCGAAGAATAAGTAAAAGAAAACACCGTGCTGCAAAATGCGGCGCGGTGTTTTTTGTTATGATCGGTGTTAAAGGGCCTGAACTTTTTGTTCGGCTTCTTCCATGATGGCAACCACCTGATCGCAGAAAGCATCGAATTCAGGATCCTCCACCTGCTGGTCTGGATGGGTGAGGAAATAACGAACGGAATCGAGAGCAGCCTGGTCGAACCGCAGGGACTGGGTGTAGGTGGGCACCAGGGCATGGAGCTTGCTGTTGTCAAAAATGACGGAATTGGATTTATCGCCCACCAAAGAGCCGCAGAAATCATATTTCTTGCAGGCAGAAAGCAGGGCAGAGGGCACATAGCAGGGCTTGTAGGCAACGCCCAGGCAATTGGCCACGGTTTCCATGATCTGGTTCCAGGTGAGCATTTCTTCGGAGGTGATCTGCACTGCCTGGCCGATGGCATGGATATTGCCCATCAGGCCCACAAAGGCTGGGGCGAAATCCCGGCTGCTCATAACGGCCCACAGGGAGGTGCCGTCGCCGGGCACCAGCACTTTCTTGCCCTCCATCATGCGTTTGAGCACCTGCCAGACGCCCTTGTCCCCATGGATGGAAAGGGGCAGGGAACGGCGGTTATAGGTGTGGCTGGGGCGAACGATGGTGATGGGGAAGCCGCTTTCACGGTACTCCTGCATCAGCCTTTCTTCAATGGCAATCTTATTGCGGCTGTACTGCCAGTAGGGGTTGGAAAGGGGAGTGGATTCGGTAATGACGGGGGAGACCAGGGGCTTCTGATAAGCGGAAGCAGAGCTGATGAAAATGAACTGGCGGCACTTGCCCTTGAAAAGACGGATGTCCCGTTCGATCTGATCCGGGGTAAAGCAGATGAAATCCGCCACCACGTCATACATTTCATTTTCGATAAGCTTTGCAACGGCCGCTTCGTCGTTGATATCGCCAATCAGCTGGTTGGTGCCGGGAACGGTGTAGGAGCGGTTGCCCCGGTTGAGCAGGGTCAGGTTCCAGCCCTGGGCCACTAAAAGCCGGGAAATCTGGGTACTGATGACGCCGGTGCCGCCAATAAAAAGTGCTTTCATATACAAAAACCTCCGCTATCTTGTTCTTCTTTCATTGCTGTATTCGCTATGGGGGGACGGAAATCCTTTTTCATGTGACTGACAGGAAATGAAAAGGAAGTGCCAAATTGACACTTCCTGATGGGGTTTACTTATTTTCCTTCAGCAGTTCTTCGCCGTAGCCGTACTGTTCCTTCACAAAGTCGATATCCTTATCGCCGCGGCCGGACAGGTTTACCAGCACGGAACCGGTATTGTGTTCCTTGGCGTACTGGATGGCATATGCCAGGGCGTGGCTGCTTTCCACGGCGGGGATGATGCCCTCCAGGCGGCACAGCTGGAAGAAGGCGCGCATGGCGTCGTCGTCGCCGATGGTGACATAGGACACACGGCCGATATCATGCAGGTAGGCATGTTCGGGGCCGGAGGAGGGGTAATCCAGGCCGGAGGCAATGGAGTACACGGGGGCAGGCTCGCCGTTTTCGTCCTTGAGCATGATGGAGTTGAAGCCGTGCATGATGCCTTCGGTGCCGTAGTTCAGGGAAGCCGCATGGTCGCCCAGCTTCATGCCGCGGCCCAGGGGTTCTACGCCGTAGATATCCACAGGATCGGCCACGAAGGGCAGGAACATACCGATGGAGTTGCTGCCGCCGCCCACGCAGGCCACCACGGCATCCGGCAGATGGCCGGTCATTTCCAGGAACTGTTCGCGGGCTTCAATGCCCACCACCGTCTGGAAATCACGCACCATTTTGGGGAAGGGATGGGGGCCCAGCACGGAGCCAATGCAGTAAATGGCATCCTTATATTCCTTGGAATAGGCGTCAAAGGCGGCGTCAACGGCTTCCTTCAGGGTTTTCAGGCCGTGGGTGACGGGAATGACCCGGGCGCCCAGCATCTTCATGCGGGTCACGTTGGGCGCCTGCTTGGCAATATCCACTTCGCCCATATAGATGTCGCATTCCAGGCCAAAGAAGGCGGCGGCGGTGGCCAGGGCCACACCGTGTTGGCCGGCGCCGGTTTCGGCGATGAGCTTCTTTTTGCCCATGTATTTGGCCAGCAGGCCTTCACCCATGCAGTGGTTCAGCTTATGGGCGCCGGTATGGTTCAGGTCTTCGCGCTTGACGTAGATCTGGCACTTGCCGAAGTAATTGCTCAGCCGTTCGCAGTGATAAACGGGGGTGGGGCGGCCCTGGAATTCCTTGCGGATGCGGCGCAGCTCATTGATGAACTTGGCGGACTGGCAGATGGTTTCATAGGCTTCGCTGATTTCTTCCATGGCGGGGATCAGCTTTTCGGGCAGGTAAGCGCCGCCGTAGGGGCCAAAATAGCCTTTTTCATCGGGGAAGTGCTTAAGGTAGGTGTCAAAATCACGGTAGTTCTGGTAGTTTTTCATTTGGATTGCCTTCCTTTCTGTTTAGAAAAATAATCAGATGGCGGCAAAGTGACCGATAAAAAACCGCCTCAGACAGTTGCCTGAGACGGAGAATTCCGCGGTGCCACTCAGCTTGGCCTTTCGGCCCACTTTGTTCCGTATGCCATCACATACGCTGCCATGATAACGGGTGCAGGTCCCGTCACGCCCTACTTGGGTTCAGGCGCGCCCTCCGAAGCCCATTCAGCAAATTTTCCTGCACTGCGATTCCACCGGCCGCAATTCTCTTTGCCAGGAAAGCTTTCGCTTACTTTTCTCCGTCAGCGGTTTATGCAAGTATCATACCACAAATGCTTGATTTGTCAACGGCTATTTTGCACATTTTGTGTATCTTATGTTATTTTCTGACCAGAATATCCAAGGTATGGTTGGAAAGGCCCGCCAGGTCTCTGCGTTCGCAGAGGAAGAAATGGTAATCCAGATAAATTCGGAACATTTCTTCATCCATGTTGTCGATCATATCCCGGTGGTACATGGTGTACATATCCGTGCCAACAAAATGCAGCCGGGAAAGGGGAAAGCCCTGATTGATCCGGTCGATCTGCTCGATGCGGACGATATTGAAAAGCTCGGACGGATCGGAACGAACTTCGAAGGTTTCCGGATCCAACAGGCCCTTTTCAATCACGCTTTGCAGCATATTCCGGCCGAAGGCGTACTGGATCATAGTCGCGTCGGCCATGCAGTAGGCGCACATGAGGATGCCGCCTTTTTTGGTCACCCGCACCGCTTCGGAAAGGGCCCTTCGCTGGTCCTCCAGGGTGTAGAGGTGGTACATGGGGCCAAGCAGCAGCACCATGTCGTATTGTTCATCATCCAGCATATCCAGGTTCATGGCATTGCCCCGGAAGATGCGGATATCTTCACCCGGATGTGTGTTCTGCTTGAAAATTTCAATATTGTGGGGGATCAGTTCCACCGCATCCACGGAATAGCCTTTTCTTGCAAGGGAATGGGAATAGCGGCCTGTGGCAGCGCCGATTTCCAGAATGCGCATACCTTTCTTCAGATATTTTTCGATATAGCGGATGGTGGTCAGAAATTCCACCGATCCCACCCGGGAAAGCAGGCGGCCTTCTTCATCATAATTGGAGTAGTATTCATTTAGTGCTTCGAAAGTTTCCATGATAGTTTCTCCTTTCTTATAAAACAAAAAACGCAGCGGTGAGGACAATTGCCTCCGCTGCATTTACCGGAAAGAAAAGGACGTTGGCCTTACGCCTTTTTCCGGGTATGGCAATGGAAGCCCTTGTGCATGCGCCAAGGGTTGAAAGCAAAGTTGTTGAAGTGGTGCTTACAGACCATGTGCCATACCTCCTTCTTGTTTTGTGGCATAATAACACGGAAAAAAGCGTTTGTCAACAGAAAAATTTACAGGCTGTTTTCCTGAACCATCTTTTCCAGGGCGCTGATGAGGGCAATTTTGCCGTGGATATAGGTGAGACCGCCCTGGAGATAGGCGGTATAGGGGGCCCGGATGGGGGCGTCGGCGGAAAGTTCGGTGGTAGCGCCGGAAACGAAGGTGCCGGCTGCCATGATCACCTGGTCGGTATAGCCGGGCATGGCCCAGGGTTCCGGCACGGCGGAAGCATCGATGGGGGAGGCAGCCTGGATGCCCTGGCAGAAGGCAATGAGCCGTTCCGGCGTTTCCATCTGGATGGCCTGGATGATATCGGCCCTGGGGGCATCGAAAGCCGGGGTAGTTTTCATGCCCAGCAGCTCAAAGGTGCGGGCGGCCAGAATGGCGCTTTTCAGGGCCTGGGCCACAGTGTGGGGGGCCATGAACAGGCCCTGGTAGAAGGGCTGATAGGAAGCGGCATAGCTGCCCACTTCCCGGCCGATGCCGGGGGCGGTGAGCCGGGCTTCGATGCGCTGGATGGCACGGTCACAGCCGACCAGATAGGCACCGGTGGGGGCCAGGCCGCCGCCGGCATTTTTGATGAGGCTGCCCACGCAAACATCGGCGCCAAAGTGGGTGGGCTCGTTTTCGGCAGTGAACATGCCGTAGCAGTTATCCACCATCACAAAAATATCCGGGCGCACCTGATGTACGGCGGTGATGACAGGCTCCATTTCCCGGGGCAGCAGGGAAGCACGCCAGGCATAGCCCCGGCTGCGCTGGATGAGGACCACCTTGGTATTGGGCCGGATGGCGGCAAGCACGCCCTCCACGTCAATTTTCTGCTGCTGGTCGCACATTTCCACCTGGGAATATTCCACCTGCATTTCCCGCAGGTTGCCGGGGGCGTTGCCCACCGTGCCGATCACCGTTTCCATGGTGTCGTAGGGGGCGCCGGTGGCGGAAAGGAGATGATCCCCGGGCAGCAGAAGGCCAAAAAGGCACAGGGACAGGGCTGCCGTGCCGCAGGCGATGGAGGGGCGCACGATGGCGCTTTCCGTGCCGAAAATGCGGGCGAAAATGCGCTCCAGGGTATCCCGGCCGATATCGTCATAGCCGTAACCGGTGGTGGGGGCAAAATGCCGGGCGGCCACGTTTTCTTCATGGAAGGCGGATAGCACCTGATTGGTGCAGAAAAGCTCGTTTTCTTCCAGATGGGCAAAGACGGGCTGGCAATCCTGCTCCGCCCGAGCAATCAGCTGTTTGATGTCCATGGATTATTCCTCCGAAAAATCACAGATAATGCGATCAATGTGTTCGTTTGTATCGGTATGCCAGTCCAGCCACTGGATGCGCTGATCCCGCCGGAACCAGGTCATCTGCCGCTTGGCAAAATGCCTGGTGCGCAGCTTGATGAGGCTGACAGCCTCTTCCTTGGTGCACCTTCCGTCCAATACAGGAAACAGTTCCTTGTACCCAAGGCCCTGCATGGCAGGATGCTCCTCTGTGACGCCCATGTCCCTTAGCCTGTTTACTTCCTCCAGAAGGCCGTCCTTCATCATCATATCCACCCGCTTGTCGCAGCGGGCGTACATGATATCCCTTGGGATATCGAATGCGTACAGGAAGAAACGATAAGGCTCGTCCTCCGGATCGGGCTTTGCCTGGCGGGACAAGGGGAGGCCGGTCAGCTCCCACACCTCCAGGGCACGGATGACCCGCCGGATATCATTTTCATGAAGCCGCTGTGCAGTTTCGGGGTCTACCTTTTCCAGGATGCGGTGCACGGCCCGGTTGCCTTCTTCATCTGCAAGCTTGTGATACTTTTCCCGGATGCTTTCGTCGCTGCCCACCTGGCCAAAGGTCATGGACTGGGACAGGCCCTGCAGGTACAGCCCGGTGCCGCCAACCAGGATGGGCACCGGAATTTCATCCAGCAGGGGTTTGGCCAGAGCGGTATACTGGGAAACGGTGAAGCTGTCCAACGGGGACACAATATCGATCAGGTGATGGGGGGCGGCAGCTTGTTCCGCGGCGGTGGGCTTTGCGGTGCCGATTTCCATGTGTTTGTATACCTGCATGGAATCCATACAGATAATTTCGCCGCGGAGCCTGGCTGCCAATGGCAGGGACAGGGCGGTTTTGCCGCTGGCAGTGGGGCCCACAATGCCAATTACTTTCTTTTTCATATCAGCTTTGAATACGACGGAAGCGCTTGTCCAGCTCGGTATGGGAAAGCTGTACCATCAGCGGCCGGCCGTGGGGGCATGTGAGGGTGACTTTCTGTTCGATTACGTCCTGGATGAGCTGCTTCACGCTGTCTTCCGGTAGCCTTTCGCCGCCCTTGACGGCGTGCTTGCAGGCCATCTGGATGACCCGGGCGGTGCGGTCCGGCAGATCGCCTGCGCCGTCCACCAGGCTGTCCAAAGCTTCCAGCAGGCATTTTTCCGCCTGGGGCTGGCCCAGCACAATGGGCACGCCCCGCATTTGCAATGTGTCGTCTCCAAAGGGGGCCAGGTCAAAGCCGGCCTTTTCCAGGGCGTCTTTGTTTTCTTCATAAGCGGCATATTCCTGCTTGCTGAGCTTTACCACCATGGGGATCAGCATGCTCTGGCTGGCAGGGGCAGATGCGGTTTCCCGCATGAAACGCTCATACAAAAGGCGCTCATGGACGGCGTGCTGGTCACACAATACCAAAAGATCGCCGTATTCCATGAGGATGTAGGTATTGAACGCCATACCGATAATGCGGATGCGCTTTTCCGAAAAACGGCTTGCAACGGCTGCTTCCTCCACCTGGGTGAAGGATACGTTTTCCGCTGCAAGCACAGGGACTGCGGCGGGCTTTTTTTCTTCACGAAGGTTTACGGGCTTTGGCGGCAGGAGGGAAGAGGCGCTGTCCCTGGCGGAAGCGGTTTTGTGTTCCGTAAAAGGCAGAATGGGCTGCTTCTGTACGGGCTCTGAAGGGGCCTGAACCGGCTGAGGATGGAAAGCGGGCATGGAGGCACCGTCCTCGGAAAAAGCGGAAAGAGCGGCGGGCACAGGCTTTGCCGGATTGGCAATGGACTGCACCGGTACTTTTACAGCAGGCTGGGCAGGCTTTTCCAAGGTGGGAGCAGGGGCGGGGGTGCTTTCCCTTACCTGCACAGGCAGGCGGCTTTCCGGCTTTTCCGCTTCCTGGAACATGGAAGGAATCATGGGGGAGAGGTTGGTTTTTTCCAGGGCCTCATATACCATTGTTTCCACGGCGGTGCGTACCGCCCTTTCATCCGCAAAGCGCACTTCCCATTTGTTGGGGTGCACGTTCACATCGGCGTTTTCATAGGGCATGGTGATGTGCAGGATGCACATGGGGAAGCGGCCGATGGTGACCCGCTGGCGGCAGGCACTTTCCACAGCGGTGGAAAGCAGGGGGCTTTTCATAGTGCGGCCGTTGAGGAAGAAATGCTCATGGCTGCGGTTGCCTCGGGCTACATCGCCAACGCCCACATAGCCGCGCAGCATCACGCCATTCATATTGGCGTCCACCTTCACCAGTTGCTTCAGGGTGGCGGTGCCGTAGACGGCCATGACAGCGCTTTCCATTTTTCCGTCCCCGGCGCTGAAATACACCTGTTTTCCGTCTGCCGTGAAGCGGAAGGAGATGCCGGGGTTGGAAAGGATCAGCCGGGCCATCAGGTCGCTGACGGCGGCGGTTTCTGTGCCGGGCTTTTTGAGGAATTTACGGCGCACAGGGGCGTTATAGAAAAGATCCTTCACAGTGAAGGAGGTGCCTTCCGGGCAGGCGGCTTCCCGGATATCCAGGATAACGCCGCCTTCGTTCTTTACGGTGTAGCCGTTTGCCTGGCCCTTCTGACGGGTGCTGCACTGCACTTTGGAAACCGCAGCAATGGAGGCCAGGGCTTCACCGCGGAACCCCAGGCTTTTTACGCCGTACAAATCCTGGGCAGTGCGGATTTTGCTGGTGGCATGGCGGGCAAAGGCCAGGCGCAGATCGTCAAAGGCGATGCCGCTGCCGTTATCCGTTACCCGGAAGGAGGTAAGGCCCCCTTCCCTGATATCCACGGTGATGGCGGTGGCGCCTGCGTCCATGCTGTTTTCCACCAGCTCTTTGATGGCGGCGGAAGGACGCTCCACCACTTCGCCGGCGGCAATCTGGCCGATCACTTCCGGCGGCAATTGATAAATGCGGGATTGTTTCATAATTTCTCCTTACAGCTTCAGTGCTTTTTCGCGGAGGATAAAGAGCTTGTTGAGGGCGTCCATGGGGGTCATGGCCAAAACGTCCAGGGCGCGGATTTCTTCAATAAATTCGGTTTTTGCAAAGTCCTCCAGGCCCACCTGCTCGTTCTTTTTCTTATGGCCGGCACCCAGAATGTTCTGGCCGATGGAGTTTTGCCCCTGATTGGCAACTTCCAGCCTCGCTTCAATCTGCTGGGCACGGGCCACCACAGGCCGGGGCACACCGGCCAGCCTTGCCACATAGATGCCGAAGGATTTATCCGCACCGCCGGGAATGATTTTGCGCAGGAAGATCACGTCCTCGCCGTGTTCCTTCACGGAGATGCAGAAGTTTTTGACTCCTTCCAGGGTGCCCTCCAGCTCGGACAATTCATGGTAGTGGGTGGCGAACAGGGTTTTGATGCCGCCGTGCTTGGGATCGCACAGGTATTCCACGGCGCTCCATGCGATGGACAGGCCGTCGAAGGTGGAGGTGCCCCGGCCAATTTCGTCCAGGATCACCAGAGAGCGGCTGGTGGCATTGCGCAGGATGTAGGCCATTTCGCTCATTTCCACCATGAAGGTGGATTGGCCGGTGGCCAGGTCGTCCGAAGCGCCGATGCGGGTGAAGATGCAATCCACCAGCGCAATTTCCGCGCTCTGGGCCGGCACGAAGGAGCCGATGTGGGCCATCAGCACAATCAGGGCCACCTGGCGCATATAGGTGCTTTTGCCGGCCATGTTGGGGCCGGTGATGATCTGCATGCGGTTTTCGGCATTGTCCATGAAGGTATCGTTGGGCACAAAGCCGTTTTCCGTCATGGAGGCTTCCACCACGGGGTGACGGCCTTCCCGGATATCAATCACGCTGTCTTCCCGGATGGAGGGACATACATAATTATTCTGCCTTGCCACATTGGCAAGGGACAAAAGGGCGTCCAGGGTTTTGAAGGCCGTGGCGGTGGACTGCAGCCTTGCAATCTGACTGCCGATCTGATCCCGGATATCATTGAAAAGGGCGGTTTCCAGGCGGGCAGCCTGTTCCTGGGCGCCGGTGAGCTTCTGCTCGATGGCGTGCAGTTCTTCCGTGGTGTAGCGCTCGGCGTTGGCCAGGGTCTGCCGGCGGTTATAGCGCAGGGGCACCAGATGGTAGAAGGACTTGGTCACCTCAATATAGTAGCCAAAGACACGGTTGTACTGGATTTTCAGGTTCTTGATGCCGGTTTCTTCTCTTTCCCTGGCCTCCAGCTGCATCAGCCAGTTTTTGCCTTCCGTGGAGGCCAGGCGCAGCTCGTCCAGTTCCTGATTGTAGCCGGCACGGATGACGCCGCCGTCGGAAAGGAGCAGGGGCGCGTCGGGGGAGATGGCACGGCGGAGCAGGTCCGTCAATTCCGGCATGGGGTCCATCAATTGATGGAGGAAGGAAAGGGCGTCTCCTTCCACTTCGGAAAGCAGGGAAAGCACATCCGGCGCAGCTTCCAAAGAGCGCAGCAGGGACAGGCAATCCCGGCCATTGAGAGAACGATAAGACACCCGGGAGAGCAGCCGTTCCATATCGTACACCTGGGTCAGCTTTTCCCGCAGGGACTGGCAGATCACCGGGTTATCATAAAGCGCCCGGACGGCAGAAAGCCGGGCCTCGATTTTTTCTTTGTTCAGAAGGGGCTTTTCCACCCAGGCACGAAGCAGACGCCCGCCCATGGCGGTGACCGTCTGGTCCAGCACGGAGAGGAGGGAGCCCTTGGCAGAGCGGCTGCGGATGGTTTCGGTCAACTCCAGGTTGCGCCTGGTGGACATATCCAGGGGCATGGTTTCGCCCTTTTCCACAAGCTGCAGTTTGGTGATGTGCTGCAGGGCGTTCTTTTGCGTTTCCCACAGGTATCGCATCAGGGCACCGGCAGCGCAGGCGGCAATTGCCTGGGATTTATCCAGCCCCAGGGCCAGCAGATTATTGACGGAAAAATGTTCAAACAGCGCTTCCTGAGCCTTGGCCGACTGGAAGGCGGATGCATTGAACAGATGGGGCCGCACCGGAGACAGGGGAAGCACCTGCTCCACATCGGCGGTGATCACTTCACCGGGGTTCAGGCTGGTAAGGGCAGCCCGGAGGGTGGTTTCTTCATAGGGCAATTGCTGGGCGAACAATTCGCCGGTGGAAACATCGCACCAGGCAAGGCCGGCCCTGCGCCCCTGAATGCACACGGCGCAAAGGAAATTATTCCGCCTTTCCCCGATGACAGCGCTGTCTGTCAGTGTACCGGGGGTGACGATGCGGATGATATCCCTTTCCACCAGGCCCTTGGCCAGGGCAGGGTCCTGCATCTGTTCACCGATGGCTACCCGATACCCTTTTTCCACCAGCCTGGAGACATAGGTGTCGATGGCGTGGTGGGGCACGCCGCACATGGGCGCACGCTCCGCCAAACCGCACTCCTTGCCCGTCAGGGTAAGCTCCAGTTCACGGCTGGTGGTAATGGCGTCGTCAAAGAACATTTCATAAAAATCGCCCACCCGGAAGAAAAGCAGGGTGTCGGGATTTTGTTCCTTCAGGCGCATGTATTGCTGCATCATGGGGGAAAGGGTAGCCATAGGTGTGATGCTCCTTCAGTATAGATTAGTGGTGGCAGTGGCCGCCGCAGGAATGGCAATTGCCGCTGCAGGAGGATTCGGGAGAGAGGACCTTGGAAAGCTCCGCATTCACGGCGGCCATCAGATCGGTGAAGCCTTTACGGGCCTTTTGCATGGCCTGGGCCATGGGCAGCTGCTGCATATCCTGCTGCACCTTCTTCATTTCTTCGTCAATCTTGGCCATGCGTTCAAAATCGGGCTGTTCCTTGGCGGTGCAGTCTTCAATTTCCTGGTGCAGTTCTTCATACCTGGCGAAGGCTTCCGCCATGGCCTCGTCCTGGGCGGCGGCGTCTTCGGTGGCACGCATGACAATGAATTCCTGGGAGGAAGCGATGGCCAGGGCCAGTTCCTTTGCTTTTTCCATAACGTTCTGATCCATGTTACTCATTCTCCTTTTACAATTTCGCCACGCAAGGTGGTTTTGCTGGCGGCGGTTATCTGAACCGGCACAATGGTACCGATCAAATCTTGTGTTCCCCGGAAGTTGACGGAAATATTCCGTTCGCTCTTGCCGGTAAGCTCCGTTTCGTCCCGTTTCGCATGGCCGGATACCAGTACATTCACCTTGGTGCCGATGAGGGAGTGGAAGATATCGGATGTGATCTGGTCCTGCTGACGGATGAGGGTTTCAATGCGGCGGGTGGCGGTTTCGGGGTCAATCTGCCCGGGCAGCGAGGCAGCTTTGGTGCCCACCCGGGGGGAATAGATAAAGGTGAAGGCGCTGTCCCATTTCACTTCGCTGGAAAGAGCCAGGGTATCTTCAAATTCTGCTTCCGTTTCGCTGGGGAAGGCCACGATCAGGTCGGTGGAAAGACCGATATCGGGTACCGCCGCACGCAGCTTGCGTACCCGATCCAGATAGATTTCCCGGGTATAGCGGCGGTTCATCATTTCCAGGATGCGGTTGTTGCCGGACTGCACCGGCAGATGGAAATGATGGCACAGGGCAGGATTGACCGCCATTTCTTCGATGAGGGCGTCGGAGAGGTCCTTGGGGTGGCTGGTCATGAAGCGCACCCGGGGAATGCCCGTTTTTGCAATTTCGCGGAGCAGCTGGGGGAAGGTGACACCAAAGGAATTGTCGTTGCCGTAGGAGTTCACGTTCTGCCCCAGCAGCATAATTTCCTGTACGCCCTGCTTTTGCAGGTTTTCGATCTCCTTCAGGATTTCCTTGGGGTTGCGGCTGCGCTCCCGGCCGCGGACATAGGGCACGATGCAATAGGAGCAGAAATTGTTGCAGCCGTACATGATGGTAACGTAATTCTGGAAGGCACTGTCACGCCGGATGGGCAGCCCTTCGATGAGGGTGGACTGTTCTTCCGGCACGGCAATCACCCGCTGACGATTTTCCACGGCCTTGAGAAGCAATTCCGGCAGGCGGTGGATATTGCCGGTGCCAAAGGCCACATCCACAAAGGGATAGCGGCGAAGCAGGGTATCGGCCATGCCCGGCTCCTGCACCATGCAGCCGCAGATGCCGATGAGCATATGTGGCCGCTGCTTTTTGATTTCCTTCAGCCAGGTGACATTGCCCAGGGCCTTGCGTTCTGCGTTATCCCGGATGCAGCAGGTGTTGTGCAGCACAAAATCCGCTTCCTCCTTGCAGGGGGCGGCGGAAAGGCCCATTTTTTCCAGCATGCCGGCCAGCTTTTCCGAGTCGTGGGCATTCATCTGACAGCCGTAGGTGACGATGAAGTAGGACTGGGGCCGGTGGGCAAGGGCGGCAAACTGATCGGCATAGCCCATCTGGGCGTCGATTTCCGTTTGCGGGATGGGGATGATCTGGTCACGAATGTTCATGCATTTTCCTCTTTCAGGCCGCTGCCCTTGCAATGGGGGCAGGGCGTAACCAAAGTGAGGGAAGTGCCCGTTTTTTTGCGGGTCATTTCCAATAAACCAAGGGATGTGAAGCCGTGAAGCACGCATTTGACAGGGTCGTCCATCAGGGCTTCCTTCATGGCAGACAGGACGGCTAACTTACTTTCCTCCGCTTCCATATCCACAAAATCAACAAGGATGATGCCGCCCATATTGCGAAGGTGCAAAAGCCTGGCAATTTCTCTGGCCGCTTCCAGGTTCAAAGAAAGGAAGGTGCTTTGCGCGCCCGCCTTTTTGCCCTGGAATTTGCCGGAATTGACGTCGATTACCCACATGGCTTCGGTGCGGTCAATTACAAGATAGCCGCCGCAGGGCAGATATACCTTCCGGGCCAGGGATTTTTCCTTTTTCCGCTCCACATTTTCCAGAGCGAAGGGATGTTCCGCAAAGACCACCGGGCAGGGGGCGGAAAGGGGAAGGGAGGGCAGGTTGGTGACGATTTTTTCAAAGCCGCCCTTTTCGTCCCGGAGAATGGAAGAAAGAAGGGGCTCCTTTTCTTCAATCAGGCAGGGGGCGGAAGCAGCCTTTGCCCTTTCACAGACAGCCTGCCATTTTTCACGGAGGGACAGGATCTCGGATGACAGGGCTTCCTCCGGTGCATATTCGCTTTCCGTGCGCAGGATGAGGCCCAGGCTCTCCGGGGAGAGGCGGGTGCCAAGCTGGTGCAGGGCCGCCTTCGTTTCGGCGTTTTCAATCCGGCTGGAAACGGCGATGCGATCGGAAAAGGGGGTGAGGATGGCATAGCGCCCGGCGATGGAAAGATCGCAGCTGCAGTAGGGTAGCTTGTCCCCCACAGGGGGCTTTTTCACCTGCACCAGCAAAGTCTGGCCGGACTGAGGCTTTTCCCTGCATTCGGAAAAGGGAAGGAAACCCATCTTATCTTTCGTCAGGCGGATAAAGGCCGCTTCCATGCCCTTCATGATGCGGTCCACTTTGCCAAGGTAAATCTGCTCCGCCTCTATGGCGCAGCTTTCCGTGCGGTAAGAAAGCAGGGCCCCCTTTTCCATCACGGCGCAGGCAAGCAGCCCTTCTTTTTGCTCCACATACAGCTGCTTCATTTACAGCATCTCCAGGGGCATAAAGCCGGGGGCTTCGCCGCCAAGCAGCTGCTGGCGCGTGATGAGGGCGGCAGGGCGTTCCATGCCGGCAAATTCGAAGAGGGAAGAAAGCAGAAGGTCCGGCTTGCAAGTGGCCTTTTCACAAAGGGCCAGGGTCATGGACAGGGTGTTGCCTTCCACGGCCAGCTCATAAATCATGGGCCGGATATCACAGGGCTTCATGCCGGACTTGGTTTTGCGGACGGCGGGGATTTCTTTCTGCGCAAGGAAAGCGCCTACGGTATCGGAAAAGTTTTCCGGCAGGGCTTCAAATTCCGCAGTATAGCAGGCGGCAGTAAGGGAAGCCATGGGGGCGGGGTGCCTGTCGTCCACGGAGCGGACGGCAATGCAGGGCAGATCCGGCGGCAGGGCGGCGGAAAGCATTCTTTTGAAATCCCCTTCGCACACGCCCTTGGCCATGGGCACTTCCATGATTTCCCGCTTGCCGGGCATGCCCACGGACAAGGGGGCGGCAAAGTTCAACAGCACATGGGGGTTAAAGCCCTGGGAGAAAGCAATGGGCAGGCCGCTGCGACGCAGGGCACGCTGCATGGCGCGCATCAGGTCCAGATGGCCGATGTGGCGCAGACGATGGCTTTTCTCAAAAATCACCAGCATTTTCATCAGTTGAACACCTCAGCTTTCTGCGCCTTTCCCTTCAGCGGCGGGTTTTCCACAAAATCGCACACATGCCATTTCTGCAGGCCGCAGCCGTTGCAGCCGTGGCGGCAGTCCGGGGTGGTGGAAGCGGCCTTGGCCTTTTCGTTTTCCCGCTTCAGGTATTCCTGGGACACGCCGGCATCGATGAACTGCCAGGGCAGCAGCTCTTCGTAGGGGCGTTCGCGGTAGGCGTAGAAGGCAGGGTCAAGATTACACTTTTCAAAGGCTTCCAGCCAGGTATCGAATTTGAAGTGTTCGTTCCAGCCGTCCAGCCGACACCCGTTTTTCCAGGCGGTGTAAATCACGTCGCCGATGCGGCGGTCGCCCCTTGCAATGCAGGCTTCCAGCATGGAAAGGTGGGATTCGTGCCATTTGAAATTGACGCACTTTTGTTTCAGATACTGACGCAGCGCCGCCTGCTTTTCGTGGACAGTTTCGATGGTGTCCTGGGCGGCCCACTGGAAGGGGGTGAAGGGCTTGGGCACGAACACGGAAGCGGAGCAGGTGACCATCACGCCCTTGGCCCGCTTTTCCTTGGGCATGGCATAATAGGCCCGCACCACTTTCCGGGCCAGATCGCCGATGCCCTGAAGGTCTTCATCCGTTTCGGTGGGAAGGCCCATCATGAAGTACAGTTTCACGCTGGACCAGCCGCATTCAAAGGCATCGGACACGGCGCGGATGAGGTCTTCTTCAGTAACGCCCTTGTTGATCACGTCACGCAGGCGCTGGGTGCCGGCTTCAGGGGCCAGGGTAAGGCCGGATTTTTTCACCTTCTGGGTTTCTTCCAGAGACTGCTTGACGATATTGTCAATGCGCATGGAGGGCAGGGAAACACTGACGCGCTTTTCCTTGTAGCGCTTCATCAATTCGGAAATCAGTTCCGGCAGGCAGGTGAAATCGCCGGAGGAAAGGGAAGAAAGGCTCATTTCCTCGTAGCCGGTGGATTGCTGCAGCTTATCGGCCAACTCCAGCAGCCTGTCCATGCTGCGTTCGCGAACCGGACGATACAGCATGCCGGCCTGGCAGAAGCGGCAGCCCCGGGTGCAGCCGCGCATGATTTCCAGCACCATTCTGTCGTGCACAATTTCGGTATAGGGCACAGGAATGGAATCGGGATAGACGGCGGCGGAAAGGTCCTTCACCACACGCTTTTTCACCACTGCAGGGGCAGCGGCATCATTGGGGGTGAAGGAGGCAAGGGTGCCGTCTTCGTTATAGGCGGCATCGTACAGGGCGGGCACGTACACGCCTTCCACTTTGGCCAGGTTGCGGAGGATATCCCCTTTGGAAAGGCCTTGCTTTTTGCCGTCCCGGATCACGTCGATCAGTTCGTTCATCACGTCTTCGCCGTCACCGATCATGAAGGCGTCAATGAAGGGGGCCAGGGGTTCAGGGTTAAAGGCGCAGGGGCCGCCGGCCACCACGATGGGGAAGATATCATGGCGGTCCTTTGCATAGACGGGAACACGGCCCAGGTCCAGCATCTCCAGGATGTTGGTGAAGCTCATTTCGTATTGGAGGGTGAAGCCGATGATATCGAAATGATTCAGGGCTTTGCGGCTCTCCAGGGAGAAAAGAGGCACGTTCTTTTCCCGCATCAGGTCTGCCATATCGGCGGCAGGCATGCACACCCTTTCGCACAGGGCATCAGGGCGCAGGTTGATCAGGTGGTAGAGGATTTTCATGCCAAGATGGCTCATGGCAATATCGTAGGTATCCGGGAAGCAGAAGGCGAAGGTGGTATCCACCTGCTCCCAGTCTTTTTGCACTGCGTTCATTTCACCGCCGATGTAGCGGGCAGGCTTTTGCACCTGTTCCAGCAGCTGTTCCAGCTGCATCAGTTCCTGTTTGTTCAATTGGCTTTCCCCTTTACAAAAATTCATACAAAACCAACTTATATAATATCATCTTTCATTATTTTTGTCTATGAAGAATTGATGAAAAATGCCTGAATTCCGTGGGGAAAAACCGGATGGAAAATGCACGAAAAGATGGAAAATATGCGGAAAAGGATATTGACATAAGATAGGGGAAGTGCTATATTATCAACGAAATCCGATAAGATTAGTCGGAATTGGAAAGGAGGATGTGTTTTGAAGCTTTCAACCCGGGGTAAATATGGAGTATACGCCATGATTTATCTGGCGCAGCACGAAGGCGAAGGGCCACAGCCTCTGAAAAATATTGCGGAATTGGGTATGCCCGACCAATACCTGGAGCAATTGCTGGGTAACCTCAGAAGAGCAGGGCTTGTGACCACCGTGCGCGGTGCCCAGGGCGGGTATCAACTGTCCCGAAGCGCTGATGAAATTACCGCAAGGCACATCATCGAGGCCATGGAAGGGCCGCTGAACCTGTCCGAATGTGTGGGGGAAGCGGGGCACACATGCCCAAGAGGCGGCCAGTGCACGGCCAGGGGGGTATGGGCCTACCTGACGGACGAGATCAACGGCCTATTGGACGGCATCACCTTAAGCAATATGCTGAAAAACGATATCAAAGGAGATATGTGAGAATATGAACCGCATTTACATGGATAACGCGGCCACCACGGCCATTTCCGCCGAAGCGCTCAACGCTATGCTGCCCTGCTTCGGCCAGGTGTTTGGCAATGCGTCCAGCATCCATTCCACCGGCCGGGATGCCAGAAAGAAGCTGGAGGAAGCAAGGCGCACCGTGGCAGGCCTGCTTGGCGCCAAGCCCAATGAAATCTACTTTACCTCCGGCGGCACCGAAAGCGACAACTGGGCCATCAAGGGCGCTGCCTTTGCCAACCGCCATAAGGGCAACCACATCATCACCAGCCAGATTGAGCACCATGCGGTGCTGCATACCTGCCAGTGGCTGGAAAAGCAGGGCTTTGAAATTACCTATCTTCCGGTGGATGAATACGGCGTGGTGAACCCTGCCGATGTGGAAAAGGCCATCACCGACAAAACCATCCTCATTTCCGTCATGGCTGCCAATAACGAAATCGGCACCATCCAGCCCATTGCAGAAATCGGCAAAATTGCCAGGGAACACAAAATCACCTTCCACACCGACGCCGTGCAGGCAGTGGGCGCCATTCATGTGAACGTGAACGACTGGAATGTGGACATGCTGTCCCTTTCCGCCCACAAGTTTCACGGCCCCAAGGGCGTGGGTGCCTTGTACATCCGCACCGGCTGCAAGGCGGAGCAGTTCCTCCACGGCGGTGCCCAGGAGCGGGGCCGCCGCGCCACCACCGAAAACCTGCCCGGCATTGTGGGCCTGGCCGCTGCCATGGAAAAGGCGGTGGGCAGCCTGGAAGAAAACGCCTGCAAAATTATGTACCTTCGGGACAAACTGATCGACGGTATCCTTTCCGCCATTCCCCACACCCGCCTCAACGGCCACCGTATGCAGCGGCTGCCCGGCAATGTGAACGTATCCGTTCGCTTCATTGAAGGCGAAGCGCTGCTGCTTCGGCTGGATCTGGCAGGCATTGCCGGCTCCTCCGGCTCCGCCTGCACCAGCGGTTCTCTGGACCCCAGCCATGTGCTGCTGGCCATCGGATTGCCCCACGAAATTGCCCATGGCAGCCTGCGTCTTTCCCTTTCTGACAACAACACCGAAGAAGAAGTGGACGAAGTGCTGAAGGTGCTGCCCGAAATTGTTACAAGTCTGCGTGCCATGAGCCCCCTTTACGAACAGTTTTTGCAGGAGGAAAAATAACATGTACAGCGAAAAAGTAATGGATCACTTTACTAACCCCCGGAATGTGGGCGAAATTGAAAATGCCGACGGCGTGGGCCTGGTTGGCAATGCCAAGTGCGGCGATATTATGAAAATGTACCTGAAAGTGGAAGACGGCGTGATTGTGGACGTGAAGTTCAAAACCTTCGGCTGCGGCGCCGCCATTGCCACCTCCTCCATGGCCACGGAAATGGTGAAGGGGAAAACCTTGCAGGAAGCCTTGCAGTTGACCAACAAGGCCGTTGCGGAAGCGCTGGACGGGCTGCCGCCGGTGAAAATGCACTGCTCCCTGCTTGCGGAAGAAGCCATCCACGCCGCCGTGGAAGACTATATGAAAAACCATCCGGAAGCAGTAAAATAACATTTCTGCTCCCGAAAAAGGAGCTATATGCAACAGGAAGTACACGGAAATATTACGGGCATCCGGGATACCCAATTGGCTGAAATTGCGGCTATTTATGATTGCCCCTTTGATACGGACGAATTTGCGCCGCGCGACTTATTGACTGAGCTCGCGCGGCATTCCTGCGCTTTGAACCGCGAGATTGCGGTGTATGTAAGCCGGGACGGCCAGGTGATGGACGTGACGGTGGGCGTGGGGGACTCTGTGCCGCTTTTGGACCTGCGCCTGCGCCGGAACGTGAAGCGGCTTTCTTACATTCGCTGCATCCATACCCATCCAGGCGGGAGCCCTGAACTTTCCGACGTGGACCTGGCGGCCCTGCGCAGCCTGATGCTGGACAGCATGTGCGCCGTGGGCGTTGATGAAAAGGGAAGGGTGACCGGCATCAGTGCCGCCTTCCTTACCGAAAAGGAAAAGGGCGTGCCAGGTATTGTTCAGACGCCGGTGTATTCCCTCAACCGCCTTCCCCAGGCGGAATGGATGCAGGAAATTGAAATTGCGGAGCGTGCCGTGATGAAGGGCACCGAAGCGGATGAGGAAGAGCCCGAGCGGGTGGTGCTGGTGGGCATCGATACCGAAAAATCCCTGGACGAACTGGCGGCGCTTTCGGATACCGCCGGCGGCAGGGTGGTGGCCCGTTTCCTGCAAAAGCGTCCCAAGCCGGACCCTGTCACTTATGTGGGCAGCGGCAAGGCGGTGGAACTGCAGCTGGATGCCCAGGCCGCGGAAGCCGACGTGGTGATTTTTGACGATGAGCTTACCGGCGTACAACTGAAAAACCTGGAAGAAATCATTGGCGTGAAGGTGATTGACCGCACTGCCCTGATCCTGGACATCTTTGCCCAGCGGGCCAAAAGCGGCGAAGGCAAATTGCAGGTGCAGCTTGCCCAATTGAAATACCGCTCCTCCCGGCTGATCGGCCAGGGCCTGGTGCTTTCCCGCCTTGGCGGCGGCATCGGCACGCGGGGCCCCGGCGAAACCAAGCTGGAAATTGACCGCCGCCGCATCCGGGAGCAGATTACCAATCTGCGGCGGGACCTGGACGCACTGCAAAAGCAGCGCCAGCTGAGAAGAAAAGCCCGGGAAAAGAACAAAATTCCCATTGTATCTTTGGTTGGCTATACCAATACCGGTAAATCCACCCTGCTGAACAAATTGACGGACGCCGGGGTGTATGCGGAAAACCAGCTTTTTGCCACCCTGGACGCCGTTTCCAAGAAGGTGGAATTGCCCGGCGGCACGGAATGCTTGCTGGTGGACACGGTGGGCTTTATTTCCAAGCTGCCCCATGACCTGATTGAGGCTTTCAAATCCACCCTGGAGGAAGCGGCCCTTTCGGACCTGCTTGTGATCGTATCCGACGGGGCCAATGAGGATATGCTGGCCCAGTACAAAGTGGTGGAGGAAGTACTTGCCCAGATTGGCGCCGACACCCAGCCCAGGATCAACGTGATCAACAAATGCGACCGGATGGAATACGTCCAGGATGTGCTCCCGGCGCTGCCGGATGCCATCCGCATTTCTGCCAGACAGGGCACCAACCTGGATGCGCTTCTGAAGGAAATTGAAAAGCAGCTGCAGGGAGACGAAAAGGAAATGACCCTGCTGGTGCCCTTTGACAAATTCCACGTGATCAACGAGCTGCGCACCAAGGGCAAGGTGCAAAGCGAAGAATACACCGATACCGGCAGCCTCATTACCGTGCGGCTCAAGCCCGAGCATGCGGGCCAGATGATGGCAAAGTATGGGGATATGATCCAATAATTTCGGAGGAAATGCACACAGATGGCAGCACGATTGTTGGCGCTGTTTCTGGCGCTGATGAGCCTGGGTCAGGGCACCCTGACCCAATATGAAGAGGAAATGAGCCTTGGCGGCACCCTGTTTCTGGTAAACAGGGATTTTGTGCTGGCGTCTGATTACAAGCCGGAGGACCTGGTGGTGCCCGATGTGCGGCTCACCTATCCCGATACCACCATGCGGGCGGAAGCGGCAGGTGCGCTGGAGGAAATGTTTGCAGCGGCCAAGGAGGAAGCAGGGCATACGCTGATTGGCGTTTCCGGCTTCCGCAGCTATGGCCAGCAGGCTTCCATCTACGAGCGTAAGATAAAAAACGCCGGCAAGAAGCAGGCCATGCTGCTGGTGGCGCCCCCCGGCGCCAGCGAGCATCAATTGGGCCTGGCCATGGACCTGGGCACCCCCCAGAACCAGAAGCTGAACCAGGCCTTCGGCGATACGCAGGCCGGTGCCTGGGTCAGGGAAAACTGCCACAGGTTTGGCTTCATTATCCGCTATAAAGAAGAATGGACAGACATTACCGGCTATGCGGATGAACCCTGGCATGTGCGCTATGTGGGCAAGGAGCATGCACAACGGATTTTTGAAATGAACATTCCACTGGAGTATTACATCGATACATTGCGTCAGGTGCAGTATGACGGCCTGACAGAGCAGAAGAGGTGAAAAGCGGATGAAGAAAATACTGCTGGCAGGGCTGATGCTGCTTTTATTCTGCAGCAGCGCATGGGCGGAGCAGCCTGAATGGACCTATCCGCTGGAACCGGAAATTCTGGCCAATACCGAAGGGTACATTACACTTGCCAACAAGGATGTATTGTTGGATGAAGATTATGAACCCCAGGACCTGGAAAAGCTGAAGGTGCGCAATGTGGTGGACGACCTGGTGCGGGAAGAAGTGAACGATGCGCTGGAAGCCATGTTTGCAGCGGCGGAAGAAGACGGCTGCAAGCTGTATGTGAAAAGCGCTTACCGCAGCTACCAGACCCAGCACACCATGTATTTCAACCGCCTGGAAAAGAACAATGGCAAGGATGACGGGTGGGTGTCCTATCCCGGCGCCAGCGACCATCAGACGGGGCTGGGCATTGACGTGCTGAACTATGCCTGGACAAAAAAAGAGGGCATGAATGAAAAATTCGGCCTGGAAGAAGAAGCAAAGTGGATGGCGGAACATTGCTGGGAATACGGCTTTGTGATCCGCTACATGGAAGACAAGGAAGATATTACAAAAATCAATTATGAGCCCTGGCATCTGCGTTATGTAGGCCTGGAAGTGGCCCGGTATATGCAGGAGAAGCATTTTTCCCTGGAGGAATTTACCGAAGACTGGCAAATCTACCTTTCCGACTGGGAAGCCCAGGGCGGCAATTTCAAAGAGCTTCTGAAAGAACGGGCAAAGATTAACGTAACGGTTGTAGGCTACAGCGAGGACGGGGAAGAAGAAGTGATGCTGTCCCACTGGTAAGATAGAAAAGGGGTGCGGAAGATGAAAAAAGGAATGTGTTTGCTGCTGGCTGTAATGATGGCCTTTGCAAGCATGCCCTGCTTTGCTGCATCCTTTGATGATGACGGTGTGCTGCGGCTGGTGAACCGGGAAGAAAAGATTACGAAAAAGTATGTACCGGAGGATCTGGTAAAGCCGGATGTGCCTGTGAACAAGAAAAACCAGGAAGAACAGATTTACCTGCGTCCGGCCGCTGCCGCGGCGCTGGAAGAAATGTTTGCTGCTGCCAAGGAAGAAAAGGGCTATGTGCTGCTGGCCGTTTCCGGCTACCGGGCATACGGCACCCAGCAGCTTCTGTTCAATAACAAGGTGGCTTCCGTTGGCAGCAAGGAAGCGGCCCAGAAGAAGGTGGCCCCTGCCGGTGCCAGCGAACATCAGCTGGGCCTTGCCATGGACGTATTGTCGGAAAATTTCCGGCTGCTGAACTCTGGCTTTCTGGATACGGAAGAGGGCAAGTGGCTGTATGAAAACTGTCACCGGTTTGGCTTCATTGTGCGATATAAAAAAGAATGGAGCAACATCACCGGCTACAGCGCAGAACCCTGGCATTTCCGTTATCTGGGCGTCAGCCATGCAACGGCGGTGAGCAAGCTGAATATTCCCTATGAAACCTATGCCTCCAAGGCCCGGCTGCTGCCGGAATATGTGCTCACCCACGGCAATGCCTGCCTTTTGTATGCGCTGGTGGAAAATGCCCTGTACGGAGACGGCGCACTGTTTGAAGAAATGCTTGCTCTGCCCTGTGACACACTGGAATTGCAGGCGAAAAACATTGTGGATATGACGGACAAGGTGCGGCCCCAGGGCGTTTCGCTGGAAGAAGCCGTGCTGAACCTGGGGGAATGGTAAGATGCGTTCCCTGCGGGAAAAATTGCAGGCCACAGCGCCCCGGCAGCAGGTAAAAAAGCCGGCGGCGCTGGATTGCTATGTGAAGGAAATCAAAACCCCGGCGGAAGCGTTTCTTTTGCCGGATCAGATTGCGGGGGACAGCCTGCAATTGATGCTGGGCGGGCAATGGCAGGACGTAAGGAAGGAAGATATTCTCTTTCTGGACACCGAAACCACCGGCCTGTCCCACGGCGCAGGGACGGTGGCGTTCCTGGTGGGGGTTGGGTATTTTGAAGGGGAATATTTCATTGTACGCCAGTACATGATGCGGGACTACGATGAAGAGATTTTCCTGCTGACGAAGGTAATGGAGCATCTGGCGCAAAAAAAGCATCTGTGCACCTTCAACGGCGCTTCCTTCGATATGCCGCTGCTGGAAGCCCGGTTCACCATGCAAAGGATGAGAAACCCCTATGTTTTGCAGCATATTGACCTTCTGCACGTGGCAAGGCGCGTGTGGAAGCTGCGGCTGAAAAGCTGCAGGCTGGGCAGGCTGGAAGAAATGGTGCTTGGCATTACCCGTGAGGATGATCTGCCCGGTGCACTGGTACCGGAAAGATATTTCCAATACCTCAAATGCAAGGATTTTTCCCTGCTGGAGGATATATTGGAGCATAACGGCCAGGACATTATTTCCCTGGCGCATCTTTTGCACCGGCTGTGCGTTTTGCACGATATGCCCCTGACGGCGGAAAAGCAGGAGGATATTTTCAGCCTGGGCCGGGTGTATGAAAAGCGGGGGCGCAACGAAGGGGCCCGTATGTGCTACCGGGCGGCGGACAAAGGCAGCCTTTCTGCCCTGGCCAGGGCGCGCATTGCCGAAACCTACCGCAAGGAAGGGGATACGGAAAAGGCGGCCCAGGTGTATGAAACCATGGTACAGAACAGGCAGGGCGGCACAGCCCCCCTGATTGCCCTGGCAAAGATTGCGGAGCACAAAAGAAGGGATATTCCAGCCGCCATCGAATATACAAGAAAAGCCATCATGCTTTCCGCAAACAGGGAAGACGGGGATATGGCCGCATTGCAAAAACGATTTGAACGCCTGATGCGAAAGGCGAGGAAGGATTGATACATATGGGTTTCATGGATACGTTCAAGGCACGCAAGGGGTTGAACCTGCACCAGAAGGGCCAGCATGAAGAAGCGCTGAAGGTGTATGAGGAACTGTACAATTCCGGCTATGTGTCGGCCATGTATATGCTGCCTTATTCCGTGCTGCTGCTTCGAAAGGGCAGCTGCGATGCGGATTTTCTGAAGGTGAAGGAAGTGCTGAAGAAGGCGGAAAAGGCGCCGGATCTGAGCCCGGAAAAGCGTCAGCAGCTTCTGATGAACTATGCCGTGGCCCAGTACAAGCTGGGGGAAATGGAAAAGGCGCTGCACCTGCTGGAAGTGACACATCAGAAAAGCCCTTGCGGCATGATTTACGGCGCCCTGGGCTTTCTGTACATCCAGGCCGGCGACGCCGAAAAGGCCCTTTCCTATAACCTGGAAGCGCTGGAATATGACGAAGAGGACCCGGTGACGCTGGATAACCTGGGCCAGGTGTATTATCGCCTGCTGGGGGATAAGGAAAAGGCCCGGGAATACTTCGAAAAGGCCATTGCCATCAAAGAAAACCAGATCGACACGCTGTACTTCCTCTCCCGCTACGACATCGAAGAAGGGAAGAAGGAAGCCGCCCTGGAAAAGCTGGAGCTGGCGCTGGAAGGCCGCTTTTCGCCCCTGAATTATGTAACCAGAGCGGTTGTGGAAGAAGAAGTTGCTCAGTTGAAAAAATAAGCAAAATAGCCGGCAAAATGGCCGGCTTTTTTTGTGGATATATGTAACAAAACGGGAAGCTGATACGTTCAGTATATGAAGGGAAAGGGGGATGGGTGTGAAAAAATGCCTGTGTATGCTGATAGCGGCAATGCTTTTGTTTTATTGCTTTGGAGGGCTGGGGGAGGAATACTATGTGGTGCATAATCCTAACCCGCAGGACCGGCTGAACCTGCGTATTTTTCCGGATAAAGAATCGGATTCCCTGGGCCGATACTATAATGGCGTAATTGTCCGAAAAATACGGGACGTGAACCGGGAATGGATGCAGGTACAGATTGGCAATGCAAGCGGATACATGATGAAGGAATACCTGTGTGATTTTTATCCTTCTCAGGGCAATGCCGTCCGGGATGCACAGATCATCAGCCCATACAAGGCCCATCAGGAATTATTGGATGGGCCCGGGATGGACGGTGAATTGATTGTTGATTTGCCGGAAGGGGTGCAGGTGCAGGTGCTGGGTGTTACGGGAGCGTGCGCCCATGTGCAAACAAGCGGTACGGACGGTTATGTGCCGTTGTACACCGTTTCATACCCGGATCAGCCTGTTAAAAAGAAGACGTTTTATGCCTATAAAGATTCAAATGCCCTGGAATACGACCTGTTTGTGATCAGAAAAATGCATACAGATGAGCAAAACAGGGTATACGCAGTATCAGGAACGTTTGAAAAACTGATTGACGATGAAGAATGTGGGCGTATGATTGCGGCTGAAAACGGAAAAATGTTTACACTCTCACTGTCAAATGATTTCCAGGCAGAAATGCTGAAAAGCAACGGCCTTCTGCCAATATATAATGTGCCGGTGAAGGACTTGTATCAGTGGTATTTGTGTTCATATCTGGATGGCAGCGTGCCGGAGCGGGGAAAATTGATCTACGAATGGGATGAACCGGAAGGCAATTTTGATTTCTGGTTTGTCACTACACAGGTTTTCCTCAATGCCGAGCAGGAAATAGCATATATGGAATTTTTCTATGTGCCGTGGATGTAAAAAAAGAAGCCTGTTGGCGGGAGGTTTCTTAAGGATCAATTTATCCATCAACGAACAAACGAGCATCCGACGATCATATCGGATGCTCATTTGCTTTTGCAGCCCAATGAACGCAATGCACCGGAACGGTGCGTATAATTGCGCCCTCTCAAAGCAGTAGGAAGTAAGCTTTTTCTTTCCTAACAAAAATAGCGTTTATTGGTTGGCTGAATCAATCTCTCTTTGACGTTTCACTGCGCCAATAATTTCTCTCATGCTTGGATCACCTTTGATGGTGCAACGAAGCCCATCGAAATTCACTGTGGTCAACAGTTCCCTGAATATGTGCCAGAATCTTTTCATTTGATTACGCTCCTTTCAGCTTTATTTTATTGTTGCATTCATGATAAAGAAAACGGTCAACTGCTGATTTTTGAGGAAAATACGGACAAAACCTCTTCATTTATCCATCAAATTTTCAACATTGTTGGTTGGATAGTATGCCACACAAGTGTATAATAAATTCAGGAAGGAGAGATAATATGAAGCATGAGATTACAACCTACAATACAAAAAAACTAATTTCAAATACATTAAAAGCACTCATGCGTACTAAGCCCTTTTCGAAAATTACGGTGAGTGAGATCATTTCCACCTGTAAAATCAACCGTAAAACGTTTTACTACCATTTTGAGGATATTTTTGCTTTGGTCAAGTGGATGTTTGAAGAAGAAGCCATTGAAGTGGTAAAGCATTTTAATTTGTTTATGGATTACGAATCGTCGATCCGCTTTGTTATGCAGTATGTAGATGAGAATGATTACATTATCAGTTGTGTTTATGATTCAATCGGCAGGGACGCAATGAAACACTTTTTTTATGCCGATTTTGTGAGTATTGTTACCTCAGTCATTGATGCCGCTGTCGATAAGTATGACAAGAAAATTGACCCTGCGTTTAAAGTGTATGTTGCGAAGTTTTATGCCGAAGCGCTATCCGGCATGCTAATCGACTGGGCAAAAGAGCGAGACAAACACGACAGAGAAAAAGTTGTTGGCTATCTCACAACCATTATCGACCTTGCGTTGAAAAGCATGGAAATATACGACCAATAAAGAATGATGACGATTGTTTTATTGACAGGAAAAAGCAGTACACCTCACTTCAACTCAGTGTGGTGTACTGCTTTCACTTTGTCTTGAGTGTCACTCAATTCTAAAAAGATGATAGGAAATCGTAAAAGATAAGTCCTTCCTTACCATCGCCCTCACTGCAGGCTTCTTTTTTTGCTTATTTGGGTTCTACAGGGATCCATACCTCATACCATTTGTTTTTCCGGCGCATGGCCCTGTCTGCCCAAAGGTGCAGTACTTCAATGGCCAGCTCCCCCTTTTGCCGATAACCGGAGGATGGAAGCCAGCTGCTAAAAATCTGGTCAAAAAGCCGGGGGAATTCTTCCCAGGCAAGGCCGCCTTTGCCGGTGCGGAAGGCGGCATAGGTGCCCTCCGGCAGGGTGAATGTTTCCAGGTTTTCTGTGCGGCAGTCGTCCTTTTCCCGGGCGATCATGTAGCTTTTGTCTCCCTGCCACACGCCGTACCACACGCCGTCCATCTGGGTGGCGGCGGAATCGTCCCAGCGGCCAAGGGTGATTTTACCCGGCACATCCTCATACCGCTCGGACCACATGGTGTTCCGCAGCTCCTCCCTGTGGACATAGCCCTGGCCTGCATATGGCCGGGAGAGGCCATAGAGGCGGGTTTCCTTCAGCTCAATGAGTTGCATATCCATTTGTTTTGCTCCTTTGATCTGGATGTGAAAGGAAGCGGGTGGATATACCTTCAAATTGCCGCCGTATTTCCTATAAGCGGAGGGCGAAAGGCCGTGCAGGCGCAGGAACGCCCTGGAAAAGGCGGCGGTGGAATCCCAGCCGTACTGGACGGCAATATCTAGATACGCTTGTCCGTCAGGCGCAGATCTTCAGCCGCTCTTGTGAGCCTGCGGCAGCGGATGTATTCCGATAAGGTCATGCCGGTGATGTAGCTGAAAAAGCGCTGGAAACTGTCCAGGCTGGAGCAGGCCATGCCCGCCGCATGATCCAGATCCAATTCTGCGCACAAATTGTCCTCGATATAGCGGATGGCCCGGTTCAGTTGATCAGGTATATGCATCCGTTTCACCTCCCGAAAAAAGAATAGCAGAAAGGGGACGGGGATGCATGATTTTTTTCGGGCGGGATATGGTAAATTACATCAGCCCATCAGCTTTTTCCAGGCGCTTTCCATCAGGATGAAAAAGGCCTGGCCTTCCACGGCCACAAAGGGCCGGTCAAAATCCGGCATACCGCACACATTGCGAACCAGGCCGAACCTGTCTACCTGGGCATGGGCAGCCTGACGGGCCAGATGGGCTGCGGGAAGATACTTTTTGTCCAGCCAGCCCTCCTGTACGCCCCGGAATACGGTGTAGGAGAGCATCTGGCCGAAATTGACCTCCGGGAAAGCGGCAGGGTCGTCCAGAACATCATGGAACATACCGTTATCCATCTGGAAGGGAAGGGCAGCGTCCAGCAGAAGGCAGATTTTTTCGGTAAGCTCTGCCTTTTCTGCCTGCATGTGATCCGGCAGCAACGCCCGCACCCGGGCCATGCCGGCCAGGGCCCAGCCATTGCCCACGCCCCACACATCCTTGCGGATGAAGCGGTTTTCCCCTTCGTGGAAGCGGTGGGAAAGAAGGTGCTTTTCCCCGTCCAAAAGGGCATTCCAATAGCCCCTGATTTGCTTCATGGCTTCTTCATAAAGCCCGGCACGGGCCAGGAAGGGGGGCAGCATATAGAACGAATCCACCCAGAATTCCTGCTGGTGAACCAGATGATACACAATGCCCTCTTTGCTTCTTGGGGCATCCAGCATGGCCCACTTGAGCAGCTTTTCCTTGGCTTCCATCAGAGAAAGGGCACCGGTTTCTTCGCAGGCGAAAAGCAGCGCTTCGCCGATGGCGCAAGGGTCCGTCACCGCACCGGGGTCGCCGATGTGGGCACAGCGGCCGTCTGCCAGCTGACGGTTGGCACCTTCAACGGCCAGCAGGATGGCGCAATCTTCGTCGCCGCTTTCCAGGAAGGCCTGCGCCAGTACGCCCTGCTCCCAGCTGTAGCGCTGCATGGCAAGGGCTGCATTTTTTACCTTTTGCAATAATTGAACAGGCATATAGAACGCTCCATATCGTTTTTTTCTTGATTATAGCAGAGATAAGATTTTTTGTCACCTGTTTGAGCAAGAATTGTTTGAAAATGCAGCAGGAAATCACAATCGGGAAAGAGAAATGATTATTGTTCGATGTTGATTGAGGGAAAGGGACAGAACCATGAAGATATTTCGGAAGAAAAAAGGCCCGGGCATGCTGCGGCTTCTGTATGATGAAGCCAGGCTGGAACCCCATGTGCGCAAGGGCCTGAACTGGATTATGGGCGGCAATCTGTGCGGTACATTGCATGGCACCATCTGCGGCGGCGGTACGGCGGCCATGGTGGGCCTGGCCGGGCTGCTGGGCGCCGGGGATATGGAGTTCGGCTTGCTGGTGGCACTACCCCAGGTGGCTGCGCTGTTGCAGATTCCGTTTTCGGTATGGGTAAACAAGGCCAGGAAACGGAAAATATTTCTGCTCACCTTCGGCGTGTTTTCCCGGCTTTTGTGGCTGGCGCTTGGCTTTTTGCCCTTGCTGGGCAATGTGCCGGAAAGCAAGCTGCCCCTGTATACGCTGATCACCCTGCTTGGCATCTCATCCGCCTGCGGCGCTGCCATCAACGTGTGCTGGTTCCCCTGGTTTTCGGAGATGGCGCCCATCCGCATCAGAGGCAGATGGCTGTCGTACCGGGATCGGATTATTGCGGTGGCCGGCCTTCTGTTTGGCTTGCTGGTTGCGTATCTGCTTGACGTGCTGCCCATTGACTCAAAATACATTGTAATTTTCCTGGTGGGCGGCGCTTTGGGCGTGATGGACATGATCTGCTTTGGCTTTGCCCGGGAAGAACCCATGAAAGCGCCGGAAGAAAAAATGCAGCTGAAAAAGAGCCTGGGCGAAATTCTTCGCAACAAGCCCTTTATGCGCATTACCGTCATGTGGACGGCCTGGTGCTTTACGGCCAACCTGTCCGGCGCTTACCTGACGCCCTATTCTATGAACGTGATGGGGCTGGACTTTTTGCAGATTACCCTCTTTGGTACGGTGGCATCGTCCCTGGCCACGGCGCTGATCATTTCCAAGTGGGGCAGGGCGCTGGACAGCCACGGCAGCCGGAACGTGATGCTGGTGGCCGGCATCGGCGCAGCCATCACGCCTGTATTTTACGTGATGGCCAGCCCCGGCAATATCTGGCCCACGCTGCTTCACAATGTGATCGGCGCGCTGTTCTGGAGCGGCACCAACCTGGCCGCCAACAGCATGCAGCTTTCCAATTCGCCGGAGGAAAACCGGCCCATGTACATTGCCATTTTCTCCTGCATTACCTGCCTTGTGGGCACTGCCCTGGGCACCATGTGCGGCGGGTGGCTTTTGACCTGGGCAGAGCACAGCGGCATGTTTGGCGGCTGGTTTGACCGTTACAAGGCCCTGGCGGTACTGTCCGTCATTTTGCGGCTTGGCATTACGCTGCTCTTGGTGCCGGGCATGAGCAATGAAAGCGATTCCAAGGCGAAGGACGTGGTGCGGTTCTTTATGCCCGATATCAGGAAGCTGAAGAAGCTGCATTTTCGCCGCGTACGTTAACCCAGTGCAATATCCAATATCATCATCAGCGCAAAGCCCGCAGAAAACACCAGCGCGGGCTTTGCGTTTTCTTTGCCTGCCTTTGCGGCGGGGATCATATCATCCGCTACCACAAAGATCATGGCCCCTGCCGCAAAGGACAAAATAAAGGGCAAAAGAGGCGTGAAAAAGGATGTGAGAAGCAAGGTCAATACTGCGCCCACAGGCTCCACAATGCCGGAAAGCAGGGTGAGTAAAAAGGCTTTTCTGCGGGTATCACCCCTGGCACGTAAGGGTGCATAGATGATGGCGCCCTCGGGAATATTCTGGATGGCAATGCCAAGGGACATAATGGCAGCCTCCGCTGCCGTGAGTGCATTTGAGTGGATGAGGCCGGAAAGGGCCACGCCGACAGCCATTCCCTCCGGAAAATTGTGCAGCGTTACCGCCAGCATCAAAAGGCTTTGTTTTTTCCTTTGTTTGTTGCGCCGGAGGATATCTTCCAGGGCGGCAATGAACAAAACCCCAAACAGAAAGCCTACAGCAGGCGGCAGGAAGGAAAGGGTGCCTTTGCACAGCCGGATGGCCGGCTGCAAAAGGGACCAGATGGAGGCGGCCAGCATGACCCCGGCAGCGGCGGCGGTGAGATAGCGTTCCTTTTCCAGGGAATAATGATCGGAAAACAAAAAGGGAATAACGCCCAGCATGGTACCCACAAAGGGCAGCAGAATGCCGGGCAATAAAGCACTATAAGGCATGCACACCCCCGGGTGTGCATGAGGAAGAAAGAACATAAAAAAGCTCCTTTCCCGGTGCATGATACAGTGTCAGCATATGCAGGGGAAAGGAGGGGCGTGTGTCAGAGGAGGGAAAGGGCGGCGTCCAGAACGGTTTCTTCCGTGGTGCTGCCCTGGGCAAAATCCGGCTTGCCGCCGCCACGGGCGCCTGTTTTGCGAAGGAGGGCTGCCATGTCCACATCCACATCCCGGCTTCTGGCAAATAGCAGCATCCGGCCCCCATCCCGCCGGCAGGAAAGCAGAAGCAGGGTGTTTTCTTCCGCAATCAGTTCTTTGGCAGCCTGCTGCATGGCGGCAGCGTCCGCAAAAGGCAGGTGGCAGGCGTAAATGAATTTGCCGTCCCGGATGTGTTTCGACATACGGATCATGTGGAGTGTAGCCTCAGACAGGCGGGACTGTACATCCTTCACCTGTGCTGCATTTGCCTGGATCAGCTTTTCCAGGGTGGCGGGGGCGGTATGTACGTCGGCGGAAAGGAGCGTGCCGATCTCACGGACGCACCGGTGGCAGGCCTGGTAATGCTCCGCGGCCCGCATGCCAGCCAGGAACGTGAGCCGCATATTGCCCCGGGAAGGGGCGGTGGAGAGAATTTTCACGGGGCCGATCTGGCCGGTGGTGGAAGGATGGGTGCCCCCGCAGGCCACCATTTCATAATCCCCCATGGCCACAATGCGGATGTGCTCATTGACGGTGGGCTTTTTGCGGATGGGCAGGGAAGAAAGTTCCTTATCATCCGGGAACCAGCAGCGGATCGGGTCATTATGCTGAATGCGTTCATTGACCAGTTTTTCCACCTGTGCCGTTTCTTCATCGGTAAGGTGGGTTTTACCTTCCGGCATGGTGATATCGATGGTGGATTCCTCCTGGCCGGTGTGCAGGCCGATGGTGACACCGCCGAACAATTGCCAGACGGCCCCTGCGATCATATGATCCCCGGCGTGCTGTTGCATATGGTCAAAACGGCGATCCCATTGAATTTGACCGAGAACCTGAGCCCCTTCAGGGATGGGCCGGTCCAGATGATGCCAGACGATATCGTCTTCCACCGTCACGTCGGTCACGTTGATCGCGGTGTCCTCAAAGGTGAGGGTGCCCAGGTCATTGGGCTGGCCGCCGGAGGTGGGGTAGAAGGCGGATTGATTAAGGGCCACCCGGTTTCCTTCGGCATGAACCACAATCCCGGAAAACTCGGTCAGGTACGCATTATCATAATACAGGCGCAGGGTTTTCATGGCAGATTCTCCTTGTGCAGATCGACAAAATGTATCTTATTCCGGACAATTATAGCATGACGGGCAAGATAGGGCAAGAAGGGGTTTGACAAGGGGGAAAGCTGCACCGTATAATGAACAAAAAAACGAAAGAGGCGAGCGGCATGAAAAAGCAGGCCTTTAACCCTTACCTTCCTTCCTGGGAGTACATTCCCGACGGCGAACCCTATGTGTTCGGCGACCGGGTGTATGTGTACGGCTCCCACGATTTTTACAACGGCGCTGTGTTCTGCATGGGGGATTACATGGGCTGGAGCGCCCCGGTGGATGACCTGGGTAACTGGCGGTGCGAGGGGGTGATTTACCCCCGGAATGCGGACCCTTTGAACAAGGACGGCCACATGTGCCTGTATGCCCCGGACGTGACACAGGGGCCGGACGGGCGGTATTATCTGTATTATGCGCTGGATAAGGTGAGTGCCATTTCTGTGGCGGTGTGTGATACGCCGGCAGGGAAGTATGAATTCTACGGCTATGTGCATTACCCGGACGGGACAAGACTGGGTGATGGGGAAAAGGATGAATTCCAGTTTGACCCCGGCGTTCTGACGGAGGGGGATACCACCTACCTCTACACCGGCTTTTGCGGCCAATGGGACAAGAGCCGCCACGGCGCCATGGTGACGGTATTGGATAAGGATATGCTCACCATCAAAGAAGCGCCCCGGTTTGTGGTGCCCAGCTGCCAGCACAGCGAAGGCACCGGCTTTGAAGGCCATGCCTATTTTGAAGCTGCATCCATCCGCAAGCGTGGAGATACCTATTATTTCATTTATTCCTCTGAAAAGATGCATGAGTTGTGTTACGCCGTGAGCTGCAGCCCGGTGGAGGGCTTCACATACGGTGGTGTGATCGTCAGCAACAACGATATCGGCATTGACTCTTATAAGTCTGCAGACATGGCAGTGGCTGCCGGCGGCAACAACCACGGCAGCATTGTGGAGATTGAGAACCAGTGGTACATTTTCTATCACCGCCAGACCAACAACACCTGGTACAGCCGTCAGGGCTGCGCCGAGCCCGTTTATTTCGACGAAAACGGGCACATCAATCAGGTGGAAATGACCAGCTGCGGCCTGAACGGCTGTGTGCTGGAGGGGGACGGGGAATACCCGGCGTACCTGGCCTGCATTCTGTATGCCCCGGGCAGCCTGCCCATGGTGGGCTATCATATGCAGCCCCACATCATGCAGGACGGCCGGGACGGTGATGAGGAAGAAGGCTATATCGGCCGGATCATCGGCGGTACGGTGATGGGCTTCAAGTATTTTGACTGCAAGGGTGTGAAGGCCATCGGCGTGACCGTCCGGGGCTACATGGGCGGCACGGTGGAAGTGCGCACGGAAATGGACGGGGAAGTGCTGGCGGAAATCAAAACCCAGAATTCCAACGTGTGGGTGGAGCATACCGCGCCTGTTGAGATTCCGGACGGAAAACGCGCCCTGTACCTGACATACAAGGGCGGCGGGGACAACGGCGCTGTGAAATCCATTCGTTTCATCAGGTAAAAAGAACGGCCGGGAAAGATTTCCCGGTCGTTTTTTTATTTATTCTTCTGCGCTTTCCAAAGCTTCGGCAGCTTCTTCCCAGGCGGCGTAGGCGTCGTTCAGGGCGTCTTTCAGCTGCTGGTATTCCCGGGCGGCAGCGGCTGCCTTTTCCGGGACGGAGTAAACTTCCGCCGTGGCCATTTTTACTTCCTGGGCTTCGATTTTTTCTTCCAGGACGGCAATCTGTTTTTCTGCCTGGGCCACGTTGTTTTTCAGGGCCTTTTTCTGTTCCTTGGCCAGGCGCACCTTTTTCTTTTCCTTATCCGCTTCGGTTTTGGTCATGTCGGCGTAGCGGATATCTTCCGTGGGCCGGGCGCTTTCCCAAAGCAGGCGGGCCTGATAATCATCAAAATTGCCCTTGTATTCCTTCACGCCGTTTTCGGACAGCACCAGCACCCGGTTGGCAAAGCGGTTGATGAAATAGCGGTCATGGGAAACGGAAAGGATGGTGCCCTCGAAATTTTCCAGGGCGTCTTCCAGCACTTCCCGGCTGTCCATATCCAGGTGGTTGGTGGGTTCGTCCAGGAGCAGCAGGTTATCCTTTTGCAGCATCAGCTTCGTCAGGGCCACCCGGCCTTTTTCGCCGCCGGAAAGGGTGGAGATGGGCATGAACACATCTTCCCCTGTGAACAAAAACAGGCCCAGCGCTCCCCGCACCTGGCTCTGGTCCATCCGGGGGAAAGCGTCCCACACTTCGTCCAGCACCGTTTTTTCGGCATGAAGGGTAGCCTGCTTCTGGTCATAGTAGCCGCAGTCCACATTGGCACCCCAGCGGATATAGCCATGGTCGGGGATAAGTTCGCCCATGATGCAGCGAAGCAATGTGGATTTACCGATGCCGTTGGGGCCAAGCAGGGCCACCCGGTCGCCTGCACGCAAGTCAAAATGCACGTTGGAAAAGAGGGTTCTGCCGTCGAAGGATTTTTCAAAATCACGCACGGCCATCACGTCATCCCCGGTGCGGCGTTTTGCCTCAAAGCGGAAGCGCACCTGATGCTCATCTTCCGGCCGCTCCAGCCGCTCAATCTTTTCCAGCCGCTTTTCCCGGCTTTCGGCTGCCTTGATGGATTTTTCCCGGTTGAAGGATTTATAGCGGGCAATGATGGCTTCTTCCCGGGCGATCAGCTTTTGCTGCTGTTCCCAGGCCCGCATGCGGATTTCAAACCGCTCCGCTCGCTGGGGCATATAGGCGGAATAATTGCCGGTGTAGGTTTCGGCAGTGCCAAGCAGCAGTTCGGTAATGTGGGTGCATATTTTATCCAGGAAATAGCGGTCATGGGATACCACGATCACAGCGCCCTTGTATTCGGACAGGTATTTTTCCAGCCAGGCAAGGGCCTCCAGGTCCAGATGGTTGGTGGGTTCGTCAAGAAGCAGAAGGTCAGGCTTTTGTAAAAGAAGCTTGGCCAGGCAAAGCCGGGTCAGTTCACCGCCGGAAAGCAGGTGGGCAGGCTGGTCCCATTGATGCTTTTCAAAGCCAAGGCCGGCCAATACCCCGGCAATGGAGGATTGCCAGGCATAGCCGTCCGCTTTTTCGAACAGGAAGTTCAGCCTTTCATAGCTGTCGCCAAGGCGACGGAGCTCCGTTTCGCTCTTTGTGGCGGCCATGTCCACTTCCATTTGCCGCAGCTTTTCCTCCATGGCAAAAACGGGGATGAAAACGTCCTTGAGGACATTATACACCGTTTTGCCGGGTGTGACGGAAAACTGCTGCTCCATATAGCCCAGGGTCAGGTCCTTGCCCAGGGAGAAGGAGCCGTCATCTGCATCTTCCAGGCCGGCCAGAATTTTCAGCAGCGTGGATTTGCCGCAGCCGTTGACCCCCACCAGCCCCATGCGCTGCCTGTCTTGCAGCACAAAGGAGACGTTTTTCAGCACATGGTTGCCGCCAAACGCCTTTTGCAGATTTTGCACGGATAATACGATCATAAATACTCCCGTCAGAAAAAATGGGGGATGACGCAAAGAAAGGGCTGACCATATTAAAGTCAGCCCTGCCGGAGCACAAAAGCCCCGTTTCCAATCGCAGTTTGGATCAGCCGATGATGACCATCACCAGGGCCAGCACCACGAACACGATGGCGGAAACCTTGGTGATCATGGCCAGCTTGCCTTCCAGGCTGTTCATCTTGTTCTTGCCGAAGAAGGTTTCGCTGGTGGAGCCGGCCAGGGCACCCAGACCATTTTCGTCGGAAGACTGCATCAAAACACTGATGATCAGGGCCACAGCGGCGATGACCATGAGAACATTCACAACGATAGACATGTAAAACTACCTCCTTGAATTCAACGCAAATGATTGTACCATACACAAAAGAAAATTACAAGCGAGAGAATGAAAAACATTGAAATTTTTTTGCATTTTTTGTACGTTTTTCCCGTCAGCCCACAGCATCATCCCGGCGAATGCCGGTTTTATCCTTCAGCCACCGGCCGGAAAGCAGGAACCAGGCGGCAATGCACACGCCGCAAAGGGTAGCCGCCGGGCCGGCAAGGCCCACCCCGGGCAGGCCCCATTTGAGCACGGAGCCGAAAATGATGGCCACGGGGATGCGCAGGAACAGGGAAGAGATGGCGCCGGAAATGAGAGTTAAGAAGGTGTGGCCGGCACCCATAATGAGGCCGTTGATGCAAAACAGAATGGGAATAAACAGATATTCGATGGAGAACGTGCGGATATAGGCTACGCCGTCCCGGATGGTATCGGCATTGGAATCGAAAAAGCCGATGATGGTTTCGGGGAAGAGCTGCACTGCGATGAGAATGACTACGCTGATGGACAGGGCAATGGCGATGCCCACATTCAGACACTTGCGGGCCCGGTCATGCCGGCCGGCACCGATATTCTGGGCGGCGTAGGCGCTGACGGAATTGCTCATGGCAACGGCAGGCAGGATGGCGAAGGAATTGAACTTGCCCACAATGCCCACGGCAGCAGAGGCCACCACGCCGCCGATGGTGTTCACCACGGCGCTCATGACAAGGAAGGAAATGTTGACGATGATGCTCTGGACGGAGGAGGGGATGCCCAGTTTGATCATCAGCTTCATTTTTTCTTTTACAATGCGGAAAGAACGGAGCCTGAAATCAAACACAAAGCGGGAACGGGCAAGATACATGGCTGCGATCAGGAAACTGACAGCCTGGGCAATGACAGTGGCCCAGGCGGCGCCGGCGGCACCCATGCCAAGGCCTTTGACAAACCAAAGGTCCAGCACCACATTGATCGCGCAGGCAATGGCCACAAAATACAAGGGACGCACGGAATCACCCATGCCGCGCTGGATGGAACTGATGGCATTGTAGCCGAAGATGAAAATCGTGCCAATCAGGCAGATGATCAGGTACTGCTGGGCGTGGGCGAAGGATTCGGCAGGGGTGTTGAGCAGACGGAGCAGGGGAGCGGACAAAAGCGACATAACCACCGTTAGCACAATGGCGGCAATGCCCAGCATGGAGAACATGGTGCCCACGGTTTCTGAAGCATCTTTTGGCTTCTTTGCGCCGATGTACTGGCCCACCAGCACCGTACCGGAAACGGTAAGGCCGCTGACGGCCATGGCCACCATGTGCGTGATCTGGCTGCCGATGTTGACACCGGACAAAATGGCTGTGCGTGCAGCGGCATCGGCGGCGGAATAATTGCCCACCACCCACATGTCCACAGCGCCGTAGAGAGCCTGCAGGATGTTGGAAAGCAGGAAAGGTGCGGCGAAGGTGAGCATGCCTTTGCCGATGGGGCCGGTGGTGAAATCCTGATTGCGGTTTGCCATAAGAATATCTGGTCCTTTCCAAAAGTATAACAAAATAACAATACATGATAATGAAGAAAAGAGCAATAGGATTTGCTTAAAAAACGCAAAAAACCGCAAGAGATGAGGAAAAGAGAAATAAATCTCAAAAAAATGATCGAAATTTTTGAAAATAGTTCGTGCATTTATTTGAAAAGTGTGTTATCATATACGTTGGTAAACCAAGTATGCCCGAAAGGGCAATGAGAATAAAAGGAGGGTTTATACCGTCATGCCGGACATGAAAGAAAAGTATGATCAGCTTCAGCAGGTAATCGAAGAGCTGAAGGATCAGCCCGGTGCACTGATGCCCGTGCTGCAGAAGGCACAGGGTATCTTCGGCTGCGTTCCCATGGATGTTCAGAAAATCATTGCTGAAGGCCTGGGCGTTACGCTGAGCGAAGTTTACGGCGTTGCTACCTTCTACGCCCAGTTCACTCTGGAGCCCGCCGGTAAGTACATCATCAGCGTTTGCATGGGTACTGCCTGCTACGTAAAGGGCAGCCAGAAGGTGCTGGATAAGCTGAGCGAAGAACTGAATGTGCCCGTTGGCAAGACCTCTGCCGATGGCCTGTTCACCCTGAATGCCACCCGTTGCCTGGGTGCCTGCGGCCTGGCCCCTGTTATGACCGTGAACGAAGAAGTTTACGGCCGTCTCACGCCCGACGATATCCCCGGCATCATTGCCAAGTACCGGGAACTGGGCTAAGCCATGCGTGATCTTTCTCTCCACATACTCGATCTGGCACAGAACAGCATCCGGGCAAATGCTACGCTGGTGCAGCTGAAGATCATCTGTGATGAAAACGGAATTCTTTCCATTATTATTGAAGATGACGGCTGCGGCATGGACGAAGCGCTGCTCAAGCGGGTGATGAGCCCCTTTGCCACCACCAGAACCACCAGAAAAGTGGGGCTGGGCATTCCCATGATGGCGGAAAACTGCCGTCTGGCCGGCGGCGATCTGAAAATCGAAAGTGTGGTGGGGAAGGGTACGGTGCTTTGCGCCACCCTGGACACCGCTTCCATCGATTGTCTGCCCCTTGGCGATATTGCAGGAACGGTGGTGACCTTGGTATCCGCAAATCCCGAAAAGCCTGACTTTCTTTTGCAGTGCAAAACGGTAAAAGGCGAAATGGTGTTTGACACCCGTCAGGTGCGGGAAGTGCTGGAAGGGGTTCCCCTGAACGAACCCGAAATTGTTGCCTGGATGGATGCATCCATTCGAGAAGAAATTGAACCGATATTTGGAGGTGTCGTTTTATGAAGTCTTTGGCTGAACTGCAGGCCATTCGCGAAAAGACCCTGAACCGCATCAACCTGCGCAAGGAAGACGCTGAGGAAACCGTGCGCGTCGTTGTGGGCATGGCCACCTGCGGCATCGCTGCCGGCGCCCGTCCTGTGATGCTGGCTTTCATGGAAGAAACCGAAAAGCGCGGCTTGGGCAATGTAACCGTTTCCCAGACCGGCTGCATCGGCATGTGCCGCCTGGAGCCCATGGTGGATGTGTATCTGCCCGGCCAGGAAAAGGTGACCTATGTGCACGTCAAGCCCGAAATGGTGAGCCGCATTGTGGCCGAACATATCGTGAACGGCCGTGCTGTGGAAGAATACACCATCGGTGCTGCTGAAAAATAATTAAGCGACCGCTATAGGAGGAATTGCTCATGGAAATCTATCGCTCTCATGTGCTTTGCTGCGGCGGTACCGGCTGTACGTCTTCCGGCTCTGCGCAGCTGATTGAACGCTTCGAACAGAAGATCGCCGAAGCTGGCCTGGAAAAGGAAGTTAAGGTTATCCGCACCGGTTGCTTCGGTCTGTGCGAAGCCGGCCCCGTGGTTATCGTATATCCCGAAGGCACGTTCTACTCCCGCGTCCGTGTGGAAGACGTGGACGAAATCGTGTCCGAACATCTGCTCAAGGGCCGCAAGGTGCAGCACCTGGTGTACACCGATCATGCTTCCCACGAACAGAACGCCAACAAGAGCCTCAATGACATCAACTTCTACAAGCATCAGAAGCGTGTTGCCCTGCGCAACTGCGGTGTGATCGACCCCGAAAACATCGACGAATACATCGCTTTTGACGGCTACATGGCTCTGGAAAAGGCCCTGACCCGGATGACCCGTGAAGAAGTCATCGACGAAATCCTCAAGTCCGGCCTGCGCGGCCGCGGCGGCGGCGGTTTCCCCACTGGCCTCAAGTGGAAGTTCACCTACAATTCTCAGGCTGATCAGAAGTACGTGGCCTGCAACGCTGACGAAGGCGACCCCGGCGCTTTCATGGACCGCTCCATCCTGGAAGGCGATCCCCATGCCGTGATCGAAGCTATGGCCATCGCCGGCTATGCTATCGGTGCTTCCGAAGGCTATGTGTACGTCCGTGCCGAATATCCCATCGCTGTGAAGCGTCTGGAAATCGCCATTGGCCAGGCCCATGAATACGGCCTGCTTGGCAAGAACATCTTCGGCACCGATTTCTCCTTCGACCTGAAGATCCGTCTGGGCGCCGGCGCTTTCGTGTGCGGCGAAGAAACGGCTCTTATGCGCTCCATCGAAGGCAAGCGCGGCGAGCCCACCCCCCGTCCTCCTTTCCCCGCTGTGAAGGGCCTGTTCGCAAAGCCCACCATGCTCAACAACGTGGAAACCTATGCCAACGTGCCCCAGATCATCCTCAAGGGCGCTGACTGGTTCTGCGAAATGGGCACCGAAAAGAGCAAGGGCACCAAGGTGTTCGCTCTGGGCGGCAAGATCAACAACACGGGTCTGGTGGAAGTGCCCATGGGTACTCCTCTTCGCACCATCATCTACGATATCGGCGGCGGCATCCCCAACGGCAAGGCCTTCAAGGCTGTGCAGACCGGCGGCCCCTCCGGCGGCTGTCTGCCTGCTGAACTGCTGGACACCCCCGTGGACTATGACAACCTGATCGCTGCCGGCTCCATGATGGGCTCCGGTGGTATGATCGTTATGGACGAAGACAACTGCATGGTTGACATCGCCCGTTTCTTCCTGGACTTCACCGTGGACGAAAGCTGCGGTAAGTGCGCTCCCTGCCGCATCGGTACCCGCCGTATGCTGGAAATCCTGGAACGCATTGTGGAAGGCAAGGGCGAAGAAGGCGATATCGAAAAGCTGGAAAACCTGGCCAACACCATCAAGGCTACCGCTCTGTGCGGTCTGGGCCAGACGGCTCCCAACCCCGTGCTGTCTACCTTGAAGTTCTTCCGTCATGAATACGAAGCCCACATCAAGGAAAAGAAGTGCCCCGCACATCACTGCCAGAAGCTGCTGCAGTATGTGATCACCGACAAGTGCCGCGGCTGCACCCTGTGCTCCAAGATCTGCCCCGCCGGCGCGATCACCGGCAGCGTGAAGGAAATGCACCACATCGATACGGCCAAGTGCCTCAAGTGCGGTGCCTGCATCGAAAAGTGCCGCTTTGGCGCCATCGTGAAGATCTGATACGTGCAAGGAGGAACATGAAATGGAAAACTTCATTACCCTTACGATTGACGGCGTAAAGGTTGAGGTGCCCGCCGGCACGACCGTTCTGGAGGCTGCCAAGAAGGCTGGTATCAACATCCCCACGCTGTGCTACCTCAAAGACGTGAACGCCATCGGCGCCTGCCGTATGTGCGTGGTCAATGCCGGCGGCCGCGGCCTGCAGGCTGCCTGCGTTTTGCCCGCCACCGACGGCATGAACGTGAAGACCAATACCCCCGAAATCCGGGCTTACCGCAAGACCCTGCTTGAACTGGTTCTTTCCAACCACGACAAGAAGTGCCTCACCTGCCCCCGCTCCACCAACTGCGAACTGCAGCAGCTGTGCCGCGACCTGGGCGTGGAAAACGGCGATGCCTTTGCCGGTACCCAGAATGTTTATGAAATTGACGACGCTTCTCCCTCCATCGTGCGTGACAATAACAAGTGCATCCTGTGCCGTCGTTGCGTTGCCACCTGCGACAAGGTGCAGAACGTGGGCGTGATCGGCGCTGTGAACCGCGGCTTCGTCACCTCCATCGAATCTCCCTGGAATCTGAAGCTCAATGACATGGCCTGCATCAACTGCGGCCAGTGTATCACCGCTTGCCCCGTTGGCGCTCTGTATGAAAAGGACAGCACCAAGAAGGTGTGGGACCTGATCAACGACGAAACCAAGCATGTGGTTGTGCAGCCCGCTCCCGCTGTGCGTGCTGCTCTGGGCGAAGAATTCGGCTATCCCATGGGCACTTCCGTCACCGGCAAGATGGTGGCTGCTCTGCGCCGTATGGGCTTTGACAAGGTGTTTGACACCGATTTCGCTGCTGACCTGACCATCATGGAAGAAGGCACCGAACTGGTCAAGCGCGTTACCGAAGGCGGCGTGCTGCCCATGATCACCAGCTGCTCTCCCGGCTGGATCAAGTTCTGCGAAACCTACTATCCCGAATTCATTCCCAACCTGTCCAGCTGCAAGTCTCCCCACGAAATGCTGGGTGCCGTGACCAAGAGCTACTACGCCGAAAAGGCCGGCATTGATGCCAAGGATATCAAGGTTGTGTCCGTGATGCCCTGCACCGCCAAGAAGTTCGAAGCTGGCCGTGAAGAACTGGCTGCTACCGGTTATCCGGATGTGGACGAAGTCATCACCACCCGCGAACTGGCTCACATGATCAAGGAAGCCGGGATCGACTTCAACATGCTGCCCGACGAAGATTTCGACGATCTGCTGGGTGAATCCACCGGCGCCGGCGTCATCTTTGGCGCCACCGGCGGTGTTATGGAAGCTGCTCTGCGTACCGCTTACAACCTGATCACCGGCGACGAACTGGACAACGTTGATTTCGACGCCGTCCGCGGCACCGAAGGCATCAAGGAAGCCACCGTGAAGGTGGGCGACCTGGATGTGAGCGTGGCTGTGGCCCATGGCACCGGCAATGCTTCCAAGCTGCTGGATATGATCAAGTCCGGCGAAAAGAAGTACACCTTCATCGAAGTCATGGGCTGCCCCGGCGGCTGCGTGACCGGCGGCGGTCAGCCCATCGTGTCTGCCCAGACCAAGCTGACCTGCGATCCCAAGGTGGAACGCGCAAAGGCTCTCTATGGCGAAGATGCCGGTAAGGCCAAGCGCAAGAGCCACGAAAACGAACAGGTGAAGAAGCTGTATGCTGAATACCTGGGCACGCCCAACAGCCACAAGGCTCATGAGCTGCTCCACACCCACTATGTGAAGCGGGAAAAGTACAGCAAGTAATGCCAAAAATTAAGGGGATACCGAGCGATCGGTATCCCTTTTTTTCATGGAAAGAATACGAATTAAATGATGAGTAAATTTAAGGAAAATGCAGGTTTAACCAAAGCATGGAAAAATACCGGAAATGCTGGTGAAATAAAGGAAATATGGCCTTGATTTATACCTGAAAACAACGTATAATAAACGCAAAGAAGGGAGCTGGAAATATGTTTGCAAAGCAGATGGCCAACCATTTGACTGAAAAAATTCTGCCTTTTTGGATGAACCTGATCGACCGGGAGCAGGGCGGTTTTTACGGCCTTGTAAAGGAAGATCTGACGTTGGAAAAGGATGCCATGAAGGGATGCATTTTGAACAGCCGCATTTTGTGGACCTTCTCCACCGCTGCCCGCATTTGCAAGGACGAAGGGTATCTGCCCTATGCACGGCAGGCTTATGAATTCATGGATGCCTTCTGGGATAAGGAGCGGGGCGGCGTGTACTGGTCCGTCACCTTTGACGGCAAGCCCATCGACACCACCAAGCATACCTACTGCCAGGCATTTGCGGTATATGGGCTGGCTGCCTACTACCGTGCCTGCGGCGACAAGGAAGCGCTGGAAAAGGCATTTGCGCTGTTTGATATCATCGAAACCAAGTGTAAAGATGCAGGCGGCTACGGCGAAGCTTTCCGGTATGATTTCAGCCCGGAAAGCAATGAAAAGCTGTCGGAAAACGGCGTGATGGCCGGCCGCACCATGAATACCCTTTTGCATGTGCTGGAAGCCTATGCGGAACTGTACCGTGCCTGCGGTGACGAGAGGGTGAAGAAGGCGGCCCAGGATGCTCTGAGCTGCTTCCTGAACGTGATGTACAACCGCTCTTTGCGGCGGCTGGATGTGTTCTACGATGTGGATTTCAACTGTATTATTGATCTGCAGAGCTATGGCCACGACGTGGAGGCCAGCTGGCTGATGTGGGATGCTGTGGAAGCGGTGATCTCGGAAGAAGAGCAGGCACCCTATAAGGCCATGTGCCTGGATCTACTCAACAGCGTGCTGGAGCGTGCCATGACCGACCGCGGCTTCCACAATGAATGCGAAAAGGGCATAGTGGATGAAAAGCGGGTATGGTGGGTGCAGGCGGAAGCGGTACTGGGCTTTGAAAACGCCTGGAAGCTGACAGGCGATGCAAAGTACAAGGAAAACATTGAAAAGGTGTGGCAGTTCATTCAGGACGTGACCGTGGACAAGCGCCCCGGCGGCGAATGGTATGCCTACACCACGGTGGAAGGCAAACCCCTTGGAAAGCCCATGGTGGACGAATGGAAGTGCCCCTATCACAACGGCCGTATGTGCCTGCGTGTGATGGAAAGAAACGGTTAAAAAATAAAAGCAGGGAAAAGCGGAAAGCCGTTTTTCCCTCTTGCTTTGTAATGACGGAGAATGGATAAGGCAATGAAAATGCGGCGGATGAAAGCGGAAGTGGATATTACGGAAGGCGTGATCTGGAAACAGCTGCTCACGTTCTTTTTTCCCATTTTGCTGGGTACTTTTTTTCAGCAGCTGTATAACATCGCAGACGCCATCATTGTGGGCAAATTCGTGTCCACAGAGGCATTGGCTGCAGTGGGCGGCGCAACAGGTACGCTGATCAACCTGATCGTGGGCTTTTTTGTGGGGCTTTCTTCCGGTGCTACTGTGATCCTGGCCCAGCACTACGGCGCACGGCGGCATGAGGATGTGAGCAAAACGGCCCACACCGGCATGGCGCTGGCCGTCTGCTGCGGGCTGGTGATTATGGTATTCGGTATCCTGATGACGCCGGCGCTTCTGAATATGCTCAACACCCCGGAAAATGTGATGCAGGATGCCCAGACCTATATGCGCATCTATTTTGTGGGCATGATTCCCAGCCTCATTTACAATATCGGGTCCGGCATTCTGAGAGCGGTTGGGGATTCCAGACGGCCGCTGTACTTCCTGATTGCTTCCTGCATGGTGAATATTGTGCTGGATGTATTGTTTGTGCTGGGGTTTGAAATGGGGGTTGCAGGCGCTGCCCTGGCCACCATCATTTCCCAGGCCGTCAGTGCGGTATTGGTGATGCTGGTATTGTCCCGCACCTCCAATTCCTACAAGCTGCAGGTGCGGAAACTGGGCTTTAACGGGCCGATTTTGCTCAGGATTGTAAAGATCGGCCTGCCAGCCGGGCTGCAGTCGGTGATGTATTCTTTGTCCAACGTGATTATCCAGTCTTCCATCAACGCCTTTGGCACCACTGTCATGGCAGCCTGGACGGCCTGGGGGAAGATGGACGGCACGTTCTGGATGATCATCAGCGCCTTTGGCATTGCCATTACCACCTTCACCGGACAGAACTTTGGTGCCGGGAAATTTGACCGGATGAAAAAGAGTGTTCGCGTGTGCCTGGCCATGGCCATGGGCACGACTGCGGTGGTAAGCTGCCTGCTGCTTCTGGTTGGGCCGGTAGCGTTCAGGATGTTCAGTAATGAGGAAGCCGTAGTGATACAGGGGATGGAAATCCTGCGGACACTGGCGCCTTTCTTCTTTACCTACATCTGCATTGAAATCTTTTCCGGTGCCGTGCGCGGCGTGGGGGATACGGTGATTCCAACGCTGATGACCTTGGTGGGAATTTGCTTATTGAGAGCGGTGTGGCTGCTGGTGATTGCGCCCCGGGTGAACACCGTGCCCTTTACCCTGTACTGCTATCCCATCACCTGGAGCATTACAAGCGTTTTGTTTATCCTGTATTATCTGAAGGGCAGCTGGCTGAAAAGGTGCGCAAAAAAGGCAGGGGTGGCCCTGCCTGAAAACGTGAACTGATATTTATAGGGCGCCGTTTTCCTTCAGGATGGAAAGGGCTTTGTCCCGGCAGACGAGATTGCCGCAGATCATGCCGCAGGCATCGTCATAATACGGTGCAGCGTGGCCGATGGAGTGGTAAAAGCCGCCGGCCTCCTGAACGATGAGGCTGCCGGCCGCCACGTCCCAGGGGCGCAGGCGAAGCTCGAAGAATACATCGGCCCGTCCGCAGGCCACGTCGCAAAGGTCCACACAGGCGCTGCCGGTGCGGCGCAAATCGCCCCCTTCCAGGAGGAAACGGCAGGCGCATTGCATGGTGCGCCTGGCCAGCTCCGCATCGTAGGGGGAGGTGCCAAAGGCGGTGACGGCCTTTTCGAAGGGTGTATCGGATACATGAATGGGGCTGCCGTTGAGGGCGGCTCCTTTTCCTTTTTCGGCGGTGAACATTTCATCGGCATAGGGATTGAAGACGGCGGCCAGTACCGGCTGCTTATCCACAAGATAGGCGATGGAAATGGAGGACTGGCGGCGGCTGCGCATGAAATTGATAGTACCGTCAATGGGGTCGATGACGAAGGTGGGGGCGCAGGTGAGGGGCTCGTTTTCCTGCTCTTCGCAGAAGAAGCGGGCGTCCGGGAAAGCCTGGGTCAGTTCCCTGGTCAGAAAATCCTGCACGGCCACGTCGGTATCGGTGACGAAATTGAAATGGCCTTCCTTCTGGTGAACAGCTGCCTGGGATGCAATGAGGATCATTTTCCCGGCCCGGCGCATGATATCGCAAATGACTGAAAGCATACAAATTACCTCGCATGAAAAACATCGAAAAGATTATAGCACGATGGGATGGCGAAATCAACGAAATATGCTATAATGAAGATGGAAGAAACAAGAGGTGGAAAACGTGGCGGAAAAGACGATGACAACGGCTGAAATTATGGCCTCCCGCAGTGTACAGCGGGATTTCAGAAAAGAGATCTGGCGCAAGTTTATTGCGTCAGTGAAAAATTATGGGCTGATCCGGCCCGGCGATCATGTGGCGGTTTGCATTTCCGGCGGAAAGGACAGTTTGCTGCTGGCTACCTGCATGCGGGAGATGGCAAAGTACAGTGACGTGCCGTTTCAGGTGTCCTATTTGAGCATGGACCCCGGCTATACCAGGGAAAACCGGGAGAAGATGATTGAAAACGCCCGGAAGCTGGGGTTTGAGCTGCATGTTTTTGAAAGCCCCATTTTTGAGGCGCTGGAAACGCTGGATCGGGGTTGGTGTCATGTGTGCGCCTCCATGCGGCGGGGATATTTGTACAAAGAGGCGAAAAAGCTGGGTTGCAACAAAATAGCCCTGGGGCATCACATGGATGATGCGGTGGAAACCATCCTTTTGTCGCTTCTGTACGGCGGGGAATATAAAACCATGATGCCCAAATTGAAAAGCAAGAATTTTGAGGGGATGGAATTGATCCGGCCCCTGTATCTGGTGCGGGAAAAGGATATTATCGCCTGGCAGCAGCACATGGGGCTGGATACCCTGCGCTGTGCCTGCAAGGTGACCCAGAGCGAGGACGGCGGCAAGCGCAAAAAAGTGAAGGATATGCTGGCGGCGCTGGAAAAGGAAACCCCGGCGGTATTTGGCAATGTATTTCACAGCATTGAGAAAGTGAACCTGCAAACCATTCTTGGCTATCAGGAAAGAACCGATGCGCCCATCATCCGGGTGACGGACGGGGATGCGGCTGTGGAAGAGGACGGAATGTGAAAATTTTCATAGCACTTTGGAGAAAGATGTGCTATAATATATAGAAAGTTATTCCGTCTTCATTCAAGGGGCGGGAAAACCGTACTGAAAGAAGAAAACAACGAAAACCAATTCTTTCAGGAGGATGGAAAGAACGTATGGAACATACCTTTTACCCCCAGTACCGGGGTACATACATTCAGGTGGATCTGAAAGCCATTGCCCATAATGCAAAGCTGCTGAAAAAGGAAACGGCGCAGGAAAAGCACATGCTGGCGGTGGTGAAGGCCAACGCTTACGGCCATGGCATTGTTCAGGTGGCAAAAGTGGTGCTCCGAAACGGCGCCGATCACCTGGGGGTCGCCATCCCGGAGGAAGGGGAAACCCTTCGCAGCGCCGGCATTACAGCGCCTATCCTGGTGATGGGCGGCGTGAACGAAAAGGGCGCAGCAGCCAGCGTGAAGTGGGATCTGATCCAGACGGTGTTTGACCCGGAGCGGCTTTTCATGCTGGAAAAAGCGGCAGCCGAACAGGGAAAGCAAGTGCAGGTGCACCTGAAGATTGACAGCGGCATGGGCCGCATCGGTGTGCGGAGCGAAGGGGAAGTGGCGGAAATTTTGTCCGCCCTGAAAAAGTGCCCTCATGTGCGGCTCACCGGCGCTTTTACCCACTTTGCTGATGCTGACGGCGAAGAAGAAACCTACACCCGCAGGCAGATGGCACGGTTTGAAAACCTGGCGGCGATGCTGCCGGAGGGTATCATGCTGCACGCTGCGGCCAGCGCTGCTGCGGCCAGGTTTGTGGAAGCCAGGTACGACATGGTGCGCCAGGGCATTGCCCTGTACGGCTGCGCCGCCGGAAACAGCACTTTCGACGTGCAGCCCGCCCTTTCCTGGCATACGGAAATTGTCTACCTGAAAAGCATTGAGGCGGGGGAGTGCGTCAGCTACGGCTGCACCTTCACCGCTGATAAGAAAACCCGGGTGGCCACGCTGCCGGTGGGCTATGGGGACGGCTATTCCCGGGCCCTGTCCGGAAAGGCGCAGGTGCTCATTGCAGGGAAACGCTGCCGGGTGCTGGGCCGGGTGTGCATGGACCAGATTATGGTGGATGTAACCGGGCTTTCGGATGAGGAAGCGTATACCGGCGCCCCGGCGGTGCTATTGGGCGGCCAGGGGAATGAAAGAATTACGGCAGACGAAATGGCTGAATGGGCGGGCACTATCAGCTATGAAATGCTCATGTCCGCCACCGCACGCGTACCGGTGATGTACCTGAAAGCGTAAGCAAAGCAAGGAGATATGCCAATGCAGGCCAAGAAAAAGAAAAACCCTACGGTTTATAAGCCCTACCATAAGGGGAAGCCCTGGGTGAAGAGCAATTTGAAAAACGCTCTGAAAGTATTTGCCTATTTTTTGTTTTTCACCATCCTGTATGTAGTGGTGGGGTCTTCCTTGTCCATTGACAATGACCTGATCCGGGTGGCTGCCAATGTACTGGTGCTGGTGGTGTGCGGCGGGGTGCTGTATACCAATGGCGCCAACATGGGCAACAGCGATGTGAGCCTGGGTGAAATTGTGTACTCGCGGCTGCAGGCGGGAAAGCCTGTGTCCGAAAAGGACAAAACAAACAGCTTCTATCCCGCCCGGGGCTTTATTGTGTTTGCCCTGGCCATTTTGCCCATCCTGCTGATCACCATTCCCTGCGCCCTGACGGCAGAAAAACAGGTGTATGCCCTGCAGAATCTGCCGGACTGGGTGGAATCCTATCAGGGGCATGACGAAATTTATGCCGCCCTGGATTACTACCGTGTGTCCGGCAGTGTGGGGCTGATGGATGTATTGAAAATGATTACAAGGCTGCTGGTGTATCCCTACATCTGCATGACGGGCACCCGGAATCTGGACCTGATGCTGCTGATCGACAGGCTGAGCCCTGTGCTGGCAGTATTGCCCGGCATTGCCTATGGCGTGGGGTATCTGACAGGCCCCTATACCCGTGCCCGGGTGCATGGGGATATTGCAAGGAACATCAAAAAGCAAAAGCGCAAGGAAAAAAAGCAGCTGCAGGCAAAAATTGCTCAGCGTGAACAGAAGAAGAACGAGCTGATCTGATGAGAATTATTGCGGGAGAAAAACGGTCCCGGAAGATTGAAGCGCCCCAGGGGCAGGATACCCGCCCCACGGCGGACCGGGTGAAGGAAGCCCTGTTCAGCATGCTGCAGCGCAGGCTGTATGATGCACGGGTGCTGGATTTGTACGCCGGAAGCGGCGCCCTTTCCCTGGAGGCATTGAGCCGCGGTGCAAAAAGCGCCGTGCTAGTGGATATGAGTTTCAAGGCGGGAAAGGTGATCCGCCAGAACATTGAAACGCTGGATTACGGCGACAGGGCCCGGTTTCTGAACATGGAAGATATGCGGGCCATCAGCCATCTGGAGGGGCAGGGTGCACAATTTGACCTGATTTTCCTGGACCCGCCCTATCGCATGAACACAACCGAAACCTGCGCAAGACTGGCAAAAAAGCTGCTGGCTGAGGGTGGTATAATCATCTGCGAGCATGACAGAAAAACGCCGCCGGATATCCCGGAAGGGCTGCAGCTTTATGACCGGCGGGAATATGGCATTACCGGCATCAGTTTTTTCACAAGGGAAGGGGAGGACGGCTGAATGGAAAAGAGAATCGGCATGTTTCCCGGCAGCTTTGATCCGGTGACAAACGGCCATGCGGATATTATCCGCCGTGCAGCCAATGTGTTTGACGAATTGATTGTGGCTGTGATGGTGAACCCGGAAAAGCAGGGCATATTCCCTTTTGAAAAACGGGTGGAGATGCTGGAAAAGGTTTGCCGTGGGCTTCATAATGTACGGGTGATCCATGCACAGGGCCTGACGGCGGAATGCGCAAGAGAGCATCATGCGTGCACCCTGGTCCGGGGCGTGAGAAATGCAAGTGATCTGGAAACGGAAAACGCCATGGCGCAGATCAACAGCCAATTGGTGACGGGGCTGGACACGGTGTATTTCCCGGCTTCCGTGGAAAAAAGCCACATCAGCTCCACCTATGTGCGGCAGCTGGCTGCGCTGGGGGCTGATGTATCCATGTATGTACCCAAGGAAGTGCTGGGCGATATTGAGACAGCATTTTCCAAGCGATAAAGAATAGGATAGTCATTCGAGGAGGAAGAGAGTATGTCCAATGTTCAGCTGAAAACCTACGAGTTGATCGACCGGATGCATCTGGCCATCCGCAATGCCCGTGCCGTGCCGCTGACCGGCAAGGTGATGGTGGAAAAGGAAGAGATGGAAACGCTGCTGCGCCAGCTGGAAAGCAGCATTCCCAACGACCTGCAGCAGGCAAGGGATGTGCTCAAGGACGTGCAGACCCTGATCCGCGACAGCAAGGAACAGGCGGAAAACTTGGTGAAGCAGGCCAATGAGCAGGCCCAGAATACAGTCAAGCAGGCCAACGACCAGGCCCAGAACACCGTCAACCAGGCCAACCAGCAGGCCACCAGCACCGTGAACCTGGCCAACCAGCAGGCTCAGGACGTGACCCGCAACGCCGGCGAACAGGCCAGCGCCATGGTGGCCGACGCCCAGGCCCGTGCCCAGGCCATGATTGCCGACGCCCAGGCCCAGGCCAATAATCTGGTGGCGGAAAGCGAAATCGTTGCCCGCGCTACCGCCCAGGCCCAGGAAATGCTGGAAACGGCTCATCGTGAATGCGAGGATTACTCCATGCGGGTGCACGCTTCCGTTACCCAGATGGTGGAACAGGCGGATATTGCCCTGGCCCAGCAGCTGGACAGCCTGCGTGCGCTGCACCAGGAGATCAACATGGGCCGCTGAAGGCAAAAAAATGTAAGAAAAATGTGAAAGAAAAAGCGAAAAAAGCTTGACACGGGGCCGCCTAAAAGATATACTATAATGGCTGTCTTGTGGTGATTTTCTATCACATGCCTGCGATAATACAAATGCCAAATGGCATTTTGCAATTAGAAGGAGTTGTGTCACGATGAAACGCACTTATCAGCCTAAGAAACGCCAGCGCAACAAGGTTCATGGTTTCCGTGCCCGCATGAGCACCAAGAACGGCCGTCGTGTTCTCGCCCGCCGCCGTAACCGTGGCCGTAAGGAACTGACCGTCTGATTTCACTTGGCGGTCCTAATCCCTTTCTTGCATGGCTTAGCCCGCTCCGTCGCTTGCCGAAAAAGTGCAATTTGGTGGAGCGGGTTTTGCTGTAGTAAGAAACAGTTTACCCGGAGGGAAAGATGGAACAGCAATACCGTCTGCGCAAAAACGGGCAGTTCCGATATGTTTACCGGAAAGGAAAGGGCGGCGCCTGCAGGGAGCTGGCCCTGGGCTTCGTAAAAGGCCCCAGAATGCTGGTGGGCTTTGCGGTGAGCAAAAAAATCGGCAATGCTGTTACCAGGAACCTCACAAAACGAAGGCTGAGGGAAGCATTCCGCAGGGAGCTGCCCAAGCTGAAAAAGGGCATGTATGTGATTACTGCCCGGGAGATGGCGTCTGAAGCGGACTTTGCCCGCCTGAGCGCCTCTTTGTGCTATTTGCTGCGAAGGCAAAACCTGTACAGGGATGAGCAGAAATGAGAAAACTGCTGATTGGTCTTTTGAAATGGTACAAGCGCAACATCAGTCCATACTTCGGGGCTGCTTGTAAGTATGTGCCCACCTGTTCCGAATACGCAATGGAAGCAATCGAAACACACGGGGTCATCCATGGCTTGTGGCTGACAATCAAAAGGCTGCTTCGCTGCAATCCCTTCTCTAAAGGCGGGTACGATCCTGTGCCCAAGCCGCCCAGTACAACAATCAGGAAGGACGACGAAAAGCCTTGAACGCAATTTCTGAATTTCTTTACGGTATTCTTGCCGGCATCAACGGTATTGTGGGCAATTATGGCGTTGCCATCATTATTTTCACATTCCTGATGCGTATGATCTGTATGCCCTTCGATTATAAGAGCCGCGTGGGTATGCGCAAAATGTCCCTCATTCAGCCCAAGCTGAACGAAATCCAGCGTAAATACGCCAACGACAAAACCAAAATGCAGCAGAAACAGGCCGAACTGATGAAAAAGGAAGGCTACAATCCTATGAGCGGCTGCCTGCCCATGCTGCTGACCTGGCCGCTGATGATCGCCATGTTCTCCGCCATGCGCCTGATTGCCAATGAGCAATTGGTGATGCAGACATTCCGTTTCCTGGTGGGGGATGAAAACCCCATTCAGCTGGACGAAGCGTTCCTGTGGGTGAAGAACATCTGGATGACCGACTCTCCCTTTGCTGCCGCCGTGCCGGACCTGAACAGCCTGAAAATGGTGCCCCGGGATGCCTGGGTGAAGGTATATGAAATGGTGCAGCAGGACGAGCAGTTCTTCTCCGCCCTGCAGACTGTGATGACCAATAACGGCCTGGTGCTGGATTTCTCCACCGATGCCGCCCTGTCCACTTCTTTGACCAACCTGATGAAGGTGCTGGGCAACAACGAAGCTTATGTGGCCGCTGCGGCCACCGTACCCGGCTGGGCCAACCTGAACTTCCTGCTGTTCAACGTAAGCATCTTCCAGAACTACAACGGCCTGCTGATCCTGCCCATTCTGGCAGGCGTCACCCAGGTGCTGCAGACCCGTTTCATGAACAGCCAGCAGCCCCAGCAGCCCGCCCAGAACGGCCAGGGCACTGGCAACTTCATGAAGTGGTTCTTCCCCATGCTGAGCGTTTACTTCTGCTTGTCTTCCAACGCCGGTTTTGCCCTGTACTGGGTGGTAAGCAGTGTGGTTTCCTCTGTGCAGAGCATTGTGATCAACAAAATCCTGGAAAAGAAAGACGGCGAAAAGACCAATAAGAAGGTTGCCGGAGAGGGGTCTGTGAAATAATGAAAACGTATGAATTTACCGCCCGCACCACGGAAGAAGCCATTTCTTCCGGTCTGGAACAGCTGGGCCTTTCCATCAGTGATGTGGTGGTGGACGTGCTGGAAGAAGGCAGCAAGGGCCTGTTCGGCTTGTTTGGCAGCCGTCTTGCCAAGATCCGCCTGACCGTGAAGGAAGAAGAAACTTCCAGCGAAGTGCATGATCTTTTTAATGGTATGCTGGAAGAAAAGCATGAAAAGAAAGCCGCCAAGGCAGACGCCAAGGCCGCTGAATACGATAAGAAAGCTGCCAAAGCAGATGCCAAGGCTGCTGAGTATGATAAGAAAGCGGCCAAGGCTGAAAAGAAAGAAGCTGCTCCTAAAGCTGAAAAGACCGAGAAAACCGAAAAGCAGGAAAAGACTGAAAAGCCTGCACGCAAGCCCCGGGAAGCTAAGAAGCCCGTGGAAGAAAAGCCCGTAGAAAAGAAGGAAATTGTGCCCGCTGAACAGGCGGACCGCAATACCCCCGCCGGCAAGGCTCAGGAATTCCTTCAGGAGCTGACCAAGCTGATGAACGTGCCTGTGTCCGTGGCCGTCTGCACCGATGAAGAAGGCAATGTGCACGTGAACATGGAAGGTGATACCCTGGGTATCCTCATCGGCCGCCGGGGCGAAACCCTGGACGCCCTGCAGTATCTGACCAGCCTGCAGGTGAACAAGGGCAAGAACGACTATACCCGTGTCACCCTGGACACCGAAAACTACCGCGCCAAGCGGGAAGAAGCCCTGGTTCGCCTGGCCAACCGCATGGCCAACCGCTGCCAGAAGACCGGCCGCAAGGTGAGCATGGAACCCATGAATCCCTACGAACGCCGTATTCTTCACAGCGCCCTGCAGGATCATCCCGCTGTGACCACCCATTCCGAAGGCGACGAGCCCAACCGTCATGTGGTGATAACCCTGAAAAAGTAAAACAAAAATAAAACGCCTGTTTCCGATGATGGAAGCGGGCGTTTATCTTATTTCAGCAATAAACTTTGGCAAATCAAGAAGCGTTTGGATGGAGGGGCAGGGAAGCGTATGCATTCCTGCACGGTTCAGCAGTACAGCGTGCATACCGGCAGTGGAAGGGCCGTTAACGTCCTCCTCATAGCTATCGCCGACAAAAAGACATTGCGAAGAATCGCATTGCAGATGGTTCAAAATCTTATGATAGAACGCTGGCGATGGCTTGTAGCACTGTAAATCTTCAGAGGTAAATATCGAATGAACCGGGAGTGGATGACGTTCCATGACAGCTTGCAAAACCATATTATCCGTATTGGAAGCGATGCTGAGGGAATAATGATGGCTGAGCAAATGCAGGAGCGGAAGTACATCAGGGTAAGTGGAACGATTACATGCAATGTGAAGGGCTTCGTCGACCATCTTTTCGGAAGAGGCAGACAGGTGATATGGATCCAGAAAATACTGAATACGGTTGGTAAAGATGGTATGTTCTGTTTGAAAAACGGAAGATGAAGTGGCTTGCGCATAGAAAGATTTCCATTCGCGATGAAAAGCGGTCTCATCGATGGAAATGCGATGGTTTTTCAGAAAGACCAGCACAGCATTGGCAGAGGCGCCTTTTTCAACGGAAAAAAGCGTGCCAAAGGCATCGAAGATTATCTGTTTTATCATGGCTTATTTCTGATAATGACTGTTCCGGTGAAAATTATCGCTGTTGTTTTTACGGACGGTCAGACGGTATTTCACCACACCATCGGGGCAGAAAAATTCCCTGGAAGTATCACTGTCGCCGCCAAGGTTCATCAGGCTGCCGCCGCTGCGTACGGCTTCCATCATGGGAAAAAGAATCATCATGGTTTTGGAGCAGATGCCCTGACCGCATTGATTCATCGGGCAGCCGTAACCGCAGGTGAACACGTCGCCCACCTGTTCTCCGTTGCGGCAGTGGTGTTCTGTGATGTTATTATGGGAAACGGCAATTACTTCCACCTGAAAGCTGTATTGTTCGTCATACCATTTGTTCATTTGTTTGTTCCTCCAATTCTTTTTCCAGCACGTCGGCAAATTTCTGAACGGAAGGGCCAAGGGTTTTCAGCCAATCGTGTGTATCGGGGTTTTTCAGCGCTTCTGACGGGTTTTTCCGAACGATAAGGGTTCGTTCCATCTGATCGGGTTCCGGGCACAGATGCTGCTGCAAAGCCCATTTGCCGGCTTCTGTTTTACTAATGATGGTTTTGTTGCGCAAAGTATAGAGGCATCGTGCGATATCCAACAGCCATCCACAGGAATACAGGCTGCCGTCTGTTTCTTTGGCATAGGTGCGGATGGTGGAAAGGTGGAAGCGGATGCCGTCAACGAGGTCGGCATATGTGGGGCAGGGAAGCAGGGGACGGATATCTTCGCCCAGGAGAAGTTTGCCGTTTTTATGCAGAGAAAGCAGGGAAAAGGGATCCATCTGCCACTGCGTGGTGATGCGCTGGCCGGAGGTGCCGTAATACAAAACCCGGGTGTAGCGGCCGGACAGGAATTCGTCAAGGCACACGATCACCCCTTCCAGCAGGCGGAAACGGCTGTCCTGATGGGCATCGCAAAGGGCCTGCCGCATGAGCAGAAGGAAGTTTGCCTGTTCCTTTGTGGGCGGCGTTTTTGTGAAGCAGATAAAATCGATATCACTCCAGCCGGGCTGATAATCATCGGCGGCGCAGGAGCCGTACAGATAGACGGAAAGGGGATTATCAGGCATTAGGCAGGACAGGGTATGGGTGAGGGTAGAGAAGATCTTTTCCATAAACGAGGCTCCTTTTCGGTTCTGACCACATTGTATCACAGGATATTGGAAATGGAAAGAAAGAGGATGGCTGAAAAAAAGCGAAGAAATTGCAGATTGGGGATTGACAACCGCCAGGAAAAATGCTATTCTATATGAGCGCTTCCGGCAAGGCCGCCAAACGCTATGCGCGGAGGGATGGCCGAGTGGTTGAAGGCGCTGGTCTTGAAAACCAGTGATGTCGAAAGGCACCGGGGGTTCGAATCCCTTTCCCTCCGCCATTTTTCTGAAAAGCGCGCTGTAAGGATTGGCATCCGAGCGGTAACAATTGAACATGGAGAAGTACCCAAGTGGCCGAAGGGGCTCCCCTGCTAAGGGAGTAGTACGAGTGAATCGTAGCGAGGGTTCAAATCCCTCCTTCTCCGCCAAGAAAAGCGACAGGTAAGTATCTGTCGCTTTTTGTTGCTTATCGTTCTTTGGGATAATGTCAAGAAGAAATACTCCCTCCCAGGCCCAAACTGCTGAACTGCCAAATCTACAACGAAACTCGACACCGACAAAGACAGTGTGACCGCCAATTTGCTGGGCAGATGCTTTCAAAGGCAACGCCTATGGCGAAGCGGTGCAGGCATATGACTGACTAAAATTCGGTAAAAGATTGCAAAAACGATGCAAAAGCGACAGAAAAGTCCTTTGGAAATTCAGGAAAAAATGATATAATACAACTGTATGCCGAATGGAAATGTGACAGACGGCATTCAAAGAAAAGAGAGGAGTTAACCGGATGAACTCAATTCTGGATTTCTGGAACCAAATGACGGCCAATCCGCTGCTGTTTATGGCGGTGGCGCTGACGCTGGGTGTAATTCTGGTAAACGGCTGGACCGATGCGCCCAATGCCATCGCCACCTGCGTTGTGACCCGCTGCATGCCCCCCAAGGCGGCCATTTTGATGGCGGCGGTGTTTAATTTCCTGGGCGTGTTTATGATGACGCTGCTCAATGCCACTGTGGCGGAAACCATCACCAAGATGGTGGACTTTGGCAGCGACCCCAACCAGGCCATCATTGCCCTGAGTGCCGCGCTGTTTGCCATTGTTTTGTGGGCCACGCTTGCCTGGGTGTTTGGCATTCCCACCAGCGAAAGCCATGCCCTGATTGCCGGCCTGACCGGCAGCGCCATTGCCCTGCACGGCAGCTTTGCCGGTGTGAACGGCGGGGAATGGATCAAGGTGGTTTACGGTATCTTTATTTCTGTGGGCCTGGGCTTCGGGCTTGGGTGGCTGGTGTGCAAGCTTGTCACCAAGGCCTTCGCCAAGGCCAACCGCCTGAAAACGGAACCCTTTTTCCGGGGCGCACAGATTGCCGGCGCTGCATCCATGGCGTTTATGCACGGCGCTCAGGACGGCCAGAAATTTATGGGCGTTATTCTGCTGTGCGTGTATATGTCCAAAGGACAGGCCCTGCCCTCTGATATCAGCATTCCCATCTGGCTGATGATCGTCTGCTCCGTGGTGATGGCGGCGGGTACTGCCATGGGCGGGAAGAAGATCATCAAGTCTGTGGGGATGGACATGGTGAAGCTTGAAAAATACCAGGGCTTCTCTGCCGATATTGCTGCGGCCATTTCCCTTTTGTTCTGCTCCGTTTTCAGTTTGCCCGTTTCCACCACCCATGCCAAAACCACCTCCATCATGGGCGTTGGCGCGGTGAAGAGGGTTTCTGCCATCAACTTTGGCGTGGTGAAGGAAATGGTGCTGACTTGGGTGCTTACGTTCCCCGGCTGTGGGCTGGTGGGTTTCCTGGTGACAAAACTGTTCTTGATGATTTTTTAACCGACAGGAAGGAGAATACATACCATGGCTAAAGGTGATAAGTTCTATTTCGATTCCCTGGCGCAGAGCGCGCAGTATACCAAGAAGGCAGCCGATTATCTGGCAAATTGCCTGGAAAACTATAAGCCGGAAGAGCTGCAGACGATGCTGGAAGAAATGCATAAAATTGAGCACGCAGCCGATGGCAAGAAGCATGAAATCAACGAAGCCCTGGCCAAGGCCTTTGTGACCCCTGTGGACCGGGAGGACCTGGATATGCTCAGCCACCGGCTGGACGACGTAACGGACCTGCTGGAAGAAATTCTGCAGAAGTTCTACATTTTCAACATCCAGACCATGGTGCCCGCCGCCGTGACGTTTGCCAGGAAGATCGTCCGGTCCTGCGAGATTCTGTGCGATCTGATGAGCGAGTTTGAAAACTTCAAAAAGTCCAAGAAAATCCGTGGGATGATCATTGAACTGAACGATGTGGAAGAAGAATGCGACCAGCTGTATCTTTCCTCCATGCGTGCACTGACGGTGGAATCCACGGACGCCCTGGTAACGGCCTCCTGGCGCAATATTTTCGACTGCCTGGAAGAATGCGCCGACGCCTGCGAGCACGCCAGCGAATGTGTGGGCTCCGTCATCATGAAGAACACCTGATCTGAACAAATAAAAGCCTTGAAACGGAATGGTTTCAGGGCTTTTTCTTGCGGCGGAAATAGAATTGTGGTATAGTGAATGCATATATACTATGCATTTACCAAAGGAGCATTAAGATATGGAGCAGGTGTTGGCGTTTATCAGCGATTATCTGGCAGGACACACAGAACTGGCAGTATTTTTGTGCCTGGGGCTGGGATATATGGCTGGGAAAATTTCCATTGGCACGTTCCGGTTGGGTGCCACGGTGGGCACGCTGCTTGTGAGCCTGCTGGTGGGGCAGCTGGCGGATTTCAGCGTATCGGATCAATTGAAATCCACCTTCTTTCTGCTGTTCTCTTTTGTGCTGGGCTATGAATCCGGGCCCGCGTTTTTTGCCAATCTGCGCACTTCCGGCATCAAATCTGTTTTTGTGGCGCTGTTTTACGGCGTAATGGTGTTCCTGGCGGTGGTATTGCTTGGGAAGGTGCTGTCTTTTGATACAGCCACTACGGCGGGCCTGCTTGCCGGTGCGCAAACCCAGTCCTCCGTGCTGGGGGTGGTGAGCCAGGCTTCTGACGAAAGCGCTGCCGCCACCGTTGCCTTCGCGCTGACCTACATTTTCGGCACTGCCGGTACCATTCTGTTTATGAAAAAAATCGGCCCTGCCATGATGGGCATCAATCTCCGCCGGGCTGTGAAGGAAAAAATGGACCGGGAGAAGAGCGCAGCCGGTATGAAGCGGGTCATGGTGGATACTGCCGTACAGGTGCGGGCATACCGGGTGGAGGAGGCGTCCTCCTATGACGGGCAGACGGTGGAAGCGTTGGAAAAGATGAACCTGGGCCAGGTGCAGATTGCCAGGTTGTTCAGAGACGGCCGGGAATGCGAAATGGAACAGGATACACAGGTACTGCCCGGGGATGTGATCACGGTGGTTGGGAAGGTGGACAGGATCAATATGTTTGATAATGACCACCTGACAGAAATGACGGAAAACGAATATTTGCAATTGGCCATTGCATCGGCCGAATTGATTGTAACGGCAGAAAAAACGGAGGATATTGAAGGCTTGCTCAGCAGCCACAGTGTGCTGATCAGGAAGGTGATCCGCGCAGGAAAGGAAATGACGGTTGAGGCTGCCGGCGGCATCAAAGAAGGAGATCATCTGCTGATCGCAGGCCCTCAGGCCGGCGTGAAAGCAGCGGCACGGAAAATTGGTTATTTGAAAAGCACCGGGGATCAGACGGACGTTTCCTTCTTCTCCATTGCCATTGTGCTGGGCATTATCCTGGGCAGCTTTGCCATTGATTGTCAGAACGTGGCGCTGGCCCTTGGTGCCAGCGGCGGCGCGCTGCTGATGGGCCTGTTTTGCGGATACCGGTATCACAAAAACCCAAAACATGGCTATATTTCTTCCGGCGCAAGGTGGCTGATCAAAAGCCTGGGGCTGAATGTATTCATTGCCGCCACCGCCCTGAATGCGGCAAAGCACCTGGGTGCAGCGGTAAACTGGGGATGCATTCCCATCCTGCTGGCCGGGGCTGTATTGACATTGCTGCCTCATGTGGCAACCATCTTCTTTGCCAGAAGGGCGCTGAAAATGGATGCTGTGGATACCTTGGGCTCCCTGTGCGGCAGCGCCACCTGCACCGCGGCGCTCAATGCCCTCATTGAGGATACGGAAAGTGCTTCCTTTGCCGCCAGCTATTCGCCGGCCTATGCAGTGGGGAATATACTGCTTACACTGATTGGCATTGCGGTTTCGCTGATTATCTGAAAAACAGCATAAAAAAACGCCCTGTAAGTTGCGTTACAGGGCGTTTTGAATATCAGTGGGTTTCTTCCTGCATGCCGGCCAGAATCTTCTTGGCGGCGGCGATGCGTACGCACAGAGTGAAGATCTTCATGGCGTTGGTCAGATCGGCCAGGCAGGGGTAGGTGGGGGCAATGCGGATGTTGGAATCGTTGGGGTCCATGCCGTAGGGCCAGGTGGCGCCGGCGGCGGTCATAGTGACGCCGGCCTTCTTGCAGCGGGCCACGATGTCCTTGGCGCAGCCGGGCAGGCTGTCGAACATGATGAAGTAGCCGCCCAGGGGATTGGTCCAGGTGCCGATGTTCAGGCCTTCCAGGTCTTCCTTGAGGATGGCCGTTACGGCTTCAAACTTGGGCCGGATGATATCGGCGTGTTTTCTCATGTGCTCCACCATGCCGTGGATGTTTTTGAAGAACCGGGCATGGCGCAGCTGGTTCACCTTATCGTGGCCGATGGTCTGGTGGCGAAGATAGGTGATGAAGTCATCCATGTTGTTTGGGCTGGTGGCAATGGCGGCAATGCCGCTGCCGGGGAAGGTGATCTTGCTGGTGGAAGCGAATTTGTACACCAGATCCGGGTTACCGGCCCGCTTGCATTCCGCCAGGATTTCGATCAGATGGTCCTGGTGATGGTCATAGAGGTGGTGCATACCGTAGGCATTGTCCCAGAAGATACGGAAGTCGGGTGCGGCAGGCTCCAGGCGGGCAAAGCGGCGCACGGTTTCGTCGGAATAGGAAATGCCCTGGGGATTGGAATACTTGGGCACGCACCAGATGCCCTTGATGGTATCGTCTTCACTGACCAGCTTTTCCACCATATCCATATCCGGGCCTTCGATGGTCATGGGCACGGGGATCATTTTGATGCCGAAGTATTCGGTGATGGCAAAATGCCGGTCATAGCCGGGCACGGGGCAAAGGAACTTTACCTCCGGCAGCTGGCACCAGGGGGTGTTGCCCATCACGCCGTGGGTCCACACACGGGAGATGGTGTCAAACATGACGTTCAGGGAAGAGTTGCCGTAGATGATGATGTCCTTGGGGTTATTCTCCATCATGTCACCCAGCAATTCCCGGGCTTCTTCAATGCCGGTGAGGGTGCCGTAATTGCGGCAGTCGGTTCCGTCTTCGCAAGTGAGATCAGAGCCGGAAAAGAGCACATCCATCATGCCCATGGAAAGATCCAATTGCTCCTGGCAGGGGATGCCCCGGCTCATGTTCAATTGCATGCCCAGGTTCTGCATTTTTTTATACTGTGCTTTCAGGTTTACCAGTTCCGTGGAAAGCTCTGCCACGGTCATTTCTGCATAAGGCTTCATGATGCTCTACCTCTCAAAACATAGGATCCATTATCCATATGCGGGATAATACGCATATTTTACCAGACAAAACTGCATTTATCAAGAGAAAAACCGGATAAAAACAGGATTATTTGGAGAAAAAATGAAATTTATGTTTTCGATTCCTTCATTTGTGCAGTGATAAAGAAAAAATGGAACAAAAAAAGCGCCGTCCGGATGGGCGGTTCAGAATTCGGCGTGGGGGAAGGCTGGCGCATTTACATCACCCATGCCGATGACATTGGCCTGGCGGAAAAAGCAAAGCAGATGCTGGCCCAGGTGTTTCCAAAGGCTGTCTTTGAAACGCACCATCTGACCCCGGCCTTCGTCACCCAGGGCGGCCCCAGCTGCGTGGCGGTTCAGGTAATCAAGAGTATGTAAAATCATCATCAGGCGCTGCAGATATGCGGCGCTTGTTTTTATATGTAAAACGAACAAATGTTTGCAAAATGCAACATGGTGTGTTATAATGCAGAAAAAGGAGGGATGAACATGGGTGAAATTATCCGGCGGAACCTGGACGAGCAGACGGCAAAGGAATATGCATATTCTGAAATTGTGGAAGCAGGCGGCTTTGTGTTTTTGACTTTCTGCGTGGGCAATGTGGGCCAGAGCGTGGAAATGCAGGTGCACGGCGCCCTGGACCACATGGAACAAAGACTGAAAACGGTAGGGCTGACGCTGCAGGATGTGGTGAAGGTGGATGTGCTGATGAAGGATCCGTGGAACATCCCGCCCATGGAGAAGGTGTTCCGGGAGCGCTTTGGGGAGGACCATCTGCCGGCCCGGAAAACCATTGCCACGGAATTTGCCCACCGGGGCGGCGAAAATGGCCTGCAGGTGCAGATAGACGCTATTGCATACAGAGGGAATAAAGAATGAATGTAAAAATACAAGCGGAGAGGCTGACCAAAGATCAATATATCACTTTTCTGAAGAAGACGGATCTTGGCAGCCAGTACCCCAGGGAACGATTTGAAGAGCGGATTGAAAAGCTGGTAAAAAATGCTTCCATCAGCCTGACAGCCCGGGATGAAGCGGGCTTGCTGGCGGGGGTTCTGTTTGGCATTACGGATTTTGCCTATTGGCTGTTCATTACCGACCTTGGCGTGGACAGGCGATATGTGGGAAAAGGGATTGGCAGGCAGCTGATGCAGACGGCCCATGAACTGGCCGGCGGGGAAGGGGATATTATCCTCTACACCTGCGCCAATGAAAACGCCATTGGTTTCTATGAAAAATTCGGGATGGAAAGAGCCTTGGACGTGATGGTGAAAAATCACGTGGAATGGACGGACTTTACCGTGGAATGACAGCTGGACATACCGCTGTTTTTGTGCTATTATGCAGGTACTGCCACCGGGTAGGAATGTGAAAAGCATTCGGAGTGCATCGTTAGGTCCTTGAAGATGCGCTGCGGATGCTTTTTTGTTGGGGGGAAGAAGGATGAAGAAAGTATTCTGCTATTTCAGCAAAGGCGAATGGGCACTGTGGGCGGGTTCGGTTGCGGCAATTTTGCTGGGGCATATCATATTTTCCGGGAAGGACGGGCTCACCCTTATTGCGTCCCTGATTGGCGTGACCAGCCTGATATTCAATGCCAAGGGCAATCCTGCGGGCCAGGTGCTGATGATTATTTTCAGTATCCTCTACAGCATCATTTCCTGGAGCTTCCGATACTTTGGCGAAATGATCACCTATCTTGGCATGACATTGCCCATGGCGGCGGTTGCGCTGATTGCCTGGCTGAAAAACCCTTATGCTGGGAAGCGGACAGAAGTGAAGGTAAACGGGATCGGCAGAAAGGAATGGGTGCTTGCCCTGATATTGACAGCAGCTGTGACCGGCGTGTTTTATTTCATCCTGGCCTTTTTTTATACACCCAATATTTTTCTCAGCACCCTTTCTGTTGCCACCAGCTTCCTGGCGGCGTACCTCACCTTCCGCAGAAGCCCGTATTTTGCCCTGGTGTACGCCATGAACGACGTGGTGCTGATTGCGTTGTGGGTGCTGGCTTCCATCGTGGATGCTGCATACATTTCTGTAATCATTTGTTTTGCGGCGTTTTTTTTGAACGATCTGTACGGCTTTATCAGCTGGAGGCGGATGCAAAGGCGGCAGAACCCCCCCAAAGCAATTGACAATGGAAAAAAAGAAGCGCATAATACAGGTAATGAAAACTACACAGGAGGACAACACAGATGGATGTATCTGCCCGTCGTGCATTTAATTTGCTGAAGGAACTGGCTTATGTGCGTGTTTCCGGCACTGAAGCGGAAAAGAAGGCAGCGGAAAGGCTGCTGGAGGAAGTGAAAAGCTGCGGTGTGGAAGCGAGGATTGAAGAATTCACTGTGAAAGCGGGGAAGGTAAACAAAGCAACGCTGAAGGTGACCAAGCCCTATGTAAAGGAATATGAAGTAACCGGCTACGAGCGCAGCCTTTCCACCCCGGAAGGCGGCCTGGATGCGGAGTTTTACTATGCCGAAAACCTGCTGCCGGTGCATCTGCAAAACTGCAAGGGCAAGATTGTGCTGATTAACGGCCGCCTCCGCCGCACCGATTATGAAAAGCTGCAACAGGCCGGCGCTGCCGCCATTCTTACCTTCTCCGGCACCACGCTGGACCGTATCAGCGAAACAGACTGCGATATCCGCAAGCTTCGTGAAATGCTGACGGACGAGTTGGGCTTCAATGTGGCGCTGAACATGCGTGCTGCCGATGCTGCTGAAATTGTTCGCCGTAGCGCAACGGAAATGCACATTGAAGTGGAAAGCGAATGCTTCGATGCCACCAGCCGCAATGTGTGCGCTGTGATCCCCGGTAAGGAATTTCCGGAGGAGATCATTTCCTTCGGTGCGCATTATGACAGCGTGCATTTTTCAACGGGCGTGTATGACAATATGTCCGGCAGTGTGATCATCATGGAGCTGATGCGCTATTTCGCCGCCCATCAGCCTGCCCGTACCCTGAAATTCAACTGGTACGGCTCCGAAGAGCAGGGCCTGCTTGGAAGCAAGGCCTGGGTGGAAGCCCATAAGGACGAACTGGACAAGCACATGCTGATGGTGAACGTGGATGTGGCGGCCGCTACTCTGGGCTCCAACTATGCGCCGGTATTGGCAACGGAGGGGGTAGTGGGCTATGTGGATGCCATGATGAAGGAAGCGGGCATTCCCTGCAAGGTGGAACTGGATATCTACTCCAGCGACTGCATCCCCTTTGCGGATCAAGGCGTGCCGGCCATCAACCTGTGCCGTTTCGGCCCCCAGGGCGCGGGCTATATTCATGACCGCAGGGATAACCTCAGGAGCGGTTATCTGGACGAAAAGGCCCTGGATATTACCCTGCAGCAGGGGCTGATGCTGGCAAAGCGTCTGGACAGCGCCAAGGTGTTCCCCATTGAACGCAAAATCAGCGATGATATCAAAAAGAAAGTGGATGAATACCTGTTCAAAAAGAAGTAAGATCAGATTGGAAAATTCATAAGCCGGGAGGAGACAGCATGAAAAACGGGAAGCGGTTCATGGTGCTTGTGTGCAGTTTGGTGTGTTGTCTCCTCCTGTTTGTTTGCTCGCCCAGCGCATTTGCCTGGGAGAAACATCTGTACCTGCGGGACATGAACCGGGGCATATGCAAAACGCTGCAGGGGCATGTGACGGTGCGGGTTGTGTTTGTCGATACCGGCATATCGTCCTGGACGGAGGAAGACAAGGCGGCGCAGCTTGATAAGATCAGACAGGCACAGGTGTATCTGCTCCTGGAAGGAGAGAAATTTAATCAGCTGCTTTCGTTTGAAAATGTCTGTTTCACAGTAGCATCGGATGCAGACCCTTATGATGAATATGATGCGTTTTTGCAGGATTGCCTGCTGAAAAACACGGAATTGTATGCCCACGCCAGGAAACATGCGGGCATGGAAAACGTGCTGTCTGTTTTTTGCATGGCTGGCTCCGGCCGGGCCATGGCGTATGCGGACAGGGAAGGAAGCATGAGCGAATCCCTGATTGTGTATTCGGAACATGGGGCCATGCAGATATGCCATGAGATGCTGCACCTGTTTGGCGCAAATGACCTGTATTTCCCTCAGGAATATGCAGATGCGGCCGAAAAATGGCTGCCGGGCAGCCTGATGCTGACGACAAATGAGGACAGCGTAATTGACCCGCTGACGGCCTATACCATCGGCTGGACGGATGGTCCGGATGAGAATGCGCTTGGGTTTTTGCAGGATACCCGGCATGTGGATGAAAAGGCGCTGGAGGAAGCACTGAAGAAGGAGCTGTTTACGGGCTCTGGTGTGATAAAAGCGGAGAACAGCACCTACACCGGCGATCTGGTTAACGGCCAGCGGGAAGGGTACGGAAGAGAAGAATGGACGGACGGCACTGTGTACACCGGGGAATATCACAATGGTCTGATGCACGGAAAAGGAATGTGCGTGTGGCCCGGCGGAACGGTGTATTCCGGTGAATATGTGAACGGAAAGCGCACGGGAAAAGGAACCCTGACCTGGGCGGACGGCACCAGCTATACCGGGGAATTCCTGGACGGCGAAATGCACGGCAGCGGCAAGTTGATCTGGCCGGACGGCAGCGTATATGAAGGAGAATTCATGAACGGGCAGCGGCATGGCCAGGGGATATTGACATACGCATCCGGCCAGATCACGGAGGGCCGCTGGGAATTGGGCGAATATGTGAATTGAGAGGAAACATGGATATTGACAGGAAGATCATAGAATTATTGCAGCTTGGAACACGCATGGAAGTGCCTCGCGAAATTCACGGCGGGCTGATGCACAGGATGTATCACATTGTGACGGATAAAGGCGAATTTGCCCTGAAGAAACTGAACCCGGGCGTGATGCAGCGGCCGGAAGCGCTCCGGAATATGATTGTATCAGAAAAAATCGCGAAGGCATTTACGGGCATTGTGCCGGCGGTGGCAGCACTGGAAACGGACGGAAGGCAAGTGCACCTGCTGGAGGGAGGCTATTACATGGTATACCCCTGGGTGCAGGGGAGGAGCATTTATCCGCCGGATATCAAGGAAGCAAACTGCCGCACCATGGGGCAGATGCTGGGAAGGATGCATGAGGCAGGGGCGGAAAACGATGGTGCACCGAAGCAGGAAGCGCAGGAAGCGTGTGATTGGAGCGTGCTTTGCAATTTTGACGCTCCATGGGCCAGACAGCTGTCTGACGCGCTGCCGGGATTGATTGACCTGGAGCAAAGGGCAATCGCAGCGCAGAGGCTATTGAACGAAAACCAAGTGATCAGCCATAGGGATCTGGACCCCAAGAACGTCCTCTGGCAGGGGGAGGAACCCCTTCTCATTGACTGGGAAGCGGCGGGCTATGTGAACCCCTGGCAGGAAGTGTGTGAAAATCTGCTCTATTGGGCGGATGACGGAAAGGGCGGCCTTTGTAAAACGCATTTTCAGGCTTTTCTGGCGGGATATGGTGAAAGGCAGGTTCTCGATCAGGTCCCATGGGAAAAGGCGCTGGAAAGCGGCGTTTTGGGCATGATTGGCTGGCTGCACTATAATGTACGCCGTGCTCTTGGCCTGGAGGCGGCAGACGAAGCGGAAAAGGCGCTGGGCATCCGGCAGACTGAAGATACGCTGAAAGCGCTGAATGCCTGGGAGCGAAAAAAGAATACAATTCTATCATGGATTCAGGAAATGAAAAGCCGCTGCTGAAAAGGCAGCGGCTTTTGCGTATGTAAAAAGGAAGCGGCGAAACATCCGCTTCCTTTGGTTTATCAGTCGGTGGTGTAGTTATCGAAGTAGCCCTGGATGAACACGATGGGGGTGCCCTTGTCGCCGGAGCCGCTGGTCAGATCGCACAGGGAGCCGATCAGGTCCGTCAGGCGGCGGGGGGTGGTGCCTTCGGATACCATCTGGCCCACCAGGTTGTTATCCTTTTCCTGAATTTTGCCCTTGATGGCTTCCTTCAGTTCATCGCCGGAAAGGCTGGCAAATTCGTTGTCGGCCAGGTACTTCAATTTCAGTTCGTTGGGGGTACCTTCCAGGCCGGCGGTATAGGCGGGGGAAACCACCGGGTCAGCCAGCTCCCAGATCTTGCCCACGGGATCCTTGAAAGCGCCGTCGCCGTACACCATCACTTCAATCTTCTTGCCGGTGGCCTTGAACAGCTCCTGCTGGATGGTGTCCACAATGGGCTGGCATTCCCGGGGGAAGAGCTTCACTTTATCTTCGCTGGCCTTATTGGAGCCCAGCAAGCCGTAGCTTTCGTTATAGCCGCTGCCGTTGACGGAAGCATTGAGGATTTCATCCAGGCCCAGCACGATATCGGCACCGGCAGCCTTGAGGATGCGCTTGGTGCGGAAGCGGGAATGGATGTCGCAGCAAAGCACGTTCTTGGTGTAGGGAAGAATGGCCTTGGCGTTATTGGCAAAAATGATTTCGCAATCAGCGCCGGCTTCCCGGATCAGTTCTTCATAATAGGCCACATAGTCCATGCCGGTGAAGGTGTGCTTTTCGTAGCCGAACAATTCCCGGTATTTTTTCAGGGTCAGCACGTCGCTGTAGGGATTGACGCCCTTTTCGTCCACGGTGTCCAAAGAAACCAGGTGGTTGCCCACTTCGTCAGAGGGGTAGGACAGCATCAATACCACTTTCTTGGCGCCCTTGGCGATGCCCCGCAGGCAAATGGCAAAGCGGTTGCGGCTGAGGATGGGGAAAATAACGCCCACCGTTTCGCCGCCGAACTTTGCTTTCACATCGGCAGCAATATCATCAACCGTGGCATAATTGCCCTGGGCACGGGCCACAATGGCTTCCGTCATGGCCACCACATCGCGGTCGTTAAAGGAGAAAGGCGCATCCTTGGAGGCTTCCAGAACGGAATCGGTTACGATTTTTACGATATCGTCACCCGCTTTGATGATAGGTGCTCTTACGCCCCGGGAAACAGTGCCGATCATACGACTCATATCGTTACATCTCCTTCGCTTTCGGCATGGAAAACCATGCCCCATATCAAACAACCCATAAATTATATCATCAGACAATCTTGTTTTCAATATATTTTTAAAAAAAATCGACAGATATGCAAGAGAGATTTTCACAAAAGCGCAAATTGCCGGAAATGCCCTGTTCATGCATTGCAAAAAATGTCGGAAATCTCTTTGCCTTTCTGCATAAACAGACATTTTCTGAGGCAGGATAAGAACGTACACATTTTGAATTTAGAATCACCAACAAAGGGAGGGAAACGTCATGCGGCTGGAACGGAACAGAAATACGGTGACAGTATACCTGGAAGGGGAAATGGACCACTGCAGTGCACAGCAGATCAGGCGGATGCTGGACCAATCGATCCAGGAAAGCGATATAAAGAACATGGTGCTGGATATGCGGGAGATGAGCTTCATGGATTCATCCGGCATCGGTGTAATATTAGGCAGATATAAAGTGCTTCGCAGCCGCGGCGGAAAGCTGACAGTGCGGAACATGAACCGCCAGGTGGAAAAGGTGTTCAAACTTTCCGGTATGGATCAGATCATTGATATTGAGTGACGGAGGAAGAGGGAATGGAAACGGTGAACAGCATGAAAATCACATTCTTGAGCGTGCCGGAAAATGAAAGCTTTGCCAGGGTGGCGGTCAGCGCTTTTGCGGTACAATTGAACCCCACGCTGGATATTCTGGCAGATATCAAAACAGCGGTCAGCGAAGCAGTGACCAATGCCATTGTGCACGGCTACAGGGACGGGCAGGGCATGGTGGAGGTGGAAGCGGCCCTTTCCCGGGACGGCATACTGTACCTGACTGTTTCGGACGAAGGCTGCGGCATCTGTGATATTGAACAGGCCATGCAGCCCTTTTTTACCACCCAGCCGGAAAAAGAACGCTCCGGCATGGGATTTTCCGTGATGCAGACGTTTATGGACAAGGTTGAGGTACAATCGCAAAAGGGAAAGGGAACCCGGGTAACCATGGAAAAGAAACTGACGGTAGCCTGATATGGATATGATTCTAAAAGCCCAGGCGGGAAGCCAACGGGCGCTGAGCCACCTGATGCGGCAGCATGCACCGCTGGTGCAGGCACTGTCCCGGCGGTTTGAACAAAAGCAGGACGCATTTCAGGCAGGATGTATCGGCCTGATAAAGGCCGTACGGGGATTTGATACCACAAGAAACTGTGCTTTTTCCACCTACGCCGTGCCGGTGATTCTGGGGGAAATGCGCAAAACCCGGGAGCGGCGCTTTGGCTGGCGGCAGGAAAAGAAGCTGAACGCTGCCAACCGTTTCCGGGATGAAATGCTGAAGCAGTTCGGCCGGGAACCCACCATTGATGAAATGGCAGACAAGGCAGGGGTGCAGCGGGCAGAGATGGCGCTGCTGCTTGAAAGCAGCAGGCAGGTGATATACGAAGGGGAGAGGGAAAACATGCTTTTCCTTCCGGATCCTCATGGGGAGGAATGGCTGCAGCGTTTTTTCATCCGGGATATATTGGACAGAATGCCCTGGGAATACAGCTATATCCTGCGAAGGCGCTATGTATTTGACGAAAGCCAGGGGCTGATTGCCGGTAAGATGAATACCAATCAATCCGCCGTTTCCAGGGCAGAAAAAAAGGCCAGGCTGATGTTCATTTCAGCCTGGCATTGTTGACGGGGAAAAATCAGCTTTCAGCTTCCATGTGCTTTTTGCCAAACAGCAGGATCACGAAGCCCACGATAAACAGGACAATCAGGCAAAGCACGCCGTAGCTGCTGCGGCCGGTCCAGGTGCCCATGGCGGAATACAGGAAGGGGCCCAGCACAGAAGCGAACTTGCCGAAGATATCAAAGAAGCCGAAGAACTCGTTGGAGCGTTCCTTGGGTACCATTTTGCCAAAGTAAGAGCGGGAAACGGCCTGGATGCCGCCCTGCACCGTGCCAACCAGCAGTGCCATGAACCAGAAAAGGGCGGTGGATTCGGCCCGGGCATTGCGGAAGGCAAAGACGGTCTGATCATTCTGGGCCAGGAAGGAAATGTTCTGCTGCACCACCCGGTTCACCTGCTCGTTTGTTTTCAGGCTTTCATCCATGGCCTGATAATTGTCAAGCAGGGTCTGTGCGGCGTCCTTTTCCAGGAAAATTTCCATGCTCTCTTCCATCAGGGAGAGGGCATTTTCGTCGTCAATATCGGAAAGCACGTCGGTGTACTGGCTCTTCAGCGTAGCTTCATAGGCCTCCTGATGGGGCTCCAGGGAGAAGCCCATATAGAATCCCACGCAGCAGATGAAGATGTACACCAAAATGGCGCCCATGAGGGCCTTGCGGGCCGTCACTTTCCTGGCAATGCGGGGGAAAATGATGGAGCAGGGCATGGCTACCACCTGGGTGATCAGCAGGGCCAGAATCATCCCTACGCTACCAAGGCCCAGGGCGCTGCCGTAGGCGGTGGAGATATTGATGATGGTACCCACACCGTCAATGTAGAAGAAGTAGGCAACGATGAAAAGGAACAGGCCCTTGCGCTGGAAAATCTCCTTGGCGGTGTGCCAGGTGTTGGAGAGTGTGTTTTTCACAAAAGAGCCGGGCTGGCGCTCTACATAATGCTCCTGATGCACATTTTTCACAAAAGGAATGGAGAAGATGAGCCACCACACGCTGGTAATGATCACGGAGAATTTCTGGGCCACAGGGCTTCCATAGCCCAGCACCAGCAGCATCACAATGGAGATAACAAAGGGGATGGTGCTGCCGCCGATATAGCCCATGGCATAGCCCCAGGAGGACACCTTGTCCATGCGCTCGTTATCGGTAACGTCGGTGAGGAAGGAATCGTAAAAGAGATTGGAGCCGGCAAAGCCGATGCGGCTGATGACATAGCCCACCAGCATAATGCGCCAGTCGTTGGTGAGGGCAATGATTGTGGTGAACAAAATGCCGGCCACAAGGAAAGCGTTGAACAGCTTTTTCTTCATGCCCTTAAAGTCTGCCGCAGCGCCAAGGAAGGGCGCCAGCAGGGCCACAATGAAGGTGGCGATGGAGGTGGCATAGCCCCACCAGATATCCCCGGCGTCCCCGGCGATGGCCACAAAGATGGTGGGGAAGATGGCAGCCATGATGTTGGTGGCATAGACGGAGTTGGCCCAGTCGTACATGATCCAGCTCCACTCTTTTTTGGTAAACCGCTTTTTCTTTTCAGCAATTTCCGTCATGGATGGAACCTCCTTCGGTTTTATTTTCAGGCTTTTTCAGCCGCAGCGTTGATATCCGCTTCCGTCAGGGTCATCAACAGTTCTTTGGTAAGGGGTTCTTTGGAGGCGGACAGCCGGTCCGCCTGCTCGGCAATGGCCTTTTCAAACAGATTGCGCACGCCTCTGGCATTGCCAAAGCCGCCCACATCCTTGGATTTGGTTTCCAGGATGGATTGCAGTTCGTCCCTGGCGTTTTCGGCAAGCTGATAGCCGCTCTGGCCGCAGCGCATATCGAAGATGGCCAACATTTCGTCGATGGTGTAATCCGGGAAATGCATGAAGCGGTTGAACCGGCTCTCCAAACCGGGGTTGGAATGGATGAATTCCTCCATCAGGTCAATATAGCCGGCCACGATGACCACCAGGTCATCCCGGTTGTCTTCCATGGCCTTGAGGATGGTATCCACCGCCTCCTGGCCAAAGTCGTTTTCGGATTTGTTGATCAGGGTGTAGGCTTCGTCAATGAAGAGCACACCGCCCAGGGCTTTTTTGATCACTTCTGTGGTTTTGCCCGCCGTCTGGCCCACATACCCCGCCACCAGTGCGGAACGGTCCACCTCCACCAGCTGGCCCTTGCTCAAAATGCCCAGGGAATGATAGATGCGGGCCATGAGCCGGGCGATCATGGTTTTGCCGGTGCCGGGATTGCCGGAAAACACCATGTGCAGGGAAAGTTCCGGCGTGGGCAGATCGAAAGCCTTGCGCTGCTTGCAGATTTCGATCCAGTTGATCAGGCTTTCCACTTCTTCCTTGATCACATTGAGGCCGATATAGCCCTGCAGTTCCTTTTTCAGGTCCTCAATATTTTCCTTGGGCGTTTCTTCTGCAATTTTTTCAGTTTCCGGCGTACCTGTTGAGGTGGCGGTATCTGCCTTGGGAGCGGCATCTTCCTTGGTGATTTCCGCCACCTTTTCGTGCAGCTTTTTCACCTTGGGGTCAGCCGGAGCCCCCCACAGATCGGCCCCGATCATTTTCAGTTCATGCTGGGCGTATTCGTGGAGAATACGGTTTTGCAGACGGATGATTTCTTCCTTACGGTCCATGGCGTATCAATCTCCTGTTTCATTCATCATTTGCCGGATGTGCATCAAGGTGCGGTTCAGTTTATCGCAATCCACAAAGCCGGTCTTTTCAAAGGACGTGGCTTCGACGGTGTAATCACCGGTGTAGTTGATCTGCTTTGCCAGGGCGAACAGCCGGGGAAAATCCACCTGGCCCTCCCCGGGATGCAGCGTGCGGAAGCATTGCCAGTCCATGGGGTTGCCCCGATAATCGTTTATATGAAAATGGCGGATGCAGGGAAGAAGATGCATATTTCCGTTTTCATACAGGCTGCTTTCCTGGCCGTGGAAGGAGGCCATTTTGGTGTCATAGGTGAAGGGGAGAGAGGGATATCGTTCATGCAACAGACGCAGGCAGGAAAGCGGATCGGTGTACATGGAAACGATATTCTCCACGGTGAAAAGAATACCGTGGGCGGCGGATATTTCCATAAGCTTTGGCACATGGGCCATAGCCCGTTCCATGGCCGGGATATCCATGCGGCCGTCCCACAGGTGGAACACCATTTTTTCAGCCTGCAGTGCTTTTGCTGTGCGGCAGTTGGTTTCAAACAGCTGCAGCCCTTTTTCTGCTTCCCGATCGGAAGAAAGGGAAAGACAGATATTCTTTTCTGCGTGAAAGACAGGGGTGGGCAGCGGCGTATTTTTCAGGGACTGAATCACTTCCTCTTCCTGGCCGTACCAGGAATCGTAAAACATCATTTCCAGCCCGTCGCAGGAAAGCTTTTCAGCAAGGCCTGGCAAAAGGCGGTGATTTCTTCCGTTGGGACGCCCGATCAATGCGCCAGTGGAGCACAGCAGCCGTGCCATCCCTTCACCGCCCTTTCCCGATTTTTATCAGTATAGCACATTCTTCCCTTTTTCACAATAAAAAAGCGGAAAAGGAGAGGCCTTTCCCGCAAAGATATGGGTTTATTTGCAGCAATGGGGCTGGGGGTACCAGGGCCGGTCGTCACAGCGGGGGGACGGATGTGCGGTGCCCATGATGCAGGGAGCAAGCAGGTAAGCGTCGATGGATACGTCAAGCAATGCGCTGCATTCGCAGGGGGAGCAGGGGCTGCCGTTACAGGCAAGGTGAACGGATGCGGCTATATAGGGCTGCGCTTTGCAGGTATCCTGATCCTGGCAGTGCAGGCGAAGGAGCACTTCCTCCTCAAGGCATGTGTTCAGGCAGAAGGTGCGGCCGCATTGGCCGCACAGGGTGAGGACCACAGGGATTTTCACTTGCAGCCGGACGGAGCCGTTCATCCGGCATGGCAGCAGGTCATACATAGGGGAGTGCTGAACTGCAATATGCTGCAGGGTAAAGGGGGCTTCCATGCCGCAGGGGATATTTTCCAGGGGGAATGTATATCGGCAGCTGCGGCGGCAGAGTTTTCCCATGCCAAGAATGCGGTGAACAAGGAAACTTTCCCCACAGGGGGCGGGTGGTTTACAGATGGGGACACACGGGCGGGGCTTCATGAAAAAACCTCCCTTCCAGGTATATTTCATCCTATGAAGGGAGGCAATATCGGGTGCAAATATTATTCGGCAAAGCCGTTGTCCGTCTGCGTCAGGATGCGGCCGTATGCGTCATAGAGGATGGCTATATCCCGCTTTTCCTGATGCCAGATTTTCTTTTTGTCCAGCTTGATGTGTATATTGCCCTCTGCGTTTTTCCCGCCGATGATGCATTTGTCTCCAGGTGCCAGCGTCATATCCGGCAGCGGGAACAAATCTTCTCCCTTGGAAGAATAAAGCGTGCAGCCGGACAAGGTGACGGTTTCCGTTCCCTGGTTTTTCAAAGTCAGGGTATCATCGGAGAGGGAAATGGAAGCGGAAAGCGCGGTGATGCGCTTGGGAATGCCCGGCCAGGCCATGTCCGAAACGGTGACGGAGCCGTTTTGAAGGGAAACGTAAATGGCGTCCTGAGCGTCCTGAGAAACGTAGGTTTTGCAATTGACGGCGGCAAGCCTTGCAAGGGTGGAGGGTGCAGGGGTGTCCTTTTCCTGGAAGGTATTGGTGAGCATCAGGGCCACCTTTGGCTTCACCTTTTGCAAAAGGGCGGCGGATGTAGCGCCGCTGTCCCCGTGATGGCCGCATTTGAGCACATCGGCCTGGGACAGGAGATTGCGGGAGAGAAGATCGTATTCTTCCTCTTCCTTCATGTCTCCGGTGAAGAGAATGGAGCCGTGGGGAGAGGTGAAGTGCATCACCAGGGAATTGTTGTTTTCGTTGTCTTCATTCACCCGCACAGGGCCCAGCACCGTGAATGCCGTTTCCTCATCCGGCCGGACCACATCCCCCTGACGCAGGAAGGTGACCTGCATGCCCCTTTCCTTGGCGGCTTTTACGGCGGGATGCTTGTTTTCCTTCACGTCATAGTAAATGGCAGCGGCATACAGTGCATCGATTTCGATGTCACTTTGGAACAACTGCTCCAGCCCGCCTTCGTGATCGTTGTGGCAATGGGTGAGAAATACGCCGTGAAGGCGGCGGATGTTCAGCTGCTCAAGGGCAGTTTCCAGGGCGGGATAGGTGTGCGCATAGCCGGTGTCGATGAGATAGGCCTTGCCGCCGGAAAGCAGCAGCATACAATCCGCCTTGCCGATGTTCAGGCAATAAAGCTGCACCATGGAAGGAACCTCCTTTGTTTCGGGGATAGCCGCAAGCGGCAGAAGCGCAAAAATTAACAGAAAAGCTAAGATGCGTCGGATGCCCATGGTTCACCTCCGGTTCAGGATCAGATTTCGAACACAGCGCCGGAAGACAGCCGGTGCAGCCTTTCTTTCATGATGGATTTAAGAAAAGCGTAAGGCGCTTCGCCGGTACAGTGGCCGGTGTAATAGACGGTAGGGGAAGAGAGCAGATAATCCGCCGTATCCTTCAGGAGCTGCTGCCCCTCATCGGTGTTGGGGTCTGTGTGCATCAGGTGAAAGCCGCCGATGAACACATCCGGCCGGAACCAGTGGATCAGGTTCCGGATGCCCTTGTGGGAGCAGCCGCTGACCAGGATGCGCCTGCCTCTTTCCAGGATCAGAAGATACTGCTCGTGGATAAAACGATCTGGCTGCATCATTCCATCCCGCTTTTCCGTCAGGCCGTCGGCATCGATGGGGAAGCGGGGAAGGAGGTCGTTGCAGGTGAAAAGGGTCAGATTGTTGTCGATGGAAAGAACGCCGGGGATGAGAAGGGTGCGGCCGTCATATGGATTCCTGATCGCTTGATCTAGGCCGATGTACTTGCCGTTTGCGTTATAATATTCGCCCAAAGCATCGGGCTGGAGGCAGAGGGGGGCCTTTTTGTTCCGGGCGAAAAAAACAGGCAGGCCACCGCCGTGGTCGTAATGGCCGTGGGATAATACGGCAATATCGGCATCGGAAAGGGAAATGCCCATGGATTGAGCATTGACGGAAAAGGCCTCCGTCTTCCCCATATCAAATAGAATATGGTGATGGCCGGTTTCAATATACAGGCTCAGCCCGTGTTCGCACAGGTATTGCGATGAAATGGCTGTATTTTCACAAAGAACAGATAGTTTCATGCTGCGCCTCCCGATAATGGTAATTTCAGTATACCACAAACCCATAAAAAGTGAAAGAGAAACGCAGGGCGTACAAAATGCGTTTTTTATAAGAAAAACAGGGAAGAAATATGGGGCATTATGCTTGCATTTCATTTTATTGTGTGTTATTATGTACGATAGTGTTCTGTGCGCTGTGCAGAATACAATGGCGCCGAATAAGGCGGATAACGGAGGTTGTTCCTAATGGGCTACACGGTAGAAAAAGTTTCCGGTAATCAAGTGAAAATCGCTTTCGAAATCGCTGCTGAACAGTTTGACGCTGCGGTGCAGAAGGCCTATCTGAAAGTGCGCGGCCGCGTGAACGTGCCCGGCTTCCGCAAGGGCAAGGCCCCCCGGAAGATGATCGAAAGCATGTACGGCGAAGCCATTTTCTATGATGATGCTTTTGATATCCTTTTCCCCGAAGCTTACGAAGCTGCGGTGAAGGAAAATGATATCCAGGTTGTGGACCGTCCCGAAGTGGACACTGTTGACCAGATCGGCGTGGGCCAGGACCTGAAGTTCACGGTGAAGGTATTTGTGAAGCCCGAAGTGGAACTGGGCAACTACAAGGGCCTGAAGGCTGTGAAGTATGTGCACAAGGTGCAGGAAGACGAAATTGACGCCCGCATCCAGCAGGATGTGGAAAAGGCCACCACCATGGCTGATGTGGAAGACCGCGCTGTGGAAAACGGCGACATCGTGAACCTGGATTATGCCGGTTCCGTGGACGGCGTTGCCTTTGAAGGCGGCACCGCTCAGGGCCAGACCCTGGAAATCGGCTCCGGTCACTTCATCCCCGGCTTCGAAGAACAGATGATCGGCATGAACCTGAACGAAGAAAAGGATCTGTCCGTCAAGTTCCCCGAACAGTATCACGCTGAAAACCTGGCCGGTAAGGACGCCATCTTCCATGTGAAGGTGAACGGCATCCAGGTGAAGGTGAAGCCCGAACTGGATGACGATTTTGCCGCTGACGTCAGCGATAAGGAAACCTTCGCCGACTATAAGGCCATGATCGTTGCCGAACTGGAAGAAAAGGCCCAGAAGAATGCTGCCATCCAGCTGGAAAACAACCTGGTGCAGCAGGCTGTGGACGCCGCTGATTGCGACATCCCCGAAGCCATGATCGAAGGCGAAACCGACATCATGATCCGCGAAATGCAGATGCGGATGATGTATCAGGGCCTGCGCTTTGAAGATTACCTGAAGTTCACCGGCCAGACCGAAGAACAGGTTCGGGAAATGTACAAGGGCGAAGCCAAGAACCGGGTGAAGATGCAGCTGGTGCTGGAAGCCATGATCAAGGCTGAAAACATCGTGCCCACCGAAGAAGAAGTGGAAAAGGCCTTCGCCGAAGAAGCGGAACGTGCCGGCCGTACCGTGGAAGAATTCAAGGCCAGCCTGAACGATCGCCAGAAGGAATACCTGAAGGACAACGCCGCCATCCGCAAGGTGGTGGACCTGATCGTGGAAACTGCCCAAGTGGAAGAAAAGGACGAAGCCGAACAGGTTTCTGCCGCTGACGCCATGAACGCTGTGGAACAGGTTGCCGAAGCTGTTTCCGACGAAGAATAATCCCTATTTTTCCGGCATAAGATAGATGATGAAACGGAAGGAGGAAAGGCGCATGTCTCTCATTCCTTATGTGGTTGAACAAACGGCCGGCGGCGAGCGGAGCTATGATATCTACTCGCGTCTGCTGAAAGACCGGGTAATTTTCCTGGGCAGCGAAATTAACGACCAGGTGGCAAACACCATCGTGGCCCAGCTTTTGTTCCTGGAAACGGAAAACCCGGATGCGGAAATTTCCCTGTACATCAACAGCCCCGGCGGTTCTGTCACCGCAGGGATGGCCATCTACGATACCATGAACTACATCAAGTGCCCTGTGCGCACGGTGTGCATTGGTATGGCTGCCAGCATGGGCGCTTTCCTGCTGATGGCCGGCGAAAAGGGCAAGCGCCTGGCGCTGCCCAACAGCGAAGTGATGATCCATCAGCCCTCCGGCGGCGCTTCCGGCCAGAGTACGGATGTGTGCATCCATGCTGAATGGCTGCTGCGTACCAAGAAAAAGATGAATGCCCTGATGGCTGAAATGTCCGGCCAGCCCATCGAAAAGCTGAGCCAGGATGTGGAACGTGATTATTTCATGACCGCACAGGAGGCCTTGGAATACGGCATCATCGACGAAATCTATCAACCCCGGAAGTAAATATCCGGAGAAAAGTAAGAGGTAACTATGCCCAAAGACGATATGACGCCCCGGAAGCGGCGCTGCTCCTTCTGCGGCAAATCTGCCGAGCAGGTGAGGCGGCTGGTGGCCGGTCCGGGTGCGTATATCTGCAATGAATGCATTGCCCTTTGCAACGAAATCATTTCCGATGATATCGATGTGATGGACGCCCATGAAATGCACGATATCCCCCTTCCTTCCGAGATGAAGAAGGTGCTGGATGATTATGTGATCGGCCAGGAACAGGCGAAGAAAACCCTTTGCGTGGCTGTCTACAATCACTACAAGCGCATTTCTGCCCCCCGGAAGAAGGACGACGTGGAGCTGCAAAAGAGCAATATCCTGATGGTTGGCCCCACCGGCTGCGGTAAAACTTACCTGGCCCAGAGCCTGGCCAGGATTCTGGATGTGCCCTTTGCCATTGCGGATGCAACGGCGCTGACGGAAGCCGGCTATGTGGGCGAGGATGTGGAAAACATCCTGCTGCGGCTGATCCAGGCTGCTGGGAACGATATCCGTGCGGCGGAACGCGGCATTGTGTACATTGACGAAATTGATAAGATCGCAAGAAAAGGCGAAAACGTGTCCATCACCCGGGACGTAAGCGGCGAAGGCGTGCAGCAGGCGCTGCTGAAGATTCTGGAAGGCACGGTGGCCAATGTGCCGCCCCAGGGCGGACGCAAGCATCCTCATCAGGAATGTTTGCAGATTGACACCACCAACATCCTGTTCATCTGCGGCGGTGCCTTCGATGGCCTCAGCCGCATCATTGAACAGCGGATTGGCAAAAAGCAGATGGGCTTCGGCGCTGATCCCACATCCGCCAGGGATAAGCTGGACGGCGATGTGCTGCGACAGATGCGGCCGGAAGATCTGATGAAATTCGGCCTGATTCCGGAATTCATCGGCCGTCTGCCTGTGACGGTGACCCTGGAAAAGCTGGACGAAAGCGCACTGGTGAAAATCCTCACCCAGCCCCGCAATGCCCTGGTGAAACAGTATCAGAAGCTGATGAGCCTGGACGATGTGCAGCTGGAATTTGACGACGACGCCCTGTACGCCATCGCTTCCAAAGCCATTGCCCAAAAGAGCGGCGCCCGCGGCCTGCGTGCCATCATTGAAGGTGCGCTGCTGGACACCATGTTTGAGCTTCCTGCCAAGAAGGAAGTGGGCACGGTGCGCATCACCAAAGGCGTGGTGGAAAACGGCGAAAGCCCGGTATTGAAAATCCGGGAAGCAAAAACCGTTGCCAAAAAGACCAGGCCCAAGGCGGTACCTGCTGCTGAAGACGCAGGAGATGCACCCAGCGCCAGTTAATCGAAAAATGAAAGGAAGGCAAAAGCCTTCCTTTTTTATTGCAGGAAATGAAATGCTCTGTTACAATGGGGTGGGTGATATAGTATGATGCAACCAAATGTGCCGGACAGGCTGGGGGACGCATTGCTGGAAGATGCGGTGGACCATGCGCTCTGTGAAGGAAACGATATTGAAAATATGCACTTTTATGGGGATCTGTTTCCCAATTGCGCCGGCAGGATGATTGAGTTCAGCGGATGTGTGTTCGAAAAATGCACCCTGGGCGAAAACGAAATTGAACGGATGGTGTTTGTGGATTGCGTGTTCATCCGCTGCGATCTGAGCCGGTGCAATCTGCGAAAAAGCACGCTGCAGCGGGTGAAGTTTACAGAATGCAGGTTGACAGGCGCTTCCTTTGAAGGGGGCGTACTGATGAGCGTTCTGTTCGAGAATTGTCAGATGGATTTTGTGAACCTTTCCGGCGCCAAGGCTCAGCAGATCACCATGGACCATTGTTCCATGAAAGAAAGCGCCTTTATGTCCTTCAAATGGAAGGAATGGGATGTGACGGAATGCAACCTGACAGGCTGTGAGTTCAGCGATACACCGCTGAAAGGGCTGGACGTTTCCAGCTGCCAGATTAACAACTGGCATACCGATTTGTATGCGCTCAGAGGCTTGAAGGTAACAAAAGAGCAGGCCGTACTGTTTGCCGGCCTGCTGGGGTTAAGCATTATGGATTTGTAAGCCTGTGCCGCAGGTCATCATACATCATGATGGCAGCAGCTACGGCTGCGTTCAGCGATTCTGCGCCGCCCATCATGGGCAGTTTCAGGCGCAGGGTCGCCTTTTCTTTGATTTTCGGGGAAATGCCTGCGCCTTCATTGCCGATGATGATGCAGGTGTTTTCTTTTCTCTCCCTGGGATCAAAGAAGGGGGCGCCGGAAAGGTCGCCTGCCAGGATTTCAAAATCCTGCTGCTGAAGCTGATCCAGCGCATGGGAAAGATCGCTTGTCCTTACAACGGGCAGGCGGAAAATGCTGCCCATGGAAGCGCGAAGGGCCTTGGGGGAGAAAGGGTCCGCCGTCTTTTCATCGAACAGAAGGCCTGTGAAACCTGCAGCGTCCATGGTGCGCAGGATGGTGCCCACATTGCCTGGGTCCTGCACGGCGTTGAGGCATACAACACGGCTGCCAAGCGCCGAAAGTGCTGTGCTTTCCAGATAAGGGCACAGTGCTATGATGCCCTGAGGTGTTTTGGCATCGCAAAGGGATGCAAATACATGATCGGCCAGATAATGAACAGGCACATGGGCACATCCCGTAAGGAATGCAAACTTATCGGTGTATTTTTCGCTGATCAACAGTACAGCTGCTTTTCCTGTTTGTACCGCTTCCTGGGCCATATGCTCCCCTTCGGCGCAGAAAAGCCCCTGGGACACACGCTCTGCGTGGCTCTTGTTCAAAAGCCGCCACTTTTTTACCTGTGGATTCTGAAGGCTGGTGATGATTTCGGTATTCATTTCAGTTCGTTCCAGATCAGCGCGGAGCGGGGCATGCCGGCAAGCAGAGGCATCAGGCAATCCTTGTTCACGCCGCAGCAAAGATAGTAGGGCAGAATGAAGATGGACACGGCACGGTCGATACTTTCGGCAGCGCCGCCTTTAAAGGTGTTCTGGGTGGCTGCGATAAAGCGCAGGGCACACTGAATGTTTTTCAGCGGCAGCGGATTGCCTTCCTTCACATTCCGCAGGCCGTTGACGGCAGCAATGGTATCGGCGGAAAGCTTGCTTTGGGAAAGCAGGGCGGAAAGCCCGGAAACGGAAGCAGCACTATAGGCAGGAAGGGCAGCGGGCACGGCATGTAAATCCTGATGCAGGGTAAACATGGCGCAGGCAGCATCCATAAATGAGGCGGCATTTCCTACGCACAGATCCTGATAAGATGCAAAGGCAGTGCAGCCGCCGGTCAATTTACCGCGGCGCAAGGCGGGCGTATTGCCGCCGGGGGCCAGACGGATATTTTCATTCAGTAGGGTGGAGATGGGAGCATCAAACACACAGGCCATGGCCTGGGCAGCCAAAATGGCGTCGGCAGTGTTGGCACAGGTGAACAAAACGGCATCCTGATTGATGGCGTATGCAGTGAGCATGGCCAGGGCATCGCCGGGCTCACAAATGAAGCCGGCAGCTTTCAATGCAGTTTCCATACGCTGAACCATTTCGGAAGTGGGGACAGAGGGGGCTGTCTTTTTAAGAAGGGAAGCCTGTCCATTCCACATGGCGGCTTTTTCCAAAGTTTCCTGGGCTTCCATGCGGGCGTTGTTCAGGGCGTCAAGCGCGGCTTCTTCGCCGGCAATTTCCGCCTTCAGTTGGCCGGAAATGGCAGAAAGCTTGTCCTGGGCGGCTTTTTCCTGGGCAGTCAGCTCACCGATGGCTTCCTGGCGAAGGGCGGCCATATCCTTCTTGGCGTCGTCCAGCTGCATCAGCAGCATCAGCCGTTCCGCTTCCAGCTCCTGCAGCTGGTTATGGGCGGCGGTAAAGGACAACTCCTTCCGCGCTTCGGACATAGCATGTGTCACAGCCAATTTCATGCCGGGGCAGCTGAGCAGGGCATCCACAGCCTGGCGGCAGCTTTCGTCATTCTGGCACACCTGGGACAGGCAGCGCTTGAAAGCATCCATAGGGTTCTGTACGTCCTTCAGGGGGGCACCGGCAGAAACAACGGCGCCGGGGGCTTCATATTTGGCGGCGTAGCGCTGCTGTTCCACCGTTTCCATCAGGGGATTGTGGGCACGGCGGAAGCTTGCCTGCTTCTGCGGAGGCTGGTACAGCCGGGTACCGGACAGGGGCTGCTGAGGCTGGGGAACAAAAACGGTGGCAGGCTTTTCTTCCTGCAGGCGGTTGGCAGCTTCCTGTACGCAGGAAGCGTTCATCTGCTGGATTTTATCAAGTGCGGTTTCCTGCTCATTTTTTTCCGCAGGCTTTTCTTCAGCTTCCACAGCGACTGGCTTTTCCTGACAGGGCCAGTAGAAAAGCAGTTCCTGGCCGTTTACAGAAATAGAATAGAGGCCGTTGCTGTCGGGAGCCAGCTGGGCAGAATCAACGGCAGGTGCACCCTTCTCCACAGGGCCCTGCATATTGGCGCCGTTTCGCACATATACTTGGGGCGTGACAGCCTTTTCGGCGTCGGTTTCGGATACCACCTGATAAAGCAGGCCGGGACAGATGGCCTGGACAGCATCGGAATAGACGATGAACCGGTTCATTTCGCCCTTGGAGGGGTTATAGTTTTTATTGGTGCGGATTTTGTTGGCTTCTGCAGGCAGATTGCGCAAATCCAGCAGGCAAAGGCCGCACATGGAGCGCATACGTTCTTTGAAGGTGTGCTGTTCGTTTTTGTCCGGCACGATGCGAAGATACCCTTCATCCGGGAAGGCGTTCAGCTCTTCCTGGGATACAGGGCCTGCTTCTGTGAGCAAAGGACGGATGCGGAAATAAGCTTTGGTGATGTTGTCTTCTTCCAGATAGACCAGTACGGCTTGCCCCTGAAACTTCATAAGTTCCCCTCCAAATAAATCATAAAAGCGTACGCCAAAGGGCGAACATAAACAAAAATTAAGAATAAAAATCAGGTACGGATAAAGGCATCATAAATGGCACGGACGGCGTTTTCAAAATCGCTTTCGTCCACGCCTACCAGGATGTTCAATTCGCTGGAGCCCTGGTCAATGGTGCGGATGGAAATGCCCTGCTGGGAAATGGCGGTGAACAACCGGGCAGCGGTACCGAAATTGCGCACCATGCCCCGGCCCACTGTGGCAATAATGGCCAGGTGATCGTGCACGGCCAATTGATCCGGGTGCACATCGCTGTGCAGCCGCTCCAGCACCTGTTCCAGATGGGGCATCACTTTGGCGCTTTCGGCGATGACGGTCATGGTGTCGATGCCGGTGGGCAGAAGTTCAAAGCTGATGCCGAAATCCTCCAGCACCTGCAGCACACGGCGGCCAAAGCCCAGTTCCTGGTTCATCATGTCTTTTTCCAGGGCGATGGCGCAAAAGCCCTTACGGCCGGCAATGCCGGTAACGGGGTGGGAAGCGTCGCTCTGGGCAGTGGCCACGATCATGGTGCCGGGGTGCTTGGGGTCGTTGGTGTTGCGAAGGTTGGTGGGAATACCGGCCCGGCGAACGGGGAAGACGGCTTCGTCATGCAGCACGGAAAAGCCCATGTAGGAAAGCTCACGTAGCTCCCGGTAGGTTACTTCGGCAATATGGTGGGCGTCGGGCACAATGCGGGGGTCCGCCATGAGGATGCCGGAAACGTCGGTCCAGTTTTCATAGATATCGGCCTTGGTGCCCCGGGCAATGATGGAGCCGGTGATATCGCTGCCGCCCCGGGTGAAGGTGCGGATTTCACCGTTTTCTTCTGCGCCGTAGAAGCCGGGGATGACGGCACGGGGCAGATCGGCCAGAACGGAAGAAATGAGCATATTGCTTTCTTCTTCCATGAAGTGGCCCTTTTCGTCAAAGCGGATCACCCGGGCAGCGTCCACAAAGGGATATTCCAGATAAGCAGCCAGCAGCTTGCCGTTCAAAAATTCACCGCGGCTGGCAATGTAATCCCGGGTGGTGCCCTTGGTCAATTCTACGGCGATGGCTTCAAAATCGGGGCCAAAGTCAAACTGTACGTCAATTTCTTCCGCAATCTCTTCATAGCGTTCCCGGATACGGCTAAGAATATGGCGGAAAGCCTTACCGGCCTTGGCGGCATCGTGGCAGGCGTAAAGCAGGTCGGTCACTTTATCGTCCTTGGGGTCCCGTTTGCCGGGGGCAGAGGGAATGATGTATTTGCGTTCGCTGTCAGCGAGAACAATATTTTTTACTTTCTTGAACTGATTGCCGTCGGCCAGAGAACTGCCGCCGAATTTTGCAACGATCATGGGGATAATCCTCCTCTTCTATCTTAACCTATACATTGTAGCCATTTTTCCCAGTTCTGTCAACGGTTTCCCGTCATTTCATACTATGATGCACGTGAAGAAAGGGTGCGCTGCGCCTTGATAAAATGAAAATTGGCTGTTATAATGAAACAGACATGGGTAAGCTAACCCGGGAGGGATGGCTGCCATGACAAAGAAGCAGATTGATGATTTTCTGGCGGCTGCAGAAAGAATGCACCTGGCTGATTATGTACGCTTTGAAAGCGACAGAAAGCGCAGGCTGCAGGATGCTTTCTGGCAGGGCGTGATGCGGGGCATCGGCGCTGTGATCGGGTTTGCGGTAATTGGCACGCTGATTATTCTCGTGCTGCAGCATATTGCTAAAAGCAGTCTGCCCGGTATCAGCAGTTTTGTAGCACAGATTATTGAAATGGTACGGTTGAGGTTGAATTGATGACAAAAGGGCAGAAAAATGCGCTTTTATGGGTGTTGCCCGGTGCTGGAATTTTTCTTGTGGACAGGTTGTTCAAATACCTGTTTTTTGATGCACGGCAGGTGCTGATTCCGGGTGTACTGGCCTTGACCGGAGCGCGAAATACCGGCATGGCCCTTGGAATGATGGAGGGCAATGCCGTTCCCATTTTGGTGATATCACTTTTGGCGGTGATTGTCGCTTTCTTTTGCCTTCGCAAATATCGCATCACAGGCCTTGCGGCCCTTAGCCTTTCCATGATCCTGGGGGGCGCTGTGGGCAATATGCTGGACAGGGCGCTGTATGGCTATGTGATTGATATGATTGAAGTGCTGTTTATTGATTTTTACATTTTCAACATTGCGGATGTGGGCGTGGTGTGCGGCGCTGTGCTGTGCGGCGTGAGCCTATTGTTCCGCCCGCAGGATTGGAGCAACAAATGACGCTTGAAATACTGGCAAATGGCGAAAGGTTGGATGTGGTGATGGCAGCCCAGGGAGAAATGACCCGCTCCCGTGCTGCTGCGTTGATAAAAGAGGGCTGTGTCATGGTCGGCGGCAAGAAGGCGGACAAGCCTTCCATGAAGCCCGATGCCGGCGTGCTGATAGAAATCAAAATGCCTGAAATCAAACAGGGAGAAGCGCAGGCCCAGGATATCCCACTGGAGATCCTCTATCAGGATCAGGAACTGGCCGTTGTGGTAAAGCCCTGCGGTATGGTGGTGCATCCGGCTGCCGGAAACCCGGACGGCACGCTGGTGAATGCACTGTTGTACCATCTGGACAGCCTGTCCGGCATCGGGGGAGAAATGCGGCCGGGGATTGTGCACCGGCTGGATAAGGACACAAGCGGGTTGATGCTGGTGGCCAAAAACGATGCCGCTCATGCCTTCCTGTCCCAGGAACTGGCGGACAGGAAGATGGAAAAGCATTACAGGGCTATGGTATTTGGCAAAATGAAGGAGGAAAAGGGCGTTATTGAAGCGCCTATTGCCCGCAGCAAAACCGATCGCAAAAAAATGGCCGTGGATAAGGACGGCCGGTATGCCAGAACGGAATGGACCCTTCTGGAGCAGCGGGCGGACAGGGCGCTATTGGATGTACACATCATCACCGGGCGCACCCACCAGATCCGGGTGCATATGCATTCCATCGGTCATCCGGTACTGGGGGATGTAATCTACGGGCATAAGCACCTGCCAAAGGCTGAAAGGCTGATGCTCCATGCATATTCACTGAGTTTCACCCATCCCACAACCGGGGAAAGGATGACCTTTACAGCGCCCTGCCCCTTTACAGGAGAATGAGAGAGATGAAACCAAAGAAGATGAAGCTGGCAGACCGCCTTGTGGACCTTGGCATCTGCAAGACAGAAAAGGAAGCGGCTGCCTTTATTATGGCCGGCGAAATTTATGTGAACGGCCAGAAGGCCAAAGGCGGCATGATGGTGAAGGAAGAGGATGCCGTTACCAGAAAGGGCGTATTGCCCTATGCCAGCAAGGGTGGCTTCAAAATGAGCGGTGCCCTGGACGATTTCGGCATTGATGTCAAAGGCAAAATCTGCATTGATGCCGGTGCCTGTACCGGCGGCTTTACCGATTGCCTGTGCCAGCGCGGCGCGGAAAGGGTATACGCCGTGGACGTGGGCTTTGGCCAACTGATGGGCAAGCTGCGGCAGAACCCCCATGTGGTGAACCTGGAAAAAACAAACATCAGCGATGAAAAGCTGCTGCACCTGGAGCCAAAGCCTGAACTGGGCACGGTGGATGTAAGTTATCTTTCCCTGCGCAAGGCCATTCCGTATTTTTCCGCCGTGATGCACGGGGAAGGGGAATTGGTGTGCCTGGTGAAGCCGCTGTTTGAAATTGACGATGCAGAAGCCAGAAGAACCGGTGTGATCGGCGATGATGCCTATTTGCCTCTTTTGCAGGATCTGATCCGGGATGTGAACGCCATGCCCGGCATTTTTGTAAAGGACGTAACCAACAGCAGCGTGACCGGGAATGCCGGTACAAGGGAATTTTTCCTGCATGTTCTGCTTGGAAAGGAATGCGGGCCGGTGCCGATGGAGAGGATTGAAAGCGCTGTCCGGAAGGCAAAAGAACTGGAGGAATACAAAAAATGAAATTCAGCAATGTCTATTTCATTACAGGCACCGCCTTTGCCGGAAAATCCACACTGGTAAAAAATCTGGCGGAGAAATACGGCGGCATTGCCTGCGAAGAAAACTATCACGAATCGCTGATGGACGGGCTGGACAGCAAAGAATTTCCCTGTCTTTGCTACACCAGAGACCTTGAAGACTGGCATCACTTCGTCCGCAGATCACCAGAGGAATATGCCGGATGGATAAAAGGCGTTTCAAAGGAATGTGAGATTCTGGAACTGCAGATCCTGGAAGAAGTATGTAAAGAAGGAAAACCTGTTTTTGTGGATACCAATATCAGCCTGGAAACGCTGCGCCGGATTTCTGATGTACAGCATGTACTTTTGATGCTGGCGGATCCGATGATCTCGGTCAATCTGTTTTTCAATCGGCCGGATAAGGAAAAACAGTTTCTGTATCAGCTGATGATGGAGGAAGAAAACCCTGAAGCGGCCCTGGAAAATTTCCGTCAGGGATTGATGCTGATCAATTCGCAGGAAAATTATGACGAATTTCTTCATTCGGGATTTCAGGCGCTTCTTCGTGATGAAAACAGGACGCAGGAAGAAACCCTTTCGCTGGCAGCAAAACACTTTGGCCTGGAATAACAAAAGCCGGATGCTTTTCTGAACCGAACCAGTAAAAACGGACAATAGACAAAAAGCCCCCTGATGTAGGATAATAGAACTACGTCAGGGGGTAAGATTATGTCAGGGAAAAAAGGAATGAAGCACTACTGCGAAGCAGTAAAGGACGAAGCACGTCGGC
>JAFQHP010000018.1 GCA_017397895.1 Clostridia bacterium
CGTCCACTTCGCAGTCCCAGGCCAGGGCGCTGCAGGTGAACAGGGTGCACAGCAGGGCCAGCACGGCTACCAGAAGGAGCTTTTTCTTCATTGGTCATTCCCCTTTTCTCTTGATGCGGAAAATCGTCCTGTAAATAGGAAGAATTTGTCCTTTCGCAAGTCATCTTACGGTTACATACATGTAATGTCAATAGCTTTTGGGAAAAAAAGTTACAAATTTTCAAAATGCAACCGTAATGTAACCATTTTAGCGTGCCACATCCTACATTTTTGATTAAATCCAGATTTGCTTCAGTGGTTAATACATGAATTATTATCTTTCTTCCGGTCGTTCGGTTACATAAAAACACCGGAGCCTTTCATCAGCTCCGGTTAGTTTAGATTATTTTGTTTCTTCCTTGACCGCTTCCGCCACAGAATAGAAAGCCAGCTTGGCCTCCATGTTCTTGTCAAACAAAAGCGGGAAGGATTCGCTGCGCCAGCTGCGGTCGTCCGTCAGGCCCCACACCTGCACGGCCTCCATCTGATCCGCATATTCCAGGAAGAGAAGGAACAGTTCCTTATAGTAATCTGCCTGCTGACGGTGGTACTGGCGGGTGTTTTCGCTGATGCCCACGTCCAGTTCGCTCACCCTTAGCTTCAGTCCCTTTGCGGCAATACGCTCCATGGCATTCTTCACCCGGCTGATATGGGGATCGTTCACCTTGTAATGGCCCTGGAAGCCGTAGCCGTCGATGGTGCCGTCGGCCATGAGGCTGTCCAGCAGGTTGCAGATGCCGGTAAGCTTGGGCTCGTTGGGGGTATTGTAATCGTTGTAGCAAAGCAGCACGCCCGGGGCGGCATACTTGCGGGCATACTCAAAGGCGCGGTTCACAAAATCCTGCCCCACCACCTTCGTCCAGTTGGATTCCCGAAGAGCCCCGGTGCCGTCGGCCACTGCTTCGTTCACCACGTCCCAGGAAACAATCACCCCGGGCCACTGCTTTTCCGTTTCCTGCAGCACCTGGCGGATATAGTTTTCCATCCGGGCCAGCATCACTTCCCGGGTGACGTAGGGTTTTGCGGTATCGTATCCTTCGTGGAAGAAGGCTTCCGGGGTCTGGCTGTGCCATACCAACACATGGCCGTGCACCTTGATGCCGTTTTTCTGGCAATAGTCCAGCATGGGCTTGGCGGAAGTGAATTTCACCGCCACAGCGGTTTCGTCTTCCTTGGCCAGCTTCTTGCTGGCTGTTACGTCCAGCACGCTGTCCGGCTTCAGTTCGTTTTCATGGGTGAAAATATTGTACTGGGTGGCAAAGAAATCAATCTGGGCCTTGTCCCGCATTTGCATGCCGTTGACGCAGCTGCCCACGTCAAAATAATCGGCGTACACTTCCTTCAGGGAGGGCAGATCGCCGTCAAAATGCAATTCCACCGGCTCCACCGTAAAATCCCGCATCATGAAATTGATGTCCCCGTTCCCCACCGTTTCCACATAGAGGGTGTATTTGTCGTAGGCTTCGGGGGTGTATTCGCCGGAAATGGTCACCCAGGGGCCCTGCTTGGCGGTCACCCGGCCCAGGTTTTCGTAGGATTCCGCGCCGTCCCTGGTGTGGGCCACGGACACCATGAATTCTGCGCTTTCCACCGCCGTCTGCTTCACGTCCACAGAAAAACGGTATTTCACCCCCGCCAGCAGGGGAAAATCCCGGCCGGGGGAATTCCAGGAAGCCGTGCGGCCCCTTACTTCAATCACATATCCAAGCCGCTTCAGCTCCACCGTATTATCGGCGCTGCGGGGATACCAGCCGTCCAGGCCCATGGTAAAATCGGAATAATAGCCGGTAAAGGGGGCCTCCTCCTGGGCATGACCCACAAGGGACAGGCACAGTACCGCCGTCAGCAATACAGCAATGAACCGTTTCATGAAAAACGACCCTCTTTCTTCTTCATTGATTGCTTCCTATTATACCCTGCTTTGCCTTTTCTGTCATGTACGTTTTGTACCGCTTTTTGGACAAATATTGCGCTCCCTCAGGGGAAATTCAGGTACCGGCTCATCACATAGCCCACCTGATCTTTATACTGCACCATGGTCCACAACTCTCCCCGCAGCAGCACTTCCACCCTGGCGCCGGAAGAAAGCGTGCGCAGGGCATCGGAATCCGTACCGGCCTTTTCCCGCATCCGCACATGAGTATTGGCTTTGGCATGGATGCCGAATTTCTCCACCGGCTCCAATATCCCTTCCCCGTTCCAGATCACCGCCAGCCTTCCGTCCTCCAGCATGCACACAAACCGGTCGCCCCAGGGGGTATCGGTAGAATTGTTGCTTTCCACCCCCACCACCGTCATTTCCGTGCCCTTTTCCAGCACCCGGCCCTTCCAGCCCTGGCGGTATTCGGTGGGGGCCATCGCATCATTGCCCTGAATATCCTTTGTCAGCCGCACCCGGGTGCAGCCGCTTTTCACGTCTTCTTCCCCGTCAAAAACCAGGTATTCCATCATGGCACTGCCGGAAAAAACAGCGCCCCCTTCTTCCCCGGTAATATATACGCTGGCCCAGGTATCGGTATGGCAGGGCACCTGCACCCGGGCGCCGGCGCACAGCTTCACGGTTACCCTGCTGTCCTTGTCCGCCTGATAGCGTACGTTCAGCCGGTCCAGAAGCTCCGACGATTTCACCGTGGCATAGCGGATGGTGTGATCGCCGTTTTCTTCCAGAAAGCGGGTTTCAATAAAGCCGCCCTTTGCCAGCTGGGCCCAGCCGTCCAGGTATTTGAGCACCTGAACCTCTTCGCCGCCTTTCACTACCCAGGGGTCGCTGTCGCAATAGCCGGTGGCAGAGCCGGAAATGGCCAGGCTGCCGCCGGACGTGTACACCCGCCTGTTTTCCGTTGGCAGCCCATAGGTGGCATCATATTGCCGGGAGCGCTGAAGGGGGGCGTAGTATTCCACCGCACTCTTGGGAATAAAGCCGTCTCCGTGCCAGCCTTCCACAAAATAATCATCCCCAAATTCGCCGCACACCCGAAGCAGGGTGCCCTTTGCATGGGTGGCGGAAAGATGGCTGTGGCTAGGCGAAGTATAGACGGGCGCATCCGCCTGAATCACCTGCGCCATATACATCTGGCAGGGGTAGCTGTTTTCTTCTTCTGCGCTCATCTCCCAATAGCTTTCCGGCCAGCCGTCATGAGCCTTGTCCTGGTCCACCCACACCGTCATATCCCGGGTGAGCCAGCAGGAATACAGGCCGTTTTCATCATCCAGGGACAGGCTGGAAACATAACCGTTATACAATATGCCCGCCTTGATTTTGCCGGTGCTTTTGGTATACACCACGGCTCCCTTTCCGCCTGTATTTACGTTCAGCTCATTATAGCCCGCCTGGGCCGGAAAAGCCGACAGTGTCAAAAGCACCAGTAGCAGCATCAGTGTCCCTTTGCGCATCCATAATCGCTCCCTTTTATTGGCTTTCACTGATAAAACGAAGCACGGGGGCAGTTTGTTACATCTTTTGTATCATTTGTTCTGAAAAATTTCTTGTTTTCCTGCACAAAAAGACGAACCACCCCCCTTGTGAAAAAAGCAGCAAACGGATATAATAGGAAATGGTTTTCTCTACCACCGTTGATAAAAGAACAAGGAGCGATTTTGTTATGGCCATGAATTTGAAAATGACCGGCGTGAAGGGCTTCATCGAACAGCGTGAAATGGATAACCTGCGCCCCATTCTGGATACCGTCAACGATCAGCTGGTTTCCCTCAAGGGCGCCGGCAACGATTTCCTGGGCTGGCTGGATTTGCCCGTGAACTACGATAAAGAAGAATTCGGCCGCATTCAGAAGGCTGCCGAAAAAATCCAGCAGGACAGCGATGTGCTGGTGGTGATCGGCATCGGCGGTTCTTACCTGGGTGCCCGGGCCGCCATCGAATTCTGCAAGGGCCAGATGTACAACGGCATCCGGGAAAAGGGCATCCCGGAAATCTATTTCGCCGGCAACAATATTTCTTCTTCTTATCTCAATGATATTGTGAAGATCATCGGCGACCGTGATTTCTCCGTCAACATCATTTCCAAGTCCGGCACCACCACCGAACCTGCCATCGCTTTCCGCATGTTCAAAAAGATGCTGGAAGAGAAGTACGGCAAGGAAGGCGCCAAGGGCCGCATCTATGCCACCACCGACAAGGCCCGCGGCGCACTGAAGAACCTGTGCAACGCCGAAGGCTATGAAACCTTCGTGGTTCCGGACGACGTGGGCGGCCGCTTCTCCGTGCTGACGGCTGTGGGCCTGCTCCCCATCGCCGCTGCCGGCATCAACATCGAAGAAATGATGAAGGGTGCTCAGGAAGCCCGAATCGCCTGCCAGGCAGACACCATGGAACAGAACCCTGCTTACCAGTACGCCGCCCTGCGCAACATCCTCTACCGCAAGGGCAAGAACACCGAAATTCTGGTGAACTATGAGCCCGCCCTCACCATGATGGGCGAATGGTTCAAGCAGCTCTACGCCGAAAGCGAAGGCAAGGACCAGAAGGGCATCTTCCCCACCGCCGCCAATTTCTCCACTGATCTGCACTCCATCGGCCAGTTCATCCAGGACGGCACCCGCAACCTCTTTGAAACCGTGATCTGGGTCAATCAGCCCCGCTCCGAAGTGTACATCGAAGAAGCTGCCGAAGACATCGACGGCCTCAATTACCTGGCCGGCAAGTCCGTCCAGTTTGTCAATTCCAAGGCCTACCAGGGCACCCTGATGGCCCACATGGACGGCGGCACCCCCAACATCATCCTGGAAATTGACGCTGCCGATGCGTATCACTTCGGCTATCTGGTGTACTTCTTTGAAAAGGCCTGCGGCCTGTCCGGCTATATGCTGGGCGTGAACCCCTTCGACCAGCCCGGCGTGGAAGCCTACAAAAAGAACATGTTTGCCCTCCTTGGCAAGCCCGGCTACGAAGAACGCAAGGCCGAATTGGAAGCCCGCCTGTAAAACAGGCGAATGGAGGTGCGCTGAAACACTCCTCCATTCGGAACATCACATTTACTGTAAAAATGGGTTTGCAGCCTCATAAATGAAGCTGCAAACCCTATTTTTACGGCCGTAAATTGATATAGAAAGCGCCATGGGCGCTCCTCGCAGGAGCAAAGCCTCTGCTGCGGATTCCACATGAAGGGGCAAGCACCTTCATGCTTCCCCTTATCCTTGAGCGTATTTTATTATTATCTTTTATTGCTCATCTCTCTTTTATATCCCGGACAAGGAGGTGTCCCCCCATGCACATGGAAACAAAGCGGCTGATTTTACGTCCATTCATTCCGGACGATGCAGCTGCCCTTCATGCCATCTTTTCCGACGCCGAAACCATGCGCTATTATCCTGCGCCCTTCACGGAAGAGAAAACCCGGCAATGGATTGAAAGAAACCTTCGCCGCTATCGGGAAGACGGCTTTGGCCTGTGGGCGGTGGTACTGAAGGAAACGGGGCAGGTGATCGGCGATTGCGGTATCACATTGCAGCCCATCCACGGGCAGATGCTGCCGGAAATCGGCTACCACATCCACAAAGCCCATCAGCGAATGGGCTATGCTGCGGAAGCCGCCCGCTTTTGCGTGCACCTGGCCTTTGACCACTACGGCCTTGAAGAAATATATTGCTACATGAAGCATGATAACTGGCCCTCCATGGGTGTGGCCGGAAAGATGGGCATGGTGCTCTGCGACATTTACCCGGATCCCGTGAACCAATTCACCCGGGTGTTCCGCCTGAAAAAGGAAACCAAAGCCACCCGGCAGCAGCTGGCTGATACCGCCTGCCGCCTGGCAAAACTGCCCCTGCACGGCAGTGCGGACGGAAAAGAAAGCAACCTGCAGCCCCTGGTGCAGCATTTCCGCCGGTGGGACGTACAGCAAGCGGACAGGCTGTGGTGCGCCGCCTTTGTGTACCACTGCTGCGTGGAAGCAGGCTTTCAGCTTCCCTTCTCTCCGGACGAATGTACTGTGTGCAGCCTGGCCGGGGTGCCGGCCTGGGAGGAACTGGCCCAAAAGGACAGCCGCATCGGTTATTTCCTGCCCGAAGAAGCGGACCCTCTGCCCGGTGACATTGTGCTCTATGATCATGTGTTCTGCAATCAGCCCCACGACCATATCGGCATTGTGCTGGAAAACCATCCGGATCACCTCATCACCGCCGAAGGCAATATCGGCAATACCAACCGGTCCGGCATCATCCGGCGGGCAAAGGACGGCCACATCCGCTGCTATATCCGCCTGCCGGAAAACTACCGCTGGTTTGTGTAGTTTTGTCACCTATCCGCCGTCTTTTGTTCCTGCCTGCCGTTGACAGCACAAAGAAAAAAATGCTATGGTATTTTCATCAAAAACGCTATAGCATTTTGATTTGAAGGAGGGCTTTCTCTATGAACATTTTTGTCACCGGCGGCACCGGCAATATCGGCCAGTATGTTACCCTGGCTCTTTTGGAGCGTGGCCATCACGTAAGGCTGCTCATCCGCACCGCTTCCCGTATTCCCGCCTGGCAGCAGATGAAAAACGTGGAAGTGATTGAAGGGAATATGCTGCAGCTGGATCTGCTGGAAAGATGCGTACAGGGCTGCGACGCCGTGATCCACATTGCCCTTGGCTGGGGCAACGACCCCGTGGATATGCTGGGCCATGACACCCGGGTAACCGCTCACCTTCTGGATGTTTCCGAAAAGGCCGGCGTGAAGAATTTCATCTACACCTCCTCCACCGCCGCCACCGGGCCCATGGGCCGGGTGATGGACGAAAACGCCCTGCGTATGCCCACCGACCTGTACGGCGCCACCAAGGCCGCCACGGAAATGTACCTGCTGGGTTTCCGCCAGTATTACAAAAAGCAGGGCGGCTACGGCGAAAAGGTGAACATGCGGCGCAACATCATCCGCCCCGGCTACACCTTTTCCAACCCTGCCGTGCCCGGCGGCGCCTCCCAGTCCGACGTGCGGTTCAAAAAAATTGCCGATGCCATTGTCAACGATCAGGATATGGAATTTCCCGCCGGCGACGGCACCCAGTTCATCTCCTCCGGCCAGATTGCCCAGCTGTATGTGAAGCTGGTGGAAAGCGACCTGGACGAAGAAATTTTCTTTGCCCTGGGCAACCGGTTCATCACCTGGTACGAAATTGCCCTGGCCGCCAGGGAAATGATGCCCCAATACAAGGGCGCCATCACCGCCGTGGGCGAAAAAGGCACCCCCGACCTGTATGTGGTGGAGAAAATGAACAAGGTATTCGGCCTTTCCTTTGACGGCTGGGACGACCTGAAGGATCACATCCGCTGGAACCTGGAACAAGCCCTGGCCAGGAAAATCCAGTAAACAAACGAAAACGCTGCTGCAAATTGCAACAGCGTTTTACTTTATTCCGCTTCCGGGGTCATTAGCCAGCCGGAAAGGCGCACATAGCCGTCGATATTCTCTTCATCTTCCCGGTGATAGCGGATCAGGCTCAGCCGATCCACATGGAATACTTTCCCGGAAGGAAAAGTGATTTTATCCTCAACAAGAGGCACATCCTTTTCCCGGCTGCATACCAAGCCGTTCAGTAAAACAGCAAGATCCGCCTTTTCCCCGTCTATCACCAGCTCCATCATCCCCGGTATTTTTAGGGGCGTTTGCTGAAGGTGGCTTTCCTCCGCCAACTGCAATAGCATCGGCAGATCGCAGACGATTTCTTTTATTCCATCATCGTCCGCATATTGCTCCACATTCACATACCGGGCATAATCATACCCTCTGGTATCCAGCATCGTGGGATGGGCGCTCCCCACAAAATCGTAACTGCGGCTATACCAGGTTTCCTTTTCCACCGGTTTTGCAAACCCCAGCAATTCTGTCTTTATGGCAGGGCTGCCCCAAAACCTCGGATAGGAATCGGTTTCCTCTTTTTCCGCCAGTTCCTTTTGCTGGGCCTGCAGGCGGGCTGTCAGGCTGCCTTCCCGGGCATCCGCCTGATTCAAATATTCAACGGCGGACCAGATGATTTTCCTGTCATTCCATTCAGCGTTGGGGTTCGCTGTAATCCGTCCTTGTTCGTCCAGCATATCATTGCGCACAAGAGCCGCCTCCAGCCGGGCTTCCTGATTCCAAACCGCCAGGTTTTGTGCATTCAGGGGCGTGCAGAAAAAGAAAAGAGCCGCACACGCCACCGCCGGAAAGAACCAACGGATGTTTTTCCCAAACAGCTTCCATGCAAGCACGGCCACGCACACCGCTGTCCACACCATGCCAAGGATGCGTGCCCCCGTCAGGCCGTAGGCTGCCGCACGGATGTATACCCCAATGCCTTGAGCCACCACCACGGGAATCAGGAAATAACCGCCCCACTTTTTAAACCAGCGGCTCAGTTTATTTTCCTCCCCGGTCAGGGAAAGATGCAGGCCCACAAAGCCCGTCAGGGTCAAAATGGCATAAGGGTTCATTTCCCCCACCGGCATCTGCAAAGTGATCAGCATTTTGCCCACATATAAAAGCAAAATTGCCACCAGCACCAAGTAAATGGGCAACAGCACATAGCTGCAGAATTTCCGGAACAGGCTTTCTTTTTCCTCATCCGCTTCCGGCAATCCCCCTAAAAACAGCCACGGCGCAATCAAAACAAAGCAAATAATGGCACCCAGCGTGGTTACAAAGCTTCTTACCCAATATGCAGCGCTTGAAAACAGCAGGGAAAACACCGCTTCGCTGCACAACGTCACCGCCACATACACAACCGCGGCAATCCCCATCGAGACAAAGAAGGTGCCAAGTACCCGGCAAAAATGCCTTTCCCTGTTTTCCTTTGGCAATATGCCATGACAAGAAAGGGCAGCTGATGCCACTGCAAAGCCTGCCAAAGCAAATTCCGCCCGGCATAAAAAGCCCAGCCCGGCCCCGGCCACTGCCGCAAGCCAGGGGATGAAGGCCGGGAAAGCATACTTTTTCCGCAGGCACACCGCCGCCGTAGCAAAACCAAGGGCCGTCACCAGCATTCCCTGCAGCGTGACATGCCATTGATTCGCCTTTTCATAAACCGGCGTGCTAAATTCATAGTTCCTGAATGTTATTTCCCATCCGATGCTTATCAGCACCAGCAGCACACAGCAAAGGGCGCTGGGCAAAAACTGCCGCCAGAATTTACGGGTGATTTTTCCCGTCTGGAATGAAATTTTCATAACGTTCCCTCCTTTATCCCAGTGTAACAAGGGAATATCATGCTGTCAATCCGTACTGGAAGAATTTACAATCCACAAAAAAAGAACCGGCTCTGCACCGGTTCTTTTCCTGAAGCATTACTTTTCAGTGGACAGGAACTTGTAGGTCAGGGCAGCCAGCACGCCGCCAACCAGGGGAGCCAGGATGAACACCCACACGTTCTTCAACGCTTCGCCGCCAACGAACAGGGCGGGGCCGAAGGAACGGGCGGGGTTGACGGAAGTGCCGGTGAAGGAGATGCCCAGGATGTGCACCAGCACCAGGGACAGGCCGATCACGATGCCGGCCACAGAGCCGTTTTCCTGCTTGCTGGTCACGCCCAGGATGGCGATGACGAACACGAAGGTGAGGATCACTTCGATCACAAAGGAAACGCCCACGTTGCCGTTATACAGGCCGTTGGCACCAAGACCGGTATCCACGCCCACGATGGCCATCAGAACCGCAGCACCGGCGATGGCGCCCAGGAACTGAGAAACCACATAGCCGATGAAGTCCTTCATGGTCATTTTGCCGCTGACCAGCATGGCGATGGAAACGGCGGGGTTGATATGGCAGCCGGAGATGTTGCCGATGGAGTAAGCCATGGCCACGATCACCAGGCCGAAGGCCAGAGCGGTGAGCAGGTAGCCGGTACCGGCGGCAGCATTGCAGCCCACCACGGCAGCCGTGCCGCAGGCAAACAGCACCAGCACGAACGTGCCAATGAATTCAGCCACATACTTTTTGATAGCAGTCATTGTAATAATTCCTCCTTTTGTGTTATGAGCATACGCCCAACTTTTTTATTATATAACGGTCGGATACAAAAAGCAAGTGCAGGAATCCCCCTGCACCTGCCCTTTTATTGTATTGCTTTATCCATCCGCTGCACCACTTTGACAAGCGGCATGATCATGATGCCGCACACAAGATTGGAACAGCCGTGGATCAGGTCATAAGGAAAACCGTATGCAATCCACGCCAGCATGCCCGCCCAGTCAAGACCGGAAATCAGCGCATGGGCCGGTGCGTACAGGATGCCGTACAAAAAGCCGTGGGCCGCGCAGACCAGTGCATACGCAAATGCCGCCGTCCTTGGCTTCATGTTCCTTGGCAGCAGCATCACCGCACCCCACAATACCGTCCAGATATACAGGTACGGCAGCCACCAGGCGGCAAACCCGCCCAGCAGTCCTTCCAGCAAAACAAACGTGTAAAGCGGATACAGGGCCTGTCTGCGATAGACCACTGTGATGACCACAATGAAAATGCCCGTCAGGTGGATGTTGGGCAAGGCGCTCATAGCCTGCCGCGCCACATACATCAGCGCCCCCAGCAAGCCAAAAACGGCCATGCGGTTAACCGTCAGTTTCACTTTTCCACCTTCATCATGTAGGTGCAGCCTTCTGTGATTTCGGTGGCATCCACGCCGGTCATGGCGTATTCGCCGTTGATGTAGAAGGCCCAATAGGTCTGGTCCACATCATAATCGGCCACAATGCCGTTCACTTTCTTCACATACAGGCCATAATCGCCCATCTCGCCTTCCACGATTTTTTCGTCCATCAGCGCTTCGCCCACCATCTTTTTATCAGTCTTCACGGTGATGGCGGTTTCGTTGCCGTCCTTGTCGCAGATCACGAAGGGAAACTGGGTAGCGCCCTGGCCCACCACATCGCCGTTTTTCACAATGGCAGCGGTATCGGGCGCCGCTTTCTTTCCGCCGATTACGCCCGTTGCAAACAGTGCCGCCACCGCCAGCGCCACCACGCAAAGAACGATCAGCAGAAGGGTTACTTTGTTGTTCTTCTTCTGGTTCATTTCTTTCGTCTCCTTATTTTGTTTTTCCTGTCTTCTCTTTCCTGCCGGCGCTCGCGGCATATGGTAAAAAAGCAGGCTTCGGCCTTGCAAATATTCCGGCTCGGCAGCCCTTCCCCGCCTTCTCAGCCTTTGGCCAATGGCACTTTGCGGCATGCGGTACAGCCGCTCAGGGAAAGGGGGTTCATCTGCATTACGGCGACGGGCTCGCACAGGTTTTGCACCTGTTTCCTTGCTCAGCCACCAAGCACTATACCACGTTTCAGTTCAAAATGCAATTGTATACAAAATACAGGAAAAAGACAGAAAACACCTTGACGCTGAAAAGAAGCGGTACTATAATTTCAGCCATAAAGACGATGACGGAGTAACGTGGCTGTTATCCCCTTTCTGCAGAGAGCTTCCGGACGGTGAAAGGAAGTGAAAGGCAACAGTGAATTCTGCTCCACAGTCGCCCGATTGAAACCTGTATGGCAAGTAGGTTGGGCCGGCACGGGCCGTTATCCCCGCAAGGCAATGATGGTTGCCTGAGGCTGTACTTGGTACAGCGAACAGAGGTGGTACCGCGTTAATAACGCCCTCTTTCCTTCCTGTACGGAAGGGGAGATGGGCTTTTTTCTTTGTTTCACGCGGGGGGATTACCCGTATGGATAAATTTTGCAAACGGAGGAAACTGCAATGAAAAAGCTCGTATCTCTGGCTCTGGTTCTGATGATGGTTCTGTGTGCCCTGCCCGCCCTGGCAGAAGGCCCCTATAAAGTAGGCATTTGCCAGCTGGCCCCCCACCCTGCCCTGGATGCTGCCACCAACGGCTTTATGGATGTCCTGAAAGAAGAACTTGGCGAAGAAAACGTGGTATTTGACCTGCAGAACGCTGCCGGCGAAGCCAATACCTGTGCGCAGATCGTGAACACCTTCGTCAACAACGAAGTGGACCTGATCATGGCCAATGCCACCGCTGCCCTGCAGGCTTCCTATGCCGGCACTTCCGATATCCCGGTGCTTGGCACCTCCATCACCGAATACGGCGTGGCCCTGGATGTTGAACTGGTAAACGGCTGCGTGGGCGGCAATGTTTCCGGTACGTCCGACCTGGCTCCCCTGGACCAGCAGGCCGACATGATCCTCACCCTCTTCCCCGAAGCCAAGAAGATTGGCATCATCTATTGCTCTGCCGAACCCAACTCCATCTATCAGGTGGAAACCGTGAAGGCTTACCTGGAAGGCAAGGGCCTGGAAGCTACGCTTTACCCCTTCGCTGACAGCAACGATGCCGCTGCCGTCACCCAGACTGCCTGCGACAATTCTGACGTGATCTACGTGCCCACCGATAACGTGGTGGCCGCCAACACCGGCATCATCGACAACATCTGCCAGCCTGCCGGTATCCCCGTCATCGCCGGTGAAGCAGGCATCTGCTCCGGCTGCGGTGTGGCCACCCTGTCCATCGACTATTACGAACTGGGCCGCGTCACTGGCATGATGGCCGTGAAGGTGCTCACGGGCGAAGCCAATATTTCTGAAATGCCCATCGAATACTATCCCAACCCCGTAGCCATGTATAACCCCGTGATCTGCGGCGCTCTGGGCGTGACCGTTCCTGCCGATTATGTTGCCCTGGATGTGGAATAACACCCCCTGATATTAAGTAAACAAATGGAGGATGCACCGTGACAAGCTTCATCAATGCACTGCCCGGCGCCCTGTCCCAAGGGCTCATCTGGGGCATCATGGCCATTGGCCTGTACATTACCTACCGGCTTTTGGACATTGCCGACCTGACCGTTGACGGCAGCTTCTGCACCGGCGGCGCTGTATGCGTCATGCTCATTCTGGGCGGCTGCAATGTGTGGGTCGCCATTGTGGTGGCGCTGATTGCCGGCATGATTGCCGGGCTTGTCACGGGCGTTCTCCATACCGCCTGCGGCATTCCCGCCATCCTCTCGGGCATTCTCACCCAGCTGGCGCTGTGGAGCGGCAACCTGGCCATTATGGGCATGCGCGCCAACCAGACCCTGAACGTGAACAAGTATTCTGTTCTGGTGTCCATGCGCTACCTCAGCGATGTAGTGAAGGGCAAGCAGCCCTTCTATATGTACCCCATTTTCACCGTGGCCGTGGGTACCGTGCTGATCATAGCCGCCCTTTACTGGTTCTTTGGCACGGAGCTGGGTTCTTCCCTGCGTGCCACCGGTGCTAACCCCAACATGGCCCGTGCCCAGGGCATCAACACCAACAAAAATAAGGTGCTGGGCCTGATGCTCTCCAACGGCCTGGTGGCCCTTTCCGGCGCGCTGCTTACCCAGTACCAGGGCTTTGCCGATATCAACATGGGCCGCGGTGCCATCGTCATCGGCCTGGCCGCCGTGATCATCGGCGAAGTGGTGTTCGGGAAACTGTTCAAGAATTTCGCCCTGAAATTGCTTGCCATCTCCTTCGGCGCTATCATCTACTATGTGGTCATTCAGGCCGTCATCAGCCTCAGCGGCATCAATTCCAACTACCTGAAGCTGCTTTCCGCCGTCATCGTTGCCCTGTTCCTGTCGGTGCCCTATTGGAAGAATAAATGGTTCGCAAAGCCTGTGAAGAAGGGAGGCATGAGCCGTGCTTGAGATCAAGAATATCTCCAAAACCTTCAACGCCGGCACCATCAACGAAAAAACGGCGCTGAACAACGTCTCCCTCACCCTGAATGACGGCGATTTCGTTACCGTCATCGGCGGAAACGGCGCCGGGAAATCCACCCTGCTCAACGCCATTGCCGGCACCTGGATGGTGGATGAGGGCAGTATTGAAATTGACGGCATCAACATCACCAAGCTGCCCGAACACAAGCGCGCCCAGTATATCGGCCGTGTGTTCCAGGATCCCATGATGGGCACTGCCGCCACCATGCAAATTGAAGAAAACCTGGCCCTGGCCAAGCGCCGCGGCAAGAAGCGCACCCTGAAAGCGGGCATCACCCCCGCCGAACGGGAAGAATACAAGCAGGCGCTGAAAACCCTGGACCTGGGCCTGGAAGAGCGGCTGACGGCCAAGGTGGGCCTGCTCTCCGGCGGCCAGCGCCAGGCGCTGACCCTTCTGATGGCTGCCCTGCAAAAGCCCAAGCTTCTGCTGCTGGACGAGCACACCGCCGCCCTGGACCCCAAAACGGCCGCCAAGGTGCTGGCCACCACGGAAAAAATCGTCACCCGGGATAACCTGACCACCGTCATGATCACCCACAACATGAAGGACGCCATTGCCCACGGCAACCGGCTCATCATGATGTACGAAGGGCAGATTGTGGTGGATATCTCCGGCGAAGAAAAGAAAAACCTGACCGTGGAATACCTGCTGCAGCTTTTCGAAAAAGCCAGCGGCCAGGCCCTTGCCAGCGACCGGATGCTGCTCAGCTGAACAGAAAAAATATCGGCGCTTCCCACATTCCGGGAAGCGCCGTTTTTGTTTGATCAGCGATATTTTTCCGCACAGTCGGCGATGATTTTTTCCATTTCCCCCATCTTCCTTTGCATATCCCGGGCCAGGGCCATCTGGCAGCGGGCACGCACCAGGTTGTGGGCGGGATAGGCACAATAGAAGTAAGGATCCCCCAGCAGATAATCGGTAAGAAACCGCACCGCCAGCTCCACCGTCAGGGCAAAGCAGCTGATGGAGAAGGTATCCATTTCATGCTGGGTGAAGGCATGGGCCGTGGGCTCCAGAAAGCCTTCCGCAAAGGCCCGGAACATACGCAGATCGCAGGATACTTTAGAAAGATCCTTTTCATCCTCCGCCGCCGTATTGGCAACGGAACGGATGGCGTCGCCAAAGTCGTTTCCGGCCAGGCCCGGCATCACCGTGTCCAGATCGATTACCACCAGGGCACGATGGTCCTTTTTGTCAAAAAGCACATTGTTCACTTTGGTATCGTTATGGGTTACCCGCAGGGGCAACAGCCCTTCCTCCTGCATACGGCACAGGCAACAGGCATCCTCCCGGACACTCCGGAGCCAGGAAAGTTCCGCTTCCGCTTCCTTCACCCGGCCAAGGGAATCCGCTTCCACCGCCTCCTCCAGCGCATCAAAGCGCTTTTGAGTGTTGTGGAAATCCGGAATGGTTTCGTACAGCTGTGCGGGATCAAAATAGCTCAGCACAGCCTGGAATTCACCAAAGGCAAAGCCGGCATTGCGCACCAGCGTTTCATCCCGGGCGTCCGTCACAGGGGCGGAGGGAATGTAGTTCACCACCCGCCAGATGTAATCCCCGTCCCGAACGAAATTTTTCCCATCCCGGGTATGATGGTAATGCAGCGTCACCTTCCCGGGCTGCAGCCTGCGAAAATGCTGGGTAACCCGTTCAATATTTTCCATCACCTGCTCCGGGTTTTTGAACACAAAGGGGTTCACCCGCTGCAATATATAGGCCTTCTCCAGGCCGTTTTCCCGGGCATAGGTTACCTTGTAGGTTTTATTGATGTTACCCACCTTCACCTCTTCCCACCGGTCAAAGGACCCCGGAAGGCGAAAAGCGGTACAGATTTCCATCAATTTTTCCTGCATATTTCTCTCCCCCGCTTGGTTGCTTATGCAAAGGTGATCCGGTGCAGCCGTTTCACTTCCTGGCCGCCCTCCAGGCGGATGAAGCCGAATTTCTGATCAATTTCATAGGGCGCATCGATCATATCCGGCGCATTGCACCAGGGCTCAATGCAAAGATAGGGGGCGTTCATGTTGGGCTTGGTCCAGAACATGGTCACCGGGTGCTCCGGCGCTTCCACCCGCACGCTGCGGCCGTCGCCGCCCCGGATGGTGACGCCCTTGCTTTTCAGGTGCTTGAACACCAGGGCGTCCACGGTATAGTCGCTGTAGCGAAGGGGCAGCGCCTTGGTGCTTTCCGCCATGCACACAGGCGTTGGCAAAATGCAGTTGCCTTCAATCACATACCGGTCCAGCCGTTCTTCCTCATCGAAATACACGGCATATTCTTCAATGCCGCCGGGCAGCAGATAGGCTTCATGGGCGCCGATGGAAAAGCAGAAAGCGTCCTTTTGCAAATTATTCACCTGATAGCACACCTGCAGGGTGTTGCCGTCCAATGTGTAAATGGCACGCAGGGCGTATTCAAAGGGAAAGCCTTCGGTTTTGTCGGTCATGAGGAACACCGCTTCCTGATCCTTCACGCTTTCCACCTGCCACACCCTGCGGCGCACAAAGCCGTGCTTTTGCATGGGATACTTGTTTCCCTGCCAGATGTAATAATCATCCCGCATGCCGCCGGCCACCGGAAACAGGATGGGGGCACGGCCGCTCCACACACTTTCATCCCCCTGCCACATGCGCTCCCTTCCCTGTTCATCCAGGACGGACTGAATTTCTGCGCCCACGGGAGAAATGGTAACGGTCAGGCTTTCGTTGCGGATGGTGATCATGTCCATGGCGGTTGGCTCCTTTTCTTAGCGGTAGTAGCGGCCGGTGGGCTTATGGGCCTTCACCCGGCGGTGACGGCGGATTTTTTTCTTCAGGAATTTCAGTACCTTCACCAATAGCCAGATCCCGGCAGCAGGCAGGATGAGGTGCAAAAACACCAGTTCAAAGGTCAGCCTGGGGAAAGGATTTTTATCGTTCTGGGCGTCGGCAATGATCTGGTCAATGGAGGGGAACAATTGCTCACGGGCAGCAATGGAGCGGCTGGCAAGCAGCTCATACACCACGGCCGTGCCGCCGTCTTCCGGATAGTACGTCAGCGTGCCCATCACTTCCCCGGCCTGAATGGGCGCCCGGAAGGAACGGGTATAGTCCGTCACGGTGACGGAGTTGAAATTCTGCACCCAGTATTCAATCTGGTCCTGGCTGGTGACGATGAGATCCTTCACCGCCGTATCCACCTTTTTCAGCTCCAGTTCCAGCCGGCCCACTTCCGGGTCGTCCAGGGCAAAGCCCTGAATGTCAATCACCCTGGGATTCTCGGCATAAATTTCGGCAATGCTGGTGCTTTTGAACTGGGTAAAACCGTAATCCATCAGCTTGATGGTGTCGGTATAGCGGGCCTTATCGTTGGTGCAGCCCAGCACCACGGAAATCAGGCTGACGCCGTCCTTGGTGGCGGAACCCACAAAGCAGCGGCCGGCGGCTTCGGTGGTGCCGGTTTTGATACCGGTGGAATATTCGTAATAGGTGCCGCCTTCCTTTTCGGCGGGATTGATGAACCTGACGCCCGTCTGAATTTCCCGGGAGCGGTAGATATTGTCCTTGGGCATGGTGTAGGATACAGAGCCTGCAATCTGCCGGAAGGTAGGGTCCTGCATGGCCACGCGGGTGATGGTGGCCAGGTCCCGGGCGGTGGAATAGTGGTTTTCATCCGTCAGGCCGTTGGCGTTGACGAAATTGGTATTTTTGCACCCCAGTGCCTGGGCCGCCTGGGTCATGTAATAGGCATAGGTTTCCACATTGCCCCCCACGCCCTCTGCAATGGCGGTGGCGGCATCGTTACCGGAAAGCAGCATGGCGGCGTACATCAGGTCAATCAGCCGCACTTCTTCCCCGGCGGCCAGCTTGGCCGTGGATTCATCCTCCGCCACGTTCACCGCGTTTTCGCTGACGGTGATCAGCATATCCTCATCGGCAGAATTCAGCGCCAGCCACACCGTCATAATCTTGGTGGTGGAGGCGGGATGGGCCTTGGCATCGGCGTTCTTTTCGAAGATCACCCGGCCGGTTTCCGCTTCGATCAGGATGGCGGAGGCGGCATTGAGATGCCCTTCGGAAAGCAATTCCGGATGCTCCGGGTCATATTCATCGGCAAAGGCAGGGAAAGAAAAGCTCACGAAAAACAGCATTGCCATCAGCAACGCTATCAGCCGCAGGCCCCATCCTTTCGTCATGCCGGTTTACCAACTTTCGTAAGAATTTCGAAGTACATTCTTCATTATATCATAACAAACGGCAAATGTACAGTTATTCTTCCCCAAATTCCCGGGGGCCCTGTTCATACAAATTGCCCCCATGGGCGTCCATCAGCACAATCACCGGAAAATCCTCCACCCGGAACAGGTGGATGGCCTCGGTGCCCAGGTCCGGATAGGCCAGCACCCGGCTTTCCCTGATGCTTTTTGCAATCAGGGCCGCCGCGCCGCCCACAGCGCCAAAGTACACAGCACCGTATTGCTGCATGGCCCGGCGCACCTGTTCATTTCGCATGCCCTTGCCGATCATGCCCTTGAGGCCCATTTCGATAAGCCTTGGGGTATAGGCGTCCATGCGGTAGCTGGTGGTGGGCCCGGCAGAGCCTACGGCATGGCCGGGGGACGCAGGGGCGGGGCCCACATAATAAATGGTCTGCCCCCGGATCTCCACAGGCAGTTCCCTCCCTTCATCCAGAAGGGCAATCAGCCGCTTGTGGGCGGCGTCCCGGCCGGTGAGCATTTCACCGGACAGCAGTACCGAATCCCCGGCACGCAGCTTTTCCACGTCCGCATCGGTGAGGGGAAGGGTAATCCGATATTCCGCCATGTTCTCCCCCTCCTTACAGCGTCATTTCCCCATGCCTGGCCGCATGGCAGCACATATTCACCGCCACCGGCATGCCGGCAATGTGGGTAGGCGCAAAATCAATGTTCACTTTCAGGGCGGTGGTATTGCCGCCGATGCCCGCCGGGCCGATGCCCAGACGGTTGATGGCCGCCAGCGCCTTTTCCTCCAGCGCCCGGTAGCGGGGGTCCTTATTCCAGGTATCCAGAGGCCGGGCCGTCATTTTCTTGGCCATCAGCGCCGCCTGCTCCATGGTGCCGCCAATGCCCACGCCCACCACCACCGGGGGGCAGGGGTTGGGCCCGGCCTTGCGCACCGTATCCACAATGAAATCCAGCACACCCTGCTCGCCGTCCGCTGCCACCAGCATTTTCACGGCGCTCATGTTTTCGCTGCCAAAGCCCTTGGCAGTGACCAGGATATGCACCCTGTCTCCGGGCACAATGCGGGTGTGGATCACTGCCGGGGTATTGTCCCGGGTATTGATGCGGTCAAAAAGCGGGTCCTGCACCACGGATTTACGCAGATATCCCTCCGCATAGGCCTGACGCACCCCTTCGTTTACCGCCGCTTCAAAATCGCCGCCGGTAAAATGCACGTCCTGGCCAATATCCATGAACAGAACAGCCATTCCCGTATCCTGGCAGATGGCCACCCTTTCCTCCCGGGCAATGCGGTAGTTTTCCCGGATCTGGCACAGCACATCCCGCCCCACCGGGCTTTTCTCCTCCCGGCAGGCCCGGCACACCGCTTCCTCCACATCCGGGCCGATTTCATAATTGGCCTTCAAAAACAATTCCCTGACTCCGGCGGTCAATTCCGCCACCTGTATTTCTCTCATTATCCTTCTCCGTCCCGGATGATCACCGGGCCCTGCCGGTAATGTTCCCCCACGTCCCGGCCGGCCATCAGCTGCCAGATATCGGCACAGTGCATTTCATCCGCAAGCTTTTTTTCCCGGGCAGGCTTCATCACAAGGGGGATATCCCCCTCCTGCATTTTTTTCATCAGCGGCCGGGCGCTTTCCTTGAACCCCAGCACCTGCACACAGGAAGGATGCTCCGGCAGCTGCTGTTTTTCCCTGCCAAGCAGCCCCCAGCACAGCGCACGGCTGATGCGGCCCCGGGTATAGCGGCGGGTTTTGATGGCAGCAAGTATTTCTTCCCGGGTGGTGTTTTCCCGGGCGGCGCTGATAATGCGGCTTTCCAGGCCTTCATCCACGCCGGGCAGCCTTCTGACCCCCGCTTCCCCCAGCTGCAGCAGGGCATAGCGGAGCAGTTCGTTCATTTTTTCCGGGCGGCATACCACCCCTTCCCGGACGGCCTGCATCAGTACAGGCAGCGCCGCTGCAGGCACCGCCTGCTCCACGCTTTTCCAGTCCCCCCGCAAAAGAGCGCCCCTCACCGCCGTGGCGGAAGGGTATTCCTCCACCTCCCCGGCATGATAGGCATGATTTCTGGGGATAACGGCAGGCAGGATGGCGCTTTCCAGCCGCTTCAGCGCCCTCAGGTAGCAAAGCCCCAGGGCAGCGTTTGGAAGCTGCAGGCACCTTGCTTCCGCCCCCAGGGCCTTTTCCATTGCTGCGCCCTGGGCGGCTGCGTAGGACAGGCCCTTTTCCAGCCCTGCCTGAATATCCGCTTCAAAATCGTCCGTCTTATCTTCCAGAAGGGCTGCCGCCTTTTGCAACAGCCCCACATCCGCCGTTTCACAGCCAAAGGAGATGGCATCCACGCATCCAAGCCTGTGCAGAATTTCCACACCGCCCCGGGCAAACACATCCCCTTCCCGAAGGGAAAAGGCTGCCGGCAGCTGCAATACCGCATCCGCCCCGCAGCGCAGCGCCATTTCAGAGCGCACATGAGGCGAAAGCAGGGCCGGCATGCCCCGCTGGGTATAAAATCCACTCATAACGCACACGATAAAATCCGCGCCTGTCAGCTCCCTGGCCATGCGCAAATGGCGCTCATGGCCCCGGTGAAAGGGATCGTATTCCGCAATAACGCCGCATACCTTCATCGGTGCGCCTCCTTTTCCTTGATCTATTTATTATAATACACCCCCTCCCCCCAGGCAAGCCCCATTTCTGCGGCAGCATGGAAGATTTACACTTGCAAATGCCGCCTTTTTCCTTTATAATAAAATGCAGATGAAAACTGAATGAACCCATCCAAAGGAGTGATCGACGGATGAAAGCCATCATCAACGGAAGAATTCTATTGCCCGATGAAGAGGTATTCGATAAAGCCCTGTTATTCAATGAAAAGATTGTGGGTATTGTGGATAAGCAGTCTGCCATCCGGCAAGCGGATGAAGTGATCGATGCCGATGACAATTACGTCTCCCCCGGCTTTATTGACGTGCACATTCACGGCTACAAGGGCGCTGATGCCTCCGACGCCAGCCAGGCCGGCATCCGCCTGATGGCGAAGGAACTGTTGGAAAACGGCGTCACCGCATTTTTGCCCACCACCACCACCATCGAATGGGATACCCTGGAGCGCATCTTCTGGCAGCTGCGTGAGCTTTCCAAGGAAAGCCGCCGCAGCGATTACCCCGGCGCCGAAGTGCTGGGCTGCCACGCGGAAGGCCCCTTCATCAACCCCCTGCGCAAGGGCGCCCTCAACGGCGACCATATCCTCCGGCCCGACCCGGATAAGCTGCTTCCCTTTGCGGACGTGGTGAAGATGGTCACCTTCGCCCCGGAAATGGGCGGCGGCGAAAACTTCATCCGCAATATGAAGCTCTATTCCGATATGGTTTTGTCCATCGGCCACACCTATGCCAATTATGACCAGACCATGGACGCCATCCAGCAGGGCGTGGACCATGTGACCCACACCTTCAACGCCATGACCCCCATGCACCACCGGGATCCCGGCGTGGTGGGTGCGGCGCTGACCAGCGATGTGTACTGCGAGCTCATCGCCGATACCACCACCGTGCACCCCGGGCTGTACCCGCTGCTGGTAAAGGCCAAGGGCTATAAGCTGGTGCTCATCACCGATTGTACCCGGGCCGGCGGTCTGCCCGACGGCGAATACACCCTGGGCGGCCTGCCCATCTATGTAAAGAGCGGCGAAAGCCGCCTGGCCGACGGCACCATCGCCGGCAGCGTGCTGAAAATGAACCAAGCCGTCTACAATATGCGCAAGTACGGCAACGTGCCCATGCATCAGGCCACCCGCATGGCCAGCCTGAACGCCGCCAAGTCCATCGGCATCGCCAATAAAAAGGGCAGCCTCACCGCCGGTAAGGACGCAGACGTGGTGATCATGGATCACCGCTGCAAGGTAATGAAAACCTTCGTCCGGGGCCGGAAACTGTACGAACGGTAAATTTATACATTCTGGGGATGTATGAAGGGGCCGCAGCCCTTCATGTGTAATCCGCAGCAGGGGCTTTGCTCCTGCGAGGAGTGCCCATAGCACTTCCTATATCAATTTACACCCGTAAAAATAGGGTTTTCAGCCTCTTTCCAGTGGCTGAAAACCCATTTTTACAGTAAATGTGATGGTCCGATTGAAAAGCAGCTTTCGCTGCTTTTCAATCGCAGGTTGTCAAAAATTCTTTTTGACAACCTAAAAGAACCTGAGAATTTCTCAGGTTCTTTTTTATCGGCTCAGCCGAACCAGATATTCCGTTGTATCTTCTTCCGGTTTCTTTTCCCCCGTCAGACGGAACCCGTACCGCTGATAGAAACGGACAGCCCGCTCATTCTTTTCCAGGGCCCACAGCCAGGTGCATCCCTTTTCCAGCGCAAACTGCAATAGCGCTGCGCCAATGCCCCTGCCCTGCAGCACCGGCTCCACAAACAACTGCACAATTTCATTCCCCTGGATGCGCACATACCCTTTCACTGCGCCATCATCATACACATACATTTCCGACAGCGCTTCCATCACTTCCTGCATCACAGCATTCACCTGCATCTCCCGGAAATAAAACGCATCGTCCCGGAAAATGGGGTAAAAATTCATCCGGTAGCAAAACACCCGGATTTCGGAAATCCGCCCCGCATCCTTTTCCTCCGCCTGCCGGATCAGCCGCATCATCTTTTTGCACCGCCTTTCTTCTTCCCAATGTACCACAGCCCCCCTTCCCTGTCAATTGGGTGTGTACAGCCATTTATAGCAGTATTTTTTCCTGGGCTTTGCATAATTCCCATTCCCGGGTGCCATACTGATGGTGACGGAGGATGAAACGTATGGCAACAAGCAAAGTGGAAATCTGCGGTGTGGATACCTCCACCCTGCCGGTGCTTACCAATGAACGCATGCGGGAATTATTCCCCCTGGTGCATGGGGGCGACAAGGCCGCAAGGGAAGAATTCATCCGGGGAAATCTCAGACTGGTGCTCAGCGTGGTGCAGCGGTTCAACAACCGGGGCGAAAATGTGGATGACCTGTTTCAGGTGGGCTGCATCGGGCTCATCAAGGCGCTGGATAATTTTGACGTCACCCAGAACGTGCGCTTTTCCACCTATGCCGTGCCCATGATCATCGGCGAAATCCGAAGGTATCTTCGGGACAATAACCCCATCCGGGTTTCCCGTTCACTCAGGGACACCGCCTACAAGGCCCTGCAGGCCAGGGACCGGCTGGCAGCCCAAATGCACCGGGAGCCCACCGTGGAGGAAATGGCCCGGGAACTGGGCCTGCAGCGTGAAGACGTGCTCTTCGCCCTGGAAGCCATCCAGGACCCCGTATCCCTCTTTGAACCGGTGTACAATGACGGCGGCGACGCTATCTATATCATGGACCAGGTGAAGGATGAAAAAACCGCCGATAACGACTGGATCGAAAAAATTGCCATCAAGGATGCCCTGCAGCACCTGAACGACCGGGAAAAGCGCATCCTGCGTATGCGCTTCTTCGAAGGCCGCACTCAGATGGAAGTGGCCGGCGAAATCGGCATCAGTCAGGCTCAGGTCTCAAGGCTTGAAAAGAACGCCCTCATTCATATGCGCAAGTATGTCAGCGCACAATAATGGCATTGCGAATGACCGAGGCAGGGGGATTCCTCATCCCCCCTGTACCCCCACGCCAGGGCCATCGGCCCTGGACCCAATCCGTGAAATGGTTGCGTGTGTAAACAAACTGTTTCCGCATGAAACTTGAGGGACGGATATATATGTGCCACGGGCACAATGAAAACGATAAAAATAGCGGATGGGAAAATGCATTTTCCCTCCGCTTATTTTTTCGTTTTCCCCGGATGCCTCTGGCATCCGGCAGGCGGCGCTGCGCCGCCCAGCCCGTGGGGAGGCGGGGCCACACACAATTCGCAATATTACAATCGTCACTTGCAATTGGGTTTCTGTGTGCTGCAGGCAATCCCTCCGTCAGCCTGCGGCTGCCACCTCCCTTTCACAAGGGAGGCCTTTCGTATTCCCCACGCCCCAGCGGGAAACTGCCCGTTCGTCCGGCCAATCACTTCCGCAGCTGGGTCCAGGGCACGGCCCTGGTGCAGGGGCAATGCCCCGCATGGTCCCCCTCCCCGCTTATCGGCTCTGAATTTTTTTCACCGCTGCATCGTACCACCTGGGCCGTTTGCGTTTGCCCGTTTCCCAGCCGGTGATGTAATTGATGAAATAGAAAAATTCCAGCTTCCTGCGTTTCTTTTTCAGGGCGTCGTTGGGGGTGGGGCTGGGGATACTCTTCACCTTCATGCCCATGGAACGGGCCATATAGGCCGCCCGGAAAGCGTGGTAATCACTGGTCACCAGGATCACCCGGGGCTTTTGTATGCCCATATCCTGCAAAATGGCTTTGGCATTGCTGATATTTTCCACCGTATAGAGGGACGCATCTTCCGGGATGATTTTCTCTTCCGGCACGCCCCTTTCCATCAGCCCCGCCGCCATCACCTTGGCTTCGGTCACCGGGGTATTTTCCGTCTGCCCGCCGCAGGGAATGACGTAAGGCACCCTCCCTTCCAGATACAGCTTTGCCGCCAGCGCCACCCGGTCCACAAGTGCCTGCTTGGGCGTTCCGTCCGCGTTCAGCTTCAGCCCCAGCACCAGGATCGCATCGTATGTTTTCATCCTTTGCTCCGTTCAAAAAAGGCAGCCGAAGCCGCCTTTTGTTTTATTGATTTTCCAGCATTTCCATCAGCTGGTACACTTTTTCCAGTTCATCGGCGTTGTAGTATTCCAGGATGATCTTGCCCTTTTTGGTGCTGCCCTTGATCTGAGTACGCACACCGAACACATCCCGCAGCCGGTTTTCCATGTCCATCAGTTCCAGCGGCAGGGGCTTGGGGGCAGGCGGTTCCTTGACGGGCTTTTCCGGTATGGCAGCCAACTTTTCCAACGCCCGCACGCTGAGGCCCTCCGCCGCAGTCTTTTCCGCAAGCATCATCTGCTGATGGATGCCTGCCACCCCGGCCAGCACTCTGGCGTGCCCGGCGGACAGGGTGCCGTCGATCACCATCTGCTGCACAGCTTCCGGCAGATTCAAAAGGCGAAGCAAATTGGCCACGGCAGGGCGGCTTTTGCCCAGTTTGCCGGCGGCCTGTTCCTGGGTGTAGCCGCAATTTTCCATGAGGCTGCGGATGGCCCGGGCTTCTTCAATGGCGTTCAAATCTTCCCGCTGAATGTTTTCAATCAGCGCCGCCTCCATCTGCTCCTGGAAGCTGAAAGAGCGCACAATGCAGGGCACGCTGGTAAGCCCTGCCATTCTGGCGGCACGGAACCGGCGTTCACCGGCCACAATGCGGTAGCGGCCGTTTTCCTCCACCACCAGCAGGGGCTGCAATACCCCGGCCTCCCGAATGGAATCCGCCAGGCTCTGCAATGCTTCTTCGTCAAAGATGCGGCGGGGCTGATCGGGGTTGCGGTCAATTTCCGTGATTCCAATCTCCCTTACGCCGCTGTCTGCTTCCTGCACATCGGGCAGCAATACGTCCAATCCCCTGCCCAGGGCACTTTTCTTTGCTTTCATGTTTCTCTCACTTTCAGCCCCTGTTCCGGGCAATCACTTCCCGGCTGAGGGACAGGTAGGCTTCTGCGCCGGTGGAGCGCTTATCGTACAGATGAATGGGCAGGCCGAAGCTGGGCGCTTCCCCAAGCCGCACATTGCGGGGAATGGTGGTGGCAAATACCTTGCCCCGGAAATGCTTCTTCACTTCCTGCACCACCTGCAGGCCCAGGTTGGTGCGGCCGTCCAGCATGGTCAGCAGCACGCCTTCAATTTCCAGTGCCGGGTTCAGCCCTTTCTTCACCCGCTGCACCGTGTTCATCAGCGCCGTAACCCCCTCCAGGGCATAATACTCACACTGAATGGGGATCAGGATGGACTGGGCGGCTGTCAGCGCATTGATGGTGAGCATGCCAAGGGATGGCGGGCAGTCCACCACGATAAAATCATACTGGCCGCGCACAGGCTCCACCGCTGCCCGCACCCGGTATTCGCGCCGGTCCATAGCGGCCAGCTCCAGCTCAGCGCCTGCCAGGCGAATATCCGCCGGGGCCACAAACAGCCCCTTCTGCTTGGTGGGGGAAACGACGCTTTCCAGGGTGCACTGGGATAGCAGCGCCTCATATACCGTTTTCTTCCCGGCCTTCACGCCCAGGCCGCTGGTGGCATTGCCCTGGGGATCCAGGTCCACCAGCAGCGTTTTCTTGCCGTTTTCAGCCAGGCAGGCAGCCAGGTTCACGGCGGTGGTGGTCTTCCCCACGCCGCCCTTCTGGTTAGCCACGCAAATGATTTTGCCCAATATCATAACCTTCTTTGTATCTTAATCTTCCAGCCACAGCTGCCACCGAAACGGCGGATAGCAATCCCGGATCACCCGCCGGATGGCGGCAAGCTCTTCCTCCGTCTGCAGATGAGCCATTTTGGTATAAAGCACCCTGAGGGCGGAAAGGCTGGCCTGGCGCATGGAATAGCCTTGCAGAAACTCCTTGTGCCACAAATCCATCGGGAAGGTGTCAAACAACAAAAACATCACTTCATCCGCCATGGCAGCAATATCATCCAGGCGGATACGCACCCAGGTATCATCCGGCAATTGCATCAGGAACCGGCCCTGAGTATGCTCCCGAATGGCCATGAACAGCTTCCTGTCAATCCATTCCAGGGATTCCTGGGGGTCATGCCGGGTAGAATAGCCGCACAAATGCACATGGATGTCCCGAAGGGCTCCATCCATCTTGAGCATCAGCTCGTTCCCCAGCCAGGGCTGCAGGGTGCCAAGGAGCTGCGCATAGGCGATCATGCTTCCATCCCACCTTTTTCCCCATTATGCTTAACGATACCACAAGATAGGCAAAAAGTCCAGTACAGAGGCGAAAAAGTGGATAATTTCCCCGCTTTGCCCCTTGCAATTTAGGGCTAAATGGGCTATAATACCCCCATACCGCATGGAACGGGAAAATGCGATGGAGCACTGCGGAAAAGAGAGCTGCCGGAAGGTGCAAGGCAGCCGCAGCCCTTGCTTTCCACCCGGGAGCGGGCCGTGATGAGCGGCCGGGGTTGCGCCCCATACAGCGCAGACGAGTGGGCCTGCCCTTCCCGGGCAAACCAATCGGGGTGGCACCGCGGATATATCCGTCCCTGAAGGATATGGGCGGTTTTTTTATTGCAATTTTTGAAGGAGGATGAAGCCCCATGCTGGATATGAATTTTGTGCGTAACAACCCTGAAATCGTAAAAGAGAACATCAAGAAAAAGTTCCAGGACCAGAAGCTGCCTTTGGTGGACGAAGTGCTGGAACTGGATAAGCAGTACCGTGCCGCCATCCAGAAGGCCGACGGCCTGCGCAACCAGCGCAAGGTGATCTCCAAGCAGATCGGCGGCCTGATGGCCAAGGGCCTCAAGGACGAAGCAGAAGAAATGAAGCAGAAGGTGAACGCCATGGCGGACGAGCTGGCAGCCACCGAAAAGCTGGAAGAAGAGCTGCAGGAAGAAGTGCGCAAGCGCATGCTTGTGATTCCCAACATCATTGACCCCACCGTGCCCATCGGCAAGGATGACAGTGAAAACGTGGAAGTGCAGCGATATGGCGAGCCCGTGGTGCCCGAATACGAAGTGCCCTACCATGTGGACATTATGGAACGCCTTTCCGGCATCGACCTGGACAGCGCCCGCAAAACCAGCGGCAACGGCTTCTATTACCTGATGGGCGACGTAGCCCGGCTCCACAGCGCCATCCTCTCCTATGCCCGCGATTTCATGATCGACCGGGGCTTCACCTACTGCATTCCCCCCTACATGATTCACGGCAACGTGGTGACGGGCGTGATGAGCTTTGCCGAAATGGAAAACATGATGTACAAGATTGAAGGCGAAGATCTGTACCTCATCGGCACCTCCGAACATTCCATGATCGGTAAGTTCATCGATACCATCCTCACCGAAAACCAGCTGCCCCAGACCCTCACCAGCTATTCCCCCTGCTTCCGCAAGGAAGTGGGCGCCCACGGCATTGAAGAGCGGGGCGTGTACCGCATCCATCAGTTCGAAAAGCAGGAAATGATCGTGGTGTGCAAGCCCGAAGAAAGCCCCGATTGGTTCAACAAGCTGTGGCAGAACAGCGTGGACTTCTTCCGCACCCTGGATATCCCCGTACGCACCCTGGAATGCTGCTCCGGTGACCTGGCTGACCTGAAGGTGAAGTCCATCGACGTGGAAGCCTGGAGCCCCCGCCAGCAGAAGTATTTCGAAGTGGGCAGCTGCTCCAACCTGGGCGACGCCCAGGCTCGCCGCCTGCAGATCCGCGTGAAGGGCGAAGACGGCAAGAAGTATTTCGCCCACACCCTCAACAACACCGTGGTGGCCCCGCCCCGGATGCTGATTGCTTTCCTGGAAAACAATCTTCAGGCCGACGGCCGGGTGCGCATCCCCGAAGCCCTGCGGATGTACATGGGCGGCAAGGAATACATCGGCTGAACGGCCAAGCAATAAATCTATACACCTTCGTCTTTCGGCGGAGGTGTGTTTTTTTGTATATTGTTGTCCCTTTTCCTGTACCAAATTGCCGTTGAAATGCAGGTTTATGTCATGTATACTGAAATCAGAATATTTTTACAGGAAAAGGAGAGGAATGCCATGAAGAAACTGACGATACTGTTGCTTGTTGCAATGCTGCTGACACAAGGCCTGGCCCATGGGGAAAGCACCCCGCGCAAAACCGGCTTCCCGGACAACACCTTTGAGGAAATGGACCCGAACTACATCACCGGCGTTTCCAAGCGGGGCAAAACGGTCATGTTCACCTATGATGCAAATACACCCGAAGGGGAAGCTTACACCAAACGTGCCCTGGTTTACCTGCCCTATGGCTATGACGAAGGCAATATCGAAACCCGCTACAACGTGCTGTACTTGATGCACGGCCACGGCGGCGGCTACACCACCTTCTTCCGGGGCGTTGGTTCCATTTCCACAATGCAATTTGTGCTGGACGCCATGATTGAAAAGGGCCGGATCGAGCCTATGATCGTGGTTGCCCCCACCTATGCCGTGCCCGGCAAGGATGAATACTGGAGCGCCGCCAACTTCTCCCACGAGCTGAACAACTACCTGATTCCCGCCTTTGAAAGCGCCTACAACACCTACGCTGCGGACGTAACCCCCGAGGGCATCCGCGCCAGCCGCACCCACCGTGCCTTCGGCGGCTTCTCCATGGGTTCTCTTTGCACGTGGAACGTGTTCCAAAGCAGCCTGGACCAGGTCGCCTATTACATGCCATGCTGCGGCGGTATCAGCTTCGGCGATGATGCAGCCGCCATGGCTGCCCTGCTTTCCACCAGCGTGACCAAGGCCGGCTACACCAAGGACGATTTCTTCATCTACGCCGGCTGCGGTGGTGAAGGCGATGTGGGCTATAAAGGCCTCACCGCACAGATCGAAGCCATGAAAGGAATGCCGGATACTTTCGTCTACTGTGAAAACTTTAACGACGGCAACCTTTACTACACCCAATGCAGCGGCGGCCACTCCACCAAGGCCGTGGAGCAGATCATGTACTGCGCCCTGCCCACCTTCTTCGACAAGTAAACAAACCGGAAGCAAAAAGGACGGATGGAAGTCTGCATCCGTCCTTTTCTTATACGCTCTGCCGCCATGAAAGACAAACAAAAAGGACCTGCATTGCTGCAGGTCCTTGATGTATTTGCTTATTCAGCGGGCACTTCTTCCACGGCTTCTTCAGCGGCGGGAGCAGTGATGGATTCCACCATGGTATCCAGGTCGGCACGGTAGGCTTCCCAGGTTACATGATTGTAATTGTAGGGAGCCAGGAAGATGCCGTTGCTGGTGATGGGCTGGCAGTAGGTAACGCCGTTGCAGATGAACAGGTAGCCTACATCGCCCAGGTCAGCCTTGCTGACGGTATCGCCGAAAGCGATATCGCTGGTGGGGTTGGCGCAGAAATCAGCGGTGATTTCGTCGATGCTCTTGAACCACTTCACGCATTCGCTGCTCACGGTCAGGTTGCCGGGGGTAGCGTGCTGGGTTTCGTAGGTGACGGTCACGTCGTCGCCGGAAACGGTGACGATGGCATTACCGATCACCACCATGTTGGAAGCGGCCAGAGGAATCTTGTAGATGCCGTCTTCGGTCAGGTTCACGGGGCACACATTGTACCACTTATCGGTGATACCCATGTCGCGCAGGCTGTAGCCGGCAACGCCCATGGTGTTGTTGGGATACCACTTGTAATCGTAATCGGGTTCTTCAGGCAGTTCGCCCTTGGTATCGGTTACGAAGAAGTCCACTTCGATCTTGGAAACGTTGGTCAGGTCAGCCGTGTCGATGACGGTCACGTCGCCTTCAGAGCCATCCCAGGTCTCATGGCCCCAGGGCAGAGTGCCCTGGCTGCTCTGCCAATCGTCAAAGAGGATGGTGTAGCTGTCGTTGGAGTCAAAGATCTGATAATCGTTGGCATAGCCGTCATAGCCGGTGGGGCCGTGGGCAGCGTTGCCGATTGCGATGGAATTGCCGTTGACACGCACGTCGGAAACACCCAGGTACATACCGTCCATGATGGTGCCTTCGCCCTGCTTGCCGTCGTCCACAACCAGCAGCAGCTTCACAGCGCCGTTACCGGAGGGAACCCAGCCGCCCTGATCCACAAAGTTGGAGGTGGCGGTATAATTGCCTTCGCCAAGAATGGTGGTTTCATGAGAAACGCCCAGCTTGCCGTCGGTGACAGGCCACCAACCGCCGGACCAATAGAACACGCTGGCCGTGGTGGTGTTTTCGGGGATTTCCATGGTTTCCAGAACAGTCTTCACATCGCCGTCGATGACGGGGCCTTCACCCTTCACACGCAGGGCGGGACCGCCTTCGGGCTTCACATCCTGTTCAGAGGCCAGGAAGAAGTCGATTTCGATGGAGGTGGGGTTGTTCAGCACGCTCACGTCGAAGGCCTGGAAGTTCTGGGCAGCGCCTTCACTGTTCCAGGTGACGCCGGTTTCGATGGAGCCGCCATTGTCGATCATCCACTGATCCCACAGCAGGGCGTAGGTATCGTTGGCAGCCCAGTATACCTTGCCGCCTTCCTGGTCGTTGATGTTGTCATAGCCGGTCTGGCCATAGGTGACATCAGCGCAGGGATAGGAAACGCCGTCCACACGGATATCCACAATCTGCAGATACATGCCGGGGAACAGATCCTGGCCGTTCTTCACAACCAGCGCCAGTTTCTGGGCGCCGATGTTGCTGTTGCCGCCGGAATAGAACCAGCTGGGCATATGGGCATCCAGCTTGGCAGTGTACCAGCCTTCGCCGGTCACCACAGCGGGAGTGGGGGTCCAGTAGTCATCTTCTTCAGCCCAGGCAGCAGGCCACCAGTCCTGATCCTGCCAGAAGATGTAGGCGATGGTGCTGGCAGCAGCTTCTTCGCCTTCGGGGGCCACTTCTTCAGCCATAGCAGTCATGCTCATGCTCAGAGCCAGTACCAGAGCAGCCACCAGGAGAAGAATACGGGTCATGTTCTTCACGTGAAAGTCTCCCTTCTTTGATAGTGCGCCAGAAGCGCAATCGTTTTCGGTATTCATAATTATAATTCACAAGGATATATTTGTCAACATCTTACCGGTTTTTTTCCTAATCTGACAAATGATTTTATTGCGCCAGAAGGGCCAGGATCAGCCTGCAGGTATTGTCAATGCCCTGCACATGGGTGCGTTCATAGCCGTGGGAGGCGAATACGCCGGTGCCGATCAGGGCAAATCGGCAGTCGTTGCCGGCCCTGAGGGCTGTGGCAGTATCGGAGGAATAGCCGGGGTACACGTCGGCGGCGTAGCCGATGCCCTCTGCTTTTGCCAGGGCAATCAGTTCATTTGTGAAGCCGTAATGATAGGGCCCAGCGGAATCCTTCACGCAGATGGACACCATGGTTTCGTCGCACTGCAAATCATCCCCCACGCACCCCATATCCACCGCCAATATATCGTCAATCCCCTCCGGCAGCTGCATAGATGCGCCGTGGCCCACCTCTTCAAACACCGTAAAGAGAATGGCCACCCGGCGGTGCAATTGCACCTTCCCCTCCGCCACCTTCTGCGCCAGGGCCAGCAGCATTCCGGCGCTGGCCTTATCGTCCAGATGGCGGCTTTTAAGGTAGCCGCTTTCCGTCAGCACCGTCCGGGGATCCCAGGAAATGAAGCAGCCGGTTTCAATGCCAAGCTTTTCCACGTCCTTTTTGCTTTTCACCACTTCATCCAGCACAATTTCCAGGGTGGTTTCCCCCCGGGTATCGCCGTTCATATCGCCGAAGACGTGCTGGCTGGCCTTGGTGGACTGTACGGTGCCGGAATAGGTTTTGCCGTCCCTTGTGTGCACCAGGCAGTTTTCCGTTTCCACAGTACTGTCCGCCCAGCCGCCGATGTGGGTATAGCGGATGCGGCCGTTGCCCTTGATGGAACGCACCATGGCACCCAGGGTATCCACATGGGCGGAAAGCAGAAGGCCGTTTCCTTCCCCGCCCAGTTCGCACCAAACGCCGCCTTTTTTCTGCTGCACAGGGGAAAAGCCCATGCCCTGCAGGGTTTTCATCAGGTAATCGGCCGCCATGTGGGTAAAGCCGGTGGGAGAGGGAATGGAGAGCAGTTTCTGAATATAGTCCAGGGCAAGCTGTTTCATGGGAATATCTTCTCCTTTTGTTTGTTACCCCCATTATACACCTTTCCCCCGGCAAAGCAAGAAATATTGCGCCCGTCAGATTGTATTTTTTTCTTTCTCTGGTATAATGAAAGCAACAAAAACGACGATAAAGGAGTATGCTATTATGCCCTGCAAACACATTGTTGCCCCCAGGCCGCCCATGGGCTGGAACAGCTGGGACTGCTACGGCGCTGCCGTGACGGAAGAGACGGTGCGCCGCAATGCGGAATATATGGCCAAGCACCTGAAAGACTTTGGCTGGGAATACGTAGTGGTGGATATCCAATGGTATCAGCCCTCCGCCTCCAGCCATGCCTATGAGCCCTTTGCTCCTCTTACCATGGACGAATGGGGCCGTCTGACACCTGCCGTCAATCGCTTTCCCAGTGCAGCAAACGGACAGGGCTTCAAGCCCCTGGCGGATTACATCCATTCCCTGGGGCTGAAGTTCGGCATCCACATCATGCGGGGTATGCCACGGATGGCTGCCCATAACCACCTGCCCATCCTTGGCTGCGACAAAAGCTGCGCAGAAGTGGCCAACCCCAACTCTATCTGCGCCTGGAACCCGGATATGTACGGCCTCAAGTGCGATCTGCCGGAGGCTCAGGCCTATTACGACAGCATCTTCCGGCTGTATGCCGATTGGGGGGTGGACTTTGTCAAGTGCGACGATATCGCCCGGGAATACCCCCACTGCAAAAAGGAAATTGAACTAATTTCCACCGCCAGAAACAATTGCGGGCGGGACATCGTACTCTCCCTCTCCCCCGGCGCTGCGCCTCTGGACAGGGCCTGGCATCTGAAAACCTACGCCAATATGTGGCGCATCACCGACGATTTCTGGGACAAGTGGGAATTGCTTTATGCCATGTTTGAGCGGGCGGAAAAATGGTGCATCCACGCCGGCCCCGGCCACTGGCCCGATGCAGATATGCTGCCCCTGGGTGCCCTGCGCCAGTGCTATGGCGGCGATGACTGGACCCGCTTCACCAATGACGAGCTCTATACCATGATGACCCTGTGGTGCATCATGCGCTCCCCTTTGATGATCGGTGCAGAAATGACGAAAAACGATGCCTTTACCCTTTCTCTCCTCACCAATAAAGACGCCCTCTATGCCAACCAGCACGGCCGCAATGCCCGTCCCGTCAAGGATGAAAACGGCCACATCGTGTGGACAAGCGAAGGCGAAGACGGCCGCATTTTTGTGGGCCTGTTCAACACCAACGAGCAGGAAGAAGAAATCACCTTCTGCCGCAGACAAGTGACGGAAAAGAAAATTCGCGCCATGAAGAACGTATGGGGCGGGGAATGTGTCCCGGCTGACCGGCGTACCTTCCCGGTGCCCGCCCACGGCGCTGTGATGCTGACGCTGGAAGTGTAACCCCCTCTTCCCTCCCAAGGAGGAAAAAATGATTTACTATCAGGATGCGGAACTGATAATCCGCAATATGGAACCCTCCGACGCCCAGGCTTTTTTCGACGAATACACTGCCCAGGGCTGGCATGAGGACATCAATTACTACCACATGCGCATGCGGGAGGCGGCGGAAGGAAAATGCGTCGCCCTGACGGCCGTGTATCAGGGAGGCCCCGCCGGTTCTGTGTATGTATATTTTACCGCCCAGGAAGGCCCCTTCAAGGGGAAAGGCGTCCCCATCATTGTGGACTTTGGCGTGCTGAAAAAATACCAGCGCAAGGGCATCGGCAACCGCTTGATGGACGTGGCGGAGCAGATTGCCGCCCGGCGTTCGGACAGGGTATGCCTGGGCGTTGGCCTGTGCGAACCCTATGGCACCGCCCAGCGGATGTATGTCAAGCGCGGCTACATTCCCGACGGCTCCGGCGTATGGTATCAGGACAAGCAGTGTGTGCAGTACGAAACGGTCTGCACGGTGGATGACGACCTGGTGCTGTATCTGTCCAAGCAGCTGCAAGGCTGATCATTCGCTTCAAAAACTTATGCCGGGATCAGTTTTCCCGGCATTTTTTCTTTTCCGTGAACCTTTCCGCTCATTTTTCCGTCTTAAAGGGTGAAACCGGTTTCCATCATACCGCAAGGAGGTGAGAGAAATGGACGAATTTGAAGCGCTGCTGTCCCAGCACCTGAAAACGGCTCAGCGATATGTACATTACCGCTGCAAAAATCCCCTGGATGGGGAGGATATTGTGCAGGAAGTGTGCCTGTGCGCCCATCAGCATTTTCATCAGCTGAAAAACAAGGCCGCCTTCAAGGCCTGGCTGCTCACCATTGCCCGGCACAAATGCGACGATTATTTCCGGCGCTCCGCCCCCGCTGCCCTGCCCCTGGACGCCATCCCGGAGCCGTACGACCTGCGCTTTGGCATCCCGGAGCCTTCCAGTGTATCCGATGCGCTGGACAGCCTGCCGGAGGAAGAAAACCGGCTTTTGCAGCTTTTCTACTTTCAGGGCCTGCGCCAGCAGCAGATTGCAGAAAAACTGCACATCCCCCTGGGCACAGTCAAAAGCCGTCTGCATACTGCCCGGCAGCACTTCAAAGCCCATTTCCCCACCCTTGGAAAGGAAGAAACCATCATGAAAAAACTGCCTGCCCTTCTGCCCCATTACACCATCACCGAAAGCAAGGAAGCCCCCTTCTCCGTCAAATGGGAAGAGATCATGGGCTGGTTCCTGGTGCCCAAGCTGGGTGAAAAGCTATCCTGGGGCATGTACGATCTGCCTTCCCGCAAGTGCGACCACATATACGGTATGCAGGTCACCGGCAAGGCCAAGGTACACGGCATTGAAGGCGTGGAGCTGACCGCCCGGGAAGCCAGCTATTCCGATAAAAAGGACGTGGTGCACCGCACCTTTGTGGCTCAACTGACGGATACCCACTGCCGCTACCTGGCCACCCTTCGCAACGACGGCGACGTGCGCAATTACATCACCTTCCTGGACGAAGAGGCCTTCATGCCCAACTGGGGCTTTGGCGAAAACAACTGCGGAAACGAAGTGAACCTGTCTGTCAAGGGCCACATCCGGCGGGAAGGCAACATCATTACCAGCATCCCTAATCCGTTCCTGCTGGATATTGTGGGCCGCTATACCGTGGAAATCAACGGCAAAGTATATGATACTGTCTGCGTGATGGACATCAACACATACGATGCCGGTGTGGTATCCGAGCAGTTTCTGGATCAGAACGGCCGCACCATCCTCTGGCGCCGCTACAACCGCAATGACTGGGCCATCGACCGCTACGGCAAACCCTGGACCGAGCTTCTCCCCCACAATGCCCGCCTTACCGTCAACGGCGAAACCTATGTGGAATGGTACGATTGCATCACGGACTACATTCTGTAATCAACCTGCCTTTCTGAACACAAAAAACCGCCTGTCCAATGACAGACGGTTTATTTGTTTGCCTTATTCTCAGGCTTCCTTGGCGATGGCCACCAGCTGAGCGAAAGCAGCAGCGTCGGTGACGGCCAGGTCGGCCAGCATCTTGCGGTTCACTTCGATGCCCTTCTTCTTCAGGCCGTTGATGAAGGTAGAGTAGCTCATACCATTCAGGCGGCAGGCAGCGTTGATACGGGTGATCCACAGACGACGGAAGTCGCGCTTGCGCAGCTTACGGCCGGTATAGGCGTAGCGCAGGGAGCGGCGAACCTGTTCACTGGCAGTGCGGTACTGCTTGCTCTTGGAGCCCCAGTAACCCTTCGCCAGCTTAAACACCTTGCGGCGTTTCTTATGGGCAGTAACAGCCCTCTTAATGCGTGCCATGTTTTTGTTCCTCCTTCAGACGGGCGTAGCTTATTTGTAGGGAATCAGCGTACGGATGGTAGCAGCTTCAGCCTTGTTCTGAAGGGTGCCGCCGGCACGCAGATGACGGATACGCTTGGTGGTCTTCTTGTTGAGAATGTGGTTGGCATTCATCTTCTTGTGCTTCACCTTGCCCGTCTTGGTCAGGGAAAAGCGCTTCGCTGCGCCACGGTGAGTCTTTTGCTTGGGCATGGAAATGTCCTCCTTCCGGAAAGTAGTTCTGTCAAGCCTTCGGGGCTTCCGCCTGCTTTTTGGCAGCGGCAGCCTTTTCGGCCTTGATGGCTTTTTCGGTCTTGGGCACAAGGATCATCAGCATGTTGCGCCCTTCAATCATGGGACGGCGTTCGACGGTGCAATATTCCTTGGTGCGTTCAATGAAATCCTGCATCACCTTCAGGCCGATATCGGAATGGGCAATCTGGCGGCCGCGGAAACGGATGCTCACCTTCACCTTGTTGCCTTCCTGCAAGAAGCGGATGGCGTTCTTGGCTTTGATGTTCACGTCGTTTTCTTCGATGGTGGCAGACAGCTGCACTTCCTTGAGGGTAATCACCTTCTGGTTCTTGCGCATTTCCCTTTCACGCTTGGACTGTTCAAAGCGATGCTTGTCATAGTCCATCAGCTTGCACACAGGGGGCTGAGCGGTGGGAACGATCTTGACCAGGTCCAGTTCCGCTTCTTCGGCCATTTCCAGCGCCTGGCGGGTGGGCATGATGCCCAGCTGAGCGCCGTCTGCACCGATGACGCGCACTTCACGGTCACGGATCTCTTCATTGATGAGCAGTTCGGTTGCTATGTCGATGCACCTCCAACATGGTTTTGTCCAAATAAAAATGGACGGGGTAAAGCTACCCGTCCATTGCATCACAATTGAAATGCCATTCCCGTGCAAAACGAAATTCGCATCGGAGAGAAGCGGGCAGCTTCTGCTTGAAACAGATGTATTATAGACCCTTTTTGCGGGAATGTCAAGGGTTTTTTCGCCAAAATTTCAGGAATTTCAGCGGTTTTGCACATAGCCCAGGGTTTTCAGGTCATCGGCGCTGTCCCGCCAGCCGGGACGCACCTTCACCCACAATTGCAGATTCACATGCAGGCCCAGCAGCGCTTCAATATCCTGCCTTGCTTCCTGGCCGATTTTTTGCAGCATGGAGCCTTTTTTGCCGATGATGATGCCCTTGTGGGAGGCGCGCTCGCAGTAGATGGTGGCATCAATTTCCATGAAATTGTCGTTTTCCTTTTTCATGGCCATCATTTCCACGCCCACGCCGTGGGGCACTTCATCCCGCAGGTTCCGCAGCGCTTTTTCCCGGATCAGTTCCGCGCAGATATCCCGCTCGGGCTGGTCGGTGAGCATATCGTCGGGGAAATACTTGGGGCCCACGGGCAGGTGGGCAGTCAGTTCCTGCCGGATCTGATCCACACCGTCTCCGGTTTTGGCGCTGATGGGCATGATGCCGTCATAGCCGGCGTTTTTGAAGCTGTCAATAATGGTAAGCAGGTCCTTGGGCTCCACCAGGTCAATCTTATTGAGCACCAGCAGCTTATATACCTTTTTCTTGCTCATCTGTTCCACGATGGAACGGTCATGAGGACCGATGGCGGTGACGTCCACCAATACCAGGAGGGCGTCGATGCCTTCCATGGCTTCTTCAATGCTCTTCACCATGAATTCCCCCAGCTTGGTGCGGGGGGTATGCATACCGGGGGTATCCACAAAGACGATCTGGCTCATTTCGCCGCCCATCACGCCCATCACCCGATTGCGGGTGGTCTGGGGACGGTTGGACACGATGGCCACCTTTTCCCCGACCAACGTGTTCAGCAGGGTGGATTTGCCCACATTGGGGCGGCCCACGATGGTAGCAAAACCGGAATGAAATTCCTTACTCATTTTCTTTCGTTATTCCTTCCCTAAATAATCCAATGTGCCGTTGCCCGGGCCAAAGCCGTGGGGCAGAAGATCGGTAAGCGTTGCTTTTTCCACCTGATCCTGCCAGGCCACAATCACCCGGATATCCGGCGAAAACTCGTTCAGCGCCTGCCGGCAGATGCCGCAGGGCCAGGGGGCGGATTTTTCCGCCGTAACGGCAATGGCGGCAAATTCCCTTACCCCTTCGCTGACCGCCTTGAAAAGCGCGGTGCGCTCGGCGCAGTTGGTGGCGCCGTAGGAGCCGTTTTCAATATTGCAGCCGGTGAAAATCCGGCCGTCTTTGGCCAGCAGCGCCGCCCCCACCCGATAGTGGGAATAGGGCACATAGGCAAACTGCATGGCTTCTTTGGCCTTTTCGATCAGCTCTTCATCCGTCACTCTGGTAACGCCAAGACGTTCCATCACCTTGTCCTCCATGGCCCGCATTTGTTTTTTATCCTCTTCCTCCATGTGGTCGTATCCCATGAGATGGAAAAGGGCATGAACGGTGAGGTAGGTCAATTCCCTCTGGGGACTGTGGCCGAATTCCCTGGCCTGCTCATTCGCTCTTTCCAGGGAGATAATGATATCCCCCAGGAAGCAGGAGCCGCTTTCGTCAATTTCCCTTTTCAAAAGGTGCTGGTTTTCCCCCAGGGTATGGCCGGGATGGGCCGATGTGGAAGGAAAGGACAATACATCCGTAGCCCGGTCCACCCCCCGGTATTCCCGGTTCAGCCGGTGGATTTCCTGATCATCGGTGATCAGAAGCTGGGCATAGGCAGGCAGCGTGATGCCCTCTGCTTCCATGCAGGCGCAAAAGGCCTTCTGCAGCCCCTCCTCTGCCCCGTTGACCGCTTCCACGGCCCAGTCAATCACAAGTGATGTTGTCATGCTTCTTCGCTCTCTTCTCCCGGGGCAGGCTGTGCCGGGGCTTCGGGCTGTTGTTCCTGCTGCGCTTCCTCTGCTGCAGGCGCTTCCTGCCGGTATTCTTCCTTGACAGGCAGGGGTTCAATCTGCAATTGTTCCAGATCCAATAGCGGCACCGGTTCTTCCTTGGGAAGCTCCAGCACCGGCAGCGGCTCCGCTTCCATCTCCGGCACCAGCAGATTCACTTCCACCGTGCTTTCTTCTTCCTGGGTTTCCGCCGCAACCGCATCCTGGGCTGCCGCTTCCTTTTCTTCCTGCACGGCATGGATGATGCGCTGCTGATTGGTCTGCTTCATTTCGGGGTATTCAATGCGCTCATGGAACACACCGGAAAGCACCGTGGTGACCGCAGCGCAGATTTTGTCAATATCCCGAAGCGTCAGGGGACAGTCGCTCAGCTGGCCGTCCTCCAGCTTGCCCCGCACCAGCTTCACAATAAATTCTTCCATGGCTTCGGGGGTGGGATTTTGCAGGGTGCGTACGGCAGCCTCGATGGTATCACACAGCATCAGAATGGCCGCTTCCGCGCTCTTGGGGGGATGGCCGTCGTAGCGGAAGGTGTCCATATCCACCATTTCGCCGTCGCTTGCCAGCTGCACGGCCTTGTGGTAGAAATACATCACCGGCGTATCGCCGTGGTGGCTGCCGATCATTTCCAGCACCTCCGTGGGCAGGCGGTGGGCACGGCCCATGGCCACGCCGTCCATGGTATGGGCGGTGACGATGGCGGCGGAAACATAAGGGTCGGTATTGTCATGGGCGTTCTTTTCGCCGGTCTGGTTTTCCTTGAAATAGGAGGGCCGCTTCAATTTGCCGATATCGTGGTAATAGCCGCCCACACGGGCCAGCAGGGGGTTGGCCCCCACGGCTTCCGCCGCAGCCTCGGCCAGGTTGGCCACGATGATGGAATGGTGATAGGTGCCCGGCGCTTCCAGCATCAGTTTTCGAAGCAGGGGCTGGTTGGGGTTGGAAAGCTCCATCAGCTTCATGGGGGTGGGCAGGTTGAAAATGGTTTCCAACAACGGCTGCAAGCCGATGGTGAGCAAAATGGCAATCACCGCACCGCCGGCGCACCAAAGGGCATTATTGAGAGAGCCGGAAAGCTGGTCCGCCGTCATCAGGCCCATGGCCATATTGGCCATAAAGCCCACCGCACAGGCGCTGAGGCCCGCCAGCATCACTTGCAGCCTGGTGGCCTTCTTTTTCAGCACCAGGGCGCTGGCTGTGCCTCCCATCAGGCCGGTAAGCAGAATCAGCGTCATCACTTCACCGTAAGCCTGGCTGCCGCCGGCGGCCAGGGATGCCACCAGCACCGTCATGGCCGCATTGCTCACCACACCGGCCCTGAGGCCCAGCAGCGCCGTCACCACCAGGCTTGTCAGCAGCACCGGTGCCAGATATACATTCACCAGCCTGGCCGCCACGCTCAGCGCCAGGGTGAGGATCATGGCAATAAACAAAATCAGCAGCTTCTTCCAGGAAGAAAACACATCGGTGCCAAAGCGCATCAGCCACAGCATCACGATGACTACCGTCAAAACCATCACCGCAGCGCCCAGGTACATCTGCCCGTCCACGCCGCTGTCGGAAAGCAGGCCCAGGGAGGACAGCATATTCAGCTGGTTCTGGGTGATGCGGCCTTCGCCCTTGACCACAATATTCTGCCCCTGCTTATAAACCACCGGCTCCACGGCATTGCGGGCTTCTTCCCGGGCAGCTTCGGTGGCCTCCTGGTCGATCACCATGTTGGGCTGAATGCAGGCGGAAAGCACCGGCGGGGCCATATACTGGCTCAGGGCGATGCTCATGCGGTAGTTGACGATCTGGCGGATATTGGTCCTGGCTGCTGCCTCCTGGCCCTCCGTAACACGGTTGATCATGGTGGACTGGATGGTGGTGTGCAGCAGGGTATAGGCATCCTCCAGCTCCGCCGGATCAGCCCGCATCACAGCGGTCAATTGATAATCCATCAGATACAATTTGGAAAGGAGGGAGCGGGCATAGTCCAATTCTTCCTTGGTGTACACCCGGGTAGAAGACTGCTCCGGCAGCGTCTGGGCGTACTGGCTCACCATTCGCAGCTCGCTGTAAATGATATCAAAGTTGGACAGCACCTCCTCCGTCACGCCTTCCTGATAGCGGTAGGTAGGGGTGACGGCATTGGCCGCCTTTTTGCGGTTGGTTTCGGTGGCCAGGATATCCTCCACATCCTTGGTGGCGGCAATGGTGGCACCAGGCACCATGCCCACCCTGAGGTCATACCGCACCGGTACAATAGCCGCCACATAAATGAGCATCAGAACGGCCGTGCCCAGCACGCAGATCATCAGCCGCATGGCCAGCGGAGAGCGGATAAACGCCGATAAGCGCTTTTTCAGGCTCAGCTTCTTTTCAGGCTTCATGGCCCTTCCCTTCCTTTGCTTCCCAGGCTTCATACGCCCGGACAATCTTCTGCACCAGCTCGTGGCGCACAACGTCTTTGTTGCTCAGCTCCACAATGCTGATGCCGGGAATATCCTTCAGTACTTCCATGGCCTCAATCAGGCCGCTTTTCTTGCCCCTGGGCAGGTCAATCTGGCTTACGTCGCCGGTGACAATGCAGCGGCTGCCGGCGCCCAGGCGGGTGAGAAACATTTTCATCTGTTCGCAGGTGGTGTTCTGGGCTTCGTCCAGAATGATAAAGGCGTCATTGAGCGTGCGGCCGCGCATGAAGGCCAGGGGCGCAATTTCCAACGTGCCCCTCTCCACCATCCGCTGATAGCTTTCCACGCCCATCATTTCGTACAGCGCATCATAAAGCGGGCGCAGGTAGGGGTCCACCTTCTGGGTCATATCCCCGGGCAGAAACCCCAGCTTTTCCCCCGCTTCCACCGCAGGCCGGGTGAGCACAATGCGCTCCACCTCTTTATTGCGCATGGCCACCACAGCCATCGCCATGGCAAGATAGGTTTTGCCGGTGCCGGCAGGGCCTACCGCCAGGGTAAGCTCGTTTTTGCGCACGGCGGCCACATATTCCTTCTGGCCCAGGGTTTTGCACTGAATACGCCGTCCCCGGTGGGTGATGGCCACCACGTCCCCCAGAATTTCGCTGATCTCCTCCAGCCTGCCTTCCCGGGCCAGGGCCGCGGCATAGCGGATGCGGGAGGCATCGATCATTTCGCCATTTTTCAGCATTTCAATCAGCTTTTCAATCACCCGCTCCGAAAGGGCAACATTTTCCTCTTCCCCGCGGATGTGAAGCTCATTGCCGTGCAGGGAAACGGATACTTCCATTTCCTGCTCCAGGGCGGCCATGTTCCGGTCGTTCATGCCAAAGAGGGCCAGGTAGGTTTCCATATTTTCCAATGACAACTGCAATAAAGTGCATCTCCTTAAGGCGCTTGGCCATACTGGGCAATATCCCGTTTCAGTTCGGCCGTGGCCGCAACTTCGATAATGCCCCTCTCTATCATACTAATTTTTATGGATTTGTCAATATCCGCCGTCTCCGGCCAGGCCCGGACCAGCGCTTCTTTTGCCGCTTTTTCCGCTTCCAGTGTCACCTGCTCCCATTCCCTTTGCGTATACTCGCCGCTGCACTCCACAAACCTTTCCCTGATCAATTGCACCGGCAGCCACGCCCCTGGCATGGCATAGGTTTCCCACACCCTGTCCGCCATCAGATAATCCGGCTCCTGTTCGAAGGTAAAGGTGCCAAAGGGGGTTTTGTACAGCATACGGCTTTCTTCCCGGCCGGTGGGCTGGGTGACCATTTCCCAGGTTTGCATCCGGATGGTTTTTTCCGCCCACACCCGTGCCATGGCCTCACCCGCTGCCTGCACCGGGGTTTTGTTCCCTTCCTTGTCCTCCTCCCAGCCGTAGATCAGCACCTGGCCCTTTTGCACCGCATCCCCTTCCTTGCAGGCCGCTGTGCCGGAAAATACCGTCAGCCTTTCCACCACGCCGTCCATAGCCGCCACCACATCCCCCGCAGCGGCAGGCTGCTCCCGGGCTGCCACGCCTTCCTCCAGCCGGATACGCAGCCGCACCCCTTCCTGCTTTACCCACACCCATTTCACTTTGGGCAGCCGCCACTGCAGCTTTTCCTGAAGATAAGCTGCATCCACGCTGCTTTGCAGTATGCCGCTTCGGATATTCTCATCCTGCAAAAACAGCCGCACTTCCCCGGCGTATTTTCCCGCATCCTCCACTTCCACCAGCCACACAAACTGCAGCGATAGTGCCGCCAGACAAAGCCCCAGCGCAAGCCCCGCCCCCAGCGCCCAGCGCTTTTTCATACCATATAGCATCTGCCGCAGGCCGCCGTTTAATACCGTCACCGAAAAGCCCTTTTCCTGCGCCAGCATTTCCACCTGCTTTTGCTTATCCACAGGCACGGACAGATCAATACCCCTTCTTTTGCTTCTTTTTATATACGCTGCCCTGATTTGCTTTTGCAAAAGGGTGTTCAGCAATTTTTCCGCTCCCAGCCCCTCCAGCCGCAGCCGTGCCCATCCCTTCATGCCTCTGCCTCCAGAAAAACGCCCTTGATTTTTCCCTCCACCCGGGCGTCCATGGCGCCAAAGGAAGCAATCACCATCCCCTCCCCCTGCAGCCGCACCTGCCCCTTGAGCATGCGAAACACAATCTCCTCCGTTTCGTAGGATATCAAGCCCCGGTGCTGCTCCACCAGCGCTTCCCCATTTCCCACCAGCACCACCCGCATTTTGCCCGTTCTGATTTCCTCCGGAAGAAAGCCTGCCATATTCCCGCCTCCTTTTTTGCCAATGTATGCAAAAAGGCATAAAAAAAGAAACAGCCGCCGTTTGCATGAAACAGCAGCTGCATTCTTTTGTGATTCTTATTTGATGGTGAAGGGCTGAATATCCTGCACCAGGTCATCACAATCGTCCGTGTACACATCCAGCGTGATGGGCTTGGAAAGATCCAGGCTGAAGATGCCCAGGATGCTCTTGGCGTCCACCACATGGCGGCCTGCACGCAGGTCCACTTCGTAGGGATAGCGGTTCACGGTGTTGACGAAGGCTTTCACTTCTTCAGCATAGCTGAGCTTGATGGGAATGGATTTCATTTTTAACGCACCTCCTCAGTTACTTGCATTATAGCAAATCTTCCCGGGAAATACAAGCGCGATTTTACCCAAGTTTCGCCAGGGAATCCTTCATGCGGCAGATGGTTTCGTCCTTACCCAGCAGATACGCAATTTCGAAAGCACCGCCGGGGGTATTGGCCTGGCCGGAAATGGCAATGCGAAGGGGCCACAAAACAGCGCCGTTCTTCTTGCCGCTTTCCTGAATGGCAGCCATCACGATATCGTGGATGTTCTGTTCATTCCAGTCCTCAATTCCTTCCATCACAGGCAGCACCATTTCCAGGTTCTCCTTGGCCACCTGGGCGTCACACTTCATTTTCTTATGGAAGTACAGCTCATCACTGAATTCCGGCATTTCGGCCAGGAAGCGGATCATATCGGGAATGCGGCCAAATACTTCCGTGCGGCTCTGCATCAGTTCCGCCAGCCGCTTGTAATCCATGCCCTTGCCGGCCAATACCTTGTCAAACCAGGGGGTGGCCATTTCCAGGTAAGCGTCAAAGTCCATTTTAGCAATGTACTGGGCGTTCATCCAGTCCAGCTTGTTCACGTCAAAGATGCCGGGGGAATTGTTCAGCCGGTGCACATCGAACACTTCCACCAGTTCGTCCATGGTGAAGAACTCCCGGTCATCCCCGGGGTTCCAGCCAACCAGGGCCAGGTAATTGATCAGTGCTTCTTTCAGGTAGCCCTTGTCAATAAAGTCGCTGTAATAGGCGTCGCCGTCCCGCTTGCTCAGCTTATGCTGGGCGTCGCGCATGACGGTGGTCAGGTGAATGTACTGCGGAATTTCCCAGCCGAAAGCGTTGTACAAAAGATTGTACTTGGGGGTGGAGGACAGATATTCCATGCCCCGCATCACGTGGGTGATGCCCATCAGATGGTCGTCAATGACGTTGGCGAAATTATAGGTGGGCATGCCGTCCTGCTTGATGAGCACCATATCGTCCAGGGTGTCATTGGGGAAGGTGATCTTGCCGAACACCACGTCCTCATAGCTGCTCTCCCCGTCGGTGGGGCAGTTCAGCCGGATCACGTAGGGCACGCCTGCGTCCAGCTTCTGCTGCACTTCTTCCTTTGAAAGATGCATGCAGTGCTTGTCATACTTGAACACTTCGCCCCTTGCTTCCGCAGCGGCACGGCGCTCGTCCAACTCTTCCTTGGTGCAAAAGCAATAATAGGCAGCGCCCTTTTCCACCAGTTCCTTGGCGTAGGGCAGGTACATATCCTTGCGGTCAGACTGGATATAGGGGCCATAATCGCCGCCGATATCGGGGCCTTCGTCCCAATCCATGCCGCAGCCCTTCAGCGTGTCGTAAATCACTTCCGTAGCGCCTTCCACGAACCGCTCCTGGTCCGTGTCCTCAATGCGCAGGATGAACTTGCCGCCGTGCTTCTTGGCAAACAGATAATTATACAGCGCCGTGCGCAAGCCGCCCAGGTGCATAAACCCGGTGGGTGACGGCGCAAAACGAGTACGTACTTCCATGGTAAAACCTCCTAAGTTTTTTGCGAGGGAAGCACTTTTGAGGCAAAAGTGCCTCCCTCGCGCTCCCTCTGAAAACCAATTCGGGAAAAACAAAGTTACAAGACAAACACTCTTCCCGTGATACTTTTTAGCCCAGCTTGATGCCGTTGAGGCCCACCGTGCGGTTGAACACCGGCAGGGCGTCGGTGGAATCGGGATCCTTGCAGAAATAGCCCACCCGGACAAACTGGAAGGTGGTACCGTTTTCACATTCTTTGATGAAAGGTTCGGCCACGCCCTTCAAAACCGTCAGGCTGTTTTTGTTCACGGTCTTGAGGAAATCGTAGTCGGAACGGGTGAGGGCGCTCATTTCTTCTTCGCCGTCTTCCGTTTCTTCCACGTCGGCTGCGGCTTCCGCCACGGCTTCTTCAGCCGTTTCTTCCACCTCCCCATCGTCGCTCAGCAGGGGGTCATACAGCCGGGCTTCAAATTCCACGGCGTCCTCTGCGCTTACCCAGTGCAGCACCTTGCCCTTGATCTTGCGGTTGGCGCCTTCGGTGCCGGAAGCAGAATCAAAGTCCACGGTGCAGTACACTTCCACAATGTTTCCGTCTTCGTCCTTCTTGCAGCCTTCGCACTTGACAATGTAAGCGCCCTTGAGCCGCACTTCGAAGCCTGGATACATGCGCTGGAATTTATGGGCAGGCACTTCCATGAAGTCTTCCTGGTCGATATAGAGTTCCTTGCCGAACTTCACGGTGTGGGTGCCCATTTCGGGATGCTTGGGATGGTTTTCCATCTCAATTTCCTTCACTTCGCCGTCATTCCAGTTGGTCAGCACCACTTTCAAAGGCCGCAGAATGGCCATGGCACGCAGGGCCTTATCGTCCAGGTCCTGCCTCACACAGGCTTCCAGCATGGCGGTATCCACCACAGAATCCGCTTTAGAAAGGCCGATACGGCTGACGAAATCGCGGATGGCAGCGGCGGTATAGCCCCTGCGGCGAAGGGCGCTCAATGTGGGCATCCGGGGATCGTCCCAGCCCTTCACATAGCCGCCTTCCACCAGGGCACGGAGTTTGCGCTTGCTCATGACGGTCTGGGTCATGTTCAGCCGTGCAAATTCAATCTGCCGGGGACGGGCGGGCAGCATATTGGACGCCTTTTCCACCACCCAGTCATACAGGGGCCGGTGGATTTCGTATTCCAGGGAGCACAAAGAATGGCTGATGCCTTCCAAAGCGTCACCGATGGGATGGGCAAAGTCGTACATGGGATAGATGCACCACTTATTGCCGGTGCGCCAGTGTTCCTTGTACAGAATACGGTACATGGCAGGGTCCCGCATGACGATATTGGGGGATGCCATATCAATCTTGGCGCGGAGCGTCAGGCTCTTTTCGGGGAACTCGCCCATCTTCATCCGGCGGAACAAATCCAGGCTTTCTTCCCAGGGCCGGTCCCGGAAGGGGCTGTTCTTGCCGGGCCGGGTCAAGGTGCCCCGGTATTCCCGCATCTGGTCGGGGGTCAGTTCGTCCACATAGGCCAGGCCCCGCTTGATCCAGTCTTCGGCAATTTCGTAGCACTTATCGTAATAATCGCTGGCGTAATACAAGCCGCCCGTCCAATGGAAGCCCAGCCAGTTGATATCCCGCTTGATGGCCTCCACATATTCGGTGTCTTCCTTGGCGGGGTTGGTATCGTCAAAGCGCAGGTTGCACTTGCCGCCGTACTTTTCAGCGGTCAGGAAGTCCATAATCAGGGCCTTGCAGTGGCCGATGTGCATATATCCGTTGGGTTCGGGAGGGAAACGGGTGTGCACTTGCTGGTAGCGCCCCGCCTCCAAATCCTGGTCAATGGCGTCCCAGATGAAATTTGTGCGTACAACTTCGTTTTCCATGTTCCAAAACCTCCTTGTTACAGCTTTCGTTTCTTCCGGAAATACTATTTTTCCGGATTTTATCATTATAACCGCATCCAGCCAAAAAAACAAGCAAAAAACGGCCCGGTTGGCGGGCATTTTCCAAAATTATTTTCCCTTTTCCAATTGCGCAAAATGTGATACCATATAGGCAGCAAAAAAGGAGGGATGCATATGCTGCATATCTATGGCGGCAGCCGGGACGCGCTGCAGGAAAGGCTGTTTTCCCTGTGCCGTGAATATCAGAAAGTGCTGGTGATTGTACCGGAGCAGTATACCCTCCAGACTGAACGGGACCTGATCGAAGGCCTGGCCGCCCCCGGCTTTTTTGATATTGAAGTGCTCTCCCCTTCCCGGCTGACGGAAAGGGTGTTTGCCGCTGCCGGCCAGGACGGCCTTACCCGCATTGACGACCGGGGCAAGCAGATCGCCCTGGCCAAAGTATTGATGGACGAAAAAAACAACCTGCAATACTTCCGCTCCGCCGCCAATAAGCAGGGCTTCATCCAGCGCATCTCCGCCCTCATTGCCAATTTCAAACAGGCCGGCATTTCCACGGAAGAGATGGCCCAATACACCGCCTCCCTGGAAGAGGGCGCAAAAAAAGAAAAATTTGCCGACCTGACCCGCATCTACAACGCCTACACCGCCCTTTTGCAGGGCCAGTTTGTGGACGGCGAAGACGTAACGGACAGCATGCTCCGCCGCCTGCCCCAAAGCGGCGTAGCCAGGGGTGCTGCCGTGTGCGTGTGGGGCTTTGACGTATTCATCGGGCAAATGATGCGGCTCATCTGCGCCCTGGCCCGGGAAAGTATACACACGGAAGCGCTGCTGGTGCTGTCCCGGGAAAGCGCTTTTGCCCCGGTATGGGAAAGCGCCCTGCGGCTGAAAAAAGAAGCGGAAGAGATGGGTATTTCCTGCCGCATCAACCAATTGAAGGATGTGCCCGCAGAAAAAAGCCCTGCCCTGCAGCACCTCTCTTCCCATTTCCTTTCCCTGCCCCCCCTTCCCTTTCACGCTCCCCAGGACGCCCTGCGGCTCTATGCCGCCCCCACCCCCTATTTCGAAGCCCATTTCATTGCCGGGGAAATGCTGCGGCTGCACGAAAAGGGCATGGATTTTGCGGATATGGCGGTAGTACTGGGGGACGAAAGCTTTTCCGGCACGCTGCAGGAAGTGCTTTCCTCCTACCGCATTCCCTGCTACGTGGGGCAGAAGCTGCCTGCCGCCCGCCACGGCGCCGCCCGGTTTTTGATTGCATCCCTGCGTGCCCTGGCGGAGGGCTACCCGGAAAACGAAATGCTGAATGTGCTCAAGTCCGGCTATGCGCCGCTGATGGACAGGCAGTGCTGGCAGCTGGAAAACTATCTCATTTCCCACGGTATCCGGGGCAAAAAATGGCTGTCCCCCTTTGAACGGGGCGAAGAAAAGGAAAAGGCCGATGCGGAAGAAGCCCGGCTGATGCTCATCCCGGCCATGGAAAAGCTGCGCCAGGGCCTGAAGGAAGCAGCATCCCCCCGGGATGCCCTCACCCACCTGTTCCGCTACCTGGAGGAAACTCAGGTGTACGCCGCCCTTTTATACAATCAGGAGCAATTACTGGCCCGGGATATGCCGGCGGAGGCGGTACAGTGCCGCCAGGTATGGCAGGTGATACTGCGGCTCTTGGAACAAGCCCACGCCCTGTGGCAGGACGGCAAAATATCCGCCGCCAGGCTCTCCGTCGCCCTGGAAGCGGGCCTGGAAAGCTGCGATCTTTCCTCCCTGCCCCCCAATGCCCGGTGCGTCATGTGCGGCCGCATCGGAAGCCTGCCCCTCAGCCGGCCCAAAGTGCTTTTCGCCGCAAACCTCACCGACAGCCTGGTCGCCGCCGGCCGCACTTCCCTGCTATCCGCAGATGAGCAGCAGCACATGGAAAATGCGCTGCAGGCCTACCTGTCCCTTTCCGATGAGGGGCAGGACCAATTAAAGCAGCTGGACGTATGGAAATGCCTGATTGCACCCACGGAAAAGCTGTATCTTTCCTACGCCCTGGCCACCCAGGACGGCACAGCGCTGCGCCCCTACAGCGGCATCCGCACCATCAGAAAAATGTTCCCTGCCCTTGCGGAAGAAGGGGGCATGATGCAGAAAAACCCCGTTTCTTCGCCCCTGGCCCTGGGCCCCGCCCTGAACATGATGGGCCTGGAAATGCGCCGGGGCCTTTCCGGCGAATGGCTGGAAGCGTGGAAATACCTGTGCAGCCGGGAAGAAAGCCGCCCCCGTGCCCTTTCGCTGCAGCAATCATTCCTGCCGGAAAACAACGCCGCTCCCCTGCCCCGGGAAGTGACCCACAACCTGTTTATGGAGCGCATCATGTCCGTCAGCAGGCTGGAAAGCTTTGCTGTGTGCCCCTACAAGCATTTTGTGGAAATGGGCCTGTCTCCCCAGCCCCGCAAGGAATGGACACTGACCCCCATTGACGCCGGTAATTTTTATCACAGCGCGCTGGAAGGCTTCACGCGTCTTTTGCCCTCCATCCCCAAATGGCCCCATATCGACAAGAAAACCTGCGATGCACTGATTGACCAGGCGGCCCAGCCCCTTTTTGAGCAGCACCTTTCCGGCGTCATGGGCGACAGCGCCCGGATGCGAGCCCTTGGTGAAAAGTACCGAAAGGTGCTCAAGCGCGTGGCCTGGACCTTTACCAAATCCGCCCGGCAAAGCGATTTTGCCACCATCCGGGCGGAAGTGCGCTTCGGCTATGAAAACGGCATCCCCCCCATCCCCGTCACGCTGAAAGACGGCAGCGTGGTGTACATCCGCGGCATCATTGACCGCATTGACCGCTACGCCGGGGACGAAGGGGTGTACCTTCGGGTGGTGGACTACAAATCCGGCAACACCAGGCTGCAGCCCGCCCAGATTTTCTGGGGTGCCCAGCTGCAGCTGCTGCTGTACCTGAAAGCCGCCCTTTCCATGGAGGAAGAGGCTCAGCCCGCCGGTGCCTTCTATATGCACGTGGCAGACCCGCTGCTGGCCACCGAAAAGGAAGTAAACGATATTGAAGAAGAGCTGGCCAAAATGCTGCAGCTAAAGGGCGTGGTGCTCAAGGACGTTGCCATCCTGCAGAAGATGGATAACGGCGAAAAGCCCCTGTCCCTGCCCAAAATGGTGCTGAAGGACGGCACCTTCGACAAGCGCAGCATGGCCGCCTCCCTTTCCGACCTGCACGGCCTCATCCGTCATGCCGCTTCCTGCGCCGCCCAGCTTTCGGAAAAAATGCACAGCGGCCTCATCGAAGCCGCTCCCCTTTGCGGCAAGGGGGATATGGGCCCCTGCGAATTCTGCGATTATGCCGCCATCTGCCGCAAGAATGCCGCCCGTGCCCCGGAAAATATCCGCCGCATGGAAGACATGAGCTTCTCCGATCTGCTGGAAAAAATCAACCAGCCGCAGGGGTAAGGAACCGTGCGGGGCGTTGCCCCCTCCCCCCCCACCAGGGGCATTGCCCCTGGACCCACCTGCGGAAGTGGTTGGCCGGGCGAACAAACAGTTTCCCGCTGGGGCTTAGGTATTATCTGCCGCCACGCACAAACCCGTTTGCAAAAAACGATTGTAATATTGCGAAATGGGTGTGGCCCCGCCACCCCACGGGCTGGGCGGCTTTCAGCCGCCTGCCGGATGCTTTGCATCCGGGGGAAAAGGCCGCAAGAGAAAGCTTATTGTCAAGGAGATTTTTATCTTGAAACCGAAAAATATCTGAGAAGAAAGAATCTGAAAATAAGAGAAAATAAGAGAGGGGGCCGTGTAATCGTACACGGCCCCCTCTTTTGTTTTTTTGAGAACGAATATGGGGCAAATACTTCATTTCACATTATATTCAAATATGCATAATAAATATTATGCTGCTGCGCATATTGGAAAGCGGATTGCTGCACATAAACAAAAAAACCAACACATGCATCTTGGTATCTGACCGAGCAATCCAAAGCTGCAAGCAGTGTAAATGGATTGATTGTGTAAATATTCATCTGAGCAGAACAAGCATTGATTGACAAATATTCCAAATATCTTATAATGAAACTAAAGATCAACTGCCGTCAGAATGAATCATCAGGTTCCGTTGCATCAATGATCAGCAGAACCAATTGATCTGAAAATGTTGATATTTCATGAATACATACGGAATTTCGATATATAACCTGTGAATCAGTTTCAGAAGCAGGAGGATTTACGAATGCCGATTTATGATGTTTTTATCTCCTATCGCCGGTCTGACGGTGCGGAATTGGCAGCGTTTGTAGCAAATAATCTGCGTGCCAAAGGGCTTTCAGTCTTTTTTGATACGGAAGAGATCAAGAGCGGGGAGGACTTTACCCTGCGGATTGAAAATGCCTTGCGGCAAGCCCCCAATTATCTTTTGATCGCCACGCCGGACGTGTTCAGGTTCCGCACGGACGAAAAAGACTGGGTTTTGGAAGAAATGAAAATTGCGTGCGAAAACTATACGCACGATCTGGATAAAAACAGAATGTATACGTTGGTTGTACCGCAGCATGTGTACAGGGATGTGAATCCGGATGATCCATCCGAAGGCAAACAGCAGGTGCAAGTTGTGCTTCCCAAGGCAGAAACCTGGCCTGCGGAAGTGTTTGACCTGTCCAAACCAAATCGGATTCAATTAAAAAGCAGTCTTCCGGACGAGAAGGAACTCAGACAGATCCTGGAGTCTGTCACCCGGGTCACCCATCATAATATGTGGAATGCAGGCCGCCGTTGGCTAAGGGAAAACCGTCAGCCGGGTCGTCGGTTTGCTTCGCTGGATATTTCAAAAACCATTTTCCCCCATGCGCTGTCCACGGATGTGCCGGAAGAAGAGGAAGAGGAAGAATTCCCTTCCATGGTGCAGCAGCAGCAAACCCCTTCTGCCAAGCCGGAAGGGGAAAAGCTGCCGCTATTTGATGCGCTGACAAAAACGGAAAACCACATCTATCTGGTGGGTGAAGGCGGCATCGGTAAAACCACCAGCCTGATCCACATCATGGAAAAGGCATATCAGAACACACAATACTCCGAAGCAGCGCAGATCCCGTTGTTTGTGGAGCTTTCCAAAGCCCCGGATACAGCCGGACGGCTGTACGCCAATGGCACATCCACTTTTATTTACCGCGCCATATACCGGCAGATCCGTCAGGACCGGACGGTGAAACAGGTGACGCAGGCAGAAGTGGAGGAAACGGAAGAAGCGTTCATTGCGGATCCGCAGACAACAGTAACACCTGTCAAAGCCTTGCTGGGAAAACAGAATAAACCGCCCCAGTATCTGCTGCTTCTGGATGGACTGAATGAAGTGAGCCGGACGGAACTGGTGATTAAGCCTACAGAAAATGGAAAGGAAACAGGCGAACGGGAGAGGCATAGAACGGTTTACGATATGATCGTTGAAGAAATTAACGACATCATGAAAACCTGCCCCAATGTGCAGATCGTGCTCACTGGCCGTGCGGATGATGGGGCTGTGCAGGGAAAAAATATCACCCGCTGGCAGCTGACCGGTATTGAAGACACAGCCATCAGAACCTACCTTGACGGTAAAGTTCCCCAAAGCGAAATAGAAGAGGTGATGGGCAACAGGGCCCTGCTGGACACCCTGCGCATTCCTTTGTTTCTGACCATGTATATCCGCCTGAAGGAAAAGGCGGGCATCACCACCCAGGGTGAAATTCTGCATACCTTCTTTTCCGAAAAAGGAAAGCTATTGGGGGATTATGACCTTCCTTACAGCATGCGGAACCGTCTGGGACAGGTGGAGGAGGAATTGGACCGCAGTGCAAAGGGAAAGCCCAATCTTCGCCTGACAGCGCCCATGCAGTTTTTCATCATTGATTTTCTGCTGGCTGCGCTGGGCCGGTACATGGAGAAAAACAACCTGTTCAGCGTTACCTTCCATCAGGCGGAAGAGGCGATCTGCTCCATTCTGGAAAACACGTCTCCCACCTCCGTCTGCGGCCGGTTTGGTCAGCAGGCGTTTCCCAAGTACAAGAAAAAGGGCTCCCTGTCCAGCACCGCATCCGTTGCGGAGCAGCTGAAGGCCCTTATTGGCACCGGCAACGGGGCAGTGCAGCAATTCTGCCTGCTTGCCTCTTCCGTGCTGGGCATTCTGGTGGATGACGGCAAATATAACTACAGCTTCATTCACCAGCATGTGCGGGATTATTTTGCTGCGCTGCATATGATGAACGCCCTGTGGATCGGCGTAGTCTGCAGCTGGGCGGACCGGGATGCGGCCTATGCCTTTTTGAACAGCGAGCTTTCCGAAAAACCCCTTGGCTTCACAGTGCGGCAGATGCTGGGCGAAGCGGCAGGAGAGCATCACAACAAGCCCTGGCAGGACGATGAAGGCAATTGGCATTACAATGTGCCAGAAAAAACAAAACCCAACAACCGGAACCTGATCCCCCTGGCCATGGATGTGTACAGAGGGCATTTTGACGAGCAGAACAGCTATGCCCTGTGGAACCTGATCCAGGTGCTGAAGGAAGTGCGTCAGGACCTGTGCGGCGAGGATTTTTCCCGGCTGGACCTGACCATGATCCGGCTGAACAGACATCACCCGGGCAAGCGGGGCTGCGCTGCCAGTTTTTCCGGCGCCAAACTGCAAAGGGAACTTTTCATGCCGATGGGGCATGCGGATACAGTGAATTCAGTTGCATTCAGCCCGGACGGAAAACGGATCGTAACGGCATCAGAGGATGGAACAGCCAAGATATGGGATGCGGAAACACTTCTGGAACTGGGCACATTGGAAGGACATATGGGTTCTGTGAAATCAGCCGTATACAGCCCGGATGGAAAACGGATCGTGACGGCATCAAATGATCAAACAGCCAGGATCTGGGATGCAGAAACCTTCTGTGAACTGGGCACCTTGGAAGGACATACGGAGCGTGTGAACTCTGCTGCATACTGCCCGAATGGAAAATGGATTGTAACGGCAGCAGATGATTGTACAGCGAAAGTGTGGGATGTAGAAACTTTTCAAATACTTGGGACATTGAAAGTAGGACGTATAGTAAGACTCCAGGAATTAGCAACGCTGCCAAAGGAAGAAGTACTATTAGTATTAAAAGATGGAGGGTTTAATGGTCGAGTAAATTCTGCTTCTTATAGCCCAGATGGGAAGAGGATCGTTACTGCATCAAATCAAAAAACTGCAAAAGTGTGGGATGCAGAAACATTCCAGGAATTAGGATCATTGGAAGGGCATTCAGATTGGGTAAGTTCAGCTTCATACAGCCCGGATGGAAAAAGAATTTTAACAGTATCAAGGGATAGAATAGCAAGGATATGGGATGCGGAAACATTCCGGGAATTGGATGCATTCAAAGAGCATATGGGTTTTGTACAATCGGCCGTATACAGCCTAGACGGAAAAAGGATTGTTACGATATCAGAGGATGGATTGGCAAAGATATGGGATGCAGTAACTTTCTTGGAATTGGGTGCATTGGAAGGTCGTAAAGTTAAAGTGTCTTCAGCTGCATACAACTCAGATGGGAAAAGGATTGTTACGGCATTGAATAATGAAACAGCAAAGATATGGGATGCAGACACATTCCGAGAAGTGGGAACATTGGAAGGGCACGAGAGTTCTACGGAATCGTTTGTATACAGCCCAGATGGAAAAAGAATTGTTACAACTGCATCGTGGAATAGAACAGTAAAAATATGGGATGCAGTAACCTTTCGGGTACTAGGCGCTTTGGAAGGACATACGGCTAAAGTGAAATCAGTTGTATACAGTCCTGATGGAAAAAGGATCATTACGGTATCGTGGGACAATGCAGCAAAGATATGGGATGCAGACACATTCCGGGAATTGGATGCATTCAAAGGGTTCATGGGTTCTGTACGTTCAGTTGAATACAGCTTAGACGGGAAAAGAATCGTTACAGTATCAGGAGATAGCACATTAAAGATATGGAATGCAGAGACATTCCGGACACTGGGCTCAATGAAAATATTTGCACTTTTTACGGAGTCAGCTGTATACAGTCCAGACGGAAAAAGGATTATTACGATAGAAAGCTTTGGAAACACGGCAAAGATCTGGGATGCGGAAACATTTCAGGAACTGGGCATATTGGAAGTGCCTGTAGGTCCTGTGAAATCAGCTGTATACAGTCCAGACGGAAAAAGGATTATTATGACAGAAAGCTTTGGAAACACGGCAAAGATCTGGGATGCGGAAACATTTCAGGAACTGGGCTCATTGGAAGAGCATATGCATTCTGTGAATTCTGTTGCATACAGCCCAGACGGAAAAAGGATCGTTACGGCATCGAATAATGATAAAACAGCAATAATCTGGGATGCGGAGACCTACAAGGAATTGGGTACATTGGCTGGACATACAGAGTGTGTAAATTCAGCTGTATACAGCCCGAATGGAAAACGGATCGTGACGGCATCAGATGACAAAATAGCGAAAATATGGGATGCGGTTACATTCCGTGAACTGAGCACACTGAAAGGGCATACGAGTTATGTGAATTCTGCAGTTTACAGTTCAGACGGACGTTATATCCTTACCACTTCCCGTGACGGCACCGCCAAAGTCTGGGATGCGGAGACCTTCGAATGCATCCATACCATCCGGAATGTGGCCAATCTGGAGGTGATGGGCTGTGATTTCCGGAACCTGCATCCGGATTCCAGACTGTCCGATGAGGACAGGCAGCTGCTGTGGGATTACGGCGCAGATGTTTGACCGCCTCCTGTTTCTGTAAAAGGCTGGCTGCAAACAGTCTTGTCAGTCATCCGGAAGTTCAGGGGATGAAACAGAAATGAATATAGAAATATCCCGCCAGCGTGCAGCATCCGCATTGTCGTGGCGGGGTATCCCCTGCCATCAAGCAAAAGCCAGCCGGAGACGGCTGGTTTTTTGCTCTGACAGACAAATATTTGGGATATTCAGTTAAATAGTGTATTCTGACTATATCACATCATATTTTCCGAAGCATATAACTGCACCGGTTAAAATGTAGAGAATCAGGATGGGCAGGCTGTACATAACAGCACCGGCGTAATTGGCAGCAGCGCCCTTCATATCGTTCAGGGCCATGGAAGCCGGCAAAAGAGATGAATCCTGCAAAAGGATCAGCGGCTGTTCTATCAGATTCCAGCTTTCCGCAAAGCACAAAAGGACAAGCACCGCCAGACCGGGGATCAGCTGGGGCAGAATGGCCCGGAAAAAGATTTTCGTTTGGGAAGCGCAATCAAGCAGGGCCGCTTCCCATTGTTCCCGGGGCACCTGCCTGATCAGCAGCCATACCACAAGGGGCCCCAACGGGGCAAACACCTGCAAAAGGATCACCGCCAGATGGGTGTCATACAGTTGCGCCCATTTGCTGAACCGGAAGACGGGCACCATGATGCTCTGGAAAGGAAGCAGCAGCATCAAAAGCATAAGAACCAACAGGATTTTTGCCCCTTTCCCATGACTGCGTGCCAGAAACAATCCGCCAAGCAAGCCCACCGGAACCTTGAACAGGAGAGAATAGCCGGTGATCTTCAAGGAGTTTTGAAACCGAAGCATCATATTTTCATCGGCAAAGACTTCCTTCCACCGGGAAAGGGTGAAGAGGATTTCACCGTCGTTGCCCTTCAGCGAGGCCATCAAATCCCCCTGCACAAAAGACGCTGTGATCAAAAGAAGAATAGGCAGAGCAAAAAGAATCAGAATCATGCCAAGGACGAGCATACTGATTGTTCTCATACCGCAGCCACCCTTCTCCTTTTCACCAGCACAATACACAGGCCGTATGCCAAAAGTGCCAGTGCCATCAGTATGACCGCCGAAGCGGCCACATACTGAAAATTCATTTTCATGTACTGGTGATTCATGTAATGCTGAACCATGTAAAGCTTTTGGGACGGATAATCGCCGAACAGAAGGTAGCATTCCTTGTAGCTGCGCAATAGGAACATCATAAGAAACATCACCATACCGCCCACATACCCGCCGGCTATCGGCAGGCGCACGGACACATAGGTGCGGATTTTTCCGGCGCCATCCAATGCGGCAGCATCCAACACATCCTGGGGGATTTTGTTGAGCCCGGTGTACAAAAGCACGGCGGCCACCCCGGCATATTTCCACAGATACAGGGTGATCAGAGCCAGTTGAGAGGAAAGCGGAGAAAGGAGCGAATTGGTATCAAATACCTGTTCCCATAAGGAAACGGCGGAGATGGAAGGAATCAGCAACGGAAGCAGCAGCACCGCCATGCCGGGCAGCGCCATTTTTTTGTGACGGCACAAAAGCGGCGCCAGCAGGAATGCCACCAGCAGTGCCGTGCCCACCATGCAGCCGCCCAGCCCCAGCAGGTTTTGCAGCCCCAGCCGGAAATAGGTGTTCTGAGCCACATAGCGGAAATTTTCCGCTCCGGCAAAGGTTTGATCGAAAGCACTATGGACAAAAGCATAGTACACCGTCATGCCAAGGGGTGCCAAATAACACCCTGCAAAGCCCAGGAGGGGAATCCCTCCGGGAAGCAGCAGCCTGGGTTTTGTTTTCATCTGTTTATTCCCCCAGATACATATTCATTTGTTCTGTGCGGATAGCGGCATATTCTTCGGGAGAAAGGGAACCGTTCAGCAGCATTTCAAAGATGGTGGGCTTATCAGACGTATCATAATATCCGTATTTTGCCCGGGTCACTTCCAGTGCTTCATCCCAGACCACGGCATGTTCCAAAGCGAAATTCAGCAGATATTCATTCTGTTCGGACAAAGGTTTTTGAATGCCCAGTGCAATGGCCTGCGAATTATCCCGGATGAGATAGAGGGATTTATCTTTCAGCATCTGTCCATTATATCCCATGCCTTCAATTTCCGGATGCGCCATGCAGGCAAGCAGATACACCGCTTCTTCCTTCATGGGGCTGTTGGCACTGATAAGGTAAGACTGGGTTTGGAAGGTGTACCGGGGACTTTGGGCATTTTCTACAGGAGGCAGCAGCATGGTTTTGTCGCCCATACTCCCAAGACCGCCAACTTCGCAAAACTGCATCAGGGTGTTGGGGGCAAGCCTGGCATGCTTGCCGAAATCCTCAAATTTTTCGGTGGAAAGAAGGTTATTATTCTTCAGGTATACAATGCGCCGCAGCATATCCACATGGGCATCGGAATTCAAAGCATGGGTTCCCTGGTAATAATCCACATGCAGGGCGTCGAAGTTGGAAAGGAAATAGTGCACATGTTCTTCCGGCATCAGGAAAATAGGGGTTTCCGCCGTTTTGTTGTAAGCAATCACTTTTTCCGCCAAGGCGTCGAAATCCGCATAGGTCCATACACCGGTGGGAATTTCCCAGCCGATTTGTGCTGCTATTTCCGGATTTGCCCACATCAGATGGGCAGTATAATTGTAAATCCAGCCATATTGCCGGCCGTTTGAGGACATCATCGGCCAGATATCCCGGTAATCATCCCGAAGGGCTGCAAAATCCGCTTCGTCCGTCAAATCCAAAACAGCACCGTTTTTCAATAGCTCCGCATAGGTGGGCATCAGGTCAAAATTCCCATAGAGATAGATATCGCAGTTGTTTCCGGCCATCAGTTCGGTGGCCAGCTTCCGGGAATCATTGATCTGCCGGGGCACCACTTCCACATCCGGGTATTTTTCGTGAAACAGGGGCAGGACATCCGCCATGGTGCCGTGGCCGAAATTCACATCGTTTACCACATACAGCCTGCGCAATTCCTTTTGCCCGCTGAGCTGGTTCGCATCGTAGGAAGCCAGCAAACTGCCCTCATCATCATTGACAAAGATGGATGTATGGTTCCGTACCACCTGCGCAGCACCGGAAGGAAGCTTCACACCGGTATCATATTTGGCACCGGTTGCGGTGTTGACAATCACCAGTTTCCCTTCGGAAAGGGCAAAGAGATGATCCTCTCCGTCCTTTTCATAGCCATAGCAAAGGGAGGAAAGACCGGGAACCAGCACGGTGTGACAGTGATCATCCATGCCAATGGACAGGCTGGCCAATGTGCCGCCGTCTTCCGTAGAATAAGCATAGAGCGTATCTTCATGAATGCAGAAAGCAATGTTGTTGATATTTTCCCAGCCTTCTCCCTGCAGTTTCCAGTCCGGTATGCTGCTGTCCAGGGGGTGCAGGGCATAAATGACGCCGTTTCCTTGAGTGGTGTGGGCCAGAATATAGGCGGTGCCATTGCCCATCTGGAAATCCCGCACATTGTATTTGGTATTGATGGCACGCTCCGGATAGAGGGAAAGGCCGTTGTTCATCACCGAGCGGATCACTTTTCCTTTTTCGCCCTTGGTGACGTAATAGAGCATTTGATCGTCCGCAGAAAGGAAAAGGATGTTTTCATCCTCCAGAATGGGGGTGGCCCTTTTATCATCCGGGGTCTGGTAATACAGCGTTCCTTCCAGATAGCTCCAGGAGCCGAAGGTATCATAAGCGGTTTTCCGGGGCAGCAGAGCATAGGCTGTGGCGGCAGCCAGAAACATCAGAACAAAAGCCAGAACCAGGCTGAATGTTGCTTTCTTTTTCATTTTCGGTACCTCTCCTTCCCTTTGGGAAAGCACCTGCTGGGCATAATTCCGGGAAGGAGACATTTGTTCCATGTATGTTTCCAGCGCATTGATCAATTCCTGTTCTTTCATGGGGTCATTCCTCCTTCCAGTTCCAGTTTCAGGTGTTTTTGGGCTTTTTTCAAACGACGATACACGGTGGAGCGGGTGATATGAAGAAGGGATGCAATTTCGTCTGCCCCCATGCGCTGCCAGAAATGGAGGATTACCACTTCCCTCTCCGGCAGGGGTAATTGCTTCACCAGCAGGATAATTTCGCTGTCTTCAGCTTCTGCCTGTTCCGGAAGGTTCTCCGGCAGAATGCGGCGATCCTGATGGCGGAACCAGCGGCTGCGGTGATAATCGTGGCATAGATTCACGGCAACCTTAATAAGCCAGGCCTCTTCCGTGCCTTTGGAGGGATCCATCCCTTTCCATGCCCGGAAAAACGTTTCCTGAACCATATCCTCCGCCAGATGACGATCACAAAGCAGCAGACTGCAAATGCCAAGCAGCGTGCGGTCATAGGTGTTGACTAAGCGAATCAGTTCCCCTTCGCTGATGCCCGGTACCTTGGCATCATGCGCCATATGTCTCCACCTCCTTCACCTTTTATACGGAACAGCCCCCTTCTTTTGTCGCAGGCGAAGAAAAATTTGTATTCATCAAGGAACACCTATTATTCTTCAAGCGATGTATCTCACTTTCACTTCTGCGAGCAAGCCCTTCCCTGACAATGCAGAGGGAACAAAAAAGGCTTTTGCAGCACAATGGTCACAAAAGCCTTTCTGTTATCAAGTTTTCTCAACAGCCGTTTTCAAATGTTCCTGCTGCATGGATCGGATGCAGCCGTAAATGGCATTCCCCGGCTCTCGCCTCTTCTGGTTCTTTCCTCTGCCGGGTAGGTTGATCCAATCGTTCATGCGCCTGCCCATCGCAGGATGAAGTTTCATGCGAAATTCGTCCCGGTTACACCTGCTTCTTAAAAACCACCAGCTTGCTGGCCAGGTAGTTAAAAATCACCACCAGCACGTTCATCAGGATTTTATCCACCTGATGGGGCAGGATAAACAGGCACAGGGTGTACAGCCCCAGATCAAAAATCAGGTAAGACAGCACCCTGGCGGAAACGAACAGCCCGAATTCCTTCCAGGCGCCGTTTTCCCGGGTTTTTTCGCTTTTGAACACATAATGCTTGTTGGTAAAGAAGGCGAACAGCACCGACACAATCCACGCCACAGCGTTGGACACATTGCCGATGAGCACATAGGACGCACTGCCCTCCGCATAGCCGGACATCCCAAGGACAGTGGTGAGCAGGGTGTAAATCAGCCAGTTCACCAGCGTGGTCAGCACGCCAAAAAACACATACACCGTCAATTCCCGCATTTTTTCCTTGTCATGCAACAAGGCCTTGATTTTTTCAACCAATCGTTTCACCTTCATTCTGATATTTCAGGGTATCGCCGTCATCTCCCCGGGCATAGGAGGCAGCCAGAAAGGCCGTCTTCTGCCGCATCTGGGGTGTTTTTTTCCGGGCGGTGAGAAAGCCCACCGTCTCCCCTTCCATAAGGATGACGGTAATGTTCTGATACTTTTTTTCCCCCTCCAGCCACACCCGGATGGGCTTATTATGCTGCAGGGAATAGCGGAAGAAACGCTCCAGCATTCCTTATTCTCCCACCTTCCAGATGACAATATCGTCCCATTCGCTTTCATAGGCCCGTTCGTAGAGGCTGTCCAGCGCCTGCTTGTTCACCGTCATCTGGCCATACTCATGGGACGTGACCACCACATAATCCACGCTGTATTTTTCCAGTACGGCCTGATTGCCTTCAGGATCGGCATAGAAGGCACGGACATCCGCCTTGCGTTCCGCCGTATTGTAGCCGTGATAATACAGCCACATATCCGGCCCGCACACAATTTTCCGCCCGGCCAGGGAAGAAACAAAATTGATGTGCTGATCCCCGGTGAGGAACACGTCCTCTTCATCCGTTTCCTGTTCCACAAAGGCCGCCGCCTCCGCATCCGCTTTGGAAAACAGCTGCCAGTTGGTGTTCATTTCGGTGGCCACGGCCAATACGCCGGTGAAGAAAAAGCAAATAAGCGCCATCCCGGCAATGACAGGCTTTGCCCGCATACCCTTCAGTTTGCTCAGCAGCTCAAAGCCGTAATCCGCCGCCAGCACCGCGCACAGCATGTACCAGACGCAAAACAGCTTGTAATTATCGTACACATTGGGCTGGAACTGAATAAACTCGGCCAGAATAAAAATCACAAAGGCGCCGCTGGCAATGAACCGGCGTTTTTCGTTCTTTTCCAGCAGGGACAAAAGGATCAGGACAAAGGGCAGGCCCACGTTCTTGATCCAGAACCACAGCCAACTGTCCTGCATGCCCATCTGGCCGTTGACCCAGTTGAACTGGAAATTGAGGAAGGTTTCGTTGCCCACGGCCTGGCTGAAGGTCCAGGTGAACAATTGAGGCGCAGCCAGCGCCACCGCCAGGCCGCCGTAGATCAGCCAGCCCTGCAGCGCCTTCCACAACTGCTTTCGGCTGCGGATCAGGTCATACACCATCCAGCCCACGCTCATCAGCCCCAGGGCCAGGAAGCAGTGGGTGTTGATCATGGGCAGCATACCGGAAAGCACGCCCAGCATCACCAGCTGCCGCACCGGCACCTGCCTTCTTGTGAACACAGAGGTAGGGCCTTCCGCCCCCTGCAATACGCTGACCCCAAGAGGCAGGGTGTCCTCCGGCCGCAGATAATCGTAAAGCAGATAAATGCAGGGCAGCAGCATGGTCCACCCGCCCAGGGTGGTGCGCTGGGGCAGCATCATATCCACAATCACATTGCTGCAGCGCAGGTTGTAGGTGGTAAATTCCGCATGGTTGGCCGGGGTCTGGTACCAGCCGTTGAGCACATCCTTGATGCGCTCCCACAGCCCCACGGCGCTTTGCAGCTCATTATTGCCGGCGCTGCCCAGGCTCACTCCCTGCATATCCACCAGGTACATAAACCCAAGGCCGCCGTTCAGGAAGAAAAGCAGCGCCGCCAGCAGGGCACCCTTCTTAGTTTCCGCCATCCGAAGGGCCAATATCACATAGCCGGAAAAGGTAAGTGCCATCATGAAAATGCCGGGCACCAGCATGGACAGCCGCAAATCCCACCCCAGCAGCATGAAGGAGGTGGACAGGGTGTCCGTCAGGAAGGGGTAATTGAGCTGTTCCCCGGGCAAAATGACATATTCCGGGGGGAACTGCATGTTCCGGGTGCCGGCAGCAATGGACGTATGCAGCAGCATATCGCCGTAGGTGGTCATGCCGGTGAAAAGATTTCCGTTTTCATCGGGGCGCAGATAATGGGTCCACTGCAGGTATGCGCCGATCAAAGTGAGCGGCAGCGCCACAAACAAAAGGGTTTGCAGCATCTGCCTGTCCTTTTCGGAAAAGGCAGCGCTCTCCTGCCTGTCCCTAAAAAAGAAGGCAGCGCCCGTGAACAAAAACAAAGGCGCCATGGCAAGCAGATGGGCGTCCACCGTAAAGCCGCATAAAAAGGCGCACAGCGCCGGCAGCCACATCATCAGCCCCAGGCCCAAGGTCAAACCCAGCCACACCCGGGTAACCACATTTTTCTTTGGCAGCAGGAAAAGGCTGATGGCCACTCCTGCCCCTTCAAACAACAAAAAATACACAAGCGCCAGCATAGAAAGCCTCCGTCTTGATTTCAATCAATTCATTATAATCCATTCACCGCCAAAAGGCAATTTTTTCGGCTGCAATTTCACGGCTTGTTTACACAAATGGGGAAATATGCTATAATTTCCGGGTGAAAAATCAAAGGAAAGCTGGTGCCTGTCCATGCGCTGCGGATGTCCCCAATGCGGCAGCTTCATGATCCATTCCGAAAGGGATCATGCCTGTGTATGCCCCGAGTGTTTAGCCCGATGCTATGCCTGCCAGGGCACCGGCACCGCCCTGACAAGGGAAGCGGTGCTGGGCATGAAAAAAATGATGGAAATCAAAACCACCGAAGAAAGAATGCAGGATGCACGCGGGCGGGACGAATGAACATGCTGAAAAAGAACGATCAGATCACTGTGGATATTGAGCGCTTCGGCGCAGAAAGCGGCATTGCCCATCTGGATGGCATGACGCTGTTTGTGCAGGGTGCGCTGACGGGGGAAAAGGTAGTGGCCCGGGTGCAGAAGGTGGAAAAGAAATACGCCTTCCTCAAAACCCTGGAGGTCATCACCCCCCACGAAATGCGCATCACGCCCCCCTGCCCATATTATGAAAAATGCGGCGGCTGCGTATGCCAGCACATGGAATACGCCCTGTCTTTGCAGATGAAAAAGGAAAAGGTGCAGGACGCCCTTTCCCGCATCGGCAATCTGGAGATAGAAGTGCCCATGCCCCTGGGAATGGAAAACCCTTTCCATTACCGCAACAAATGTGCCCTGCCCGTGGGCGAAAAAGACGGAAAGCTGCAGATGGGCTTTTACGCCCCCCGCAGCCACCGCATTGTGGATATTGATAGCTGCCTGATTTCCAGGGAAGAAAGCAATCTTGTCCTGCAGACGGTGCGCAGCTGGATGGAAAAATTCCGCATTCCCGCCTATAACGAAACCACCCACAAGGGGCTTTTGCGCCATGTGATGAGCCGGGTGTCCAAGGCAGGGGATGTGATGGCGGTGATCATTGCCACCGCCCCTTCCCTTCCCCACCGCAGGGAACTGATTGCCATGCTGCGGGCCCGGTTGCCCGGCCTCAAAAGCGTGTACCTGAATGTGAACAGGCGAAATGACAACGTGATATTGGGACCGGAAAACCATCTGCTGTTTGGGGAAGAAAGAATGCAGGACACCCTGCTTTCCCTTACCTTCTCCGTTTCGCCCCTTTCCTTTTTCCAGGTGAACCCGGTGCAGACGGAAGTGCTGTATCAGACTGCCCTGGATTTTGCCGATCTCAAGGGAGATGAAACCATAGCGGATCTGTACTGCGGCGCAGGCACCATTTCCCTGCTCCTGGCCCGGAAGGCAAAGCAGGTCATCGGCATTGAGATTGTACCCCCGGCCATTGAAGACGCAAAAAAGAACGCCCTTGCAAACGGCATTGAAAACGTACAGTTCCACGCCGCAGCGGCGGAGGAATTGCTGCCCAGGCTGGTGCAGCAGGGCCTGCGCCCGGATGTTGTGATGCTGGATCCGCCCAGGAAGGGCTGCGAAGAAAAGGTGCTGGAAGCCATCTGCACCGCCGCTCCGGAAAAAGTGGTGTACATCAGCTGCGACGTGGCCACCCAGGCCCGGGACGCCAGATACCTGTGCGCCCATGGCTATAAAGCCGTAAAGTGCCAGAGCGTGGACATGTTCTGTCTCACCGGCCATGTGGAAAACGTGCTGCTGTTTGTAAAGGAGAATTGACCCATGAGCGAATTTGCCTCCATTGAAGAAGCAAGGACCTATTTTGCCGGCGATCTGTTTGCCATGCAGGCGGGGGTACATCTGGATGAAATGTGGGATGAGGGCTGCGTATGCTCCATGCCCGTTTCGGATATGCATAAAAACGCTGCCGGCGGCGTGATGGGCGGCGCCATTTTCACCCTGGCGGATTTTGCCTTTGCCGTAGCCAGCAACAATAGGCACCGCACCACCGTGGCCCAGCAGGTGAGCGTGAATTTCCTGAGCGGCACCCGTGGCTCCCGCCTGATTGCCCGGGCCCAATGCAAAAAAGACGGCAAAACCACCTGCGTCTACAATATCGACATTATGGATAACCTGGGCCGGGATATCGCCCAGTTCATCGGCACCGGCTATAAACTATAAAACAAAGCTGCCTCAGGCAGCTTTTTCTGTTGAAAATTTCCGCACCACCGCTATCAATTTCCGGCGCAATATGATACACTGTATATATAATTATTCCATTTTTACATAAGCGGGTGAACCTGTCATGTCCACACACTCTTCTTCCCCCGGCGCCGATGAAAAACGCTATGTATTCATCAGCTATGCCCATAAAGATACCAGGCGGGTCAGCGAACTGATATCCCTGATGACGGAAGCGGGCATTTCCATCTGGTACGATCAGGGCATCGACCCCGGCTCGGAATGGGATGACAACATTGCCATGCACATTGAAAAATGCGGCTGCATGGTGGCTGTGATTTCCCATCATTACCTGGCTTCCGACAATTGCAAGGATGAACTGAAATTTGCCAGGGACCGGAAAAAGGATATTCTCATCCTCTATATCGACGAATGTGAGCTGCCCTCCGGCATTGCCCTCAGGCTTAACCGCAGCCAGGCCATTTTCGTGTACAAATACGCCAGCAAAAAGGCTCTTTTTAAGACACTGACCGATGCCCGGATACTGGCGCCCTACATTACCGGCCGGTATGCCCGGGCCGCCTTGGAAACTGAAGATGAGGAACAGACGCAGGTCCTGCCGGATATCCGGGAGATGGTGCCGGAAAACCAGGTTCAATTGGGTTACCTGGCTGCCAATACGGATATCCCCCTGGGCCTTGGCAGGGAGCAGCTTCTTGGGCGCACCCTCATTGCCCTGCCCGGCCCCGAGGAGGAAGGCGCATTTCTCAAAAACCTGCTGATGAACCTGTACCAGACGGGCGTTTCCTTCGTAATCATTTCCACCAGCCGGCGCCGCTACCGGGATCTGATGCACCTCATTCCCAATATGCAGGTTTTCACCCCAGGCCGGCCGGATATATCCCCCTTCCCCTTCAATCCCTTCTATCATGAGGAGCGATACAGAAAGAACCTCAGCCAGCTCATTCCCCGCATCTGCCACTGCTTTCAGCTGGCGTTTTCCCTCTCCCCCAAGGCCGGCACCCTGTTCATCCGGGCCGTTCGCACCTGCGCTGCCCGATACCGCATCCAGGATGATTTTGACAGAACCCAAACCTCCGGCATCGCCTTTACCCTGCGTGAAGTGGCCTATTACTATAAAAAGCATCTGGAAGAGGGCAGCTTCACCGAAGAAGAAAAAGAGGCCCTGCTTTCCGAATGTGAAAGCAGCATCCAGGGCGCATTGGAGGATAACGAAGATGTGCTGGACAGGATGAACCATGTGGAAAGCAGGGACATTCTGAACACACCCACGCTGATTGACCTGCAGGGGGTATACACCCCCCAGAGCCGTGCCCTTTTAGCCCTTTTGCTTTCGGAATTTCTGTACATGGAAAGAATGCGGCAGGGCCCTGACCCGAACAAACAGGAGCTGCAGCAGGTGCTGGTCATAGACGACCTTTCTGTGCTGACAGACAACCCTCAGGCGCAAGGGGATGCCCGGAACCTGAGCCTGGTGGCTTCCGCCATGCATCTGATGCGGGAATTGCAATACGCCAATATCGGCTTCATCGGCGTAACCGCCGCCCCGGAAAAGATCAGCCGCAGAATCATTGCCAATTGCGCTGCACGCATCCTGATTACAGGGCACTCCGGCCCTGCCCAGAGCCTTGCGGAATATATGATGATGCAGCCGGACGCCCGGCAGTCCATCCCACCGGACAGCGCGTTGCTGATGACAAAGGACAATCTGCAGCCCGTTTTTTTCCTGCCTGACAAAATGGAGGAGATGACCGAGCCGCTGTCCGACGATGATGTGCGGGTGCGGGATTATTACTGGCTGGGAAAAGAGAATAAGCTGCGGCGCTACAGCGAATGCACCTTCTGCATCGGCTGCGAAGACCGGTGCGACCCTGCTTTGCCGGAAAAAGCCGATCTGACAGCCGCCCGGCTGTATTTCCGGGATTTTCGAAAGATCAATACCCCGGAGCAGCTGCACGCCTACCTTTCCGACCTTTCCCCTGCCATTGCCCCGGAAATGCTGGAAACGGCGCCGGAGGACTATTTCCGCCAGTATTCCTGCCTGCGTATCCGCACCGCCAAGGAATTCATGTCCAAGAAAGGGCTGCTTTGCCCTGTGGACAAGGCCCTGCTGCAAAGCCCCAACATGGAAGAAATGTATTCCCACACTGAAAAAATCCGGCTGAATCACATTCCTGTGGGCATCGATAAAAACGGGAAAACCGTTTTCTGGAATGCCGCAGGCCAGGCCTATACCGCCGTCATTTATGACGCCGACGCATACGGCCTTTCCGGCAATACCCAGAAACACCTGCAGAACCTGATCACCATGATCTGCCGGGCTGCCAAAGCGCCTGTTACCCTGATGGACGACAGCCGCCGCTTCCTTCCAAACCTCAGCGGCCCTTCCCCGCTCACCCCGGATGCCGCCGAATGCGGCGAGTTGCTCAAGGAATGGGTGATGCGGCAGGCGGAACGGTATAAGCATATAAAAGACTTGCCGGCAGGCACACCGCCGCCCCAATGGCCGGAGGAAGTGTGCATTGTTCATGTCACTCCATCCATCGCAAGCAGCCTTGCCGTGCAGCTGCGCCTGGTCCAAAGCGCCTGTCGCCTGAACCTGGACGCCATCCGCTCCCATATCATTTTCCTTCTCCCCTCCTCCTTCCACGGCTCTTCCGGCCTCCCCTCCTACACCTTCGATCTCAAGGAATTCATCGCCAGCCTGCCCTCTGCCAACAGGATCCGCCTTGGCACAAAGGATCTGGACTATTCCGACATCCGGAAGCTGAAGCCCTTTGAGGTGCAGGGTATCCTTCAGGGAAAAGACGAAAATGATATCACCTACTGCCGTTTCATTTAACAAAAGAGCTGCGTTTCGCGAGTATGATGTAAAGGAAGGTTTTATCCTTCCAATTACATCATGACTGCGGCTCGTTTGTGGTGAATGGATGCGGTTATGAGGAAAGGAGTAGCATTCTGCCTGTAACCGTTGACTGACTACGAAAGGAGCTGCAACATGAACAACGAGCGTGAATCTGACCTGACCATCCCCTATGTAAAAGTCGGTGATTACTACTTCCCCAACTTTACCTTGCCGCCGGATGCCGGAGACATTGGCATCTGGGGCAGGCGGCGCAAGGAGTTCCTGCGGAAGCATCGCCCTATCCTGTTCAACGAACTGCTGTTGACCGGCGAATTGTCCAAGTATCTCGTTCAAGTCAATCAGGAAGCTGTTGAGCGTCTGGAAAGTCTCATTAAGGACATGAAGACCGCGCAAGGTATTACCGAAGAACTCAAGGCCAGAGATCCAATGGCATGGGTGGGTGCCATGAACAACATCCGTGCCTGTGCTGAAGAGATCATCTATGCAGAGCTGGTGTATGTGTGATGAACGATCAGATCAAGACGCTGAACACATACTTCTGGAACGTGGGTAATGACATCGCTGACATTCGTCTGCTTGCGGAAGGTGCGCTGGCCCTCTATGAAGGTGATGCAGAACCTCTTCACCGGCTGGGTATGAAGAACAACGAGGAGGTCGCTGCCTCAGCCTTCGATACCATCGGCACGGCGCTGTACGATCTGCGAAAGCGTATCGCAGAGATGCAGGAGAGCCACTTGGGTGTAACGATCAGCCAAACCGCAGACGAGAAAAGTGAATAGTATCTATCAAGCTCGGCAGATCAGTTCTGCCGGGCTTTTCTTGTATAGCCCTTTATTCCCACAAATCCTGTCGCTATCTGACTACTTCTGCCGAAAACATAGACAGCTATCAATAGACAAGTTATAATGCACACGGATGAACCATGATCTTTTCAAAAAATTTTGAAAAAGTTTTGTCATCCTGGAAAAAACAGCCCGTTTTCGTGCCCTATACTATGAGGGGGTAAATAACTGAATGGAGGTGACACCTTTGTCCCTTGAACTAAAGATACCGGAAGCCGAGAATTACTTTGTGATTCCGGGGAACAGCAACCTTCGCTGGCTGATGATGTTCTATGCGCTGCCCAGAGAGTTGGTAGAGAAGCGTGCTTCCTATTTGAAGCTGCCGCGCAATATGCGCCCGATCATGAACTCCGAGGAATACTGGGGCATGATCGACAACGACGCTTTTTTAGAGCTTATCTGGGATTGCTACGCCTGGGCAGCTTGGCAGTACATCCTTGTTCCCGGCAAGAATGGCGAGTACAGGCCCATTCCCGGCGACTGGCGGAACTACTCCGGCGACTTCCCCATCTGGAGAATTGCGTACACGCTGGTGCATCATTTCAAGCAGATCATGGAGAAACGCACCAACTGGACGCTGCAGCGGCTTTTCGATCTGAAGAAGGACCA
>JAFQHP010000019.1 GCA_017397895.1 Clostridia bacterium
GCTTTTGCAAACAGGTTTGTGCGTGCTGCAGGTAATCCCTCACGCCTCAGCGGGAAACTGTTTGTTCGCCACGCCAACCACTTCCGCAGAATGGGTCAAGGGATGAAATCCCTTGTGGGGGTTGAGGGGGCAACGCCCCTCAGGGCATCCCCCACGCCACGGTGGGGCATTGTTTTGTTCGTTCAGTCAACTGCATCCGCCGGGCTAGGGGCACTTCCCTGGTGCAGGGGCACGTAGAGGGCGGTGTCCCAGTAGGTTTGTTCATCATCCAGCCAGACCAGATACACCCCCTTCGGCAATGTTCCGGCATGGGAGCGGAAATCGGCATCGAAATGAAAATCTGCGGGAACAAGATCGGGGGTAGTGCTCATGCCGGAAGAAAAAGAGGCCATTCGCAAGGCGAGGGTATGGTCGTTGGAGGCAAGCGCCTGCTCAAACACATCCTCCGGGAAGACGGAAAGGAAGCTTTGTTCGGTGAGGAAGGCGGGAGCTGGGTTCGGGAGGGAACCTTCTATTTTGCCGCCGGTGTGGGTGAGGGTGAAGTGATCCAGACGGAGGGTGTACAGGCTGTTGTGATACTCGCCGGGGGCTGCGGAAACGGTGGTAACTTTGGTTTCCTTCATTTCAATGGGGAAGGAAAATTCCAGCGATTCGATCTTTTTCAGCCTGGAGGGCTGGGGCAGGGATGCCATGTTCATTAAGCCTTTGTCGGCCAGGACGGGCAGCTTATCGGTGACGATGTCATATTCCCCGGTATCGTATTCCGTTTGAGAAACGGGGGTGTATTCCGCCAGCGGCTCAAACACATCCACCCGAACAGTGAGGATGGCTTCATCGGAGGGCTGCAGGGGGCTTTGAACAACGGAGGAAAGCATGGATTTTTCCGAAGCGTTGTTTTCGCTTTCCTCCATGGTATCGGAAGTGCCAATGAAGGAAACGAAGAAGGTATCTTCCGTTTGCAGGGCAGTGCCGTTTACCTGGCCGCCCAGTGCCTGGCCGGTGTAGTTGCCGTAGGGCAGCTGGGCCGTGCCGGCAAGCAGGGGCATGCCGTTCAGCTTGGCGTGGTGGACGGTGTAGACAAGCGGCTGACCGGTGGGGTTTTGCAGGGTGAAGCTGACGGATAATTCCTTGCCGTCAAAGAGGGTTTGGTTGAGTGTCAGGGCGGCATTTTCGCTTTTCTGGGTATCTTCGTTGTGCTGTACCAGCTTCACCGTTTCCTCCGGGGCTTCCCGGCCGGGGAAGAGCCAGGACAGAATATCCGGCCGGAAGATCGCCGCCGCCAAGGCAGAGGTGGAGAGCAGCATAAGGGCAAGGGCCAGCGCCAGTGCCGCGGAAAATTTCTTTTTCACAGGGGGTGCTCCTTTCGCCTGTTCCAGAATACGGGAACGAAGCGAAGGGGATGCATCCAGTGCTTTGGTGCATTGGTTCACCGACGCGCGTACTTTTTCCATGATCTGCTCGTCACGCATGGTCTTCGCCTCCTTCCAGTTCTGCTTTCAGTTTTTGTTTGGCTTTGTTGATGCGGATGGAAACAGCGGCTTCCGAGATGTGCAAAAGGGATGCAATCTCTTTCATACGCAGGCCTTCGTAGAAATACAGAAGCACCACTTCCATGTATTTGGGTTTCAGCTTCATGATGGCCGTTTGCAGGGCCATGTGTTCTGCGCTGGGCGGCGGGGAGGACAGGGGAAGGTTTTCCAAAGAGACTCGGGGGTCCATATAGCGGTACCAGGCGCTGCGGCGCATATCCCGGCACTGGTTCAGGGCGATCTGAATGAGCCAGGTTTTTTCGCTGCTTTGGCCTCGGAAAGAATCCAGATGCCGGTATGCCTTCAGGAAGGTTTCCTGTACGGCGTCCTCGGCTGCGTTCCGGTCTCTCAGGTACACGCAGCAAATGCGCAGCAGATCCTTTTCATATTGCCGAACCATCCTGTCCAGCGTTTCCAATGGGGGTTGATCCGGCGCCTGAATCGTGCCCATTCGAAATCACCTCCTCACATAATTAGACGAATGGCCGGTCGAAAACTTAAACATTTTTTCGAATGATTGTCATTATACACCGTTTCCTTCCCCGGCGATGCATTTTCCCTGTATGTGCTTGCTTTCCGCAGGGGGCGATGATAGAATAAATTGTACACAAAACAGCATGTGATCGGTTGATTGTGAGGGAGAAATGGAAAAGAAGGAACTGACAGGGCTGGACGTGCAGGCCTTTCCGCCGGAGGTGGGGCAGCTGATGGCGGGGCAAAAGGTGTTTGATTCCAGCTGCAGCGACGCTGCCCGGGTGTATTATCTGGAAAGCGGCGTGTATATCAAAAGGGCTCCGGCGGGTGTGCTGGGCCATGAAGCCCTGATGGGCGGCATTTTCCACCGGCATCAGCTGGGGCCGGAGGTGATGATGTATTTGACGGAAGGGCAGGACTGGCTGGTCACCCGGGCAGCACCGGGGGAGGACTTATTGCACCATCTGGATAAGCCGCAGCTTTTATGTGAACAGATCGCACAGAAGCTGCACCTGCTGCACAACCTTCCTGTATTGGATGCGCCGGAAAGCCCGGGGCTTGCCCAGTACAGACAGGGCGTGTCCGGCGAAGGGCAGGGGTTTGAAAAATATGTGCTGATGGACCGCTTCCCCATCCGCGACCGGCAGGAAGCCCTGGCCCTGGCCAAGGAATGCCTGCCCTGCCTGGGGCAGGATACGCTGATCCACGGGGACGCCTGCCTGCCCAATATGATGATGGAAAACGGGAAAATCACGTCTTTCATTGATTTTGCGGCTTCCGGCGCCGGGGACCGGCATGTGGATCTTTTCTGGGCGCTGTGGAGCATGAAATTCAACCTGAAAACGGAAAAATGGAGCGATGTGCTGCTGGATGCTTACGGGCGGCAGCATATCGATACGGAATTGATCCGGGGGATTGCTGCCCTGGAAGCTGTGGGGTGAAAAACATGGAAAGAAACATGGTGAGCCTGTTTCTGATGGACGGCGAAAAGCTGCTTATGTTGCACCGCAAGGGCAGCCGCATTGTGGATGGGTTATGGATCGCCGGGTGCGGCGGGCACATGGAAAAGGATGAGCTGAACAACGCAAGGGCGGCTGTTTTGCGGGAAGCAAAGGAAGAGATGGGGCTGGAGGAAGCGGACATGGAGGGCCTGGCCCTTCGCTACATCACCCTGCGCAAGGCGGGGGAGGAAGTGCGTCAGAATTTCTATTTCTTTGCCCGGCTGAAGAAGAGGGAGAAAGCGCTTTTCTCCAATGAAGGGCAATTGAAATGGTGCACCCGGGAAGAAATGATGCAGCTGCCCATGCCCTTTACCGCCCGGTTTGTGGTGGAGCATTATTTTGAAGGGGGCCGGTACACCGCCTGCCTGTACGGCGGCGTGGCGGACGAAAAGCAGGTGCATTTCATCCCCATGGAAAAGGAGGACAGGGTATGACCATCCGGAAAGCAACCCTCATGGACGTGGCGGCGGTGACTGCCGTTTTTGAGGACACCCACACCCTGGAGGAGCAGGGAAAAACCACCATCGGCTGGATCCGGGGGGTGTACCCCACCCGGGAAACGGCGGAGGCTGCCGTGGGGCGGGATGATCTGTTTGTGCTGGAGGAAGCGGGGGAAATTCTGGGCTGCGCCATCATCAACCAATTGCAGGTGGATGTGTACGAAGGGGCGCCCTGGCAGCACCCGGCGGAGGAAGACCGGGTGATGGTGCTGCACACGCTGGTGATTTCGCCCCGCGCCCGGGCGAAGGGCTATGGACGGCAGTTTGTGGCTTATTATGAGCAGTATGCCAGGGCACATCATTGCCCCTTCCTGCGGATGGACACCAACGCCCGGAACGCCCAGGCCCGGGCTATGTACAAAAAGCTGGGGTATCAGGAAATTGCCGTCGTGCCCTGCCGGTTCAACGGTATTGAAGGGGTGCAGCTGGTGCTGCTGGAAAAATATCTGGGAGAAGCGTGAGATTTGAATTCGGAAGGAAGGATTCGGAATTCGGAATTGATCGTGCCCGATGATTTTTGGGAGCGGAAAGTATTTGCGCTTTTCATGGGCGGCCATGGGCCGTCCGTTTTTTTGTATGAAAAACCACCCGGAGCGTTGGCACCGGGTGGCGTTTGTTTTATATCTTTTTATTTACCCAGCAATTCCAGGTTCTTTTTGATCAGCTCGCACCGCTGCAGCACGCAGTCCACGCTGCGCATGGCGTCGGCGGGGGTGTTCTTGCAATAGTCCACCAGCTTTTCCACGGTGGTTTCCGCCACGTGCAGCCGGGTGTCGGAGGAGGCGTAGTAGATCAGCAGCCGGCCGTCTTCGTTCACAGCAGCGCCGTTGGTGAAGGTGACGTTGGAAACGTCGCCCACCCGCTCCTGGCCCTTGGGGCCGATGAGGAAGCCGCCGGGCTCATGGGTGACCTGCCAGGGCTTTTCCAGGTCCGTCATGAAGCAGTAGATCACATAGCGCAGGCCGGCGGCGGTGTTGCGCACGCCGTGGGCGATGTGCAGCCAGCCGTCCTTGGTTTTGATGGGGGTGGCGCCGGCGCCGTTCTTGGCTTCGGTGATGGTGTGGTATTTGCGGATGGAGGTCATCACCTCTTCGTCGATGACGGCGTGGGTGATATCCTCGCACAGGCCAAAGCCGATGCCGCTGCCGCTGCCGGTTTCAATGAAGCCGTCCATGGGGCGGGTGTAGAAGGCGTATTTGCCGTTTACGAAGGTGGGGTGCAGGCAGACGTTGCGCTGCTGGGGGGAGCGGAGGGTGATGAGGTTGGGCAGGCGCTCCCAGGTTTTCAGATCCTTGGTGCGCACAATGCCGGCGGCGGCTACGGCGGCGGACAGGTCGGCATTCTCAGGGTCCTTGCTTTCGGAGCAGAACACGCCGTAAATCCAGCCGTCTTCGTGCTGGGTGAGGCGCATATCGTACACGTTGGTTTCTTCCTTGCAGGTATCGGGCAGCACCACGGGATAATCCCAGAAGCGGAAGTTATCCACGCCGTTATCGCTTTCCGCCACGGCGAAGAAGGATTTGCGGTCGCTGCCTTCCAGGCGGGCCACCACATAGTATTTGCCGTTCAGGTACATGGCACCGGCATTGAAGGCGGCGTTGACGCCCAGGCGTTCCATAAAGTGGGGGTTGGTTTCCTGGTTCAGGTCATACTTCCAGAAAAGCGGGATATGCTCCCTGGTGAGGACGGGATATACATAACGGTCATAGATGCCGTTATAGTCATCGGACACAACATTTTTGCGGGTGATGAGGGCTTCCTGCTTTTTGAGCTCCGTTTCATAGCGCGGGTGAATCATGGGGCGCCTCCTTCCGTTTTTTCCGGGCATCCAGTTTGGGGTTGATCATGGTGGTATTGTAAGCCTTGCACATTTCCTTCAGGGCACATTCTGCGCAGGCAGGCTTTTGAGAGTGGCACACGCGCCTTCCGTGGTACAGCATCCAGTGGTGGGCGTCGCTCCAGTTTTCCTTCGGGATCAGGGCCATCAGTTGCTTTTCCGTTTCCTCCGGGGTGAGGGCGCAGGCCAGGCCCAGCCGGTTGGATACCCGCAGCACATGGGTGTCCACCGGGATGGCGGGCAGGCCAAAGCCGAAGGCCCGCACCACATTGGCGGTCTTCCGGCCCACGCCGGGCAGCGCCACTAAATCTTCCATGCCGGAGGGGACAATTCCTGCATGATCGGAGACAATTTTCCGGCTGGCCAGCACGATATTCTTCGCTTTGGCAGAAAAACCGCAGCTTTTGACATAGGGGTAAATTTCCTCCGGCTCCGCCTTGGCCATGGCGAAGGCATTCGGGTAATCCCGGAACAGCGCCGGGGTGACCTGATTCACCCTTGCATCAGTGCACTGGGCGGCCAGGATGGTGGACACCAGTAATTGGAAGGGGTTTTCAAAATTCAGGGCAGGCTGCATCTGGGGGTACATTTCCCCCAGCATATTCAGAATGGCCTGATGATTGATTTCCATCTTTTATTTCACCCGCAGCATATTTTTCGGCATTTTGTTCACGGCCCGCAGTACAAAATACAGCATCACCACGTTCACCGGGCAGGCAACCAGCTGTTTGATCAGCCGGTTGGTGACGCTGACCCAATTAGGCACCATGGCGCCTTCGGGGTACACCGGCAGCACAAGGCTTCGGAAGAAGGCGGGCCATTCCGTACCGTCGGACACCGACACCCAGCCGGCTTGGGCCAGGAAATGGGTGTTCAGCAGAAAATTGCACACAAAGCACACCAGCACCAGGCTCACAATGCAGCGCACCCAGCCGCCCTTGCGGGGGTACAGCACCAGGCCGAACAAAAGCCCCGTCAGGGCGTTTACCAGCACCAGCCCCCAGATGATGGGCGGCGTGAACACCAGCGTGCCTAGAATATCCGCCACCGCGGCCACCAGCATGCCGCACACCGGGCCCAGTAAATACCCCGCAATGGCCACCGGCAGAAAGCCGAAGCTGATGCGCAGCCAGCTGCCCACCGGAATGGCGGTGATGCGGCCCAGCACAATCTGCAGCGCCACCAGCACGCCCATCAGGCACAGCTTGTAAGCGTCAAAGCGAACACACTCCCGCCAATAGGCGGCACGGAACATATTTTTCATACGAAAAAAGCCTCCTGTCCATCAAAATAGGATATTTGACTCGCAAGAGGCAGTTTGCCAAAGAACCACAGCAGCGGGATGCGCCGCCGGCACCGCATCCGGTTTTTTTCCGGATTTCGTTTCATGACAACTCCCCGTTCATGAACACTTGACGCGCCGGCAGCTACTCTGCCTGATACGAATCTCTGTTGTTATTTTACCCTGCTTTCAGGGAAAAAGCAAGGGATAAAACCGGTTCAGTCCACCAGCGTGGCAAAATAATCGGCGGGGGTTTCCGCCCGGCGGATCATGCGGAAGGTGCCGTCCTGCTGCAAAAGGATCTCGGCGCTGCGAAGCCGCCCGTTATACTGGTAGCCCATGCAGTGGCCGTGGGCACCGGTGTCGTGGATCACCATCAGATCGCCGATTTCCGCCTTGGGCAGCATCCGGTCCACGGCGAATTTATCGTTATTTTCGCACAGGCATCCGGTGACATCGTAGCGGGTATCGCAGGGCAGGTCCCTTTTGCCGCACAGGTGGATGTGGTGGTAGGCGCCGTACATGGCGGGGCGCATCAGGTTGGACGCGCAGGCATCCACGCCGATATAGTGCTTGTGGATGTTCTTTTCGTGGATCACCCGGGTGACCAGCCAGCCGTTGGGGCCGGTCATGAAGCGGCCCAGCTCCGTTTTGATTTTCACCTGGCTGTTTTCGCCCAGGATGCGGAAATATTCTTCCTTCACCATTTCGCCGATGTAGCGGATATTGGCCCTTTCTTCATCCGGCCGGTAGGGGATGCCGATGCCGCCGGAAAGATTGACGAAGGTGAATTCCAGCCCGGTTTTTTCGGAGAGCATTTTGCCCGTTTCAAACAGCAGGGCGGACAATTTGGGGTAATAGCTTTTTTCGGTGGTATTGCTGACAAGGAAGGCGTGCAGGCCGAATTTTTTTGCCCCCAGGGCCTTCAATTTTTCCAGGCCGGGCACCAATTGCTCCGGCATCCAGCCGTATTTGGCGTCCCCGGGGCTGCCCATGATGGAGTTGTTCAGGTGGAAATTGCCGCCGGGGTTGAAGCGCAGGCAAATTTCCTCCGGAATGCCGCCGTTGTCCCGCAGGGTTTCGATATCGGTGATATCGTCCAGGTTCACAATGGCGGAAAGGGCCCGGGCATGGGCAAATTCTGCCGGGGGCATGGCGTTGGCGCTGAACATGATCCGGTCCCCGGAAAAGCCGGCCATTTCTGCCAAAAGCAGTTCACATTCGCTGGAGCAGTCCACCCCGCAGTTTTCTTCCTTCAGAATGCGCAGGATGTGGGGATTGGGCAGGGCCTTCACGGCAAAATATTCCCGGAAATGGGGGGCCCAGGCAAAGGCCTCATTCAGGCTGCGGGCGGTTTCCCGGATGCCCTTTTCGTCATAAAGGTGGAAGGGGGTGGGAAACGCCTTGGCGGCGCTTTCAAAAACAGAATCGGCAATGGAAAAATTGGGCATAACACACAAATCCTTTCGTGTACATGAAGTACCGCTTCATTATAAAGAAATTGCATACAATCAGCAAGCCACAAAACATGGAAAGCACAATTTTAGAACAGCGGAATATGGGTTGACATTTTCCGATTGGTGCATATAATAGGAAGCAGGCAGGGAACGGGAAAAACGTCTGAACCCGGCAATGGAAGAGAGAGCGCGTCACCGGCTGCAAGCGTGCTTCATTGCCCCAGGCAGTGCCCCCGGGAGCCGCTGTGCCGAAAAAAGCAGTAGGCATGGCCGTATGCGCTGCGTTAAAGCGATGTCCATATAAAGTAAGAGTGGATTAGATGGCCTGCGCCGTTCTCTGAAGGGAACGTGCGTTATTTTTTTAGGAGGGATTTCATGTTCGACACCCTGAAAAGGGACCTGGACGCTGTTCTCAAGCGTGACCCTGCCGTCCATTCCCGGGCGGAAGTGTTCTTCTGTTATCCGGGGTTCAAGGCGGTGCGCCGGCACAGACGGGCCCACAAGGCCTACCTGAAGGGGCGGTATTTCCTGGCCCGGTGGATTTCCAGCCGCACCAAGAAGAAAACCGGCATTGAAATCCATCCCGGCGCCACCATCGGCGAAGGGCTGTTCATTGACCATGGGGCCGGTGTGGTGATCGGCGAAACCGCCATCATCGGTAACAACGTCACCCTCTACCAGGGGGTCACCCTGGGCGGCACCGGCAAGGACACCGGCAAGCGCCACCCCACATTGGGGGACGATGTGGTGGTGGGCGCCGGGGCCAAGGTGCTGGGGCCCATCACGCTGGGGAACCACGTGAAGGTGGGCGCCGGGGCCATTGTGCTCAAGGACGTGCCGGACCAGTGTACGGTGGTGGGCAACCCCGGCCGCATTGTGCGCGGGCCTGCCAAACGACCGGAAATTGACCTGAACCACGGCGATCTGCCCGACCCCATGCTGGACAAGATGCAGCAGCTCTACAAGCGGCTCAGCCAGCTGGAAAAGGTGCTGACGGAGCACGCCATCAAGGTGGGCTGCGCCGGGTGCCCGGTGGAGGATTGTCCCGGCCGGGAAATGGGCGGCTGTCAAAGCGCCGAAGCCCAATAAATAAGAAACACTTGGAAACAACATCGCAGAACACACCAACAAAGCAAAAGAACGTAAAGAAGGCTTTCTTGGGAGGGTGCGGGAGGGGGTTCTTTGGCCCCCAAAGAACCTCCTCCCGCAAAAAATATAGGAGGAACATATCATGTTGATTTACAATAGCAAGACCCGGAAGAAGGAAGAACTGGTCACTCTGCAGCCCGGCAAGGTGGGCATTTACGCCTGCGGCCCCACGGTGTACGATTATTTCCACATCGGCAACGCCCGCCCCTTCATCGTGTTTGACGTGCTGCGCCGCTACCTGGAGCACCGGGGCTATGAAGTGAAGTTTGTGCAGAACTTCACCGACATTGACGACAAGATGATCCGCCGCGCCAATCAGGAAGGCATTACCGTGAAGGAACTGGGCGACCGGTTCATTCAGGAATACTATCAGGATGCCGCCGCTCTTGGCATCCGCAAGGCCACGGTGCATCCCCGGGCCACGGAGCACATTGGCGATATCATCAAGCTGGTGAAAAATTTGCAGAACAAGGGCTTTGCCTATGAAGTGAACGGCGATGTGTATTTCGACGTGAAAAAGAACGCAGCCTACGGCAAGTTGTCCGGCCAGAACATGGACGATCTGGAAGCCGGCGCCCGCATTGACGTGGACGACGTGAAGCACAACCCCGCCGATTTTGCCCTCTGGAAGGCCCAGAAGCCCGGCGAACCCGCCTGGAACAGCCCCTGGGGCCTGGGCCGGCCCGGCTGGCACATTGAGTGCAGCGCCATGAGCATGAAATACCTGGGCGAAACCTTCGATATCCACTGCGGCGGCAAGGACCTTTTGTTCCCCCACCACGAAAATGAAGTGGCACAGAGTGAATGCGCCACCGGCAAGCCCTTCGCCAACTACTGGATGCACAACGGCTTTATCAATATCGATAACGAAAAGATGAGCAAGTCCGCCGGCAATTTCTTCACCGTGCGGGATATCCTGAAGGAATATGCCCCGGAAGACGTGCGCATGTTCATGCTCTCCGCCCATTACCGCAGCCCCGTCAACTTCAGCCGGGATATGATCGCCCAGGCCCACGCTTCCCTGCAGCGGCTCTATACCGCAAGGGATCGTATGGCATTCCTGATGGGCAACGCTGCTTCCAAGGACATGAACGATCAGGAACAGCAGCTGATGGTGAAGCTGCAGGAAAGCACCGCCCGCTTCGACGCCGCCATGGACGACGATATGAACACCGCCGACGCTATGGGCGCGCTGTTTGAAATTGTGAAGGAAGCCAACGTAACTCTCAACGAAAACAGCAGCAAGCAGGCCCTGGAAAAGACCCTCTCCACCCTGCAGGGCCTGTGCGATGTGCTGGGCATTCTGGTGAAGCCCTATGTGATGGAGCTGCCGGAAGAAGTGCAGAAGCTGGCCGATGAGCGCGCCACCGCCCGCAAGGAAAAGAACTGGGCAAAGAGCGACGAGCTGCGGGACGCCCTGAAGGCCCTGGGCTATATGGTGGAAGATACCGCCAAGGGCCAGAAGATCTCCAAGCTGAACTGACCGGAGCAGGGCGATCCGCCCTGCACCCAGTACGCGATAACGCGTAACTTATCAACAGAAGTTGTGTCCGCGCACTGCTTGAGGAACGGAAAGGGGGCTGCTCGCCCCCTGTACCCCTCGGCAGGGCGATCCGCCCTGCACCCTTCCTGCGACTAAACAGGATGTATCAAAAAAACAGTTGCTTCCGCATGACGCTTGAGAAAACCAAGCGGTTTCAGCCACGGGCGCAATGAAAACATTGAAAAAAGTCGGTTGGGAAAGCAAGCTTTCCCACCGACCTTTTTTCATGTTTTCCCCGGATGCCTAAGCATCCGGCTGGCGGTGTTCCACCGCCCAGCCCGTGGGTGGCCGTGCCACACCCAATTCGCAATGTAATTGTCTTTTCTCTCAAACGCGTCTGTGCGTGTACGGAAGTGCCACACTCCATTCGCTATGTTTCCATCTTCTTATTAGCCCCAGCGGAAAATGGCTTGTTTGACAATTCCACTACATCCGCAAATGGGTCAAGGGCCAATGGCCCTTGTGGGGTGCAGGGGTGAAACCCCGCAGGGTTCCCTCAAGCCGCAGCGGCAAATTGCTCGATGAACAAGTCCACCACTTCCGCAAAAGGGTCAAGGGCCAATGGCCCTTGTGGGGCGCAGGGGTGAAACCCCGCATGGGTCCTCTTGTTTCGTAAATAAATGGAACTCCCTGTTGACAAGCAATAGGTAATATGTTATCTTTTGATAGGTAAGGTATTACCTAATCTGTGTTTGGAGGGCTTTATGGATTTTGAACAGGTGATGCGGCATGAAAACGTGTCCTTTGCGGGCATTGAAGCGCCGTATTTTTTATTGGGGCTGCTCAGCGCCTTTGACAACCGGTTTCAGGCGGCGGCGGATAAGCTGATCGGCGAAATGAGCTGGAAGCAGTTTTTTGCGGTGATTTGCATCCACATGTGCAAGGCGCCGCCCACGCTGAAGGAAGTGGCGGGCATCCTGGGCAGCAGCCACCAGAACGTGAAGCAGATCTTGCTGAAGCTGGAAAAGAAGGGCTTTGTGCATCTGGAAGAGGATGCAAAGGACAAGCGCAGGCAGCGGGTATACCTGACGGAAAAATGCCTGGATTTCTGCCGGCACAACGACGAAAAAAGCAGCAAGGCCCTGCAGCAGATGTTTCATGGCATTGATACACAGCAGCTGGAAACCACCATCCGCACCATCATGCAAATGGAAAGTAATTTGAAAGGCTTGGGTGAATAAGATGAAAAAGGGGATTATTCTGTATCAGTCCAAATATGGCGCCACGGAAAAGTATGCAAAATGGCTGCAGGAAAAGACGGGCTTTGCCCGGATGGAAACGAAGAAGGCGACCCTGACCGATGTGCAGGGGTACGATACCATCATCCTGGGCGGCGGCGTGTATGCCGGTGGCATTGCGGGGCTGAACTTTCTGAAAAAGCACATGGAAAAACTGACGGATAAGCAGGTGCTGGTGTTTGCGGTGGGTGCATCGCCCTATGATGAAAAGTTCATTGCCCAGTGCAAGGATATGCAGTTCAAGGACGAGCTGAAAGACCTGCCCCTTTTCTATTGCCGGGGCGCCTGGGACATGGAAAAGATGACCTTCCTCCACCGCAAGCTGTGCACCATGCTGAAAAAAGCCGTGGCCAAGCAGGACCCTGCCACTTTTGAACCCTGGCAGACGGCGCTTTTTGAAGTCGGGGAAGAAGCTTGCGACTGGACGGACGAAAAGTATCTTGCCCCAATTCTGGAAGAATTGAAAAAGTGAACAGTGAAAAAACAGTAAAACTCTTGTCAATGTATGCAGAAATACAGTATAATTTCCCCGTTATCTTTGATGAAAGAGGCGAACAAAAATGAGCAATTACGCATCCCGAGTTCTGAACGATCTGAAAGTCCGTTATGCCAATGAACCTGAATTCCTTCAGGCGGCCACCGAAATCCTGACCACCCTGGATCCCGTCATCAGCCGCAACGAAGCCAAGTACGAAAAGGCTGCGCTGCTGGAACGCTTCGTGGAACCCGAACGCATCATCACCTTCCGCGTACCGTGGATCGACGATAATGGCCAGACCCAGATCAACCGCGGCTACCGTGTGCAGTTTAACAGCGCCATCGGCCCCTACAAGGGCGGCCTGCGCTTCCATCCCTCTGTCAACCAGAGCATCATGAAGTTCCTGGGCCTGGAACAGACCCTCAAGAACTCCCTCACCGGTCTGCCCATGGGCGGCGGTAAGGGCGGCGCCGACTTTGACCCCCGCGGCAAGAGCGATGCCGAAGTGATGCGCTTCTGCCAGTCCTTCATGACCGAACTTTCCAAGTACATCGGTGCTGATACCGATGTGCCCGCCGGCGACATCGGTGTGGGTGCCCGCGAAGTGGGCTACATGTTCGGCCAGTACAAGCGCCTGCGCAACGAATTCACCGGCGTGCTCACCGGCAAGGGCCTCGCTTTCGGCGGTTCTCTCATCCGTCCCGAAGCCACCGGTTTCGGCGCTGTGTATTACACCGTTGAAATGCTCAAGTCCTTCGGCGAAGACATCAAGGGCAAGACCTTTGCTGTGTCCGGTTTCGGCAACGTGGCCTGGGGCACCTGCCTGAAGGTGACCGAGCTGGGCGGCAAGGTGGTTACCATCTCCGGCCCCGACGGCTACATCTACGACGAAGACGGCATCAACACCCCCGAGAAGATCGACTTCCTGGTGGAAATGCGTGCCTCCTGCCGCGACAAGGTGCAGGATTATGCTGACAAGTTCGGCGTGCCTTTCTTCGCCGGCAAGAAGCCCTGGGAAGTGAAGGTGGACGTGGCTATGCCCTGCGCCACCCAGAACGAAGTGCGCATCGATGACGCCAAGAACATCGTGGCCAACGGCACCAAGTTCTACGTGGAAGTTTCCAACATGCCCACCACCCTGGACGCTGTGGAATACCTGCGCGAAAACGGCGTGGTGGTTGCCCCCTCCAAGGCTGTCAACGCCGGCGGCGTAGCCGTGTCCGGTCTGGAAATGAGCCAGAACGCCATGCACTACAGCTGGACCGCTGAAGAAGTGGACCAGAAGCTGCAGCAGATCATGAAGGGCATCTACGAAGCTTCCTTCAATGCCGCCAAGGAATACGGCATGGAAGGCGACCTCATCGCCGGCGCCAACATCTCCGGCTTCCTGAAGGTGGCCGATGCCATGATGGCTCAGGGCGCTGTGTAATTTTTCGCTGTCAATTCAAAGGAGCTGTGGAAACACGGCTCCTTTTTCAATGCGGAATTCGGAATTGTAGTTTGTTACGATATTACAGGGGGCTCCTCGCCCCCTGTACCCCCGAGCCAGGGATGCCATCCCTGGACCCAATCCGCGAAGTGGTTGCGTGCGTAAACAAGCTGTTTCCGCGTGGAGCTTGAGGAACGAAAGGGGCCTGCGCGGCCTGACCGGAGCAGGGAGCTCCTCGCCCCCTGTACCCCCACGGCAGGGGGATTCCCACTGCACCCACCAGGGGCATCGCCCCTGGACCCAGTGCGCGATATTGCATGATTTATCAAAAGAAGTTGTGTCCGCGTGCTGCTTGGGAAACAAATTCGGTTTCAGCCACGGGCGCTATGAAAACGATAAAAATAGCGGATGGGAAAATGGATTTTCCCTCCGCTTATTTTTCTGTTTTCCCCGGATGCAAAGCATCCGGCCGGCGGCTGAAAGCCGCCCAGCCCGTGGGATGGCGGTGCCCAATTCGCAATGGTACAATTGTCGTTTCCAAACGGGTATCTGGGCGGCGGCGGTGCCGCAGCCAACTCGCAATGTTGCAAGCTGCTTTTGCAAACAGGTTTGTGCGTGTTGCAGGCAATCCCTCCGTCAGCCTGCGGCTGCCATCTCCCTTTACACAAGGGAGGCTTTATCTGCTCCCAAGCTGCAGCGGGAAAATGTTTGTTCGTCCCGCCAACCACTTCCGCAACTGGGTCAAGGGATGAAATCCCTTGAGGGGGTTGAGGGGGCAATGCCCCTCAGGGTATCCCCAAGCCCCTGTTGGAAAAAGAAAAGGCGCTGTCCGTAAGGAACAGCGCCTGGGATGTTCAGGTGTTACTGCTTCTGGCCGCATTCGGGGCAGAACTTGGCGGTGCGGGGGATTTTCTGGCCGCATTCGGGGCAGAACTTGGTTTCGCCGGAGACGGCGGCGGGGGCAGCCTGGCCGTTCATCTGGCCGGCGGCCTGCATGGCCTGAGCCATCATCATGCCCGCGCCCATACCGGCGCCCATGCCGGCGGTGCCGCCCTGGTTATTGGCAGCGTCCCGCATGGCTTCGGCAGCCTGGAACTGGGTGTACTTGTTCAGGTCGCCCACCACGCCCATGGAGGTGCGGCGGTCCATAGCCTGTTCCACTTCCTGGGGCAGGGTGATGCTTTCGATCACGAAGCTTTCCAGCTTCAGGCCCAGGCTTTCAATACGGGGGGCCAGTGCCTGCAGGGCGTACTGGGACAATTCGTCATAATTGGCGGCCAGGTCCAGGGCGGGAATTTTGCTCTGGGCAATGGCGTCGGACAGGCCGGAAACCAGCGTGCGCTTCACCTGGCCCTCCACGCCTTCCACGGTCATATAGGCGCTGGTGCCGAACACTTCCTTGAGGAAGGCCACGGGGTCCTGCACCCGGAAAGAGTAAATGCCGTGGGCCCGCAGGCGCACCATGCCAAACTCGGCGTCCCGCATCATGATGGGGTTGGAAGTGCCCCACTTACGGTCCAGGAACTGCTTGGTGTTGATGAAATACACTTCCGCCTTGAAGGGGCTGTTGAAGCCGAACTTCCAGCTCTGCAGGGCGGTCATGATGGGCATATTCTGGGTGCTCAGTTCATACCGGCCGGGGGCAAACACGTCGGCAATCTGGCCTTCGTTCACCATCACGGCCACCTGGCTTTCCCGCACGGTCAGCTGGGCGCCCATCATGATTTCCTTGCCGTTGTTATCATAGCGGTGCACCATGGTGTTGGCAGAAGAGTCGGTCCATTCGATCACGTCGATCAATTGGCTTTTGAAAATATCCAGGATACCCATGATAATTCCTCCTTATTGTTCGGTTGTTTTTTCGGTTTCAATAAATTCACGCAGGCCGCTGAGCCATGCGGAAGAGTGCACTTCCATATCCAGGTCCAGATATTCCTTGATGCGGGCGATGGAATCCTGCACATGCTCGTCCGCCCGGGCGGCAAAGCTTTCGGGGGATTCGGGGGCCTCGTTCATCATGGGGATGCACACCAGGCGGATATGCCGGGGGGTAAGCACGGAAACGGCGTAGAAGATGCCCTCCACATAGCGGCCGAAGAAATTGTTCCGCAGGGCCCTTTCCAGCCGGCGCTGGGCATGGTAGTGATGATCGGAAAACACATCGCCCTGGGGCATATCAATTTCATACAGCACACAGGTGCTTTCGGGGTTGATCCTCAGCCTTGTCAGCTTCAGCATACTTTCCAGCCGGTGCCAGTCGGTGATTTCACCGGAAAGCATATTGCCGATCAGTTCGTCCCGCTGGATGGAGAGCATGGTTTCTTCGTCGTACACATCGTCGGAGAAATCCTGATGAAGCCGGTCCAGCAATTGACGGGTGTCCTTCAATACGGGCATCTGCTTTTCCAGGGAGGAATACACTTCAAACATGGGCAGGCTGGGACGGCCGTAGTTCAAAAAGCGCATCAGCTCCGCCGCCTTGGCCTTGGGCAGGTGCATACCCACCGCATCCACGGCGCTGGTGTTCAGAAGCCGAATGGCTTCCTCCGCCGTTTCCACCACCTTGGGGGTGCGGCAGCTGAGCTTCATCCAGTCGATCTGCGTTTCAAACATCTGCCGGATATCTTCCCGATCGGTTACGATCAGCAGTTTGTACATGATTTTCCTCCAGTATGGCAATGGTTGGTCAAGTGCAAAAACGTCTTCACTCCGTTGAATGTCGACACAAATTTATTATACCATAAACCGCCGGGATGCGCAATCATTTTTCCAATCAGCGGTTTTTGAGGAAAGTGTAGATCAGGTTTTTGAGAATCTGATGGCCGGCGTCGTTGGGATGAAGGCCGTCTGGCACATATTTTTCCTGAATGACGGGCACGGCGGGCTGCAGGCCGCTTTCTTTGTACGCATCCAGCACCGGCAGGGAATAGTATTCCGCCACCTGACGGATGGCGTTCACATAATCTTTCAGGGTGCCGTCCCGGCGGTGGCCGTTTTCGTTCACCGGTTCTTCTTCGTTCAGCCGGTGCAGGGGGGTGATGACCACGATGAGCGCTTCGGGGAAGCGGGTGATGAGGGAAGTATAGAGGGTGTGCAGGGCACCGAAGAAGGTGAAGGGGGTGCGGTCCTGCATGGTGCCAAGGGGTGCGTCGCCGTGGCCCCAGTCATTGGTGCCGCCAAAGACCACGATCACGTCGGAGTCGGCATCCAGGTCCGGCACGCGGGAGATGAAGTCCTTATCATGGTCCGGCCAGAAGGACGGGGTTTTCTGCCGGGCGATGCGGGTGCCGCTGATGCCGTGGTTCACCGTCAGGATGCCGTATTCGGAAGAAAGCAGGTCGCTAAAGCGGTTTTCCATGCAGCTTACGCCGTGGCCCTCGGTGATGCTGTCGCCGAGAAAATCAATTTTCTGTCCCATCAGTTCCATGATGCATATCCTCCTTGTTTTCGTCGCCCGGGCGCACCAGGCAGGTTTCCCATACTTGTTCTTCTTTGTCCAGCAGGCGATGCTCCGTCACCCGGGTAAAGCCTGCATTTTTGTACATACGGATGGCGTGGGGCGCGCTGTCCAGGGCGGTGACGTGCATGTCCCGGCTTTCGTCCAGGTGCCGCAGGGCAAACTGCACCGCCCGGGTGCCAATGCCCTTTTTCTGCAAAAGGGGCTGCACATACAAGCCGCACAGTTCGTTTTCCTTCAGATCCAGCACCATCACGCCCGCCGCTTCTTCCCCAAGGGCCAGGCAGTAAACGTCCTTTCCCATGGCCGCATAGCCCCGCAAAAGCATTTCCATGTAGGTGGGGGTGTGCTCCTCCAAATAGGCCCGGGAAGCCCCCCGGTGCACGTCCTGGAAGCTTTGCCAGTAGGCCCAGGCCATGGACCGCCACATGGTATAGGGCATATGGGCCGTGGAATAAATCTCCAGCCCCTCAGTCAGGATATCCCGGGCATATTGCCGGGCCGCCTTCATGGCGGTAGGGATGGGAAGCTGTTCCATCTGGGAAAGGGTGCACCAGCGGTAGTGTTCCGGCATCTGGGGCGTGGCCCCCACCGGGCAGTGCCATATTTCCATCTGCCAGATGCGGTGGGTGAATACATGCCGGGCGTCGCCCAGCCGCTGCCCCTTTTCCACTTCGATGCCCCATCTTTCCACTTTATATTCCGGGGCGCACCATTTCAGCACATCTTCCTTCATGGGGTATACCCACATATCCTTCAGCAGCGTTTCCCTGCGTTTTTCCATCAGGATTTTTCCCCCGCAGGTGATCAGCAGCACCTCCACATCCACCGGCCTGGGAGCCTTTTTGGCAGAGCGCAGGGGCAATAAATCGGCGTCTCCTTCCCGGCAGGCGCTGCACATCCCCTTCAGCGGGCACTTTTCGCATTCCGGTGTGCCGGGGCAGCAATGGGAGGCCCCCAGGTCCATCAGCGCCTGGTTGAAATCTCCGCACCGGCAGGGCGGCATATCTTCCCCGGCCAGGGCAAGCAATTGCCGCTTGACGGAAGGCCGCTCCACATTTTCCCTGACGCCGTGGAAGCGGCTCAGCACCCGGGTCAGGTTGCCGTCCATGGCGGGGCAGGGCAGGTCAAAGGCGATGGAGGCAATGGCGGCGGCGGTATATTCCCCCACCCCCGGCAGGGAAAGCAGCGCTTCGTAATCGGCAGGGAACACGCCGTTCCATTCCGAAACGGCCATCCGGGCCGCTTTGTGCAAATTCCGGGCCCGGGAATAGTAGCCCAGCCCTTCCCACATTTTCAGCACGTCTTCCTCCGGCGCTGCCGCCAGGGCGAATACATCCGGGAACCGGGCCAGAAAATTCATGAAATATACGCCCACGGTTTCGGTGCGGGTTTGCTGCAGCATAATTTCGCTGAGCCAGATGCGGTAGGGGTCTTTGGTGCCCCGGAAGGGCAGGGTGCGGCCGTGCACATCATACCAGGCAAGCAGCCTGTCCGCCATGGATTTTTTCATACACCGGTCCCCTCCCTTTGCGTTTTCTTTTGTTTTTCTATTATAGCACATTCCGGCAGGAAGGGAAAAGATTATTTTGCGCCGTTTAATGTATACCAAAATACAATGCAAATGATAGAAAAATGGGCAAAGACACCTTTTTGCCCCATTATTTTCATAAAAAAAGGGATTTTTTCGAAATTAGCTGTTGTGAAATTGCGCGGAATGTAATATACTATGCAAGGAAGCGTTTTAGCACTCCACACTTTTGAGTGCTAAACACCCCTGCACCATTATCAAGGAGGAACCATCATGAACGTAAAGCCTTTGGGTGACCGTGTGGTCATCAAGAATGTAGAAATGGAAGAAACCACCAAGTCCGGCATCGTGCTGCCCGGCGCTGCCAAGGAAAAGCCCCAGCTGGCGGAAGTGCTGGCCGTTGGCCCCGGCGGTATGGTGGACGGCAAGGAAATCAAAATGTATGTGGAAGTGGGCCAGAAGGTGATCTATTCCAAGTACGCCGGCACCGAAGTGAAGCTGGACGGCAAGGAAATGATCATCGTCCGCCAGAATGACATCCTGGCTATTGTGGAATAAGCATTATCTTTTTTAGGAGGAACTTATTATGGCAAAGCAGATCAAGTACGGCGAGGAAGCCCGCCGTTCCCTGGAAAGCGGCATCAACGCCCTGGCCAATACCGTGAAGATCACCATGGGCCCCAAGGGCCGCAATGTGGTGCTGGACAAGAAATACGGCGCCCCCCTCATCACCAATGACGGCGTGACCATCGCCAAGGAAATCGAGCTGGAAGACCCCTTTGAAAACATGGGGGCCCAGCTGATCAAGGAAGTGGCCACCAAGACCAACGACGTGGCCGGCGACGGCACCACCACCGCCACCCTGCTGGCCCAGGCCATCGTCCGCGAAGGCCTGAAGAACCTGGCCGCCGGCGCCAACCCCATGGTGCTGAAAAAGGGCATTGAAGACGCCACCGCCGCTGCCGTGGAAGGCCTGAAGGAAATCTCCTCTCCCATCACCGGCAAGCAGGCCATCGCTCAGGTGGCTTCCATTTCCGCCGGCGACGAAACCATCGGCCAGCTCATCTCCGACGCCATGGAAAAGGTGGGCAAGGACGGCGTCATCACCGTGGAAGAAAGCAAGACCATGAAGACCGAGCTGACCACCGTGGAAGGCATGCAGTTTGACCGGGGCTATGCCTCCGCCTACATGGTGACCGATACCGACAAGATGGTGGCGGAACTGGATAACCCCATGATCCTCATCACCGACAAGAAGATTTCCAACATCCAGGAAATCCTGCCCGTGCTGGAACAGGTGGTGCAGGCCGGCAAGAAGCTGCTCATTATCGCTGAAGACGTGGAAGGCGAAGCCCTGGCCACTCTGGTTGTGAACAAGCTGCGCGGCACCTTCACCTGCGTTGCCGTCAAGGCCCCCGGCTTTGGCGACCGCCGCAAGGAAATGCTCCGTGACATCGCCATCCTCACCGGCGGCCAGGTGATCAGCGAGGAGCTGGGCCTGGACCTGAAGGAAACCACGTTCGACATGCTGGGCCAGGCCCATCAGGTGAAGGTGGACAAGGAAAACACCACCATCATCGACGGCGCCGGCGACCCCGCCGAAATCGCTGCCCGGGTGCAGCAGATCAAGGTGCAGATCGCCGAAACCACCTCCGATTATGATCGCGAAAAGCTGCAGGAACGCCTGGCCAAGCTGGCCGGCGGTGTGGCCGTGATCCAGGTGGGCGCTGCTACCGAAATCGAAATGAAGGAACGCAAGATGCGCATTGAAGACGCCCTGGCCGCTACCCGTGCTGCCGTGGAAGAAGGCATCGTGCCCGGCGGCGGCGTGGCCCTGCTCAACGCCATCTCCAAGGTGCAGGGCCTGGTTGCCAAGAACCAGGGCGACGCCAAGACCGGCGTGCAGATCATCCTGCGGGCCATGGAAGAACCCATGCGCCAGATTGCCATCAACGCCGGCATCGACGGCGCCGTGATCATCGAAAACATCCGCCGCAGCCGGAAAGTCGGCTATGGCTATGACGCCCTCAAGGGTGAATATGTGGATATGATCCAGCGCGGCATCATTGACCCCACCAAGGTGACCCGTTCCGCCCTGCAGAACGCCGCCTCCGTTGCCGCCATGGTGCTCACCACCGAATCCCTGGTGACCGATATCCCCCAGCCCGAACCCGCTGCTCCCGCCGGTAACCCCGGCATGGGCGGGATGTATTAAGCAGGGCAGGCTGCTGACGCAGCTTTCCCCCGCAGCATCCGAAATTCAAATAATCGCTTTGCAGCCTCCGCCCGGAAGCTGCAAAGCTTTTTTATTTTTCACCGCTTGACATATTCCACTTGTGGAATTATACTATATTCAACTTGTGGAATACAAGGAGGACATGACCGATGCTGAAGCATGGCATTTTAGGGCTACTAAACTACGGGGAACAGACGGGCTATGAACTGATGGGTACCTTCCGGGATTCCCTCCATTATTTCTGGACGGCACAAACCAGCCAGATCTACCGGGAGCTGAAAACCCTGAAGGAGAAGGGGCTGGTGGATAGCCGGACGGAAACGCAGGAGGGGCGGCCCAACAAAAACGTGTTTTCCATTACCGAAGCGGGCCGGCAGGAACTGCTTTGCTGGCTGCGGCAGGAAAAAACAGAGGTGGCGGGGAACAGCCCGCTTCTGATGCAGACGTTTTTCCGGGGAATGCTGCCGCCGGAAGAAAACATCCGCTTTTTTGAGGCGATCGTGGCCGACTGCGACGAGTTTCTGCGATCCGCCGGGCAGATTTTTTGCGCGGCGGAAGGGTACCAGCAATATGTGGGGGACCCCATGCAGGCCCTGTACTGGAAAATGACGGTGGAATTTGGTGTGATGTATATGCAGATGATCCGCACCTGGGCGGAAAAGTGTATTCAGGAGATAAGGGAGGTAATGGCATGAACGTTTTGCTCATCAACGGAAGCCCCAAGGGGGAAAAAAGCAATTCCCTGCAGCTGGCAGAGGCTTTCGTTCAGGGCTTGGGAGAAGAAAAGCAGGTGCAATTGGATACCGTGACCCTCTCTTCCCTGCAGGTGGGGGCCTGCAAAGGCTGCTTTTGCTGCTGGAACAAAACCCCGGGCCGGTGCGTCATCCGGGACGATATGGAGCAGCTGCTGCAAAAGGTTTTGCAGGCGGATGTGATCATTTATTCCTTCCCCCTGTATTATTTCAATGTGCCGGGCATCCTGAAAAATTTCATTGACCGTCAGCTGCCCATGGTGCTGCCCTTCATGGCGGACAGGGAGGACGGCGTCGGCAGCGGCAGCCATGAAGCCCGGTATGATCTGAGCAGGAAAAAATATGTGCTCATTTCCACCTGCGGCTTCTATTCCGCCAGGGGCAATTACGACAGCGTGCTTTCCATGTTTGACCATATCTGCGGCAAAGATAATTACGAAACCATCTTCTGCGGCCAGGGCGAATTGTTCCGGGTGAAGGAACTGAGAAGCCGCACCGGGGAATACCTGTCCCAGGTACAGCAGGCCGGAAAGGAATGGGCAAAGGGCGGCATCACCGCCTCCACCCGCAACGCCCTGGATACGCTCCTCTATCCCAAAGATGTGTTTGAAAAAATGGCCGACGCCAGCTGGGGCGTGAGCAAGGAGGACGGACAGAAGGAAGACGAAAGCCTGTCCTTCACCCGGCAGATGGCGGCGCTGTACAATCCGGAAAGCTTCGACGGCAAGCGCCGGGTGCTGGAAATGCACTATACGGACCTGGACAAAACCTATCAGCTCTTCCTGGAAAAGGATCAGTGCCGGGTGGTGACGGAGGGCTTTGAGACCGCCGATACCCGCATCCACACCCCCTTTACCGTCTGGCAGCAGATTGCCCGGGGCGAAATCCGGGGGGATGCGGCCCTGGCAAAGCAGATGTACCGTGTGGACGGGGATTTTTCCCTGATGATCGGGTGGGACCGGTATTTCGGCAGCAGCACCCCGGCTGCCCCCACAGAAGAAAAAACCAAGGGCAAAAGAAAGCCGCAGCTGTCCACCTTCCTGCTGCCCTTCATCGCGCTGTGGTCAGCCTGGAGTATCTCGCCGGAAAGCGGCCCCTGGGTTACGCTGTTTCTTTGCGCACTGATGCCCCTTCTTTCCCTTTTCCAGCAATTCACCCGGTATGACATAATGTCCGTCAGCTGCGTGTCGCTGCTTTCCGGCCTTTCCCTGGTCACGGAAAAAACGATGCCCTTCCTGGTTGTGTCTTACCTGGCTTTCGGGCTGATGTGGCTCATATCCGTCTTTACCAAAGAGCCCCTTTGCGCCGCCTATGTGAAATACAATTACGGCGGGGAGGACGCCCTGCAAAACCCCCTCTTTATGAACACCAACCGCATCCTGGCCGCCCTGTGGGGCATACTGTATGTGGTGCTGGCAGGCCTGAACGGCATTTTCGGCCCGGAAAGTATGGCTGTCGTCAATTACGTCGCCCCGGCTGCGGCAGGGGTATTCACCGGCTGGTTTGAAAAATGGCACCCCGCCCATGTGGCGGCAGGGAAAAAGTAAGCCGCGCCTTTCGCCCTTTTTCATCAAATATTGCACCCTTTTCCGACATTGGAGAAGGGTGTGTTTTTTTATACTTTTTTCCGGGAGGGGAACGAGATGGCGGTGCAGGGAGAGGGGTATTTCATCATGATGGCATGGATGCACCTGATGTGCCTGCTCCCTGCAAAATGCGCCCTGCATTGCCCCCTGCGGCCGGGCCGGGCAGGCCTTTCCATTGGCCTTTCCAGCCTTTATTCCCTGCTGTCGCTGCTGCCGGGACGGCCCTTTGGGCACCTTCTGTGCGCCGCCTGCGCCCTGATCGCTTCCGGCGTCATTGCCTTTGGCCGGCAGTGGCCCGGGGCCTGCCTGCACCAATTGAAGGCCGGGCTGTGCTATGCCGGTGCCTGCGCCGTTGCGGAAGCCCGGGGCGCAGGCACCGTGGGATGCCTGGCCCTGTGCGGCGGGATATGCCTTTTCATGTGCCGGCAAAAAAACAGGGCGCAGCGGGCGGTGCTGCGCATTGCATGGCGGGGCAATTTTTGCCGCTTGCAGTGCCTGTATGACACCGGAAACGCCCTGCGCCACCCTATCTTTGGAACACCGGTGATTGTGGCAGGGGAAGCCCGGCTGAAGCCCCTTTTGCCGCCGGAATGGGGCAGCGAAACACTGCCTTTGGGCTTTTCCCTTGTGCCGGTGCAAACGGTGCAGGGAAGGGCACTGCTGCCCGCCTTTCGCCCCGACGAAATACGGCAGGAATCCACCGGCAGGCGGATCAGCGCCTTTGTGGCCCTGTCTCCCCAGCCCCTTCCCTATGCCCTGCTGCCACGGGATATTTTTCTGAAGGAGGAAAAAGGAAGATGGAAAAAAAGCGAACCTTACGGAAGTCAGACGCCTCCCTCCGTTCCTGGATGATGATGTTCTTTGCCCATTTGGCGCCGGGCAATGTGTACTATATCGGCGGCCCCGATCCTCTGCCCCAGCCCCTGACCGCCGAAGAAGAAAGGCAGATGGTATCCCGCCTGCACAAGGACGACGGCACCGTACGCTCCGTCCTCATTGAGCGGAACCTGCGGCTGGTGGTGTTCATTGCCCGGAAATTTGATAACACCAACGTGGGGCTGGAGGATCTGATCTCCATCGGCACCATCGGCCTTATCAAGGCCGTCAATACCTTTGACCCTGAAAAGAAAATCAAGCTGGCCACCTATGCCTCCCGCTGCATTGAAAACGAAGTGCTGATGTACCTGCGCCACACCAGCAAGCTGCGCCATGAGGTGTCCCTGGATGAACCCCTGCGCACCGACTGGGACGGCAATGAGCTTTTGCTTTCCGATGTGCTGGGCACCGAAAGCGACCTGGTTTCCCGGGGCATTGAGGAGGATGCGGAAAAGCAATTGCTCTGGGGTGCCCTGGCCCACCTCACCCCCCGGGAGCAGCGCATCATGCATATGCGCTTTGGCATGGCGGGCTATCGGGAAATGACCCAGAAGGAAGTGGCCGACCAATTGGGCATCAGCCAGTCCTACATCTCCCGCCTGGAAAAAAGAATTCTCTCCCGGCTCCACACCGAAATGATGCGCATCTCCTCCTGACCAGGGCCGTGTTCTGGACCCCATTTTGCGGCCAGGGTAGTGCCCTGGACCCAACTGCGGCCAGGGTAGTACCCTGGACCCCATTGCGGAAGTAGTTGGCCGGGCGAACAAGCAGCTTTCCGCTGGGGCTTAGGAGAACCATGCGGGGCGTTGCCCCTGCACCCCACAAGGGGCATCGCCCCTTGACCCGGCTGCGGAAGTGGTTGGCGGGACGAACAAACATTTTCCCGCTGTGGCTTGGAAGCAGATAAAGCCTCCCTTGTGTAAAGGGAGGTGGCAGCCGCAGGCTGACGGAGGGATTGCCTGCAACACGCACAAACCTGTTTGCAAAAGCAGCTTGCAACATTGCGAGTTGGCTGCGGCACCGCCGCCGCCCAGATACCCGTTTGGAAACGACGATTTTACTATTGCGAATTGGGCACCGCCATCCCACGGGCTGGGCGGCTTTCAGCCGCCGGCCGGATGCTTTGCATCCGGGGAAAACGGAAAAAAGGCCGGAAAGCTTGCTTTCTCCTCCGGCCTTTTTCACGTTTTCATTGCACCCGTGGGGACATTTCTTCTCGCTCTTTCAAGTTCCGTGCGGAAACAAGTTTGTTCCATCACATCACTTCATCGCAGGATGGTTGCAGGGATGATATCCCTGCCGTGGGGGTACAGGGGGCGAGGAGCCCCCCTGCTCCGTCAAAGCCGCACAGGCCCCATTCCGTTCCCCAACCATCACGCGGAAAATAGCTTGTTTCCCCACACAACCACATCGCGGGTTGGGTCCAGGGATGATATCCCTGGCCTGCCGTGGGGGTACAGGGGGCGAGGAGCCCCCTGCTCTGTCCCGGTGTTGTAACGAAACGGCTATTTTTTCCTTGGCATCCGGCGGGGGATATGGTAAAATTAAAAAGAGAAAGGCCCAAGGGTGGTTTTTACCCGGCGGCGAATACCAAAGGCGGTGCGGCCATGGAGGATAAACAGCGCAATATCATATTGCTGTATGAAAAATATTACAGGGAGCTGCTGCAGTACAGCTTTTCTTTGTTTGACTACAAAAAGGAGCATTTGCCGGATGCGGAGGACTGCGTGCAGGACACGTTTGAAAAAGCGCTGAGGAATATGCGCCGGCTGCAGGAGCATCCCACGCCTCTTTTGTGGCTGAAAAGGATGTGCCGCAACATTACCATGACCCGGCGGCGCAACATCCGCAACCGTGCCCGCATTCTGGGCTGGCCGGTGCCGGTGGAGGGGCAGGAAAACCTTCTGGGCGGCCGGGACGGCATTGCAGAATGGATGTGTGCCCTGGAAAACCGGGACGCCAAGCAGGTGCTGCTCCAGGTGCTGACGGAGAATGAACGGGAAGTGTACCGGGTGTACTATGAAAAAGAGCTGGGCATCCGGGAAACAGCGGGCGAGCTGGGGATTACGGAGGGATCCGTGCGGGGATGCTTGCAGCGCATCCGTCAGAAGGCGGAAAAGCTGCGGTTTACATAAAAATTTTTCCGGAAGGTGTATATTTGTACAGTTGTGAACATATATTATGAAAGGAGATGGACAAGATGGGCGAAGACCGTGTGGAAAGCATCCGTCGCAGCGTGGAAAGCGGCACTCTCTCCAAAGAAGATGCGGCGCAGCAATTGCAGGCGATCATCGACCGGGAATTGTCCGGTCCGCTGGCAAAGGATGCGGACATGGCGCTGGTGACACGGTGCCAGAATCTCCTTTGGGAATGGAAAACGGATGGCCTCCCCTATGAAAACAGGGAGGCGGAAAGCTGCCGGCAGCTGGACAGAAAAATGCGCAGCAGGCAGGCAAAAAGGAAATACACCCTGCGTATCGTGCTGGCCGGGCTGATGGTGGCCCTGCTGGCGGTGATGAACATGACCAGTATCACCCGCCTGGAATGGGGGCACACCCCGGACGGCGAGCAGGTGGTGGTAACCGGCCGGGAGCAATATTTGACCCTGGGCGGCCGGGGTGTGGCGGACGATGATGACGGAATGTGCATTGAAAACCATTCCACCACATCCCTGGAGGACGCCATTGCCTTCATGGGGTTTGATCCCGGCTTTCCGGAAGAAATGCCGGGGGGCTACCGCCTTCGCTGGTATGATATGAGCCAGATGCCTGAATGGTGGAGCTGCAGCGGGGTGTATACCAAGGATAACCTGTATCTGAACGCCACCGTTTTTCATGTGCTGAACTGGAACGATTTCCGCATGACCTATGAGCAAAATGAGCCGGGCGAGTTCGTCGATATCGACGGCATCCGGGTGTACATGGCGTGCAACTGTGACCAAAGATTGCTCATGTTTTCCCGGGGGGATTATCTGTACACTGTCACCGGGTTGTTTTCCCAGACGGATGACGCAGCCATTGTCCGCTCTTTAACGAAAGGAGCAGAAAACCTATGAAGAAAAGACTGTTTGCCCTGATGCTGGCGATGATGCTGGTGTTTACTGCCACTGCCCTGGCGGCGACCCGTGCGGATGAGGTGTTTGCCAGCGCCTCTGCCAGCCTGTCCTCGGGAAAATCCGCCACCTTCCGTGCCCAGACCCAGACCTACACCAACACCATTTCCGTGGTGAGCGTGAGCCTGTATGTGAAAACCGGCAATACCTGGACCTATGCCCGCAGCCTGCCGGCCCCCAGCACCTCTTCCTCCGGTATCAATTTCAGTGCCAGCAAGGATTACTCCGCCTACATCGGCAGCGGCACCTACCGCATCAATGCCACCTTCAATGCGGACGGGTATACCATTGCCCGCAGCTCCGGCGAAGTGACGTTCTGACAAAACAAAAAAAGCGCCTGAAAAGGCGCTTATTTTTTTACTTTATTCTCCGGCCTGCAGGCGCTGGCACAAGGTGGTGTAGCGGCGCAGGATTTGCCGGTTTTGTACCATGGCGGCAATGGATTCTTCCCGGCCCACCAGCACCACCAGCTTTTTGGCCCGGGTGAGGGCGGTGTAAAAAAGGTTGCGGGTAAGCAGCCTTGGGGGGCCGGGCAGCACCGGCATCACCACGCAGGGGAATTCGCTGCCCTGGCTTTTGTGGACGGACAGGCAGTAGGCCAGCTCCATTTCCTCCAGCTGCTGGTAATCGTATTCCACGGTGCGCTCGTCGTCAAAGCGGACGGTGACGATGCGGTCCTGGGCGTCCACTTTGGTGATGAAGCCCACGTCGCCGTTGAACACGCCCACGCCTTCTTCGCCGTTATCCATGGTCCAGGGCAATTGGTAATTGTTTTTGATGTGCATCACCTTGTCCCCCTGGCGGAAGATGGTGTCGCCGTAGGTGATTTCCTTTTTGAAGGGGGCGGGAGGGTTCAGGGCGGCCTGCAGCAGCTGGTTCAATTGATTCACCCCGGCGCCGGCCTTTTTGGCGGGGGAGAGCACCTGGATATCCCGCAGCCGGTCCTGGGATTTGAGGAAGGCGGGCAGGCGGGTCTGGCACAGGGACACGATGGTGTCGCAGGCCTGATCGGCGGTTAATTTGCGTTCGAAGAAAAAGTCGCTGTTTTTCTGATTCAGTACCGGGGCTTCGCCGTGGTTGATGCGGTGGGCGTTGAGGACGATGAGGCTTTCCTGGGCTTGGCGGAAAATATCCGTCAGCCGCACGGTGGGCACGGTTTCGCTTTTGAGAATATCCCCCAGCACATTGCCGGCACCCACGGAGGGAAGCTGGTCCGCATCCCCCACGAGAATCAGCCGGGCGCCGGAGGGGAGGGCCCGCAGCAGGCTGCGCATGAGGAACACGTCCACCATGCTCATTTCGTCCACAATCACGCAATCGCAGTCCAGCGGGTTTTCCTCATTGCGCTGGAACAGCCCTTCGTCCCCGGAAAATTCCAGCAGGCGGTGCAGGGTTTTGGCTTCGTGGCCGGTGGCCTCGCTCATGCGCTTGGCGGCCCGGCCGGTGGGGGCGGCCAGCAGCACCCTTCCCTTCATCAGGGCAAGGATGCAGTTGATGATGGTGGTTTTGCCGGTGCCGGGGCCGCCGGTGATGACCATCAGGCCCCTTTCCAGGGCCTGGGAGACGGCCAGGCGCTGGTTTTCGCTGAATTCGATCTGATGCTCTTTTTCAAACTGCCGGATGCGTTTTTCTGTGGCGGCGTCCTTTTTTTCATTGCGGCGGGACAGGAGCAATTGCAGGTAATGGGCGGTTTCCTTTTCGGCGTAATAATAGGCGGAGAGCATCATAGCCTCCATGCCGTCGATGTCAAAGGCAATGATCTCCCGGTTGAAAAGCAGGGTGTCCAAAGGATGGGCAAGCAGCCCCGGGGTGACCCGGAGGGCATTGGCGGCGTGGGAAAGCAGCATTTCCTTGGGAAGGAAGGTGTGACCCTCTCCGGTGGCCGCTTCCATCAGCACATATTTGATGCCGGACTGCAGGCGGTATTCACTGTCCCTGGCAATGCCAAGGGAGAGGGCGATGCGGTCCGCCGTGAGGAAGCCCACGCCCTCGATGTCGTCAATGAGGCGGTAGGGGTTTTCCCGGATCTTCTGCTGGGCCTGGGTGCCGTATCGCTTGCTGATTTTCATGGCAAGGGAGGGCGGCACGCCGTAGGACTGGAGGAACACCATGGCTTCCCGGGCGGCGTACTGCTCCAGGAAGGCCTGGCCCAGCTGGGCGGCCCGTTTTTTGCCGATGCCGGTGACCTCGGTGAGCCTTTCCGGCGTTTCGCTGATGATATCCAGCGTGCGCTTGCCAAACTGCTGCACAATCAGCCGGGCGGTGGCCGGCCCCAGCCCCCGGATGAGCCCGGAGCCCAGGTAGCGCTCGATGCCAAGCAATGTGGAGGGCTTGCATATTTCGCAGCCTTCCACCTTCCATTGCTTGCCATATTGGGGATGCTCCACATAATGGCCGGTCAAAATCACCTGTTCGCCGGCGGCCAGGGCAGGCAAAATGCCCACAGCAGTAATGCTGCTGCGGCCTGTGCGTACCTCAACCACGGAATAGCCGTTTTCTTCGTTGCGGAAGACTGTTTCTTCCACAATGGCTTCCAATTGTTCCGGCATAGGAGCGTCCTTTCTTTCAAAAAGTGATCGATGCTATTATACCTGAAAACGGAGGGCTTGAAAAGGGCGGGACGGAAATTTCAAAATGATCTTCCTGTCCCGCATTTTTCTTGTACTGGCTGTTTTCATTTGGGGGAAACTGCGGTATAATTATGATAGGAAAACTATGGACTGGGAGGGAAGGGCGTTGAGCTTTGCACATTTGCATTTGCACACGGAATACAGCCTGCTGGACGGCGCCTGCCGCATCCGGCATCTGGTAAAGCGGCTGAAGGAATTGCAGATGACCGCCTGCGCCATTACCGACCATGGGGTGCTCTACGGCGCCATTGATTTTTACACCGCCTGTAAGGAAGCGGGCATCCATCCGGTGATCGGGTGCGAGGTGTATATTTGCCCCGATATGGGGGACAAGCGCACCCTGTCCAAGGAATACAGCCACCTGATCCTGCTTTGCGAAAACCAGCAGGGCTATCAGAACCTGATGAAATTGGTCAGCGCCGGGTTCACCGACGGATTTTACTATAAGCCCAGGATTGACTATGCAATGCTTGAAAAGCACCACGAGGGCCTGATTGCCATGAGCGCCTGCCTCAGCGGGGACTTGCCCAAGCTTTTGTTGGATGAGCGGTATCAGGAGGCAGAAGCATATGTGCGCAACATGGTGCGCATCATGGGGGAAAACAATTTCTTCATCGAAATCATGGACCATGGCATCCTGGAGGAAAAAACGGTGCTGCCCCGGCTTGCGGAAATGAGCCGCAAAACCGGGGTGCCCCTGGTGGCCACCAACGACTGCCATTACCTGATGAAAACCGACGCCGACGCCCAGGAAGTGCTCATGTGCATCCAGACCGGCAAAACCCTGGACGAAGAAAACCGTATGCGCATGACCACCCGGGAGCTGTATGTAAAAAGCGAAGAAGAAATGTTCTCCCTGTTCCCGGATTATCCTGACGCCGTGCGCCGCACCCAGGAAATTGCCGACCGGTGCCATGTGGAATTTGATTTTTCCAAGGTGCATCTGCCCCGGTATCAGGTGCCCCAGGGGGAAACCAGCCAGAGTATGCTTCGGAAACTGTGCCTGGAGGGGCTTCATGAGCGCTACCCGGAAAACGACGGGGAGGCCATGGAGCGGCTGGAATACGAGCTTTCTGTCATCGAAAAGATGGGGTATGTGGATTACTTCCTCATCGTGTGGGATTTTATCAAATATGCCAAGGATCACGGCATTATGGTGGGGCCTGGGCGCGGCAGCGGTGCAGGCAGCATTGTGGCCTATTGCCTGAACATCACCATGCTGGACCCCTTGAAATACAACCTGCTCTTTGAACGCTTCCTGAACCCGGAGCGGGTATCCATGCCCGATATCGACGTGGACTTTTGCTACGAACGCCGGCAGGAAGTGATTGACTATGTGGCAAGGAAGTACGGCTCCGATCACGTGTGCCAGATCATCACCTTCGGCACCATGGCGGCCCGGGGCGTGCTGAGGGATGTAGGCAGGGTATTGGGCTTTCCTTATGCCCAGGTGGACCAGGTGGTGCGGGAAGTGCCCATGGCCCTGGACATGACGCTGGAAAAGGCGCTGCAGCAGAGCAAGGGCCTTTCCGAAATGTACGAAAACGACCCGGATGTGAAGCGGCTGATCGATACCGCCATGACGCTGGAGGGTATGCCCCGGCACGCCTCCACCCACGCCGCCGGCGTGCTCATCACCCGGGAGCCTGCCACCACCTATGTGCCCCTGCAGTGCAATGACAATGTGATCACCACCCAGTACCCCATGGGGGTGATTGAAAAGCTGGGGCTGCTTAAAATGGACTTTCTGGGGCTGCGCACCCTGACGGTGATCCGGGATACGGTGGATCAATTGAAGGCCCGGGGTATTGACATTGACCCGGAAAAAATCCCCCTGGACGACGAAAAGGTGTTTGATATGATCTGCGCCGGGGATACCGATGGCGTGTTCCAGCTGGAAAGCGGCGGCATGCGGAATTTCCTTTCCGCCATGCGGCCCCGGAATTTTGAAGATATCATTGCCGGCATTTCCCTGTACCGGCCGGGGCCTATGGATTCCATTCCCCGCTACATCCGGGGCAAACAGCGGCCGGATACGGTGAAATACCTGTCCCCCCTGCTGGCCCCCATTCTGGACGTAACCTACGGCTGCATGGTGTACCAGGAGCAGGTGATGCAGATCGTGCGGGACCTGGCCGGCTATTCCTATGGCAGAAGCGACCTGGTTCGCCGGGCCATGGCGAAAAAGAAAAAGGACGTGATGACCAAGGAGCGGGCGCTGTTCGTCCACGGCTCCGAAAAGGAAGGTATTCCCGGAGCGGTGTCCAGGGGCGTGCCGGCGGAGGTGGCGGAGCAGATTTTTGACGAAATGAGCGCCTTTGCGTCCTATGCCTTCAACAAGCCCCACGCCGCCTGCTATGCGGTGGTGGCCTTGCGCACGGCCTACCTCAAATGCCACTACCCGGCGGAATTCATGGCGGCGCTGATGAACTCCGTTTCCGGCAACAGCGGCAAGATTGCCGCCTACATTTACTACTGCCGCCAGAAGGGCATTCCCATCCTGCCCCCGGATATCAACCGCTCCATGGGGAAATTCACCGTGGCGGAAAAGAACAAAAAAGCCGGCATCCTCTTTGGCATGGGCGGCATCAAGAACGTGGGGGAAAAGGCCATTGAAAGCATCATCCGCGAGCGGGAGAGAAGCGGGCCTTTTGCCGATATTTTCGATTTCTGCCGCCGGATGACCGGGGAAGACGTGAACAAGCGGGCTGTGGAAAGCCTGATCCGGGCCGGCTGTTTTGACCATCTGGGGGCAAAACGGGTGCAGTGCATGGCGGTGTTTGAAAGCGCCATGGACGCCCAGATGAACCAGCGCAAGCAGAACGTGACGGGCCAGGTATCCTTCTTTGACCTGGGCCAGCAGGGGGAATCCATGCGTACGGAGGAAACCTATCCGCCCCTGAACGAGTATCCCCTGAAGGAAATGCTTTTGCAGGAAAAGGAAGTGACGGGCATTTACTGCTCCGCCCATCCTTTGGACGAATATGCCGAGGCGCTGAAAAACCTCACCTTCAATACCACCGCCCTGATGGACATCATGGAGGGCCCCGGCGGCGGCATCGGCGAGGACGGAAAAAAGGTGGTCATGGGGGGCATGGTGGTGGAAAGCCATGCCAAGGCCACGAAAAAGGGCGCCATGATGGGCTTTATGACGCTGGAGGACCATGCGGGCCAGATTGAGTGCCTTCTCTTCCCCAAGGTGTACGACCGCTTTGGCCGCCAGGTGAACGCCGATGAAGCGGTGCTGGTGACGGGGCGGCTGTCCATCCGGGAGGATGAGGATCCAAAGCTCATCGTGGACACGGTGGAGCCTTTGGTGGCCGTGAAGGAAAAGGACATCCGCACCGATGCCCAGCGGGCGAAAGACGCTTCCGTCCGGCTGTTTCTGAGAATGAAACGCAGCCAGATGGGGCCCATTCAGGCCCTGCTTTCCGATATACAGGGAACGATCCCTGTGTACATCAATCTGCCGGAAGAAAACATCACGCTGCTTTGCCCCCGGGAAATGTGGGTGCGGGACAGCGATGAAGCAATGGAAACCCTGGCGGCATTTTTGCCGGAGCAAGACATGAAAGTGGTGACAAAATGAAGATATTGGAAATGACCGTACCTGCCCGGGATGATTTTTCCCTGCTGCTGCGCATGGCCATGGCAGGGGTGGGCGCGCTGTATGACGTGCCGGTGGACGTGATGGAGGATCTGCGCTCCGCCGTGGACGAAAGCTGCGATCTGCTTTTGCATCAGGATTACGCGGCCAACTGCCTGAAGCTTCTGTGTGAACGGAAGGAAGACAGCCTGCATGTGGAAATTTCCGCTGCCCGGGGAGAATGCCAGCGGGCCGAATACCCGGCCGATGCGGAAATGGCCAGGCTGATCATCGGCACCCTGGTGCGGGAAGTGGACCTGGAACAGGACGAAAACGGCGTGCATACCGTTCGGATGATCCTGCCCGGCAGAACATGAACGCCCTTGAGATGCATGAAAGCGTGCTGCGCTATCATGCGGAAAAGACCGATGCCCGCCTGGAAGAAGCGCTGCTGAAGTGCCGGCCCCTTCTTGCCGCCATGGCGCGAAGGCTGATGAACCGGGGCATCGAATATGAAGATCTGTACCAGACTGCCTGCCTTGCCTGTGTCCAGGCCATCCGGGGGTTTGACCCGGAAAGGGGACTGAAATTTTCCACCTACCTTACCCCCACCGTCATGGGCACCTTGCAAAACTATATCCGGGATAAGCAGGGCCTTGTGCACACGCCCCGCTCCATCCGTCAGGACAGCATTCTGGTATCCAAAGAACGGGCCCGTTTTGTGCAAACCCATCATCAGGAACCCACGCCCAGGGAACTGGCGGAAATTCTGGGGTGGGATCTGTACCGGGTGCTGCAGGCGCTGCAGGCCCATTCCGAAACCATCTCCATAGACCGGCAGGACGAAGACGGCCTGTCCCTTGGGGAAAAACTGCCCCACACCGAAGAAGGCTTTGCCCGGTTTGAAATGCGGGCGGATATGAAAGCCGCTCTGGCCAGGCTGACGGAAAACGAACGGAAGCTGATCCAGCTGCGGTTTGTGCGGCAGTACTCCCAGCGGCAAACCGCCGAAGAAATGGGCACATCACAAATGCAAATCTCCCGGATGGAAAGACGCATTCTGCTTTTCCTGAAAAAGGAGATGGAAGGAGACACATGAAAACCAGGCCGCAATTCAACATCAAAAAAGCCACGCTCTATTCCGTGGTGATCAATGCGTTCCAGATATTGGCCATGCTGGCTCTGGCGGCGTATGTGTTTACCGACGAATTCAACCATGTGCTGCAGGATTCTCTGGGCGACGTGCTGATCCTGATGCTGGCGGTGGTGGTGATCTGGGGGGCGGCGGTGGATATCCGGGACGCGCTGCATGCAAGAAAAATGAATGCTCAGCTCCACGGCCTGGGGGAAACCGTCACCCAGATGACGGATATGAACCTGGCGCTGCGGGCCCAGCGGCACGATTTTCTCAATCATCTGCAGGTGGTATACAGCCTGATGGAGATGGAGGAATTTGACGAGGCCCAAAGCTACATCGGCCAGGTGTACGGCGATATCCAGGCATTGAGCAGGCAGCTGAAAACCGCCTGCGCGCCGCTGAACGCTCTGCTGCGGGCAAAAACCACCGAAGCGGAAGGGAAGGGCATCCGGCTGGAGGTGAAGGTGCTGGCCGCCTGGCAGGACCTTTCCATGCCGGCGTGGGAAATGTGCCGGGTGCTGTCCAACCTGATGGACAACGCCATGGACGCCCTGAAGGGGAAAAAGGGGGGCTGCATTACCGTCACACTGGCGGAGGATGTGGGCAGGTTCTCCTTTTCTGTTGCCAATAACGGCCCCGTGATTCCCGCCGAGGCGGCGGAGCGCATTTTTGAAGCGGGCTTTTCCGGCAAGGGCGAAGGCCGGGGCATGGGCCTGCATATTTCCCGGGAGACGCTGCGCAGCCACGGCGGCGATCTTTCCGTGGCAAGCGATGAAGAAAAAACCGTGTTTTCCGGTTTCGTGAAGAAAACAAAAACCGTTTCGGGAGGAAAAAAACATGATTCGTGAACCGAAAAGCCGGCAGGAAATGGACCCGCATTTTATGTGGGACCTGACGGCGCTGTATGAAACAGAAACTGCCTTTGAACAGGATTTTGAAAAGGCCAAGGCTCAGGCGGAGGAAGTGAAAGGCTGGCAGGGCAGGGTGAAGGAAGACCCCCGGGCCGCCATCCGGTGCCACACCGCCCTGTATGAAACCCTGGAAAGGCTCTACACCTACGCCGGGCTGCACCGGGATGAGGATACCGGCGACGAAAAGCGCCAGGCCCTGTCCGCCCGGATGGACAGCCTGATGGTGAAGGCCCAGAGCGAAACCGCCTTCCTGAACCCGGAGCTTTTGTCCCTGCCGGACGAAGAACTGGAAGAAATGCAGAATGACCCTGACTTTTCCGATTTCAGCGAAATGCTGCGGCTTTTGCGCCGGGAAAAGAGCCACATCCTGCCGGCGGAGCAGGAGGCCCTGCTTGCCGCCATGGGCGAAGTGATGGACACTGCTGACGATATTTTTTCCAAGTTCAACGATGTGGATCTGCCCCTGCCCCAGGTGCCGGATGAAGAAGGAAAAATGGTGCAATTGACCCACGGCAATTTCGGGCCTCTTTTGCGCAGCCGCAAAAGGGATGTTCGCAAGGCCGCCTTTGAAGCCATGAACGGTACCTTCGAAAAATTCCGCAACACGGTTTCCGCCGCCTATGCAGGCAGCGTGAAGGGCGATGTGTTCATGGCAAGGGCCCGGAAATACGAAAGTGCACGGCAGGCCAGCCTGTATCCGCTGGAGATTCCCGAAAGTGTATACGACAACCTGATCGCAGAAGTGGAAAACGCCCTGCCTGCCATGGCGGAATATATGCAGATCCGCAAAAAGCGGCTGGGGGTGGAGGAGCTTCACCTGTATGATCTGTACGTGCCCATCGTCAGCGATTTTGACATGAAGATGAGCTATCAGGAAGCCTGCGAATTGGTATGCGAAGGGCTGCAGCCCTTGGGAGAAGAATACATTGCCACCCTGCGGCAGGCCTTTGAAAGCGGCTGGATTGACGTGTATGAAAACAAGGGCAAGCGCTCCGGCGCCTATTCCTGGGGCTGCTACGGCGCTCACCCCTATGTGCTTTTGAACCATACCGACGATCTGGGCGGCGCCATGACATTGGCCCATGAGCTGGGCCACGCCATGCACTCCTTCTACAGCAACCAGAAGCAGTGCTTCATGAAGGCGGGCTACAGCCTGTTTGTGGCGGAAGTGGCCTCCACCTGCAACGAAGTGCTTCTGATGCGGCACCTGCTGAAAAAGTTTGAGGGGAACAAGGCGGCCAAGGCCTTCCTTCTGAACCAGCTGCTGGAGGAATTCCGCACCACCGTGTTCCGGCAGACTATGTTTGCCGCCTTCGAAAAGGAAAGCCACGCCATGTACGAGCGGGGAGAAGCCCTCACCGGCGACGCCCTCTCCCGGGTATACCTGGCCCTGAACGAAAAGTATTACGGCAGCGGCTGTGTGGTGGACAAGGTGATTGAAAACGAATGGATGCGCATTCCCCATTTCTACCGCAATTTCTATGTGTACCAGTACGCCACCGGCTTTTCCGCCGCCGTGGCCATTGCCGGGCGCATCCTGAAATTGGGCGCGCCGGCTGTGGAGGATTACAAGAAGTTCCTGTCCGCCGGGTGCTCCGTGCCGCCCATTGAAGCGCTGAAGTATGCCGGGGTGGACATGGAACAGCCCACTGCCGTGCAGGAAGCCATGCAGATGTTTGCCGATACCGTGAAACAAATGAAGGAAATGGACGAAGAATAAACAAAGGAGCGATTGAAAATGGAAAACTGCCTGTTCTGCAAGATTATCAAGGGAGATATTCCCTCTGCCAAGGTGTATGAGGATGAATACTGCTATGCCTTCCGGGATATCAATCCCCAGGCTCCGGTGCATATCCTGCTGGTGCCCAAAATGCACGTGGCCAACATGAGCGAAGCGGCCCTTTTGCCAAAGGATGCCCAGGCTGCCCTGTTTGCCGCCATCGGCAAAATTGCTGCCCGGGAGAAGCTGGAAAACGGGTACCGGGTGGTGTCCAATTGCGGCCCGGACGCCTGCCAGAGTGTGCACCATCTGCACATCCATATCCTCGGCGGTAAGCAGATGACGGAAGCCATGGCGTAATTGGGAGAATATTTTCCACATTTTCTGAAGGAAATGTAAATTCGAAAAAAGTATCAAAAAATCTGTTGACGCACAAAAAGGAAAGCGTTATAATAAACCCACGGTCGCCATTCGCCCTAAGATCGGCGTAGACGCCGGAGAGTTCGGCGTCGTATCCAGGCGAGATGTGCGAAGGGAGGGAAAACAAGTGTCTGAAGTCCATGTCAACAAAAACGAGTCTTTGGAGTCTGCTCTGAAGCGTTTTAAGCGTCAGTGCGCGCGTGCTGGTGTGCTGGCTGAAGTTCGCAAGCGTGAACACTACGAAAAGCCCAGCGTGAAGCGTAAGAAGAAGGCGGAAGCTGCTCGCAAGCGCAAGTATTGATCTGCCTGACGGAAAGCCCGGTTCATCCTTATGGATGGGCCGGGCTTTTGCGTGGAGCGGGTGCTATCTGTCGTTGATGAAGACAACCGTGTCACTTGGGTGCAGGCACTGCCTGAACAGAGCAGGGGGCTCCTCGCCCCCTGTACCCCCACGCCAGGGCCATCGGCCCTGGACCCAATCCGCGAAGTGGCTGTGTGAATGAACAAGCTGTTTCCGCGTGAAACTTGGGGAACAAAACGATATATGCCCACGGGCGCAATGAAAACGAAAAAAGAGCGGTTGAGAGAACGAATTCTCTCACCGCTTCTTTTTATCGTTTTCCCCGGATGCCCTTGGCATCCGGCCGGCGGTGTAAACACCGCCCAGCCCGTGGGTGTGGCGGTGCCACTTCCAACCCGCAATGGAGCAATCGGCATTTGCAAACGGGTTTGTGCGTGGCGGCGGTGCCGCAGCCATTTCGCAATATTGCAATCGTTTATTGCAATCAGGTTTCTGCGTGGTGCAGGCAATCCCTCCGCCAGCCTGCGGCTGCCACCTCCCTTTCACAAGGGAGGCTTTTTCATATTCCTCAAGCTGCAGCGGGAAACTGTTTGTTCGCCCGGCCAATCACTTCCGCAGAATGGGTCAGGGCTTCAGGGCGTCGTGGACGGCATAGAAGGATTTTTTCAGCTGATGGTTTTCGTCGATCAGGCCGCAGTAGGGGCCGTTCATGCGGTATCCGTAGCCCTGGATATCGGGATGATCCTGCATGCCCCAGACAGCCACACAGGTGAGCGGGCGTTCGGTTTCGGTATTGACGGAGGCGAACATCCGGAACAGCTTACCGCAGAAATCGGCATGCTTTTCCATCATTTCCGGGGTGTTTTCATAATTGCGCACGGCCATTTCGGTCAGGTGTACTTCCAGGCCGGGGGCGGCGTACATCCGGATGGCCTTTTCGATATCGGGGATATCCTTTTCATCCATGCAGCCCTGCTGCTTGCCGTAGCCGCCGATATAGCCCTGCATGCCCACGCCGTCGCACAGCTTGCGGTATTGGCCGGCGGCGTCCCTGGCGTAATGATTGATGGAATGGACCAGTTGGATGGCGGCGTCCCGCTTCCAGGGGTAGTACATATTATAATCGTTATAGAACAGCTTGATATCCGCGCCAAGCTTTTCCACGGCTTCTTTGGCGCAGAGGAAGGCAAACTCCACATAATCGTTGCCCAGGTGAGTTTTGAAGAGGTTATCCACGCCGCCCCGGATGGTGCGGATATGGCGGGCGTCGCTTCCGTCCCATTCGTCGGGATGATCGCCGATGGCTTCGTTCACCACGTCCCAGCAGTAAATGGTGCCGGGGAAGGTTTCTTCAAAATGGGTGACCACCTGATGGATGTAATATCGGGTGCGCAGGCGCATGGTTTCCCTGTCGGCGTAGGGCTTTTCGGGATCATAATCCCGGCGGAAAAACCAGTCCGTCATATAGGCGTCCCACACCAGCACATGGCCCCGCACCCGGATATTGTTTTCCCGGGCCCAGCGGATCATCATGTCTGCGGTGCGGTAGTTCATCACCGGCATGCCGTCGGGGCTGGAAAGGGAAGCGGCGTGGTCCAGCAGGGAATAGGCCTTGGTTTCGTTGGCGCAGGTGACGGAATTGAAATGGGCCTTGAGGTAGGAAAGATAGGCTTCGTTTTTCATGGACCAGGGGGAATAGACAGCGCCCATTTTGAAGCCGTGCTTTTCGGCCAGGGCGTAAAGGGGCGTGAGGGATTGAGAGTGCATAGGAAAAATCTCCTTTTGTTTATTGCCAGTGTACCCGGGGCAGGGTGGGCGCGGCCTTGATGAGCCTGTGCTTTCCGTTTACGATGATGGGGCTTCCCACCAGCTGCAGGACAGGCAGGTCGCTTTTGCTGTCCCCATAGGCACAGGAGGCATTATAATCCACCCTGTTGTCTTTATCCAGTTCTTTTTCTTTCAGGTATTGCTGCAAAAGCTGCAGCTTGTTTTCGCCCTTGCAGTTTTCCACCACGTTTGCCCCTTCGTCCAGCCGGGTGCAGATGAGGCCGTCCGTGTTCAGGGCAGCGGCCACGTGCTGCATATAGTTTTCCGTGGAGGCGGAAAGGAGCAGCACATGGTAGCCCTCCTGCTTTCTGGCGTCCAGGGCGGCCCGGCCCATTTTGTAGATGCGGGGCAGCAGCACTTCATCCACAAAGGTTTTGTCCAGCGCAAGCTGTTTTTCCCTGGGCAGGGAAGCGTAGAATTTCAGAGCGAAGGATTTGTATTGGCTGTCGGACAGGATGTGCATTGCCCACAGGGGTGCACGCAAAAGAATGCCCAGGAAATGCGGGGCTGTCATGGCCTTCAGCCGCTTTGCCAGCAGGATGTAGGAAATGATGCTGTCCCCTTTGATGAGGGTACCGTCAAAATCGAAAATTGCAAGCTTTACAGGTTCCATATCTTCTCCCGTGTGAAAACACCGCCGATTTGCCGGCGGTGTGATGGTTTTTTTACAGGCGGTACAGGTCGGAATATTTCCGCTCCAGGTAATCGGTGTAGGCAGCGGGGTCAAAGGGCGCATCCAGCGCCATTTCCAACAGCTTCTTGGGGGGATAGAGGCTGCCGTGCTTCCAGATATGCTCCCTGTTCCAGTCGTTGATGGGCTGCAGCTTACCTTCCTTGAGGCAGGTATCCACGTCCACGGTTTCCCGCATTTTGTTGAGCAATTGCACCCCGTAGGCGCTGCCCAGGGCATAGCTGGGGAAATAGCCGATGGCGCCGCCGGACCAGTGGCTGTCCTGCAGAACGCCGCGGGCGTCGTCCGGCACGGTGACCCCCAGGTATTCCTTGTACAGCCGGTTCCATTCTTTGGGCAAATCATGCACGGAAAGCTTGCCGCACATCACTTTCTTTTCCAGTTCATAGCGGATCATCACGTGCAGGCAGTAGGTCACTTCGTCGGCATCTACCCGGATGAGGGAGGGCTGCACCCTATTCACAGCCCGGTAAATATCTTCGGCCCCCACGCCCTGCATCTGCAGGGGGAAGATGCTTTGCATGATGGGGAAAATGTGCCAGATGAAGGCGCGGCTGCGGCCCAGCAGGTTTTCATAGAAGCGGCTCTGGCTTTCATGGATGCCCATGGATACGCCGCCGTCAAGAACGGTGTAGGCCAGGTCGTCGGCGCTGCCGGTATCGTAGAGGGCATGGCCGCCTTCGTGGATGACGGAGTACATGGAAGAGGCCACGTTGTTTGGGATATAGTGGGTGGTGATGCGGGTGTCGAAATGGGAGCCCAGGGAGGTGGTGAAGGGATGCTCGGTGGTGGCGATGGTGACGTGGCTGCGGTCCAGCCCCAGAACCTCCATCAGTTTATCGGAGAAAAGGGCCTGCTTATGCTCCGGGAAATTGCCAAAGAGGCAGGTATCGTCCAGGTAATTCTGCTTCTGGCGGATTTTCTGGATGAGGGGCACCAGGCGGCTGCGCAGCGTTGCAAAAAACACGTCGCACTGGCTCATGGTGAGGCCGTCCTCATATTCGTTCAGCCAGTAATCGTAGGGCTCCATGTCCGGAGCGCAGTACCGGGCAAAGCGGATGTTGGTTTCGAAGATTTTTTCCAGGAAGGGCTCAAACAGGGGAAAATCGCTCTTTTCCTTGGCGGTGTGCCAGGCATCGTCCGCCTCTACCAGCAGTTCCTGGTAGGCCACATATTCCTCCATGGGAATTTTCTGCATCTGGCGGATGGAACGCAAAAGCAGGAACACCATGCGCTGTTCCTTTTCCGTCAGGTTTTCCTTTTCTGCGTCCAGGTATTCAAGAAGCTGCACCGTTTCTTCCCCGGTGGACAGCTTATAGTGTTCTTCGCTCAAAATGGACAAAGTGCGGCCGCGGTTTTGGGCAGTGCCCTTGGGGGCGGCAGTGGAGCCATCGTAGTAGATCAGGCCCATGGCATGATCAAAGGCGCTCATTTTCGCCTGCAGTTTCATGAGCTGTTCCCGGGCTTGATGGAGCTGCATATACACTTCCTCGCTTTCAGCGCTTGTTTTCTTTATTCTAACACAAAGAAACGGGATTTGCTACTATCTTTTGGTTTTTTTGCCGAAAAATACATTTTTCCGGGCCTTCCTTTCTCGGGGAAAGGGCGAAAACCCTTTACAAATCAAGGGTTTGTGGTATAATTATACCCATCGTTTATCAAAGGAGGCATGTTTCATGCACGTTGCGCCTTACATTCCCGCAGAGATTGAGCCTAAGTGGCAAAAAATCTGGGAAGAAAAGCAGGCTTTTGCCGCGACAAATGATTTTTCCAAGCCCAAGTTCTATGGCTTGATCGAGTTCCCCTATCCCTCCGGCGCCGGTCTCCATGTGGGCCATCCCAGGTCCAACACCGCCATGGATATCATCTCCCGCAAGCGCCGCATGCAGGGCTATAATGTGCTGTTCCCCATCGGCTGGGACGCCTTTGGCCTGCCCACGGAGAACTTTGCCATCAAGAATAATGTGCATCCCGCCATCGTGACGAAAAAGAACGTGGATCATTTCCGTGAGCAGCTGAAAAAGATCGGCTTCTCCTTCGATTACAGCCGTGAAGTGGATACCACCGATCCCGCTTACTATAAGTGGACCCAGTGGATTTTCCTGAAGCTGTTTGAGCACGGCATGGTGTTCCGGGACAAGACCCTGGTCAACTACTGCCCCAACTGCAAGGTGGTGCTTTCCAACGAAGACAGCCAGGGCGGCAAGTGCGACATCTGCCACGGCGACGTGGTGCAGCTGCCCAAGGACGTGTGGTACCTGCGCATCACCCAGTATGCCGATAAACTGCTCCAGGGCCTGGAAAGCGTGGAATACCCCGAAAACATCAAGCAGCAGCAGGTGAACTGGATCGGCAAATCCACCGGCGCTTTTGTGAAGTTCGCTTTCGCCGGGCTGGATGAAAAGATCGAAATCTACACCACCCGCCCCGATACCCTCTTTGGCGTTACCTTCATGGTCATGGCCCCCGAACATCCCCTGATCGATAAGTATGCCGACAAGATCAGCAATATGGATGAAATTCTGGCCTACCGCGAAGAATGCGCCAAGAAGACCGAATTTGAACGCACCCAGCTGGTGAAGGACAAGACCGGCGTGGAAATCAAGGGCCTGCGCGGCATCAACCCCCTCACCGGCAAGGAAGTGCCCATTTTCGCAGCCGACTATGTGATGATGGGCTACGGCACCGGCGCCATCATGGCCGTGCCCGCCCATGACCAGCGCGACTGGGAATTTGCCAAGAAATTCGGCATCGATATCATCGAGGTCATCAAGGGAGGCGACATTGAGAAGGAAGCCTACACCGGCGACGGCGAAATGGTGAACTCCTCCTTCCTCAACGGCTACACCAACAAAAAGGATTCCATCGCCCGGGTGCTGGAAGAAATCGAAAAGATGGGCATTGGCAAGGCCGGTGTGCAGTATAAGATGAAGGACTGGGCCTTCAACCGTCAGCGCTACTGGGGCGAACCCATTCCGCTGGTGCACTGCGAAAAGTGCGGCGTGGTGGCCGTTCCTTACGAAGAACTGCCCCTCCTGCTCCCCGAAGTGGAGGATTTCCAGCCCGGCACCGACGGTAAGAGCCCCCTGGCCCGGATTGAATCCTTCGTCAATTGCACCTGCCCCAAGTGCGGCGCTCCCGCCCAGCGTGAAACGGATACCATGCCCCAGTGGGCAGGCTCCAGCTGGTACTTCCTGCGCTACTGCGATCCGCACAATGCAGATGCCTTTGCTTCCAAGGAAGCGCTGGATTACTGGATGCCCGTTGACTGGTACAATGGCGGCATGGAACACGTCACCCGCCACCTGCTCTACAGCCGCTTCTGGCATCAGTTCCTCTATGACATCGGCGAAGTGAGCTGCCCCGAACCCTACATGAAGCGCACCGCTCAGGGCATGATCCTGGGTGCCGACGGCGAAAAGATGAGCAAGAGCCGGGGCAACGTGGAGAACCCCGATGAAATCATTGCCGATATCGGCGCCGATGCCTTCCGTATGTATGAAATGTTCATGGGCGCCTTCGACCAGGCCATTCCGTGGAGCACCAACGGTGCCCGCGGCTGCCGCAAGTTCCTGGACCGCGTGTGGCGGCTGCAGGAAATGCTTACGGACGGCGAAGCCTACAGCGATGAACTGAAGGTCACCGTGAACCAGACCATCAAGAAGGTCAGCGAAGATATTGAGCAGATGAAGTTCAATACCGCCATCGCCCAGATGATGACCATGGTGAACGAAGTGTACGCCAAGGGCAGCCTGAACCATGCGGAATACAAGACACTGCTTTTGCTCCTCAGTCCCGTATCTCCCCACATCTGCGAAGAAATCTGGGAAAAGCAGGGTTACGGTGCTCCCGTGTACACCCAGCCCTGGCCGGAATATGACGAAAACAGCCTGGTAAGGGATGAAGTGGAAATTGCCGTGCAGGTGAACGGCAAGGTGAAGGGCAAATTGATGATCCCCGCCACCCTCACCCGTGAATCTGCCCAGGAAGAACTGCCCAAGCTGCCCCAGGTGCAGAAGATCGTGGATGGACGCCAGATCGTGAAGGTCATTTTCGTGCCCGGACGTCTTTTGAACATCGTGGTGAAATAAGGGGACAGAGCGTTATGAAAGGGAACATGGACGAAAAGCAGAAACGGAAGATGCTTCTGCTGGCTGCGGTGATCGTGATCGGCATTCTTCTGATCCTGCTGGACAATGCTTCCGTGCCGGAAAGCCTCTCTGTCAGCGCACCGGCCTTTTCTTCCAACGCATATTCGTCCGCAGCTTCCGTCAGCAGCGATTGCTTCCGGTGCAATGATACCGGCATCTGCCCCGATTGCCGCGGGCTGAAAGACTGCCAGTATGTGTACGGCGCTTCCCATCACTGCGTGAACGGGCTGATCTATTACGGCGGCGATATGCTGCTGTGCTCTTCCTGCGACGGTACGGGCAAGTGCGATACCTGCAAAGGTACCGGCCTGTGCCCCTGGTGCCGCTGAAATCCCCGGATTCCATAACAAAAAAAAGACCGGAAACGGTCTTTTTTTTATTGCGCCGCCGTCTTGCAGGGAAGTTTCTTTGCGTTTTGACAGGATTTGCTTTGTTTCTGCTATTGCAAAGCGGCGTGGCTTATGATACGATGAGAAAAAAGTACGGGAGCTGTTTGACATGAATATTCTGGAACATGGCGTGCATATTGTGCTTCCCTATATCATTTCGGTGCTGGAAATCATGGGGATTTTCGTGGTGGGATGGAGTGCTGTCCACGCTTTTTGGGAATACCTGCAGAATGCGTTTATGAAAAAACATCTGGACCTGCAGCATCATCTGGCCACCGGCCTGGCCACCGGGCTGGAGTTCAAGATGGCGGCGGAGATCCTCAAAACCGTGCTGGTGCAGGACCTGAGCGAACTAATGGTGCTGGGCGCCGTGATTTTGCTGCGCGCCATTCTGAGCATCCTGATCCATTTTGAAATGAAAAAGCCGGAAAAGAATCTGGGCTGAGGTGCTGCCGGGAATGTAAGCAAAAAAGGGGCGGGAAGCCCCTTTTTTTGTGGGCTGATCTGCCCGGCTGGACGGTGCAGAAAGTGCCTCATTTTTGTGCGGATGGAGGGGGGCGGGTTACTTGCAACAGCGGGCAAAGAGGGGTATAATGAAGGGGTATGGAAAGGAGCGGAAAGCCATGGCGGTATGTCCTCAGTGCAAGAGAGAGAACCCGGTGATGTCGGCCTATTGTCCGGCCTGCGGTGCACCCATGACGGAGGAAGGGGTGCAGCGGCAGCAGATAGCCCGGCAAAATGCGCAGAATGTGGGCCTGATGGGCATGAAGTGGTACAAGTTTCTGATGTATTTCAGCCTGCCGGTGAGCATCCTGATGAACGCATTCGGGCTGTATGACAGCATCCGGAGCCTGCAGGATTTCAACCCGGCGGATTATTATGAAAGCCTGGCACAATTGGTGCAGGTGGAACTGATAGGCGCGGTGCTGCTGGGCATTTTGGTGATTGTGCTGGCGGCTGTGGCGGAATGGGGGCTGGTGAAGCGGCGGTGGGCCGGGGTGCAGGCGCTGCTTGGCAGCTATCTGCTCAATGGGTTGTTTGCCCTGGTGATGGCGGTGCTGGTATACACGGCGGACGTGCCTTCCGGTGGTTATGAAGCGATTGTTGTCACCTCCCTGGGCACCCAGTATATTTCCAATGTGGCGGCTGCTGCGGTGATGTTTTTTCTCAATCGCACCTATTTTACCAAGCGAAAAGCCCTTTTTTTGCCGGATGAAGGGGAAAATCGGCCAAGTTTTTGAAAAAAATATTGAAAAACCCTTGCGTTTTTGAAATTGTTGTGCTAAAATAGCCAATGCTGATTACAGCAAAAGAAGTATTTGCCGGGAGGTGAAGGAAGTTGCCGAACATCAAGTCCGCCATGAAGCGTGTTAAGGTGAGCAAGAAGAAGAACCTGCGGAATCGTATGGTGAAGACGGGCGTTAAGACTGCCGTTAAGAAGTATCAGGTCGCTCTGACCGAGGGCGTCGCCCCCGCCAGTGTGCAGCTGAGCGCCACCACCTCCGCTATCGATAAAGCGGTTTCCAAGGGTGTTGTTCATAAGAATGCCGCCAACCGCAAGAAGGCTCGTCTGGCCAAGGCCCTGAACAAGGTCGAAGCGTAAGAAGCCGAATCGTTATGCGAATAAAAAACCCGCATCATGGCGGGTTTTTTGTTTGCGTTTTTTTATTTGGTGAAGGTGATCCTTCCGGCCAGGGAAAGGAAGGAATCCCGCTCCGCCTGGGGCGCCCAGAGGGAATAGGCAGCATCGTCCGTGTTAAAATAGAGGCAGAAGGCATTGTCCTTTTCCGCCAGGGCGGCGGGCAGCCCGGCCACGGTCACCCCTTCCTCCAGGGAAAGGGAAAGCCGGTTGTTGAGCAGCAGCGGCGCCGCAAAGGCGGGCTGCACGCAGGTGATGGTGAAGCCGTCGTACTGCAGGATGGCCTTGCGCACGGTGCGCCCGTTGTAGGTGACGTTCAGAGCCTGGCCCCGCATGGCATAGCCGGGCAGGGTGGGCACCGGGGCGCCGAAAACATCGGCAAGGGCGTTTGCGTCGGTGGTCTGGCCGGCTTTCAGGGGCTGAACGCCCAGGGCTTCCGGCTGGTCAAGGCCCTCAAAATGGCCGGTGAGCATCAGCACGCCCACAAAGCACAGCGCAGCGGCCACCAATAGCCCTGCCAGGTACATAATGCCCCGGAAAATGCGCCGGGGGCCGTCTTTTTTAGCCATGATGCTTTCTCCTTGAAGGATTTTTCTGCTTCTGCCATTCCTGGCCCGCCACGCAGGCGACAAGGCCCAATACCACCCCGCACAGCCCAGCGCCAAGAGCGCCCGGCAGGGGCAGCAGCATCAATAAAAAGCCGGGAACAGTGCACAAAAAGGGGTGCAGGCCCTGCTTGCCGGAAAGGAAAGAGGGAAGGATACAGGCGGCGGGGAACAGCCCCCACAGGCACAGGAAATATACGGCCAGAGAGGTATCCGTATAGGACAAAAGGAACAGAAGGCCGGTCACGGCCACGGGCGGCAGGACCATGCGGATAAATGCCAGGATCAGAGGATGCTTAGCGGTCAAAAATATCACCTTCCAGTGCGCTGCGGGCAGCCAGGATGTATTTGGCGGTATCCAGGGGATTCACGCCGTGGCGGGGCAGGGCGTCCTGCACGTCGTCGGGGGCATAGTGCCAGCTGTGGACGCGGGTGGTGATGCCGCCCCGGCCGCCGGTCATCTGCAGCAGGGTATCGGCATAGGGCAGGGCGTTCACGGCGGGGATGAGGGCTTCAATGCGCAGTGTTTCCCCCATCATCAGGGAGGACAATACCTCTCCCCGCATGCGGGTCACGTCGCTCATCACCTTGCCGCCAAAGCTTTCCGGCACCTGGATGCAGGCCTTAAGGATGGGCTCCATCAGCCTGGTGCCGCCCCGCTGCAGTCCATCCATGACGGCCATGGGGGTGGCCACCACAAAGTCCAGAGGGTGGGTGTGGATTTCGTGATGATTGCCGCCGGTGAGGGTGATGCGGATGTCCGTTACCTCAAAGCCCCGCATGCCCTGCTTCAGGGCCAGGGGCAGGGCGTTTTCCACCTGATGCTGGTAGCGAAGGGCAATATCCCGGGGGCTGACTTTGCTTTCAAACTGCACGCCGCTGCCGGGGGGCAGGGGCTCTATGTACAGGTTCATGATGGCCCAGCAGGGCTTTGGCATGGTGTAGGCTACAAAGCCTTCGGCGGGCCGGCAGATGGTTTCCCGGTAGATGAGCTGGGGGCTGGAAAAGGTGCAGGGCAGATTGAAGCGGGTGCGCATGGTTTCTTCCAGGATTTCCAGGTGCATTCTGCCCATGGCCCGCAGGGTGGTTTCCTGGGTTTGGCGATGGTACTGTACTTGCAAAAGGGGGTCTTCCCCGGAAAGAATCTGCAGCGCCTTTCGCATTTCGTGGGCCTTGTCCGGGGAAAGGGGCTCCGCCTTCACGGCAATGAGAGGCTCCCGCAGTTCTCCCAGGCGCACCTTCCGGGGTGCCAGGCTTTCATCGCCGATGACGGTGCCCACCGGCAGGTCCGACAGGCCAAAGAGGGTGCCGATCTGGCCGGCAACCAGCTTGCCGGTGTCCCGTTCCCGTCCGTCTGGGGAGGGCAGGCGGATCTGGGTGATTTTGCGCTGCTCGTCTTTGTAAGGAATGATATTCCGGTTTTCCAGGGTGCCGGAAAACAGACGCACCTGCACGCCCCTGCCAAGCAGGGGATCCTGCTGGGCGGCAAATACCACGGCGCAAAGGGGGCCGTCTTCCTTTCCTTCCGGGGCGGGCAGCAGGGACACAATGGCGTCCATCAATTCCGGGATGCCCCGGTCCTTCAGGGCGGAGCCGGAAAGCCCCGGAAACAGGTGCATATCCCCCATGGCCTTTTTTACAAGGGGCAAAAGCTTTTCTTCCGGGTAAATTTCCCCCGAAAGATAGTCTTCCATGATCTGATCGTCATATTCCGAAAGGACGGCCATCAGGCCCTCCCGGTCAGAAAGGAGGCAGGCGTCTTTGGAAAGCAGCCGACGGAAGGAAGCAAGGGCCCCGGGCATGTCGGCCCCTTCCCGGTCGCATTTATTGAAAAAGAGCAGGGTGGGGATGCGGGCTTCGTGTAGGGCGCGGAACAGCACCTCCGTCTGGGGCTGCACCCCTTCGGCGGCGCTGATAACCAATACGGCTCCGTCAGGCGCCCAGAGGGAGCGCTCCACCTCGGCGGAAAAATCGCTGTGGCCGGGGGTATCGATGAGGGTGATTTCTTCTCCCTTCCAGGTGAGGGCGGCGTTGGAAGACTGCACGGAAATGCCCCTGCGCCTTTCCACGGCCAGCCGGTCGGTATGGGCGGTGCCCTCATCCACCTTGCCGGGGGTGCGGATGGCGCCGGCGTGCAAAAGCAGCTGCTCGGACACGGTGGTTTTGCCCGCGTCCACATGGGCAAAAATGGCAATATTGCGCATGGGCGCCCTCCTTTGCTATCGGTTTTGTTTCTTCCCGGCCAGTATACCATATTTGCACCGGCCTGTACAAGGAGGGGGAAGGAATAATGTTACAAATTCTTTGCAGATTTATGTGGAATTGATGTGCGAGCTGTGGTATACTTGATTGTGGATGCCCAGGCCAATCGGGGCACGGGCAAGATGGAGGGAACGAAATGACAGACAGTATTCTGATCGGCGGCGGCCCGGCGGCTGTCAGCGCGGCGCTGACGCTGAGAATGCGGGGGAAGAGCGTATTGATGCTTTATGCCGGGGATGGTGCCCTGGAAAAGGCCCACCGCATTGATAATTATCCCGGTATGGGAAAAATCAGCGGCCGGGAAATGCTGGATACTATGCGCGCCCAGGCCATGGAAGCCGGGGTGGAAATGAAAAAAGCGGTGGTGCAGCTGGTGCAGCCGGGAAAAAAGAAGATTACGGTGCTGGCCGGTAATGAAATTTTCACCTGCAAAACCCTGCTCATTGCCACCGGCGCCCCCCGGAAGATCGGCCTGCCCGGGGAAGCGGAATTATTGGGCCGGGGCATCAGCTACTGCGCCACCTGCGACGGCATGTTTTATAAAGGAAAAAAGGCGGCGGTGGTGGGCAGCTTCCCGGAAGCGGTGGAAGACGCCAATTTCCTTTCAGAGATTGCGCAAAGCGTGGATTATTACCCGGAAGCAAAGCACGATATGGCCTTCCTGCGCCCCGGGGTGCAGATTATGGATGCAAAGCCCCTTGCCTTTGAAAAGGCGGAGGACGGGGTGCTGGTCAGAACGGAAAACGGGGAAAAAGCCTACCATGGCGTATTTGTATTGCGGCCGGCGGTGGCCCTCAGCCAGCTGGTGCCCAAGCTGGAAACGGAAAACGAAAGGATTGTCACCGATCAGGACGGCGGCACCAATATCCCCTTTGTGTATGCAGCAGGGGATGCAGCGGGCCTGCCCTACCAGATTGCCAAGGCAGTGGGAGAGGGCAACCGGGCCGCGCTGAAAATGGCCAGAGACATGGATAAAACAGACGAAGGAGAAAGCGGAAAATGAAGAAACTGACGGCGATGATGCTGTGCCTTGCCCTGCTGGCCTGCGCCCCCTGTACGCTGGCAGCCCGGGATGTGCAGAACATGGATATTGAAGTGAGCGGCGAAATGCAGGCGGAGCTGAACCGGGCTCTTGGGGAAGTGACGGAAAGGGAAGTGCAGGTGCACGTATACGCCTCTTCCTATGACGGGGAAAAGGCGGTGCTCTACGGCGATGTGTATGCCTGTGACATGGAAGGGCAGATTCCCGTGAACCTGCTGCCGGAGGACGCCGTTACCTGGCTGTACCACTGCCAGGTGGTGCTGGAAAAGGATTTGAATCGGGACGCCGGCTACAAGGTGGCGGCGGTGGAAAAACTCTCCCCGGAATACCGGGCGGGCAATACCGCTGCCTGGCAGACGGCGGACAATGAAGCCTACGGCTATTCCCTGCTGCTTCCCACCGGCTTTGTGTTGCAGGAAGAGGACGCCCGGCACATGGTGTGGCAGGCGGAGGGCACGGAAGAAACGTTGTCCGTGGACGCCTTTGAAAACATGGGCTATGACGCCATGCTTGCCGATTTTATGGACGCGCCCACCGGCGAAGTGGTGCTGGAAAGCCGGGAATTCGGCTATTTTTCCACCTGGGGCGATACCTTCTATGAAGTGTACGTGGCCATGGAGGGCACGCAGTGGGGCTACATCCTGCGGCTGGATTTCCCGGCAGAGCGCCAGGGGGAATACCTGTTCTACGGTGAAATGATCCGCAATGCCTTCTTTGTGTGGGGTGGCGCAGTTGGATAAGAGAAATAAAAACCGGCTGATATCTGCGCTGGCCGTGATTCTGGTGCTGGCTGCGGCACTGGTTTCGGCGATGGTATCCGGCCTTGGCGGAAAAGAAACAGAAAACGCTCCTGCGGATGCTTTGGCGGCGGCCCAGGCCACCCCTGTGCCCCAGGATGTGCCGGACGGCACGGTGCTGCGCAAGGAAGGGGAAGCGTATTTCCCGGACGAAAAAAACTGGGTGTATCATTTCACCTATGCCTACCCCCATGTGACGGGGCAGGATTATGCGGCGCTGACGGTGAACGACACCTACCAGATGGCGCTGGACGAAATGCTGCAATTGGTGCTGCCCATGTTTGCCAACGAGCCGGCCATGCGCTATGACGGCAAGAATGAAGTACACCACGATTTTGAAGTGAAGTGCAACAACGGCCGCTTCCTGTCCATCCTGCAAAAAAAGAGCCAGACCCGGGGGGAGGAAGGCGCCTTCCTGTCCCTGGAAAGCCTAACCTTTGACATGAGCGGCGAGTATCTGGGGGAAAGTCTCACCCTGCGGGGCGTGGTGATGGTGGGGGATTCCACCGACCAGATTGCCGCCGCACTGCTGCCTCCTATCTATGATGAATTTGTGAAGCTGCAGGAAATGGGGATCTGCAAAAAGGATGTGGACCGGGAGACGTTTGAAATTGAATTCAGCCCGGCCATTCATTTTTATGCGGATGATGAGGGCAATGCGGTGTTTTACCTGCCCCCCTCCCTGATGGCGGAACCCTCGTTTCAGACCCATGTGTTCATCTATTCTCCGCAGGAGCTGGAGAAATTACTGTAAGCAAAAGGAGAATGCCCTATGGCTACCGGCATCTGGGTGCGGCTGATGAAGAAAAACCGCATCGATCGGGATATCACCGCCCCCTGCTCCCTGGAAACATGGCAGGAGGCACTGGAAAATGCCTGCCAGAAGCTGGACGTGCCCCGGCCCATGATCCTGCCCCGGCACGAAAGGGACTGGGACCAGTTTTCCCAGGCCCGCTTCCTGCCCGATCATTTTGTGGAAAGCGTTTCCTTTGACCGGATGGAAGTGGAGTTTATCGACCCTGACAAGAAAAAGAAGGAAAACCCTCTGTACTTCTGAAAGGAAACGGCATGAAGAAGTTTTTTGCACTGCTTTCCCTGGCCCTTGTGTTTGCGCTGCCTGCTTCGGCGGAGGTGATCTTTTCCGAGGTGATGGCCTCCAACGGCGTCTATACCAACGGCGAAGCCTATGACTGGGTGGAAATTTACAACCCCGGCAAAACCAAAGCGGACCTTTCCGGGTGCTTTCTTTCCGACAGCGAAAAGGACCTGCTCAAATGGGCCTTCCCGGAGGGGACCAGCCTGAAGGGCGGGGAATATCTGCTGGTGTATCTCACCGGGGAAGAAATGAGCCCCGGCAAAAACAAAACCTTCTATGCCAATTTCAAAATCTCCGCCGAAGGAGATCAACTGTACCTGACGGATGCGGCGGGGGAAGAGTTGCTTGCCTCCCTGGAATTTGGGCAGCAGTATGGAAATGTGTCCTGGGGCATGGCAAACGGAAGCGGGGACATGGGCTTTTTTGCCGTTGCCACCCCTGGCAAGAAGAACGAAAAGCAGGTGTACCCATCCCGGGCGGCCCAGCCGGAAATTATCACCCCCGGCGGTTTCTATGGGGAAGAGATCACCGTGCAGGCCCGGGCAGTGGACGGCGCCACGCTGCGCTACACTTTGGACGGGGATACCCCCACGGAAAAGAGCAAGGTGTTTCCGGAAAAGGGGCTTTCCTTCAAAAAGACCGGCGTATTGCGCATTGCGGCTTTTGCAGAAAACGCCGTGCCCTCCCAGCCGGTGACCGCCACCTATTTCATCGGCGAAGAAAGGCCGGTGCCGGTGGTGTCGTTGGTGACGGATGAAAAATACCTGTTTGACAAAAAGACCGGCGCCCTGGTGAAGGGCAATAACCCGGATTACCCCAATTACGAAAAGGAATGGGAATACCCGGCCAATATTGAGTTTTACGGGCTGGAGGGCGAGTGTGAAATCAACCAGATGGGCACCTTTACCGCCGCCGGCCATTCTGCCCGGCAGAATGCCCAGAAATCCATTGCCATCTATGCCCGAAAGGCCTATGGGGAGGACCGGTTTTACTTTAATCCCTTCCCAAACCGGGATTATGACAGCTACAAATCCCTCTTGCTCCGGGGCGCCAATTCCGACGCCTTTTCCACCCGCATGCGGGACGTGGTGATTTCTTCCCTTGCCAAGCCCCTGGATATCATCTATCAGGACGCCCTGGCCATTGAAGTGTATATCAACGGCGAATACTGGGGGCACTATAACCTCAGGGAAAAGATCAACAAGCATTTCATTGCCCAGTGGGAGGGCGTGACGGAAGAAACGGACATCGACAAGATCGACATTCTGGCCCGCACCGGCCGGGATGAATTTGTGCAAAACGGCGATAACAAGGACTGGCTTGCCCTGTGCGATTTTTGCAAGACGGAGGATCTGAACGTCCCGGAAAATCTGCAGTATGTGGAAGAGAGGCTGGATATCGACAGCCTGTTCACCCACGCCGCCTTTGAAATCATCATCGGCAACGATGACTTCACCAACGTCCGGGTCTACCGGGTGCCCGGCGGCAAGTGGAAATACCTGCTGTTTGACGTGGAGGCCGGGTTCCTCTCCAATGACAAGGCACCCATGAATTACTACCTGAAGGACGTGGACGACAAAATTCAGGGCTTCCGCCACGAGCCCATGGCGGCGCTTTTGAACGTGCCGGAAATGAAGGCGCGGTTCCTGACCCGCTTTGCGGAGATACTGGAAACTTCCTTCCGCTGGCCTTATGTGGAAGCAGCCTTTGCCCCCTGGGAAGAAACCCTGGAAATCCTGCTGCCCCGGCATCTCAAACGCTGGCCCCACTTCACCCTGAAGGAATGGCGGCAGAACGTGGATGCCGTGAAATACTACGGCCGCATCCGGCCTACGAAAATCGTGTCCCTTCTGCAAAAGCACATGAAGCTGACCGATGCGGAAGTGGAACAGTATTTCGGAGACGTGCAAAGGGTGCTGGAGGAAGAGAATATTTTCAAGTGAGCGAGGGCGTGAAGGTATCGCTTTTGCGGACGTTATGAAACACAAGACCGACGGAGAAGAAAACAATTTTTTCTTCCCGCCGGTTTTTGTTTTCCTGGCTGTATACGCATTGGCCTGAGGATGGGTTGCAAAAAGGAGGGAAGCATTCTTGTTATTTTGAAAGATTTATGCTAGAATTATTTGGAAATAATATGATATTGATTGGAGCGTTGATCCATGAAAAAGAGCTGGAGGATCCTTCTTCTGTTAATGATCTCTTGTTTGTGCTGCTCAATTGCGAAAGCCTCCAATTTGCCGGACAGTAGAAGTGGCGACTTTGGGTACAAGCGTTTACCCGATGGAACGGTTCAGATTACCAAATACTATGGAAAAGAAGACAGTATCGTTCTCCCGGATACCTTGGGAGGATATGCTGTTACCGGTATTGACGATCGTGCATTTCACAATTGCATTGTTCTGAAAAATATCGCAATTCCGGATTGCATCATAAAAATTGGGGCAAACCCATTTACAAACTGTTCAAGTTTGGAAAATATTTGGGTATCGCCTGATCACCCGGTTTTAACATATATGGAAGGCGTGCTATTTAGTAAAGAGGAAAGAAAGTTGATTTGTTATCTGAATGCGTCCAAAGAGCAGGAATACGAAGTGCCGTCGGGCGTGCGAGTAATCGGTGATTATGCTTTTTTTGACTGTGATTTTCTTCGTACAGTAACATTGAATGGAGAAATAGACAGCATTGGTGAAAGCTCGTTTTCAGGGTGTGATAATTTAACAGACGTATATATTCAGAATGGAGTAAGCAGCATTGGCAAGAAGGCCTTTTTTGAATGTAGTGGCCTGGCAGAAATCAATCTGCCGGATAGTATAAGCTATATTGGAAAATATGCATTTTCGGATTGTACAGTATTGAAAAAAGTAGTGCTTCCGGGGGGCTTGGAGAAGCTGGAAGAAGGGATGTTCTGTAATTGTATTTCATTGACAACGATTTCTATGCCTGAAACGCTTAAAACGATCGAAAAGAGGGCATTTGCCAACTGTGGGTTAATAAGAAAAATTACGCTTTCCAGAGATGTGGCCTTCATTGCTGTTGACGCATTTGATGGGTGCTCTTTAAATCTGTTGTTTGTGGTAAATCAAAATTCTTATTCGGCTCAATGGTGTAAAGAGAACATTATGAACCATGTGTACCCAGATACGTTTGATTGGCTGAATGAAACAAAAAATGAAAGCAAATAAAAACGAGAAGGAAGCTGCAAACAGGCTTCCTTTTTTTGTTTGAAGAAATGCTTCTGTTTGACAGGGCGGCTTTTTTATAAGAACAAATCCGAAAGATTTCCGGCTTTTCTCGTTTTTTGCTTTGCAGTTTGCTTGACAGAAACGGGGAAGGGGTCGTATAATATTGAGTTGGAGAAGAAGGGGGAATTCTATCGATTTCCCGCTCTCATATAAGCTTAAAGGAGGCAATCTCATGGCAACCAAATTGACCATCGACGGTAACGGTGCAGTTAGCCACGTCGCGTATATGTTCAGCGATGTAGCCGCTATCTACCCCATCACCCCGTCCTCCACCATGGCCGAGTATGTAGACGAATGGGCTGCTCAGGGCCGCAAGAACCTCTTTGGCCAGACTGTACACGTAGCTGAAATGCAGTCTGAAGCCGGTGCTGCCGGTGCTGTGCACGGCTCTCTGGTGGCCGGTGCTCTCACCACCACCTTCACCGCTTCCCAGGGCCTGCTGCTGATGATCCCCAATATGTACAAGATCAGCGGCGAACTGCTGCCCGGCGTTTTCCACGTTTCCGCCCGCGCCCTGGCTGCTCACGCGCTGAGCATCTTCGGCGATCATTCCGACGTGATGGCTTGCCGCCAGACCGGCTTTGCCATGCTGGCCTCCGGCTCCGTTCAGGAAGCGATGGACATGGCCCTGGTTGCCCATCTGGCCGCCATCAAGGGCTCCGTTCCCTTCCTGCATTTCTTTGACGGTTTCCGCACCAGCCACGAAATCCAGAAGATCGACGCTTATGAACTGGAAGAAGTCCGCAAGCTGGTTGACTGGGACAAGGTGGCCGAGTTCCGCGCCCGCGCCCTGAACCCCGAACATCCCCATCAGGCCGGTACCGCCCAGAACCCCGACATCTACTTCCAGAACCGTGAAGCTGCCAACAAGTACTACGAAGCCATCCCCGGCATCGTGGAAAAGTACATGAAGCAGGTGGCGAAGCTCACCGGCCGTGCCTATAAGCTGTTCGACTACTACGGCGCCGAAGACGCCGAAGAAGTGATCGTGGCCATGGGCTCCGGTTGCGAAACCATCCATGAAACCATCGACGCCATGCTGAAGAAGGGCAAGAAGGTTGGCGTGATCAAGGTGCATCTGTACCGTCCCTTCTCTGCCAAGCACTTCCTTAACGCTCTGCCTGAAACCTGCAAGAAGATCGCCGTGCTGGACCGCACCAAGGAACCCGGTTCCCTGGGCGAACCCCTGTACGAAGATGTGTGCGCTGTGCTGGCCGAAAACGGCAAGAAGGACATCGTGGTCGTAGGCGGCCGCTATGGTCTGGGTTCCAAGGAATTCAATCCCACCATGGTGAAGGCTGTGTATGACAACATTGCCAAGGCTGCTCCCAAGAACCACTTCACCGTGGGCATCATCGACGACGTGACCAAAACCAACCTGAAGCTGGGCAAGCAGTACAACGTGGCCCCCAAGGGCACCGTGAGCTGCAAGTTCTACGGCCTGGGTTCCGACGGTACCGTTGGCGCCAACAAGAACTCCATCAAGATCATCGGCGACCATACCGATAAGTACGCTCAGGCTTACTTCGCCTATGACTCCAAGAAGTCCGGCGGCCTGACCGTGTCCCACCTGCGCTTTGGCGATGTGCCGATCCGCTCCACTTATCTGATTGACGCTGCTGACTTCATCGCTTGCCACAACCCCGCTTATGTGACCATGTATGACATGGTGTCCTCCCTCAAGGACGGCGGCACCTTCCTGCTGAACAGCCAGTGGGAACCCGAAGAAATGGGCGAACACCTGCCTGCTACCATGAAGCAGCTGCTGGCCAAGAAGAAGGCCAAGTTCTACACCATCAACGCCATCAAGCTGGCCGCTCAGGTTGGCATGGGTGGCCGTATCAACACCATCATGCAGGCTGCCTTCTTCAAGCTGGCCGACATCATCCCCTACGAAGATGCCGACAAGTACATGAAGGCCTATGCCAAGAAGACCTATGGCAAGAAGGGCGACGCCGTTGTCCAGAAGAACTGGGACGCCATCGACATCGCCATCTCCGGCCTGAAGGAAGTCAAGGTTCCCGCTGAATGGGCCACCGCCACCACCGGTGCCGAACCCGCCAAGGTGGAAGCCACCGATTATTTCAACAACTTCGTCAAGCCCATCCTGGCTCAGGAAGGCGACAGCCTGCCCGTTTCTGCTTTCGATCCTGCCGGTATCGTGCCCAACGGCACCACCCAGTACGAAAAGCGCGGCATCGCTGTGAAGGTGCCCGAATGGATCGTGGACAACTGCGTGCAGTGCGGCCAGTGCTCTCTGGTTTGCCCCCATGCCTGCATCCGTCCCATCCTGATGAAGGAAGGCACTGAAAAGCCCGCTTCCTACATCACCAAGAAGGCCATCGGCAAGGAATACGCCGGCTACGAATATCGTATGCAGGTCAGCCCCCTGGATTGCACCGGCTGCGGCAACTGCGTTGAAGTCTGCCCCGCCAAGGTGAAGGCTCTGGTGATGAAGCCCCTGGCCGAACAGAAGGTGGAAGAAGAAAACTGGAAGTTCGCCATGAACCTGCCCCGTCCCGACGTGAAGATCAATCCCGCCACTGTCAAGGGCAGCCAGTTCCTGCAGCCCCTCTTCGAGTTCTCCGGCGCCTGCGCCGGCTGCGGCGAAACCCCCTATGTGAAGCTGGTCAGCCAGCTGTTCGGTGATCGTATGATGGTTGCCAACGCCACCGGCTGCTCCTCCATCTACGGCGGTTCCGCTCCCACCAACCCCTACACCGTCAACGAAAAGGGCCATGGTCCCGCCTGGGCCAACAGCCTCTTTGAAGACAATGCTGAATTCGGCTTTGGTATGAACCTGGCCACCGCTCAGCGCCGCGCCAAGCTGGCCGAAACCATCCAGGCCCTGGCCGCCAAGTGCCCCGACTGGAAGGAATTCCAGGAAGCTGCCGCTGAATGGCTGGAAAACATGGAAGAAGCCGAAGGCTCCAAGATCGCTGCTGAAAAGATCATCGCCTGCGTGGAAGGCTGCATGAACTGCGGCTGCGAATGCGACGCCCTGTGCAAGGAAATCTACGATGCCAAGGATATGCTGGTCAAGAAGTCCATCTGGATCTTCGGCGGCGACGGCTGGGCCTATGACATCGGTTACGGCGGTGTGGACCACGTGCTGGCCCAGAACCAGGATGTGAACATCCTCGTGCTGGACACCGAAGTGTACTCCAACACCGGCGGTCAGGCTTCCAAGTCCACCCCCACCGGCTCCGTGGCCAAGTTTGCTGCCGCCGGTAAGCGGACCAAGAAGAAGGACCTGGGCATGATGGCCATGAGCTATGGCTATGTGTACGTGGCTACCGTGGCCATGAGCGCCAACCCTGCTCAGCTGATCAAGGCCATGATCGAAGCCGAAAAGTACCATGGTCCCTCCCTGATCATCGCCTACGCTCCCTGCATCAACCACGGCATCAATATGTCCCTGGCTCAGGCCGAAATCCGCAAGGCTGTTGCCGCCGGTTATTGGCCCCTGTATCGGTACAATCCCGATCTGGACACCCCCCTCACCATCGACAGCAAGGATCCCACCGAAAGCTATCAGGACTTCATCCGCGGCGAAACCCGTTATCAGACGCTGCTGAAGATGTTCCCCGAAGCTGCCGAAAAGCTCTTTGCCCAGAACGAAGAGGATGCCAAGGTGCGTCTTGCCAACTACAAGCGCATGGCTGGTCAGGAATAATTCCTAACAAAATGAAGGGCCGCCCGAAAGGGTGGCCCTTTTTAATTTTATATGAAGACTGCAGAATTTCACGAAGCAGGGGGCTCCTCACCCCCTGTACCCCGCGGCAGGGCTATTAGCCCTGCACCCGTTTTGCGATACACAATCGTATCCAACAGACTTGTTTCCGCACGAAAGTTGAGGAGACGAATAAACAGCACCACGGGCACAATGAAAACAGAAAAAAGGCGTGGCAGGAAATAAATTTCCGCCAGCGCCTTTTTTGCTGTTTTCCCCGGATGCCAAAGCATCCGGCAGGCGGTGTTCCACCGCCCAGCCCGTGGGTGGCAGTGCCGCAGCCAATTCGCAATGTAATTGTCTTTCCTCTCAAACGCGTCTGTGCGTGTACGGAAGTGCCACGCTCCATTCGCTATGTTTCCATCTTCTTATTAGCCCCAGCGGGAAATTGTTTGTTCGACAATTCCACTACATCCGCTGCCGGGTCCAGGGGCGATGCCCCTGGTGGGGTGCAGGGGTGAAACCCCGCATGGTTCCCCAAACCACAGCGGGAAATTGCTTGTGCTGTATGTCAACTACTTCCGCCACCGGGTCCAGGGGCGATGCCCCTGGTGGGGGGCGGGGTGAAACCCCGCATGGTTCTCCAAGCAGCAGTGTCAATAAGCCTATCCGCTCCGCCCCGGGCAGGTGCTGAATAAAAAAGATCAGGCTGCTCCCGTATTGGGGAACAGCCTGTTTTTTTCAGTGCTTTTTGGCCGGGGCTTCCGTGGTGCCGTTCAGGCTGTTCAGGCCCTGTTCCGCGGAGCGGAGGGAATGGCTGCCGCCAAGCCGGGAAAGGGCGATGGCCTGGTCGTCGGTCATGGGCATGGTGGCCATCAGCCCGGTGCACTCGTTGGCGCTGGCAATATCGTCTTCATGGAGGAAGGCGTCATTATCGGGCGTGTGGAGGGGGGATTGCTTTTCCCGGCTCATTTGCAGTGATAGCTCTGGCACATGCTCTCGTCGGCGGGGTCGCCGGAGTAGGCCATGGGGGTGGGGGCAATCTGCACGCTTTCCAGGCCGCACAGGCCCTGATCCTGCTTGAGATGACGGCAGGATTTTACAGAACAATGAATGCACTGGTGACTGGGTTGACTCATGGGACATTCTCCTTTCCATCCCGGCGCTTTTGCGCCTGCAAGGGTAGCATTTGCAAAAGGCGGGCTTGCGATACATACGAAATTGTGGTATTATTTTTTCTGGTTCTCATTTCTGTATGTGTAGCGGAAAGGATGAAAAAATGCAACAAAAAATGACAGTGAAGGAAATTTGCATCGGGGCGGCCATTGCAGCCATTTATGCGGCGCTGACGCTGCTGCTGGCTCCCATCAGCTTCGGCGCCGGCGGCGCATTCCAGCTGCGGGTATCGGAAGCGCTGACACTGCTCCCCTGCCTGTTTCCTTCTGCGGTGCCCGGGCTTTTTGTGGGATGCCTGCTTGCCAATTTCCTGGCCGGCGCGCCCATCTATGACGTGATTTTCGGCAGCCTGGCCACGCTGATTGCTGCGGTGCTGACAAGAAAGCTGCGCAAAAATGTGTGGCTGGCGGCGCTGATGCCGGTGGTGTGGAATGTGGTGATTGTGGGCAGTATGCTGAGCTTCGTTTATCAGCTGCCCTTCTTCTATGCCTGGCTGACGGTGCTTCCCGGGGAAGCGGCGGCTTGCTTCCTGCTGGGCATCCCGCTGGTGAAGGGGCTGGAAAAAATCCGGCTTTGAAACCAGGGCGAACTCAAAACGGATATTTATTGTCAATATGCCAGGGGAGGGGCTTGCCCCTCCCTTTGCGTATTCGAAACTTGCAGGGGCAGCCGTGGGCTGTCTGCCGGTTGATGGAGCAGTGGCCTCCTCGCCCCCTGGCAGGGATATCATCCCTGCACCCAACTTGCGAAGTGGTTGAGTGTGCAAACAAGCAATGTCCGCGTGAAGCTTGAGAAACGGAAAGGGGCCTGCGCGGCCCCTTTACCCCACGGCAGGGGGATTCCCCCTGCACCCATCCTGCGATGGGGGAGCATTGGAAAACAGACTTGTTTCCGCATGAGAGGGGAAAAGCGAACGCAAGCAAGCCCACGGGTGCAATAAAACGATAAAAAATAGCGGATGGGAAAATGAATTTTTCCTCCGCTTATTTTTTCGTTTTCCCCGGATGCCTTTGGCATCCGGTCGGCGGCGTTCCGCCGCCCATCCCGTGGGGGCGACGGGGCCACACCCGATTCGCAATCTGACATTCTTCTTTTGCAAACGGGTTTGTGCGTGGCGGCGGTGCCGCAGCCAATTCGCAATATTACAATCGTTTATTGCAATCAGGTTTCTGCGTGGTGCATACAATTCCTCCGTCAGCTTGCGGCTGCCACCTCCCTTTACACAAGGGAGGCTTTGTCTGTTCCCAAGCTGCAGCGGGAAATTGCTTGTTCGTCCAGCCAACCACTTCCGCAATTGGGCCCAGGGCACTGCCCTGGTGCAGGGGTGAAACCACGCAGGTCTCCCCAAGCCCCAGCGGGAAATTGCTTGTTCTGTACGCCAACTACTTCCGCAATTGGGTCCAGGGCACTGCCCTGGTTACAGCTGGGAGAGCACGCCCTCCACCTTTTTCAGCAGTTCTCTTACTTTCAGGTGCTGGGGGCATTTGCGTTCGCAGTAGCCGCAATTGACGCAGGAAGAGGAGGTGGCGCCGGGTTCCTTTTCATTGTTCACATAGCGCTGGAAGGTATTTTTTGCGGTGTCCTTCAGGCCGTAGACGTTGAGGTAGGTGTAGGCCTGGAAGATGCGGGGAATATTGATGCCCTTGGGGCAGGGCTGACAGTAGGCACAGCCGGTGCAGTAGAGCTCAGAAAACTTTTTCAGGTTTTCCAGGGTTTCGCCGATGGTGCGCCATTCCTTTTCGGTCATGGGGTTTTCCAGGGAGCCCACCTTTTCGTTCTGCTCCACCATTTCCAGGGTTTGCATGCCGGAAAGGGCGCAGCACACCCCGGGGTTGCCCAGCACAAAGCGCAGGGCCAGCTCGTAGGTGTTCAGGTGTTCATTGCCAAGCTTTTTGGTCAGCTCCGTAGGCGCGGCCAGCCGTCCGCCGCCCACCGGGCCCATTACCACCACGCCCAAGCCCTTTTCGTGGGCATAGCCGATCATCTCTTCATTGGCCCGGTCCAGCAGGTTGTACTGCAGCAGCACGCTTTCCAGGCCGGCGCCGTTGTCGATGATGTATTTGAGGGCTTCGGGGGAATCGTGGAAGGAGAAGGAAAGGTGGCGGATGACGCCCTTTTCCTTGAGTTTCAGGGCTTCTTCAATCAGGTTCAGGGGCACAATGATCTCGTCAAATTCCTTTTTGTTGATGCCCCAGAAATGATAAAAATCGATATGGTCGGTACCCAGCCTTTCCAGGCTCTGGTTCAGGTAGAAGTGGAAATCCTCCACCTTTTTCACATGATCCAGGGGGCACTTGGTGGAGATGTACACCTTGTCCCGGATGGCGTGGAGGGCCTTGCCCACCGCCGCTTCGCTGTTCTGATGGCAGTAGAAGGGGGCGGTGTCGAAATAATTGACCCCAAGGTCATAGGCCCGAAGGAGCATTTGGGTGGCCTTCTCCTGGTCCACTTCCCAGGTGCCGTCTTCATGCTGAATTTCGGGCAGGCGCATGCAGCCAAAGCCCAGGGCAGAAATATTCACGCCGGTATTGCCGAAAGGACGGTATTGCATATTTTTTCTTCCTCCCAAGGATATTTTTTCATTGGTTTTCAGGCAATTGCAGTATAGCAAAGGCCAATTGGAAACACAAGGGCAAAAAGCAGGAAAAAGATGATAAAACCCGCTCTTTTTCACAGCGCCGCCCGGCGGCGGGGCAAGTGTGTTTGTATTGTTTTAATGTGCATAAATTTAAAGGAAAGTATTGATTTTTTGGAAAAAACGTGTATCATATACATATTCGCTGCATTTTTATGCAGTATTTACAGGGGGGTCTCCATGACGAAGGTATTTATTGACGGCAGCGCCGGCACCACGGGCCTGCGGATTTATGACCGTTTGCAGGAACGAAAGGATATTGAACTGATGATTTTGCCCGAAGACAAGCGGAAGGACACTGCCGCCCGCAAGGAAATGCTGAATGCGGCGGACATTGCCTTCCTTTGCCTGCCGGATGCGGCGGCGGTGGAAGCGGTTTCCCTGGTGGAAAACGACCATACCGTGATCATCGATACCTCCACTGCCCATCGCACGGCGGAGGGCTGGGTGTACGGCATGCCGGAAATAGCGGGGCAGCGGGATAAAATCCGATGCGCCAGGCGCATTGCCAACCCCGGCTGCCATGCCAGCGGCTTTGTGGCGCTGGTACAGCCGCTGGCGGAAAAGGGTGTGATCGAAAAGAATCTTCCCCTTTCCTGCTTTTCCCTGACGGGCTATTCCGGCGGCGGCAAGCAGATGATTGCCCAGTATGAAGCGGCGGAAAGGGATCCCCTCCTGTCCGCCCCGCGGATGTACGGCCTTTCCCAGCAGCACAAGCACCTGAAGGAAATGGGCAAGCTGTGCGGGCTGGAAACGCTTCCTGTGTTCTGCCCCATTGTGGGGGATTTTTACAGCGGCATGGAGGTGACGGTGTCCCTTTTTGCCAAGGATGTGCAGGGCGGCATGGAAGCAATCAGGAATGTGTACCGAAGCTATTATCAAAACGGACTCATTTATTTCAGCGAACAGGCGGATGAAAACGGCTTTATGTCCGCTGCGGCCCTGTCCGGCAGGGACGATATGGAAATCACGGTGCACGGAAATGACGACCGCATCCTGCTCACCGCCCGGTTTGACAACCTGGGCAAGGGGGCCAGCGGGGCGGCGGTGCAGAACATGAATATAGTATTGGGCGCGGATGAAAAAACCGGCCTTGTGACAGGAGGAAACTGATATGAAACTGATCTCCGGCGGCGTATGTGCCGCAAAAGGCTATAAGGCAAACGGCGTGCACTGCGGCATCCGCAAGAACCGTACCAAGCGGGACCTTTCCCTGGTGGTGAGCGATGTGAAGGCGGCGGCCGCTGCGGTATACACCCAGAACCTGGTGAAGGGCGCACCCCTGATTGTGACGAAAAATCACCTGGCGGACGGCTATGCCCAGGCCATCATCTGCAACAGCGGTAACGCCAACACCTGCAATTGGAACGGCATTGAAATTGCGCAGCAGATGAGCGATCTTCTGTCCGCCGCCCTGAACATCAGCGCCCAGGACGTGGTGGTGGCTTCCACCGGCGTTATCGGCCAGCCTTTGGACATCACCCCCATTCATGATGGCATTGCGCCTTTGAAAGCGGGCCTTTCCTATGAGGGCAATGCGGCCGCCGCCGAAGGCATTATGACCACCGACACCGTGATGAAGGAAGTGGCGGTGGAGTTTGAGCTTTCCGGCAAAGTATGCCGTCTTGGCGGCATGGCCAAGGGCAGCGGCATGATCCACCCCAACATGGCCACCATGCTGGTGTTTCTGACCACCGATGCGGCCATCTCTCCCGCCATGCTGCAAAAGGCGCTTTCCGGCGATATCCAGGCCACCTTCAATATGCTGTCCGTGGACGGCGATACCTCCACCAACGATATGGTGACGGTGCTGGCCAACGGCCTGGCGGGGAATGCGGAAATTTGCGAAGAAAATGACGATTTCAAAACCTTCATGCAGGCGCTGAACACCGTTACGGTGCAGCTGTGCCGCATGATCGCCGGGGACGGCGAAGGCGCTACCAAGCTGCTGGAATGCAAGGTGGACGGCGCGGAAAATCTGCAGCAGGCCCGCACGGTGGCAAAAAGTGTGATTTGCTCCAGCCTGCTCAAAGCCGCCATGTTCGGCGCCGACGCCAACTGGGGAAGAGTATTGTGCGCCATCGGCTACAGCGGAGCCCAGGTGGATGTAAATAAGATTGACGTTTCCTTCAGGTCCCTCAAGGGCGAAATTCTGGTGTGCAAGAATGGCGCCGGGGTGGAATTCTCCGAAGAAAAGGCCAAGGAGATCCTGCTGGAAAAGGAAATTGAAATTTTGATCGGCCTGAACAGCGGCAATGCCAAAAGCTGCGCCTGGGGCTGCGACCTGACCTACGATTATGTGAAAATCAACGGCGATTACCGCACCTGAGGAGGAAAAAAGCGATGGAAATGTTCCTTTCCAATCATGAACGGGCAGAAGTTCTGGTGCAGGCGCTGCCCTATATCAGGAAATACCGCAACAAGGTGGTTGTGGTGAAATACGGCGGCAATGCCATGATCAACGAACAGCTCAAGCAGCAGGTGATGGAAGACATTGTGCTTTTGTGGCTGATCGGCGTAAAGGTGGTACTGGTCCACGGCGGCGGCCCCGAAATCAGCGACCTGATGAAACGCCTGGGCAAAGAGAGCAAATTTGTGGACGGCCTGCGGGTCACGGATGAAGAAACGGTGGACATTGTGCAGATGGTGCTTGCCGGAAAAATCAACAAAACGTTGGTGAACCTGCTGGAAATGAAGGGCGGCAAGGCCATGGGCATTTCCGGCATGGACGGCAGGCTCATCGAAGCGAAAATGAAGGACGAGCGGCTTGGCTACGTGGGCGAAATCACCAAGGTGCACATCAGCCCCGTGCTGGATTTGCTGGAAAAGGGCTACATCCCTGTTGTTTCCACCCTGGGGTGCGACCGGCAGGGCCATGCCTACAACATCAACGGCGATACGGCGGCGGCCTATATTGCAGGGGCATTGCAGGCAGAGCGTCTCATCATGATGACGGACATTGCCGGCATCCTCCGGGACAAGGACGATCCTGCTTCCCTCATTCCCGAAATCAATCTTTCCGAAGCAGAAAATCTCTACAAAGAAGGCATCATTTCCGGCGGCATGATTCCCAAAGTGGATTGCTGCGTGACCGCCATCAAACAGGGCGTGAAGAACGTGATCATCATGGACGGCCGGGTGCCCCATTCCATTCTGATGGAATTGCTCACCGACGAGGGCGCCGGCACCATGGTAAAGGGGGAAAAGAAATGAGCCAGCTGCAGCAGATGGACAAAGCCTTTGTTTCCGGCACCTATAACCGTTTCCCCGTCAGCATCGTTTCCGGCAAAGGCTCCACCGTGTATGACGAAAACGGCAAGGCCTATATTGATATGGGCAGCGGCATCGGTGTGACCGCCTTTGGCATTGCGGATGAAAAGTGGAACGCCGCCGTCACCGCCCAGCTGCAGAAGGTGCAGCATATGTCCAACCTCTATTACACCGAGCCCTGCGCAAAACTGGCCCAATTGATTTGCGAAAAGACGGGTATGAAAAAGGTGTTCTTCGGCAATTCCGGTGCGGAGGCCAATGAATGTCTCATCAAGATTGCCCGGAAATATGCAGCAGATAAAAAGGGCAGCGATCACTTTACCATCGTGACGCTGGAGCAGTCCTTCCACGGCCGCACCCTTTCCACCCTGGCCGCCACCGGGCAGGACCATTTCCATCAATTGTTCCAGCCCCTCACCCCCGGCTTTGCCCACGCAAAGGCCAATGATCTTTCCGACTGCATCCGGGTGCTGTCTGAAACCAACGCCGCCGCCATGCTGATCGAATGTGTGCAGGGGGAAGGCGGCGTTAGGGTGCTGGACAAAGAATTTGTGCAGGGCTTGTATGCGTATTGCAAGGAAAACGATATTCTGTTCCTGGTGGACGAAGTGCAGACCGGCAACGGCCGCACCGGCCAGCTGTATGCCTACATGCACTACGGCATCACCCCCGACGCCTTTTCCACCGCCAAGGGCCTGGGGGGCGGATTGCCCATCGGCGCCTGTGTGATGAGCGAAAAGGTGGAGAAGGTGCTGGGGTTCGGCGACCACGGAAGCACCTTCGGCGGCAATCCCGTATGCTGCGCCGGCGCCGTCAGCATTCTGGAGCGGCTGGATGCAGGGTTTTTGGCCTCCGTTGCCGAAAAAGGAAGCTGGGTTTTTGCCCAGCTGAAGGATGCTCCCGGCATTGAAAGCGTGTCCGGCATGGGCCTGATGATCGGTATCAAGACGGAAAAGCCGGCCATCGACGTGGTGAAAGCCTGCATGGAAAAGGGTGTTTTGTGCCTGACGGCCAAGGAAAAGGTGCGTCTTTTGCCGGCGCTGAATATTTCCATGGATGAATTGAAGGAAGCCATTGACGTGATCAAGGCCGTGTGCGCTCAATAAGGAGGAAGCAAAAAATGGATCTGAAGAACCGGCATTTTCTCACCCTTCTGGATTTTACCCCGGAAGAAATCATGTACCTGATTGACCTGTCTGCTGAACTGAAAATGCAGAAAAAGCAGGGCATTCCCCATAAAATGCATGAGGGCAAGAACATTGCCCTGATTTTTGAAAAAACCAGCACCCGCACCCGCTGCGCCTTTGAAGTGGCGGCGGCGGACCTGGGTATGCATCCCGTGTATCTGGATCCTTCCGCCAGCCAGATCGGCAAGAAGGAATCCATTGCCGATACCGCACGGGTGCTGGGCCGCATGTTTGACGGCATTGAATACCGGGGCTTTGGCCAGGAAAGAGTGGAAGAGCTGGCCAAGTTTGCCGGTGTGCCGGTGTGGAACGGCCTCACCAACGAATATCACCCCACCCAGATCCTGGCGGATATGCTCACCATCCGGGAACACCTGGGCAGCTTGCAGGGCAAGAAGCTGGTGTATATGGGCGACGCCCGCTACAACATGGGCAATTCGCTCATGATCGGCTGTGCAAAGCTGGGTATGCAGTTTGTGGCCTGCGCGCCCAAGGCCTATTTCCCGGGCGCGGAGCTGGTGGCCAAGTGCCAGGAAATTGCCGCCGAAACCGGCGCTACCCTCACCTTTGAAGAAGACCCCATGAAGGCCGTGCAGGGCGCCGACGTGATTTACACCGATGTGTGGGTATCTATGGGCGAGCCGGACAGCGTGTGGGAAGAGCGCATCCGGGCGCTGAAGCCCTATCAGGTGAACAAGGCCCTCATGCAGGCTGCCGGCCCCCAGTGCCGCTTCATGCACTGCCTGCCCGCCTTCCATGACCTGGACACCACCGTGGGTATGGAAATCTACAAGAAGTTTGGCATCAATTGCATGGAAGTGACGGACGAAGTGTTTGAAAGCGCGCAGTCCATCGTCTTTGACGAAGCGGAAAACCGGATGCACACCATCAAGGCGGTCATGGCGGCTACCCTGTAAACAGAAAAAGAGGCGAATGAAACATGGCATATCTGGTGCTGGAAAACGGCATGGCCTTTGAAGGAGTGCGCATTGGCGCAATAAAGGATGCTGCCGGGGAAATGGTGTTCACAACCGGTGTGGTGGGCTATATGGAAACCCTCACCGATCCTGCCAACGCCGGCCTGATTGTGATGCAAACCTTTCCTGTGATCGGCAATTACGGCGTGGAGGAAGCGGATGAGGAAAGCGGCTACACCCCGGCCGGGTATGTGGTGCGCTCTCTGTGCGATACGCCCTCCAATTTCCGCAGCACCGGCAGCCTGAACGATTATCTGGTGAAAAAGGGCATTCCCGGCATCAGCGGTGTGGATACCCGTCGGCTGACCGCCGTTTTGCGTGAGCAGGGGGCTATGCAGGTTATCCTTTGCGATGAAGTGCCGGAGAATGCAGCCTTTTTGAAGCAGCAGGTGCAGCTGATTCCCTGCGAAAAGGCGCATATGGCCGCCTGCGATGAACAAAAGGCCCATGCAGTCCTGTGGGATTTTGGGGCAAAGCGCAGCCTGATGGACGCCATGAAAGACCGGGGCTGGGCGGTGACCCGGGTGCCCTTTGACACAGGGGCGGAGGAAATCCTTTCCCTGCAGCCGGACGCCGTGGTGATTGCGGGCGGGCCGGAAAATGTGGACATCCCGGACAAGGTGCTGGGCGAAATCAAAAAGCTTCTGGGCCGGGTGCCTGTGCTGGCGGCGGGCCTTGGGCATCAGCTGGCGGCCAGGGCGATGGGAGCCGGGGTGGGAAAAATGCACATCGGCCACCGGGGCCAGAACCAGCCTGTTTTCTGCACCCTGAACGGCCGCACCTATGTGACGCAGCAGAACCATGGCTGGGAAGTGAAGGCGGATAATCTGCCCGGGGAGATGATCTACAAAAATCTCAACGACGGCAGCTGCGAAGGCCTGCTCCATGACGGCCTGCGCTGCCTTTCGGTGCAGTTTGACCCGGATGAACAGGTGTTTTCCCTGTTTGAATCCACGATGGGAGGGGAAAAGCATGCCTAAGGATATGAACATCCGCAAAGTGCTGGTGATCGGCAGCGGCCCCATCGTCATCGGCCAGGCGGCGGAATTTGACTATGCCGGGGCCCAGGCCTGCCGGGTGCTGCGGGAAGAAGGCATCAATGTGGTGCTGGTCAATTCCAACCCCGCCACCATCATGACCGATCATCACCTGGCGGACGAAATTTATCTGGAGCCCCTGAACAAGGAAACCATCCGGCGCATCATCGAAAAGGAGCGGCCGGACGCTTTGCTTGCGGGGCTTGGGGGCCAGACGGGCCTGACCCTGGCCATGCAGCTTTCCAAGGACGGCACGCTTGCGGAATTTGGCGTGAAATTGCTTGGCACCGACCGGGAGGCCATCGACAAGGCGGAGGACCGGGAATTGTTCCGGGATACCATGCAAAAAATCGGCCAGCCCTGCGTGCCCTCGGGCATTGCCAACGATGTGGAAGCATCCCTGCAGATCGCGGATGAAATCGGCTATCCCGTCATTGTGCGCCCGGCGTTCACGTTGGGCGGCTCCGGCGGCGGCATTGCGGCGGATGCGGATGAACTGAAGCTCACCGCCAAGGCCGGGCTGGATGTGTCCCCCATCCATCAGATTCTGGTGGAAAAATGCATTTCCGGCTGGAAGGAAATTGAATTTGAAACCATGCGGGACAGCCTGGGCAATGCCATTGCCATCTGCTCCATGGAAAATGTGGACCCCGTGGGCGTTCACACCGGGGATTCCATCGTGGTGGCCCCGGCGCTGACCTTGTCTCCCAAAGAATACAAAATGCTGCATGATGCGGCGCTGGAAATGGTGGATGCGCTGGGCATCATCGGCGGCTGCAACTGCCAGTTTGCCCTGAACCCCAATTCCTTTGAATATGCGGTGATTGAGGTGAACCCAAGGGTTTCCCGCTCCTCCGCCCTGGCCAGCAAGGCCACCGGCTATCCCATTGCGAAGATGACCACCCGGCTGGCCCTTGGCTATACCCTCAATGAAGTGATGAACGATATCACGAAAAAAACCAGCGCCTGCTTTGAGCCGGCGGTGGATTACATCGTGGTGAAATTCCCCAAATGGCCCTTTGAAAAGTTTGCCAACGCCAGCCGCCGGCTGGGCACCCAGATGAAGGCCACCGGCGAAGTGATGGCCATCGGGCAGACCTTTGAAGAAGGCCTGATGAAGGCCGTCCGGGGCGCAGAGATCGGCCTGGACAGCCTGAACGCCCTGCCCACCGACGATGCGCCGGTATTGGAGCGGCTGGCCCGGCAGGATGACCGGCGGCTGTTCACCGTGTTTGAAGCGCTGAAAAAGGGCGTTTCCGTGGAAGAAATTTTCGGTATCACGAAAATTGACCCCTGGTTTTTGAACCGCCTTGAGCATCTGGCCCGGTTTGAAGAAACGCTGCAGAAAGCACCCTTCACCGATGCATTGTACCGGGAAGCCAAGCGCCTTGGCTACCCGGACCGGGTGATCGCAAGGTTCACCGGCGTAAGTGTATTGCCGGAAAGCAGCTTTTCCTACCAGATGGTGGATACCTGTGCCGGGGAATATGCGGCAAAAACCCCCTATTTCTATTCCTCCTTCGGCAATTTCTGCGAAAGCCGGGCCATGCAGCGCAGCGGCAAGCCCGTCATTATGGTGCTGGGAAGCGGCCCCATCCGCATCGGCCAGGGGATTGAGTTTGACTACAGCTCCGTCCATTCGGTGTGGACGCTGCAGCAAATGGGCTATGACGTGGTGATCGTCAACAATAACCCCGAAACCGTCTCCACCGACTATGACACCGCCGACCGGCTGTATTTCGAACCCCTGACCCCGGAGGACGTGATGAACATCATCCGGGTGGAATACCCGGTGGGGGTGGTGGTGGCCTTCGGCGGGCAAACCGCCATCAAGCTGACCGGCTTCCTGGACAAGATGGGCATCCCCATTTTAGGCACCTCCGCCGAGGGCATTGATACCGCAGAGGACCGGGCCAAGTTTGACGCGCTGCTGGAATCCTTCAGCATCCGACGGCCTCAGGGCATGGGCGTGAATACGGTGGAGGAAGCACTGATGGCCGCAGAAACGCTGGGCTATCCCGTGCTGCTTCGCCCTTCCTACGTCATTGGCGGCCAGAACATGACCATCTCCCGCAACCCGGAAACCACCCGCCGCTATATGGAAAATATCCTTTCCGGCGGCATTGAAAACCCGGTGCTGGTGGACCAGTATATGCCCGGCACGGAGCTGGAAGTGGACGCCATTTCCGATGGCGAAAGCGTATTGATCCCCGGCATTATGGAGCATATTGAGCGGGCTGGCGTGCATTCCGGCGACAGTATTTCCGTCTATCCTCCCTGTACCCTCAATGATACCCACCTGGAGAAGGTGGTGGATTGCTCCCAGAAGCTGGCCCTGGCCCTGAAAACCAAGGGCCTGATCAACATCCAGTACCTGATCTGGCAGGACGAACTGTATGTGATTGAAGTGAACCCCAGGGCTTCCCGCACCGTGCCCTACATCAGCAAGGTGACGGGCGTACCCATGGTGGACCTGGCCAGCCGGGTGATGCTGGGCGAACGTCTGGCAGATATGGGCTACGGCACGGGACTCTACCGCACGCCGCCCTACTGTGCGGTGAAGGTGCCGGTGTTCAGTTTTGAAAAGCTCAACGACGCCAATTCCATCCTGGGCCCGGAAATGAAATCCACCGGCGAAGTGCTGGGCATTGGCAAAACGGTGGAGGAAGCCCTGTTCAAGGGCCTCACTGCCGCAGGCTTCACCGTGCCTTCCGTCCATGACGGGAAAAAGCCGGGGATGCTCATCAGCGTGGAGGAAAACGATTATCCCGAAATCATTTCCCTGGCCCGGCGCTTTTTCGACCTGGGCCTCACCCTCTATGCCACCAGCGGTACCGCTGCGGCCATTGAAAAAATGGGCGTTCGGGTGCAGGCGGTGAAGAACGCCACCGAGGACGGCCAATTGATGCAGCTGCTGGAGGAGGGGAACATTGCCTACATCCTCTACACCGGCGCCGTAAAGGATGCTACAGTGGGGGACTACATCCTGCTGCACAAGCGGGCCATGCAGCTGGGCATTCCCTGCATCACCTCCGTGGATACGGCAGACGCCCTGGCGAAAATGCTGGAAAGCCGCTTCAATGCGCAAAATACGGAGCTGGTGGATATCAACCGTATGCGCGCCTGGCGGCAGAAGATTGCCTTCGCCAAGATGCAGTCCTGCGGCAATGACTATATCTTCATCGAAAACTTTGACGGCCGCATCACCTGCCCGGAAAGCCTGTGCGTCAGCCTCTGTGCGCCCCACTACGGCATTGGCGGCGACGGCATTGTGCTGATGGAAAACAGCCGCATTGCCGATGCGAAAATGCGCACCTTCAACCGGGACGGCAGCGAAGGCCGCATGGCGGGCAACAACATCCGCTGCATGGCCAAATATCTCTACGACAAGGGCTACATCCGCAGCAGCCGCATGACCATCGAAGTGGGCGGCAGGGCCTACAGCCTGAAATTGTACCTGCGAAACGGCCAGGTGTCCTCCGTTTGTGTGGACATGGGGAAGGCGGATCTGTGGGCAAAGCATCTGCCGGCCCATGTGGATGCGGAGCGGATGATCGGCTATCCTCTGACGGTGGGGGGCGAAACCTACCCCGTCACCTGCGTTTCCATGGGCAACCCCCATTGCGTTTTGTTTCCCGAAGCGCCGGACGGCATGGAGCTGAAGAAAATCGGCCCGCTGTTTGAGCACGCAAAGGAATTCCCCGAAAGGATCAATACGGAGTTTGTGCGGGTGGTGAACCCCACCACGCTCCGGGTCCGGGTGTGGGAGCGGGGCAGCGGCGAAACCTACGCCTGCGGCACCGGCGCCTGTGCGGCGGTGGTGGCGGCGGTGGAAATGGGCTACTGCGAAAAGGACACCCAGGTGACCGTCCACCTCAAGGGCGGCCCCCTGTATGTGACTTACTCTGACCGGGGCGTGACCCTTACCGGCCACACCACCCTGGTGTACGAAGGCACTTTTGAATACTGATACAGCAAAAGGCGGCAGAGCATTTCTTCCGCCTTTTTTCAAACAATGCATGAAGGGAAAATGACCGATGAACATTCTGGGAAAGGCGTACGCCCTGTGCATTTTCGATTTTGACGGAGTCATCCTGGATACGGAAAAATACCATTACATGGCCTGGCGGGACGTGTTTGCAGGGCAGGGCGTTATGCTGACCACGGAAGAATACCTGCCCCTGAAAAGCACCGGCAGGGAATGCATCATTGAAGCGGTATGCCGCCGGTTTTCCCTTTCCCTTTCCCGGGAGCAAAAGAAAATGCTGGCCGAAGAAAAAGGAAAGCGGTATGCGGTGCATGCCGCTGCCATCTCCCGGAAGGACCTGATCGGCGGGGTGGAACAATATCTTCAGCTTTTGCGCCGGATGGGCTGCAAAACGGTGATTGCCACATCCAGCCTGGCGGCAAAGCAGTATCTTGAGGCCTTCGGGCTGGAGGGGTATTTCGACGGGGTGTACGACGGCAGCCTGCCCCTGAAAAAGAAGCCGGCGCCGGATCTTTTTTTGCATATTGCAAAGGAGCAGCAGGTGGCACCGGAGCAATGCTTGGTGTTTGAAGATTCTCTGGCGGGCATTGAAGGAGCCTTGCATGCCGGGATGGACGTGGTGGCCGTCGGCGGCATCCGGGCGGAGAAGGCCCGAAAATGCGTGGAGGATTTTCTTCCGCTGATCCCGGAAACCTGCTGAAATGCAGTACCAATTTGCACCTTTGCGGCGTCAAATGGCAGCAGCTTTTGTTGACAAAGATGCGGTAAAATGGCATAATGAACGGGATGCAAAAGGAGGTGTTTTTGCCGATGCATATTCTGATCATTGACGGCCAGAGCGGCCGGATGGGCGCCCAGCTGATTGAAGGGCTGCGGAAAGCCGGACTGAATGAAAAGCATGTTGTCACCGCCATCGGGACCAATGCGCTGGCCACCAGCGCTATGCTGAAGGCCGGGGCCGATCAGGCTGCCACCGGGGAAAACGCCGTGCTGGTGCAGTGCAAAAAGGCGGATATCATTGCCGGGCCTTTGGGCATTGTGCTGGCTGATGCGCTTCTTGGGGAAATTACCCCGCAAATGGCAGTGGCCGTGGGGCAAAGCGACGCCCGGCGGGTGCTGCTGCCGGTGACCCAATGCAAAAGCACAGTGGTGGGCACGGGGAACATGACCCGCGCTCAGCTGGTGGATGAGGCCGCAGCCCGGATCATCATGCTGTGCACCGAAAATGGATAAACGGCGCATCCAGTGCGCTTCTCCCGTCTGAGACAGGAAATAACAAAAGGGAGAACATCCATGAACCTGAACGCAACCCGTATCCAGAAGCTGACCCTGGCTGCCGTGTGCCTGGCTTTGTGCCTGGTATTGCCGTTTTTGACGGCCAATATTCCCCAGATCGGCAGCGCCTTATGCCCCATGCACATCCCGGTATTTTTGTGCGCCTTTGTATGCGGCCCCTGGTGGGCGGCGGCTGTGGGCGCCATGGCGCCGGCGGTGCGGTTTTTGCTGGTGGGTATGCCGCCCCTGTTCCCAACCGGCCTTGCCATGTGCTTTGAATTGGCGGCCTATGGGCTGATTGCAGGCATGCTGTACCATCTGCTGCCGAAAAAGCCCCGGTACATTTATGCGGCGCTGCTTTGCGCCATGCTGGGGGGACGCATTGTGTGGGGCATTGCCCGGGTGGTCATGAGCGGCGTTTCCGGCGAAGCCTTTACCTGGGCGGCCTTCTTGGCCGGGGCCTTTACCAACGCCGTGCCCGGGATGATCTTGCATATTGCATTGATCCCCGTGGTTGTGATGGCGCTGCAGCGCGCCCTGCCCTGGATGAAAAAAGGAAACTGAATTTGTAAGCAATGAAAAAAAGACGCAGGAGAGAAGAAAATTTCTCCTGTGTCTTTTTGTGTTCGTTTGTTTTATTGCGCGGCCCTTTTACTAAGGTAATCAGCTGCCCTGCCCGCTTCCTCCTCCGATACATAGCAGCCCTGCACCCGCATGGGGCTGAAGCTGCCGGCGGGGGCGTAGAGCATATCGCCGCGGCCCATCAGCTTTTCGGCGCCGGACCGGTCCAGAAGATGGCGGCTGTCCTCTGCATTGACACAGCAAAAGCCGATCCGGCTGGGAATACTGGCCCGGATGAGCCCGGTGATCACCTGGGGGGAGCACCGCAGGGAGGCAATGACCAGATGAATGCCTGCAGCACGGCCCAACTGGGCAAGGCGGCAGATGGCTTCCTCCGCTTCCTTTTTGCATACCATCATCAGATCGGACAATTCGTCCATCACAAACACGATGCGGGGCAGCTTATCCCGGCCCGGCTGCAGCTTTTCGTTATAACTGTCCACATTGCGCACCCCGGCTTCCTGGAAGAGGGAATAGCGGCGCATCATTTCCTCCAATGTTTCCTGCAGCAGGGTGCAGGTTTGGTAGGGGTCGCCGGTGATGTCGCTGCGCAGGTGGGGCAGGCCCCTGTACATGGGCATTTCCGCCCCGGTGGGGTCGTAGAGGATCAGCTGCAGATCCTCCGGTCCGTTGCGGTACAGAAGGGACAGCAGCATGCTGTGGATGCACACGGATTTGCCGGAGCCTGTAACCCCGCCCAGCAGCACATGGGGCATTCTGGCCAGATCGCAGATGACGGGCTTGCCCGCTATATCCACGCCCAGCGCCATCGGCAGCGCGCCCTTTGCGTATTGCATTTCTTCGGATTGGAGCACTTCCCGCAGGGTGATGGTGCGGCGCTGCTTCCGGGGCACCTCCAGGCCGATGAGGGAGGTGCCGGGAATGGGAACTTCCAGGCGGATGTTCCACGCGTCCAGCTCCAGGGCGATATTTTGTTCCATGGCCTGTATATCTTTGATGCGTACAGTGCTGCCAAAGGCCAGCTCATACCGGCTGACGGCGGGGCCGTGGGTGATTTTGTGGATCCGGACGGGAAGAGCGGCTGCCTGGAAAAGGGCTGTCAGCTTTTCCGTGCGGGCATTTTCCTGTTCGTTTGCAGGCAATTCAGGGGCCGGTTCACGCAGCAGCAAAAGGGGAAAATGCCCTTCCGTTACCGGGGCCTTGGGCGTGGCTTTTGCCGCCGCCACCTTTACGGGCGCTGGGGCGGGAGCTTTTTTTGCCCGGGGGCTTCCGTCCCCGGGATTGCCCGGCGTCAGGCAGGCGCCGATGCCCTGGGCCTGGAAGAGCTTTTTGTAAAATGCGTCTTCGTCCTGGTAGGCATATTTGTGAATGGCCTGGATGCGGGACAAGCGCATCTGCATGCCGTCGGGCAATGTGACCTGCTGCAGATATACCAGCACCCGGGGCTTATTCAGGTTCCGGGCATAGTCCAGCTCGTCCTTGCAATATTCCGACGCCAGATATTCTTCGCTCATCAGCGCCATGAAATAGCTGCAGCCCTTTACGTGGGCGGCGATGATTTCGGCAAACTCGGTGCCGGGGTCAATGCCCTCGTCATACCACACCCGGTATCCGGCCAGCGAAAGGCGGCGGATGATGGGAAGGGCAGCTGCATCGTTTTTATGGGCATAGCTGAAAAAGATATAGGGTTCATTTCCCTCATAAGGCTGAACTTTCTGCATAACCGCCGCTCCTTTCGTGTTTTGTATGTCGCCTTCAGGCCTGCAGCCGCTTCAGCCACACCGTCAGTACCGCAATATCCGCCGGGGAAACCCCGGGGATGCGGCTGGCCTGGCCCAGGCTCAGGGGCCGGGCGTCGGTGAGCTTTTGCCGGGCCTCCAGGCGCAGGGAGGTGAGGCTGTTGTAATCCAGATCCGGGGGCAGCAGCGCTTCCTCCATGGCCCGGGCGGACTTGATCTGGGCCATTTCCCGCTGCAGGTACCCTTCGTATTTGATCTGGATGCGGGCCTGCTCCGTGGCGGCGGCGTTGTAGCCCCATTCGGCGGGAATTTCCACCTGGGCTTCGGGCCGCTTCATTTCTTTGGCCATGCCGTTTTCCTGCAGGCGGCGGATCAATTCCTGGGTATCTTTGGCCTTCTGCTGGGTGCGGCGCATACGCTCGTCCGTGGCCAGGCCGATTTTGTGGGCCCGCTCCGTCAGGCGCAGGTCCGCATTATCCTGACGCAGGTACAGCCTATGTTCCGCCCGGCTGGTCATCATGCGGTAGGGTTCGTCGGTGCCCTTGGTGGTGAGATCATCCACCATCACGCCGATATAGGCCTGGTCCCTCGTCAGCAGGAAGGGCTCTTTTTCCTTGCAATAGAGCGCTGCATTGATGCCGGCATAAATGCCCTGGGCAGCAGCCTCCTCATAGCCGGAGGTGCCGTTCACCTGGCCTGCCATGTACAGCCCCGGGATGTGCTTGGCCCCCAGGTGGGGGGTAAGGGTCATGGGGTCGATACAATCGTATTCGATGGCATAGGCAAGACGCGTGATCTGGCATTTTTCCAGGCCGGGAATGGTGCGGTACATTTCCCACTGCACGTCCTCCGGCATGGAGGTACTCATCCCCTGCACATACCATTCGGGGTAGCCGCCCCCTTCCGGTTCCAGGAAGATCTGGTGCCGGTCCTTATCGGCAAAGCGGACGATTTTCGTTTCGATGGAGGGGCAGTACCGGGCGCCGATGCCGGTGATGGAACCTGTGAACATGGGGGCCCGGTGCAGATTCTGGCGGATGATTTCGTGGGTGCGTTCGTTGGTCCAGGTGAGATAGCAGTTCACCTTGTTTTTCACGCCCCCGTCGGTCATGAAGGAGAAGGGAACTGGGGGCTCATCCCCGGGCTGGGGGGTCATTTTTTCAAAATCGATGGAATTGGCGGCCACTCGGGCCGGGGTGCCCGTCTTGAACCGGCGGATTTCAAAGCCCAGGTCCATCAGCGACTGGGTCAGCTGCCCGGCCGGCATCAGCCCCTGGGGGCCGGCCTCCCACTGGGCTTCGCCGATGATGATGCGGCTTTTCAGGTACACGCCGGTGCACACCACCGCTGCCCGGCAATCAATCATATCGCCGGAGAGGGTTTTCACGCCGCAGACAGCGCCGTTCCTGGTCATGATCTGTGCGGCTTCCCCCTGGCGGAGGGTCAGGTTTTCCTGGTCAAAGAGGGTGTTCAACATATTCAGGTGATAGCGGCGCTTATCCGCCTGGGCACGCAGGGAATGCACCGCCGGGCCCTTGCCCAGGTTCAGCATACGGCTCTGCAGGGTTACTTTATCCGCTGCCAGGCCCATTTCGCCCCCCAGTGCGTCCACTTCCCGCACCAGATGGCCCTTGCCGGTGCCGCCGATGGAGGGGTTGCAGGGCATCAGGGCCACGGACTCCAGGTTCATGGTAAGCAGCACTGTATCAAGCCCCATCCGGGCGCAGCAAAGGGCTGCTTCACAGCCGGCATGACCGGCGCCGATGACGACCACTGTGGCCATAGTTTATCCCTCCTGAAATACACAAACATATACGCTACCGATTATAGCATAAAAACGGAAAATGACCAAGAAAAAATCGTTTTCGTCTTGAAAGCCGATGGAAAAGGGGGTACAATGGGAAACACAGGAGAGTGATCGAATATGAAGATCGGTGCGCAGCTGTATACGGTGCGGATGTTTGCACAAAATGAACGGGACCTGGGCAGAACGCTGGAAAAAATCGCCGGGATTGGGTATGAATACATCCAGGTATCCGGCATCGGCAATATTGCCCCGGAAAAGGTGAAAAATATTTGTGACCAGAACGGCCTGAAAATCGTGCTGACCCATTGCCCGGAGCATCGGTTTCTGAACGATATCGGCGGGCTGATCAAAGAGCACCAGATGTACGGGTGCAGGTATGTGGGGCTTGGCATGATGAGCGACCGCTACCGCACCATGGATATGTTTGACGAATTTTTCTATGATTTTGAAAAGCCTCTTGAGAAGCTCCACGAAAACGGGCTGCACTTTATGTACCACAACCATGCCCTGGAGTTTTCCCGGCTTCCCGACGGCAGGGTGATGATGGACGTGATGCTGGAAAGGTTCCCCAAGGAGCTGATGGGCGTCACCGCCGATACCTACTGGATGCAGTTTGCGGGGCTGGACGTGAACGACTGGCTTACAAAGCATGCCGACCGGCTGCCTTGCGTGCACCTGAAGGACATGATTCCCGACGGCTTCACTGCCAAAATGGCGGCGGTGGGTAGCGGCAACATGAATTTTGAAAAAATTCTGGACACGCTGCGGCATAACGGTGTGACGGAATATGCCCTGGTGGAACAGGACGACTGCTACGGCGAAAGCCCCTTCTGCTGCCTGAAAAGCAGCCTGGATTATGTGAATAATATCCTTGGAGGAAAGTAAATGATCAGGGTATGCTTGGTGGGCTGCGGCGGCATTGCCCAGGTGCACGGTGCGGCGCTGAATGCACTGGAAAACGTGCAGCTTGTGGGCTGCTGCGATATCGTGCCGCAAAAGGCCCGGGCCTATGCCGAAAAATTCCGCTGCACCCCCTATACCGATTATGAACAGATGCTGGAAGAGGAGCGGCCGGATGCCGTGCACATCTGCACGCCCCATTACCTGCACACCAGCATGGCCTGCCGGGCGGCGGAAATGGGCATCCATGTGTTCACGGAAAAGCCGCCGGTGATCAGCTGGCAGGAATGGGAACAGCTGCAGGAAGCCGCAAAAAAGGTACGCATCGGCGTATGCGTGCAGAACCGTTATAACCCCAACAACCGGCGGGCCATGGAAATGATTGCTTCCGGCGAAATGGGGAAGGTCAAGGGCGTGCGTGCCTTTGTCACCTGGGACCGGGGAGCGGATTATTACGCCTCCGGGGACTGGCGGGGCAAATGGGAAACGGAAGGCGGCGGCGCGCTGATCAACCAGTCCGTCCACACGCTGGATTTGCTGCTTCTGTTCCTGGGCAGGCCGGACAAAATTTCCTGCCACATGGCCAACCGGCGTATGCAGGGCATCATCGAAGTGGAAGACACGGTGGAAGCGTACCTGGAAGCGGAGGGCAGGCGGGGCATTTTCTTTGCCACCAACGCCTTTGCCGGCAACGCCCCGGTGATGGTGGAAATTATCACCGAAAAGGGCAGAATCCACATTGAAGACGACTGGCTGGAAGTGAAAAAAGACGGAAAGGCGGAGCACTTTCGCTTTGATATGCCCACCCCCATGGGCAAAAGCTATTGGGGCAGCGGGCACTTTGCCTGCATTGAGGATTATTACCGCTGCATGGAACAGGATACGCCCTTCCTTAACGACCTGGAAGGGGTTCGGGATACCATTGAAACCATGCTGACTATGTACGATCAGGGAAGGAAGGAAATGCAATGAGTAAAGTGAAATTGGGCGTCATCGGCATTGGCGGCATGGGCAGCAGCCATGTGAACAATATTCTGCAGGGCAAGTGCCCGGAAATTGAAGTGGTGGCCGTGGCGGACAGGCGGGCCTCCCGCCGTCAGTGGGCGGAAGAAACCCTGCCCGGGGTGCAGATTTTCTCCGAAGGCACGGACCTGATTGCAGCCAGGCCCTGCGATGCCGTGCTCATCGCCACTCCCCATTACCAGCACCCGGTATTGGCCAAAGACGCCATGGCCCACGGCCTGCATGTCATGTGCGAAAAGCCTGCCGGGGTATACACCCTGCAGGTCAGGGAAATGATTGAAGAAGCGGACAAGCATCCGGACCTCACCTTCGCCATGATGTTCAACCAGCGCACCAACTGCGTCTACCGCAAAATGAAGGAAATGATCGACGGCGGCGAAATCGGCGAAATGAAGCGGATGAGCTGGCTGATTACCGACTGGTACCGCACCCAGTTCTATTATGATTCCGGTGCCTGGCGGGCCACCTGGGCCGGGGAAGGCGGCGGCGTGCTTTTGAACCAGTGCCCCCACCAGCTGGACCTTTTGCAGTGGCTGTGCGGCCTGCCCGTGAAGGTGCACGCCAAGCTGCACGAAGGCAAATGGCACGATATCGAAGTGGAAGACGACGTGACCGCCTATCTGGAATTTGAAAACGGCGCCACCGGCGTTTTCGTTACCACCACCGGCGACGCCCCCGGCACCAACCGGCTGGAAATCAGCGGCACCAAGGGCAAATTGGTGTGCGATTACAGCGGGCTTACCTTTACCAAGCTTTCCGTGGATGAGCGGGAATGGTGCGTCACCTGCAAGGAAGGCTTCAAGGCGCCGCCCAGCGAAACCATCCAGGTGGAAACCGATGGCCGGAACGAACAGCACCCGGAAGTTTTGAACAAGTTTGCCGCCCATATCCTGCGGGGCGAACAGCTGGTGGCGGACGGCCGGGAGGGCATCCGGGGCCTGATGCTGTCCAACGCCATGCACCTGTCCGCCTGGGAAAACAGGGAAGTATCCCTGCCCATCGACGAACAGCGTTTCTACGAACTGCTCATGGAAAAATGCAAAACCAGCCGGCATAAGGAAGAAAAAGACGTGACCATGAGCACCGAAGGCACTTATTAAATTATTTTCTCCGGCAGGGAAAACGCATTTTCTGCCGAAATACTCCCCTTGGTTGATCATTTGAAAGGAAGCGAATTACATTGAGTGAATGCACCCACGATTGCTCTTCCTGCAGCGCAAACTGCGCCAGCCGTGAAAAGCAGAGCATGATTGAAAAACCCCATCGCAGCGCCAGCATCAAAAAGGTGGTTGCCGTTATGAGCGGCAAGGGCGGCGTGGGCAAATCCCTGGTGACCAGTTTGCTGGCTGTGCTGGCCAGCCGTGCCGGCTACAAAACCGCCATTCTGGATGCCGATATCACCGGCCCCTCCATTCCCAAGGCTTTCGGCATCAAGGAAAAGGCCATGGGCAATGATGAAGGCATCCTGCCCGTGGAAAGCCGCACCGGCATCAAGATGATGAGCGTGAACCTGCTGCTGGAAGAAGACAATACCCCCGTGGTATGGCGCGGCCCTGTCATCGCCGGCACCGTGAAGCAGTTCTGGACGGACGTGCTGTGGGGCGATATTGACATTATGTTCATTGATATGCCTCCCGGAACCGGCGACGTGCCCCTGACGGTGTTCCAGTCCGTGCCCGTGGACGAAGCCATTGTGGTCACCACGCCCCAGGCGCTGGTGGGCATGATTGTGGAAAAGGCCATGAACATGGCGAACATGATGGACATCAAGGTGCTGGGTTTGGTTGAAAACATGAGCTATGCCCTCTGCCCCGACTGCGGCAAGCATGTGGAAGTGTTCGGCGAAAGCCATGTGCAGGAAACGGCGGAGCGCTTTGATACCGAAGTGCTGGCCCAGCTGCCCATCAACCTGAAGCTGGCTGCCGCCTGCGACGCCGGCCTGATTGAGCTTTTTGAAGGCGATTGGCTGGACGAAGCCATCCGCAAGGTGCTCAAGGGCATGGAAGATTAAATACTCATTTAAGGGATTGTGCATACAGTCCCTTTTTCATTCGGAAATTTCAAGGAGGAACGACAGATGAATACTCCTGCACCTGTACAGGTGATTCCCTATCTTTCCTTTCAGGGGAATTGCGAGGAAGCCATCCGCGCCTATATAGCGGCATTTGGCGGGGAAGTGCTCTATCTTTCCAGGTGGAGCGTCGAAACGGCAAAGAAAGGGCCGCAGCAGGTGGGCAAGGTGATGCACGCGGAATTTTGCCTGGGCGCCACCCGCATGGCTGCGGGGGATATTTTTGACGACCCGGCGGAAAACGGCGCCGTGAAGCTGATGATCCACATGGAGGATATGGCCCGGGCAAAGCAGGCCATTGCCCTTTTGCAGGAGGGCGGGCAAGCCATTTCGCCCCTGCAGCCCCATCCTGCGCCGGATGACGGCGGCTGTGGCTCCGAGACCAGGGACCGCTTTGGCTACACCTGGATTATCACCTGCCCCAATCCGGATAAAGTGCCTTCATCAAAAGACCGGTGAGATCATGACAACAAACCACCATTCCGAATTGATCAGGAGGAACGACAGATGAATATGCCTTCCCATACGCCCATGAACCGGGCAACAGAGAATGTATACCGCTATCTGTGCGAAAGCTTTGGCAAGAAAATCCTCATGGCCCAGCAGGAAACGCCCAACCGCTTTGACCAGGAGGAGGAAATCACCTGGATTATGGAGCATACGGGCAAGCTGCCTGCCCTTCGCTGCATGGACTATATCAACCGGGATTTCGAGGGTGTGAACCGCCGGGCCGTCCGCTGGTGGCGCATGGGGGGACTGGTTTCCATCTGCTGGCATGTGGGGATATTTGACGGCGGCTATCCCCAGAGCAAGGAGGATGAGCCGGATTTTGATAAGCTGCTCACCTCGGGCACGGAGGAAAACATCCGCATGCTTCACAACTGGGACGTGGCAGCCTTTTACCTGCGCAAGCTGAAAGAGGCCGGGGTGCCCGTTATCTGGCGGCCCTTCCATGAGTTTGACGGCCAGTGGTTCTGGTGGGGCAAGGGTGGCGGCGAATATTTCATCCGCCTGTGGCGCATGATGTATGACCGGTTCACGAATTATTTCAAGCTGGATAACCTGATCTGGCTGCTGGGCTATGCCGATGACGTGAAGGAGGGCTGGTATCCCGGGGACGATTATGTGGACCTCATCGGCTCCGACACCTACCGCCCCGGCCCTTCGGAAAACGTGGGCACCACCCACAAAACCGCATGGCAGCTGCTGGAAAAGATGGAGGCGAAGAAAATGCCTTTCGTGTTCCACGAATGCGGCAAGGTGCCGGATATTGACAGCCTGTGGCAGGAAGAATGCCCCTGGCTGTGGTTCATGCCCTGGCATTCCAAGTGGATCCGGGAAAATGATCCGGAGCTTATCCGCCAGGCGTACCTCCATGAGCGCAGCGTTACCCTGGACAGGCTGCCCGGGTTTGATTGAAAAAATTCGGAATTCAGAATTCTCAATTGCAGTATGTTTATGAAAATGTAGGGGAGGGGCTTGCCCCTTCCTTTACCTGTGCACAACTTGCAGGGGCGGCCATTGGCCGTCCTTTTATGCAGCGTTCACAATGGGGCAGGGATATCATCCCTGCACCCAATCCGCGAAGTGGTTGTGTGTGTAAACAAGCTGTATCCGCGTGATGGTTGGGGAACGAAAAGGGGCCTGCGCGGCCTGACCGAAGCAGGGGGCTCCTCGCCCCCTGTACCCCCGCGGCAGGGCGATCCGCCCTGCACCCTTTCTGCGACAAAACAGGATGCAACAAAAAACAGTTGCTTCCGCATGTTGCTTGAGAAAACCAAGCGGTTTCTGCCACGGGCGCAATTAAAACGAAAAAAAGAGCGGCTGAGAGAATTTATTCTCTCACCGCTTCTTTTTTATCGTTTTCCCCGGATGCCAAGGCATCCGGTTGGCGGTGGAACACCGCCCAGCCCGTGGGCGCGGCCATGCCGCAGCCAATCCGCAATATTGCAATCGTCTTTTGCAATCAGGTTTCTGCGTGTTGCGGGCAATCCCTCCGTCAGCCTGCGGCTGCCACCTCCCTTTCACAAGGGAGGCTTTTCCGTATTCCCCACGCCCCAGCGGGAAACTGTTTGTGCTATAAGCCAACTGCTTCCGCCACTGGGTCAAGGGCCGATGGCCCTTGTGGGGTGCGGGGTGAAACCCCGCAGGGTCTCCCCTCAAGCTTCAGCGGGAAGCTGTTTGAGCTGTACGCCAGCTACTTCCGCAGTTGGGTCCAGGGTACTACCCTGGCCGCAATTGGGTTCAGGGCACAGCCCTGGTTTGGTCAATACAGCTGATAGGCGATGCCGCCCAGGTGGTTGATGTTCAGCAGGGCGCAGTGGCCGTCCATGGCAGCGCCGGGGTTCAGCAGCAGGATGCCGCCCCGGGTATCGCACCACTGGGAATGGGTATGGCCAAAGAGGGCGGCGTGGACTTTGTACTGGCTGGCCAGGCGCAGCAGCCTTTCCCGGTCGGTTTTCACGTTTTGCTGATGGCCGTGGGTGAGGAGGAGGCGGGCATTGCCCAGGTGCACTTCCTGCAGCAGGCAATCGGGCATAAAATCGCAATTGCCGGACACCTGATACACCGGGGGCAATTCCACCCCCAGCTGGTACAAATCCCGATCCCCGTCCCCCAGATGGATGATGGCGTCCAGGGGCCCTTCCGCCTCCAGCATCATCAAAAGATTGGAAAGCCGGCCCCGGTAGCCGTGGGAATCACTGAAAACGGCCACTCGCATTACTGCAGTTCCTCCAGGTAGGGCAGCATGGCCTGCAGGGCCTTGGCCCGGTGGCTGATGAGGTTCTTTTCATCGCCGTCCATTTCGGCAAAGGTTTCGCCGGAAAGGTATTCGAAATAGGGGTCATAGCCAAAGCCGCCGTTGCCCCGGGGGGTGAAGGTGATGACGCCGGGGCAGGTGCCGGAGACGGTGTGGGTTTCGCCGTTGGGCAGCACCAGCGCCATGGCGCAGTTGAACTGGGCGGTGCGCTCATGGGCGGGCACGTCCCTAAGCTTTTCGATCAGCAGGTCATTGTTGGCCTGGTCGTTGCCATGTACGCCGCAGTACCGGGCGGAAAGCACCCCGGGTTCGCCGTTCAGGGCGTCCACGGTCAGGCCGCTGTCGTCCCCCAGGGCGCACAGGCCGGTGGCCTGGGCCACAGCTTTGGCCTTGATGATGGCGTTCTGTTCAAAGGTATCGCCGTTTTCGTCGATATCCTCAAAATAGCCTGCTTCTTCCATGGAGATGACGTGGAGGCAATCGTCCAGCATTTTGGAGATTTCCCGGATTTTGTGGGGGTTGTTGCTGGCGATGACCAGGGTGCGCTTGGGCGCGATGACATGGGCCGCATCCCCCAGGGCTTCCCGCTGAAGCTGATGCAATTCTTCAATGCCCTTTTCCCCCAGCTGCAGCAGCTGGTTCAGTTCGCTCCGGCTGAAGGCCCGGCCTTCCCCGGTGCCCTGCAGTTCAATGAATGCGCCCTGCTCGTTCATGACGAAGTTCATGTCCGTCTGGGCAGTGCTGTCTTCCACATAGCACAGATCCAGGCAGGGGGTATCCTCCACCACGCCGGCGCTGACGGCGGCAATCTGGTGGGTGATGGGGCTTTCCTTCAGCTTGCCCTGCTTCATCAGTTTATCCACCGCCATGCACAGGGCCACAAAGCCGCCGGTGATGGAAGCGGTACGGGTGCCGCCGTCGGCTTCCAGCACATCGCAGTCGATGGTGATGGTACGCTCGCCCAGGAAGCGGCGGTCCACCGCCTGGCGAAGGGCCCGGCCGATGAGCCGGGAAATTTCCACGCTGCGGCCGTCCTTTTTGATGCCGTCCCGGGCTTTGCGCTTGCCGGTGGAGGCGGGGAGCATGGCATATTCCGCCGTCACCCAGCCCATGCCCTTGCCGCGCAGGAAGGGGGGCACGCTTTCGTCGATGGAGGCAGTGCAGATTACCCGGGTGCCGCCGCAGCGGATAAGGCAGCTGCCGTCTGCAGTGCCTACAAAGCCCACCTGCATTTCGCAGGGGCGAAGGGAGTTGGGGGTGCGTCCGTCATGTCGGGTCATAGCAATCATTCCTCCGTTTTTTCTTGATGGTATTTGGGGCCCAGGGCGGCATAGCGGCGGGTGATCCACTTGCAGATGCCGTCCAGCCCGGGGTAAATCATGCGTTCGGAAATATTGATATAGTCCAGCTTGTCCCGGATTTCCAGTTTGGTTTCCGCCGGGATGATGATGCGGCGGAAGGTTTTTTCCTCCGTCGCCAGTTCGTCAATGGAAACGGCCGGGTCGGAGCAGACGGAAAAGAGGGCGTACTGGTTGGCAATGCGGTTGACGGCACTGGCCGGCTCAAAAAACAGGGCAAAGGGGTTTTCGGAAATGGCCTGCAGGGAATCAAAGCCATCCGCCACCCGGTCCATCATTTCCATGGTGAAAATATTGCCCCGCTCCTTCTCCAGCATGTTTTTCAGTTTCAGGGGCAATTGCCGGTTCATTTTGTCGATATGCACGCACAGAATAACGCCGTCTTTGTCATAGCTGTTTTGGTTTTCCGTGGCAAAATGGGCGGCCACCAGGGGGGAATAGGTCCAGTCCAACAGCCTTGTGGGCAGGCCGAACTGCTGGGCCATGGCCAGCATCTGCCAGAAGGAAGTAACCTGCTGCAAGTCCGCATAGCCGTACTTGCGGAAGGAGCGCAGCATTTGCCGCTCCAGGGTAAGATCATGGGCGCAGACCCGGTTGAGGGAGGGCATCATGGACCAGTTTTTATCGCTCATGCCCCGGTAGACGCAATTGTCCCGGTAGCGCATGATGGCCGGATCCCACACACCGTCAAAAATGGCGGACTGCAGTTCATCCCAGTTGCGGATGACGATCTCCTGCATAAAATTCACCTTCCTTTTCAGGGGGGATTGTGGTAAAATTCAAAACGAGGTGGAGACAGATGAAAGTTAATTATCAGCTGGAAATGGAAAAGGTGATGGCACAGCTGGGGGAAGAAAAGCCCACGCTGCTTCTGCACAGCTGCTGCGGCCCCTGCTCTTCCGCGGTGATTGAGCGGCTGAGTAAGCATTTCCGGGTGACGGTTTTGTACTATAACCCCAATATCGAGCCGGAAGCGGAATACCGGCACCGGCTTTCGGAGCAGAAGCGGCTGCTTTCCATTTTACACATTCCGCTGATGGACTGCGAATGGGACCACGAAGCCTTTTCCTGCTTTGCAGAGGGGATGAAGGAGGAACCCGAAGGTGGCGCGCGCTGCACCGCCTGCTTTGCCCTGCGGCTGGATAAAACGGCTCAGCTGGCCAAAGCACACGGCTTTGATTATTTCACTACCACCCTGTCCGTTTCCCCTCACAAGGACCCTGTGCGGCTCAATGAGATCGGAGAAAAATGCGGGGAAAAGTACGGCGTGCGGCACCTGCCCGCCGATTTCAAGAAAAAGAACGGCTATCTGCGCTCCCTACAGCTGTCCAAGGAATACGATTTATACCGCCAGGATTACTGCGGCTGCCTTTATTCCAGGGCTGCCAACTGATTACTTCCGATGGATACTTCCCCGGTGCGGAGGATTTCCGTACCGGTTTTTGTTTGCACCATCAGCCCGCCCTGTTCGTCCACGCCCAGCACCCGGGCAGATCTTTCCTGTCCGGATTGATTGAACGAAATTTCTTTGCCCGTCAGCAGCATCCTTTCCCGGTACAGGGCGAGGATGCTGTCTTTGTTTTCAGCCAGGCTTTCCAGCACATGAAAGGCAATGCGCCCGATCAGCATTTCCCGTTCACATTCCGCTTCCAGCGCCCCGGCAATGGGCACCTGGGGAAAGCCCTCTTCCGGCATCTTCACGTTCAGCCCGATGCCCAGCACCGCCATGTTTTCCACAGCCTCGGCCAGGATGCCGCACACCTTCTTGCCACGGAGGAACAGATCGTTCACCCATTTGATGTGTAAGGTTTGCCCGGTCACTTCCTCCACTGCCCGGCACACCGCTGCGGCGGCCCGGATGGTGAGGGGCAAATCGTCCTTGGGCAGGGGCAGAAGCAGGCTCATGTAAATGCCCGTCCCCTCCGGGGAAAGAAAGCTTCTGCCCAGCCGGCCCCGGCCATTTGTCTGGCTGCCCGCACACAATAGCTGCACGCTGTTATCCCCGCTGCGGCACATTTCCTTCAGACGAAGATTGGTGGAATCGCAAACGTCCAGGCAGGTGAGGGGCAGATCGACGCCCAGCGCCCGGCGGATTTTCTCTTCCTTCAGCATCAGAAATCTTCCCGCAGGTAATGGTGGTTCACTGGGAATGCCCGGCTGAGCACGCTTTCATTTGCCGTCACTTCGCAGTCGGTGCGGTTGAACAGGATTTCTTCCAGGCAGAACGCACCGCAGCAAAGCAGGGAGAAGGCCTGGATGGAGAATACCCCGTCCGGCGTTTCTTCGGTTTTGCAGACGGTGGTTTTACCATCCTTTCGGCAGACGGAGAAGGTGCCGTTGTTTTCGGCGATCTGCTCGTCCTTCACCTGCACGGTAAAGGAGGTTCCCTCTTCAAAGGGATGCAATGCCAGCGCCTTTTCCACATTCACCACCCGGATCATCCCCCGGCTGGTGTGCTCTGCCCGGATGGCATAGGGCTCATTGAACAAAAGGAAGGGGTTCACGTCCCCGGGCAGCCAGATTTCCGTCTTTTCGCCGCTGGGAGAGAGTACGCCCAGGAAGCCGAACACACCCCGCACTGCCCGGGCAGAAAGGAATGCCCAGTCCCGCAGTACGAAGTTTTTGCTGTCCGCTTCGTGGATCAGGGTGAAATAGGCTTCCGCCTTGCCGTCATCCGCATACCACAGGTAAGTATACACATGGGTGAGGTAGGGGTCCTTTTTCAGGGCGTTCCATTCCCATTCCCTCCGGCGGCAGGCGAAATTGCGGTTCTGGATGAAGGTGTTGTAGATGTTCTTGATCTGGCTGTCGTCTTCCCCGGGCAGAAACTGCCGCACCTGTCCGGTACAGGGGAACTGGCGCAGCTCGTCCGTATCCAGGTGCAGCCGGTTCATGTGCTGGCCGTTTTCAAAGCCGAACTTGCGGTAGAAGGGATGGGAAAAGGGGTACAAGGATGCCAGTACGTCCCCCCGCTTGTACCCTTCCTGCAACACCGTTGTCAAGAGACGCCGGATATGCCCGGTGCGCCGGTGCTGGGGCAGGGTAGCTACGCCGCCCACCCCCAGCATGCCCACGTCATGGCCGAAATAAATGCTGGTGTAGGTATTGGCCACGATGCAGCTGGTCATTTCCTCCTGCTCAAAGGCGCCGTATATATTGTGATGCCGGGTGCCGGAATCATTCTCCGGATACTTGTCCCAATCAAAGCGGAAAGCAATATTCATGATTTTTTCAGCCTGAACAAATTCTTCGGCACGGATGGGGCGGCAGATCATGGCGTCTGTCCTCCTTCGTTTTTCTCTTTCCTTATTATAGCAGACTCTTTATCCCCGTTCAATGGCCCGGAAAAGAAAAAGCGGCCTGAACAGAGCAGGCCAGGGATATCATCCCTGAACCCAATCCGAGAAGTGGTTGTGCGAATAAACAAGCAATTTCCGCATGAAACTTGAGGAACAAAACGATATGTGCCCACGGGCGCAATGAAAACGATAAAAATAGCGGATGGGAAAATAAATTTTCCCTCCGCTTATTTTTTCGTTTTCCCGGGATGCCTAGGGCATCCGGCCGGCGGCTTGCAGCCGTCCGGCCCGTGGGGCGGGTGGCAGTGCCACCTCCAATTTGCAATATTGCAATCGGCTTTTGCAATCAGGTTTTGCGTGTTGCAGGCAATCCCTCCGTCACGGCTTCGCCGTGCCACCTCCCTTTACACAAGGGAGGCTTTATCTGCCCTCCAAGCCTCAGCGGGAAATTGCCCGTTCTCCAAGCCACCTACTTCCGCAGCTGGGTCAAGGGATGATATCCCTTGTGGGGGTTGAGGGGGCAACGCCCCTCAAGGTCTTCCCAAGCCCTGGCGGGGAATTACTCGTCCTTCTCCACAGACAGAACCGGGTATTCTTCCTTCTCCACGGCGGCGATGAGGGCGGCGTCCGGCACGTCAAAATGCAGTTCGATGAGGGCAGTGCCATTTTCGTGGTTCACAGTGGCCTCCCGCACGCCGGGCACGCTTTCCAGTGCCTTTTTCACGGTGGCCTCGCAATGGCCGCACATCATGCCCTCCAGGTGCATCACCCTTCTTATGGCAGGGGCGGGATCGGGCATTTTCTGCTTTTTATCCCGGCTGGTATCATGGATGCGCACCAGGTTCAGCCGCAGGGCGTTGCTGACCACAAAGAAGCTGGACAGGCTCATGGCGGCGGCGCCGTACATGGGGTTCATTTCCCAGCCAAGCAGGCTGATGAAAGCGCCGGCGGCCAGGGGGATGCCGATCACGTTGTAGAAAAAGGCCCAGAACAGGTTTTGCTTGATGTTTTTCAGCACCTGGCGGCTGAGCCGGATGGCGGCGGAAACGTCGGTGAGCCGGTTCTTCATCAGCACCACATCGGCGGCGTCCAGCGCCACGTCGGTGCCGGCGCCGATGGCGATGCCCATATCGGCGGCGGTGAGGGCGGGGGCATCGTTGACGCCGTCGCCCACCATGATCACCTTGCCCTGCCGCTTCAGCGCCCGGACGGCCTTTTCCTTGCCCTCGGGCAATACGCCGGCAATCACTTCGTCCACACCGGCCTGCCGGCCGACGGCGTTGGCGGTAAGCTCGTTATCGCCGGTGAGCATCACCACTTTCAGCCCCATGCCCTGCATTTCCCGCACGGCGTCGGCGCTGTCTTCCTTCAGGGTATCCGCCACGGCGATTACCCCAAGGAGAGCGTTTTCTTTCCCGAAGAACAGGGGCGTTTTCCCCTGCTGGGCCAGCTGATTGGCCTGCTTTTTCACGGCGGGGGATACCTTCACCTGCTGCTCCATGAAGGCCATCTTGCCCCCGAAGAGGGTTTCGCCGCCCAGCTCCGCCGTCAGGCCGTTGCCGGGCAGGGCGGTGAAGTTTTCCGTGTCCGGGAAGGCAATGCACCGTTTCTCTGCTTCCGCAAGGATGGCCTTGGCCAGGGGATGCTCGCTTTTCTTTTCCAGGGCGGCGGCCAGGGAAAGCAGGCTTTCTTCGCTTTCGCCGTTCAGGGGCAACATGTCGGTTACCACCGGGGTGCCGGTGGTGAGGGTGCCGGTTTTATCCAGCACCACAATATGGCTCTTGCCCGTTTCCTCCAGGGAAACGGCGGTTTTAAACAGGATGCAGTTCTTTGCGCCCACGCCGCTGCCCACCATAATGGCAACGGGGGTGGCCAGGCCCAGGGCGCAGGGGCAGCTGATGACCAATACAGAAATGCCCCGGGCCAGGGCAAAGCCGATTTCCTTGCCCAAAAGCAGCCATACCGCAATGGTTATCAGCGCAATGCCGATTACCACCGGCACAAAAATGCCGCTGACTTTATCCGCAATCTTGGCAATGGGCGCTTTGGTGGCGGCAGCGCCCTCCACCATGCGGATGATGCCGGACAGGGCAGTATCCTGGCCCACCTTTTCCGCCCGGAAGAGGATATACCCTTCCTGGTTCATGGTGCCGGCGGAAACGGGGCTGCCCGCTTCCTTATCCACCGGGATGGATTCCCCGGTGAGGGCGGCTTCGTTCACCGCCGTGTGCCCTTCCAGGATCACCCCGTCCACCGGGATCTGCTCCCCGGGGCGCACGGCAATCAGATCCCCGGGGCGCACGTTGTCCACAGGCACCGTTTCTTCTTTTCCGTCCACCACCCGGCAGGCCGTCTTGGGGGCCAGGCGCATCAGGCTTTGCAGGGCGGAGGTGGTTTTGCCCTTGGATCGGGCCTCCAGCATTTTGCCCACGGTGATGAGGGTGAGGATCATGGCGGCGGATTCAAAATACAGGCCGTGGATCAATTCAGGGGCCTTTTCCGGCTGCAGAAGCATCTGATACAATACGGCGGCGGAATACACAAAGGCGGCGCCGCTGCCCAGGGCCACCAATGTATCCATATTGGGCGCCCGGTTTGCAATGCCCTGAAAGCCGCTGATGAAAAACTTCTGGTTGATCACCATCACAATGGCGGCCAGGATCATCTGGCTCAGGGCCAGGGCGGCGGGATACTGATGGAAAACGTGGGGCAGGGGCAGGCCCAGCATGTGGCCCATGGATAAATACATCAACACCGCCAGGAACCCCACGCTCCACCACAGCCGCTTTTTCATTTTCGGCGTTTCGGTATCCCGCAGGGCGCTTTCTTCCTGTTTTGCCTGGGCCCCCTTCACATTGGCCGCATACCCCGCCTTTTCCACGGCGGCAATGATGGCCTTTTCGTCGCCGCCCTCCACGCCCATGGAATTGGTCAGCAGGCTGACGGCGCAGCTTTCCACCCCCGGCACGGCGTTAACCGCCTTTTCCACCCGGGCACTGCAGGCGGCGCAATGCATGCCCCGCACATCAAATTGCTTCATCTATAGGGACCTCCGGTTATCATTGTTTTCCAGGCTCATCTTATCAGCATCCCCCGGGTGTGTCAAGCCGATACGGGGAATAAATTAGTTTTGTTTAACTGTTGGAATTCTCTTCCCTTCCTCTGTCTGGTATGCTACAATGAAGTCAAATAAATCAACAGCGAAAGGACGGCGCAGTTTCATGGCTGATTACAAAAATTTGTTTTCCCTCATCGGCAAAAGCGATGAAGAAGTGAAGCAGCGGCTGCAGCAGCTGTTTGATACGATCTTTTTTGACGAAGAAGAGCGCTTTTATTTCGATACCCCTTGCGGGAAGATGGGCTATATGCTGGACACCGGCAACATTGACGCCCGCACCGAGGGCATGAGCTACGGCATGATGATGGCGGTGCAGATGGACCGGCAGGATATTTTTGACAAGCTGTGGCTGTTTTCCGTGGAAAATATGCTGCAGAAAAGCGGCGTGTATGAGGGGTATTTTGCCTGGAGCGTGAACCGGGACGGCAGCCACCGGGCAGAAGGCCCGGCCCCGGACGGGGAAGAGTATTTCGCCATGGCGCTGTTTTTTGCCGCTGCCCGCTGGGGGGATGGGGAAGCGCCCTTTGATTACAGCGTGCAGGCAAAGGAAATCCTGCGCCACTGCGTGCACCAGGATGAAATTGTAACCGGCGGAAACCCTATGTGGAACAGGGACAACCATTACATCAAGTTCATCCCCGAATCCCCCTATTCCGATCCTTCCTACCACCTGCCCCATTTTTATCAGCTGTTTTCGGAGCGGGCAAATGAGGAGGACCGGCCCTTCTGGGCAGAGGCAGCCCTGGCCAGCCGGCGCTACATTGCCCTTTCCGCCCACCCCGTCACCGGCATGAGCCCCGAGTATGCGGAATATGACGGCACGCCCCGGCACATGTTCAAAAAGACTATGGATTACTATTCCGACGCTTATCGGGTGGTGATGAACATTGCCCTGGACCATCTGTGGATGGGCGAAACAGAAGAGATGGACAAAATTGCCGAAAACCTGCAGAAATTCTTCTATGAACATACGCAGTTTAGCGTGTACGGCAGCTACATGCTGGACGGCACGCCCCATCCCGAGCCTGCCATGCACCCCGTGGCCATCACGGCGGTGCTGGGGGCGGCGTCCATTGCCGGTGACGGCCCCTACAAAAAGGAATGGCTGCAGCGGCTGTGGGATACGCCCCTTCGCAAGGGCGTGCGCCGGTATTATGACAATTGCCTGTATTTCTTCTCCTTCCTGATGCTGGCGGGAGAATACAAAATGTATTAGGGACGCTTGTTTTTATGCAAACTAGTCAGAAGAAAAATGTAGTTTTTGCCACCCTGGCCGCATTGCTTGGCAACAGCATTTTCGGCTTCAGCTTCATGTTTTCCCGCATGGCCCTGGAAAGCGCCACCCCCTTTGTGATGCTGATGTGGCGGTTTTTATTGGCCTTTGTGTGCCTGAACGGGGTGGCCCTGTGGGCACGGCTGAAGAAGAAGGAAGGGTGGCTGCGGTTTCAGATTCCCTGGAAAAAATCCGCGCCCCTGTTTTTGCTGGGGCTGATGCAGCCGGTGTTGTATTTCCTGGGGGAAAGCTATGGCATTCAGCTGACCAACGCCACCGTGTCCGGGGTGATCATTGCCCTCATTCCCATTGCCGCGCTGGCAGGGGGCGCCCTGTTTATGAAGGAAAAGCCCTCCCGGATGCAGGTGTTCTTTTCCCTGGTGTGCATCCTGGGCGTGATGGTGATGACGCTGCAGCAAAGCGTCTCCGGTGAAGTGCGGCCCCTTGGCATATTGCTGCTTTTGTTTGCGGTGGTGACCGGCGCCGCCTACAACATGATGAGCCGCAGCATGAGCCGCTCCTTTTCTGCCCTGGAAAGAACCTATGTGATGATGCTGGTGGGGGCTGTGGTGTTTTCCTGCCTGGCAGGGCTGGAATGCAAAGGGGATGCAGCCCTGCTGATTGCGCCCCTGCAAAACGGGCGCTTCCTTGTGAGCATGGTGTATTTATCCCTCTTTTCCTCCATCCTGGCGTTCCTTTGCCTGAATTTCGCCGCCACCATCCTGCCCGTCAGCAAAACCACTGCCTTTTGCAATCTCACCACGGTGCTGTCCGTCTTTGCCGGGGCGGTGTTCCTGGGGGACAGCATCAATGCCGTGTCCGTTCTGGCGGCGGCGGTGATTATCCTGGGGGTATTTGGCGTACAGAAAACCTGATGTAAGGAAGAAATATATGAAAACACTGTTCTATAACGGCCAGATATACTGCGGTGAAAACAATATCCGGCAGGCGTTCCTGGTGGAAGAGGGGCGCATTTTGCAGGTGGGGGAGGACGAAGCGCTGCTTTCCCTTTCCTGTGACCGGCAGGTGAACCTGCAGGGGGCCTTTGTTTGCCCCGGGTTCAATGATTCCCACATGCACCTGTTGAACCTGGGCAACACCATGGCCATGTGCCATCTGGCGGAGGCAGGAAGCCTTGCCGATTTACAGCAGCGTCTTTCTTCTTTCCTGGAGCAGAAAAACCAGCAGCCCGGGCAATGGCTGCTGGGCCGGGGCTGGAACCAGGATCATTTTTCCCCCGCCTCCGGCATGCCCACCCGGGATGACCTGGACAAGGTGAGCCGGCTGCATCCCATCTGCATTGTGCGCTGCTGCGGCCATGCCCTGTGCGTGAACAGCCGGGCGCTGGAGTTGCTTGGCATTGGGGAACACACCCCTTGCCCGCCCGGCGGCACCATCGGGAAAGACGAAAACGGCCGGCTGAACGGTATTTTCCTGGACGGGGCCATGCCCCTGGTGCAGGGGAAGCTGCCTGCGCCCACTGTTTCCGATATGAAAAATATGCTGCTTGCCGCCATGGAAAGGCTGAGCAGCCTGGGCGTCACGTCCTGCCAGACGGACGACTTGCTGGCCTTTGAAAACGTGCCGTGGCAGAATGTATTGCAGGCCTACCGGGAGCTGGAAGCGGAAGGGAAAATGACCGTCCGGGTGTATGAGCAGAGCCAGTTCACCGCACCGGAGGGGCTGCAGGCCTTTCTGGACGCAGGCTTCAACACCGGCGTCGGCAGCGAATTTTTCAGGATCGGCCCGCTGAAGCTGCTTGGGGACGGTTCCCTTGGCGCGCGGACGGCCTTCCTTCGGGACGGCTATGCCGATGCGCCCGGCGAGCACGGCCTGGCCCTGTTCACCCAGGACGAGATGGACGCCATGATCGGCCTGGCCCGGAAAAACGGCATGCAGTGCGCCGTGCACGTGATCGGCGACGGCATATTGGACCGGGTGCTGTCTGCCTATGAAAAGGCTTTCCGCCTTTATCCCGCAAAGGACCACCGCTGCGGCGTGATCCATGTGCAGCTGACCCGGCCGGATCAACTGGAAAAAATCAGCAAGATGGGCCTGCACGCCTATGTGCAGTCCGTTTTCCTGGATTACGACAGCCACATCGTGCTTGACCGGGCTGGGGAAGCCCTTTCCGCCACCAGCTATGCCTTCCGCACCCTGCAGCATGCCGCCACCCTTTCCAACGGCACCGATTGCCCTGTGGAAGATGCGAACCCCATGCGGGGTATCCAGTGTGCTGTGACCCGCCGGCCCCTGGATGCTTCCCTGCTTCCCTACCGCCCGGAAGAAAAAATGACCGTGGCTCAGGCCCTTTCCTCCTACACCGAGGGCGGCGCCTATGCCTCCTTCGAAGAAAACTTCAAGGGAAAAATCGCCCCCGGTATGGCGGCGGATTTTGTGGCTCTTTCCCACAACCCCTTCCTTGTGCCCCCTCACGCCCTTTCCTCCATTACCGTGAAGGCCACCTGGGTGAACGGAAAGAACGTATTCCGGGCGGCAGAGTAACGGGGCAGGGGCATCGCCTCTGCACCCACAAGGGCCATCGGCCCTTGACCCAGTGCGCGATATTGCATGATTTATCAAAAGAAGCTGTGTCCGCGCGCTGCTTGCAAAACGGTGAAGCAGGGGGCTACGCGCCCCCTGTACCCCTGCGGCAGGGCGATCCGCCCTGCACCCTTCCTGCGACAAAACAAAAGTTATCGAAAACAGTTGTCTCCGCACGGCGCATAAGAAAACTAAGCGGTTTCAGCCACGGGCACAATGAAAACATTGAAAAAAGTCGGCTGGGAAAGCAAGCTTTCCCACCGACCTTTTTTCATGTTTTCCCCGGATGCTGGAGCATCCGGCAGGCGGTGTTCCACCGCCCAGCCCGTGGGCGTCAGTGCCGCAGCCAATTCGCAATGTAATTGTCTTTTCTCTCAAACGCGTCTGTGTGTGTACGGAAGTGCCACACTCCATTCGCTATGTTTCCATCTTCTTATACGCCCCAGCGGGAAACTGTTTGTTCGACAAGTCAATTGCATCCGTTGCCGGGTCCAGGGGCAATGCCCCTGGTGGGGTGTGGGGTGAAACCCCGCGGTTCTCCAAGTAACAGCGGGAAATTGTTTGAAGATCAGTTCAACCACTTCCGCCACTGGGTCCAGGGATGGCATCCCTGGTCCGCAACTGGGTCAAGGGGCAATGGTAGATTGTCAATCAAGTGCAACACCAAAGAAGACTTCAAAAGGAGAGCGCCAGTCAAGCCGTTTGCGAGGTCTGAGATTAATAAGCGCAAGAACAGAAAAGAAATAATCAGGAGAAACGTTACGA
>JAFQHP010000020.1 GCA_017397895.1 Clostridia bacterium
AACCCTTAGAACCTGTGTAGATCATCCTACCGAAGGGAAGCGGCACGCAAAGATGATTTTGCGTCATACCGTTTCCCACACGCCTGATCAGCGTGTGGGTTTTTGTATGCCGGATGCAACAGAAAAGGAGGTTGATACCTGTATGAAACTTTTCCTCGCATCGGCAATGGCCGAAGATGTAACGGCTGAGGCCGTTTCCGAAACCGCCGCTCAGGAAGCGGCGGAGGCTGCTCCCACCTGGGGTGAGGAGCTGGTGGAGAAATTCGCCGAAACCCCGGGCACGGTGTGGGTGGCTGTGGGCGTGATGGCAGCGCTGGCCATTATGCTGGTTGTGATTGGTAAAAACCATAAGAAGTGGAATGCCAAAACCATCGCCTTTGCCGCCCTGGCCATTTCCCTTTCTTTTGTGCTGAGCTGCTTCCGGCTGTACCGCATGCCCCAGGGCGGCAGTGTGACCCCCGGCAGCATGCTGCCGCTGATGCTGTTCTCTGCTGCCTATGGCGTGGGCCCGGGCTTGCTTGCCGGTGCTGCCTATGGCGTGCTGCAGTATCTGCAGGGCGGCTGGTTCTTGAATGTGTGGCAGTTTTTGCTGGACTACATTCTGGCGTTCGCCGCACTGGGCCTGTGCGGGCTGTACAAGAAGCTGCCCAAAGCCTGGGGACTGTATGCATCCATGGCGCTGGCGGCCCTTTGCCGGGCCCTTTCTGCCACGCTGGCCGGCTATATGTTCTGGGATACGGCGCTGTGGCCCAGCCTTGTGTACAACGGCACCTACCTGATTCCCGATACCATCATCTGCATGGTGCTGGCGGTGTTCATTGCCAAGCCTGTGATGCGGGTGATGAAGGCGAAGTAAAGGGGAAGGGGAAATTCAGAATTCAGAATGAAGAATTCAGAATTGAGATGGATAGGAAATTTTGGAGGGGCTTGCCCCTCCTTTTTGTTTGCAGCATGGGCGTATTGCGTTTCGCTTTTTGTTTCACGGGTACATTGCGTGCAGGAAACAAATGGAGCTCTTCCCAGCCGCCTTTCAGTGGGGGTGCAGGGAATAAGCTTCGCTTTTTGTTTCACGGGTACATTGCGTGCAGGAAACAAATGGAGCTCTTCCCAGCTGCCTTTCTTGGGGAGGGTACGGGAGGGGTATTCTTTGGGCTGCAAAGAATATCCCTCCCGCATATTTAATTCCTCTCTGCAGCCACCATGGGGTCTTCTTCCAGGACGGCGTACATCTCGGCGGCGTTTTCCTTGCGCACCACTTCGCGCACGTCCACAATGCGGTACTTGCCCACCCGGTTGCCGAAGCGGATTTCCAGAATATCGTTTTCCTTCACTTCGGCACCGGCCTTGGCCACCTTGCCGTTGATGGACACGCGGCCGCCGTCGCAGGCCTCCTTGGCCACGGTGCGGCGCTTGATGATACGGGAGACCTTGAGATACTTATCCAGACGCATAAAAAACAAATCCTTTCGGGGTGAAAAAAAGGGCGTGCTTGTGGCACGCCCGATTTTTATTGATTAGTTCAGGCTGTCCTTGAGGGCCTTGCCGACCTTGAAGGAAGCAGTCTTGCTGGCTTCGATCTTGATTTCTTCGCCGGTGCGGGGATTGCGGGCAACGCGGGCGGGACGTTCCTTGGCTTCGAAAGTGCCAAAGCCAACCAGCTGCACCTTGGCGCCTTCCTTCAGGGCTTCGGCGACAACGTCAACAAAAGCGTTCACGGCCTTTTCGGCATCCTTCTTGGTGATCTCGGCCTTCTGGGCCAGAGCAACGATCAGTTCAGTCTTGTTCATGGTGTTACCTCCAAATTTTTTAGAATGAATGACAAGTCCGGCAGGCTTACTGCAGACCTTGCTTGCTACTATTCCAGTATACATCCATTTCCGATAATGTCAAGTCTTTCAGGCATTTTCCGTCCCTTAAAATGGCATTTTCCATGGCTGTAAACCGGTTGACGAACTTTTCTGTGGCCCGCTGCAGGGCGGTTTCTGCCTCCACGCCGCACAGGCGGGATACATTCACACAGGAGAAGAAAAGATCGCCCAGCTCTTCCTCCAGATGGGCAGCGTTTTTCTCCCGGAAAGCCTCTGCCACTTCGTCGGCCTCTTCGTGCACTTTCTGCAGGGCTTCCATGGGGTCGTCCCAGTCAAAGCCCACATCCCGGGCTTTCTTTTGCACCTTGGCGGCCCGCATCAGGGGCGCCAGGCCCCGGGTGACGCCCTGGAGCACTTCGCTCTGGGTTTTGAAGCCCCGCTCTTCCTTCTTGATCTTTTCCCAGTTGTCCACCACATCTTCCGCTGTTTCACAATGGTCGCTGCCGAAAATGTGGCGGTGGCGGTGGATCATCTTTTTGCAGATGGCGGTGGTGATGTCGGAAAGCTCAAAGGTGCCGTACTGGGCACCGATATTGGCCTGGAAGGCTACCTGAAGGAGCACATCCCCCAATTCGTCGGCCACGGCCAGCCAGTCCTCGTCATCAATGGCGGCAGCGGTTTCATAGGCTTCTTCGATCAGGTATTTGCGCAGGGTTTCGTGGGTCTGCTCCTTATCCCAGGGGCAGCCGTTTTCGCCCCGGAGGATCATCATCACCCGCACCAGATCGTAAAAATCGAAGCGGGCCTTGCTTTCCAGGGGCTGGGAAGGGATCAGCAGGGCGGCGGTGTGATCATACGCCTTTTGCCTGTCCATATCGCACAGGGGGATTTTTGTGAAGGCGCGCTTTGCACCCTCTGCCGGAGGGAAGAAGAATACTTCCGTGTCCGCATCATACCAGGAAAGAAGTTGCAGCTTGCATTCCCCGGAAAGCATCCGGGAATCCATCTCCAGGATCAGAAGCGGGTTCTGGATGGAAGTGACAGAAAGGGCAGAGGCCGTCTGGATTTCCACCTTTTCCTGAGGCAGGGCGGACAGGAAGGGGGCTGACAGGGGCATACCGGGAAGGAGGGCAATATCCTGCTCCTTTTGCAGAAGGATGCGCACGGTTTCGTCGCTGCCGGCGTCAAAGACGGCATAGCATACCGGCGCTTCCCGGCTCATGTCCAGCACGGCACGGGCGGCGTTTTCTGCCAGCTCTTCAAAATCGTCGCAGGCTTCATGGAGATGATCCAACGTTTGAAAGGATATCCCTTTTTCCCGCAGGTATGCTGCTGCATCGCATTTTTCCGTGCGCAGCACCACTTTTTCTGCCTTTTCCAGGGCGGAAAGGGCGCCCAGGGTAAGATGCTCCCGGGGGCCGGGGCCCAGGGATACAACGGTGATGCGGCTCATTTGAGGAACCTCCTCACTTTACCGGGCAAGTCTTCCTTGCGCACGGTTTTGGTTTTCAGTGCCAGAATGGCATACAGGGCAATGCCGCAGATGACGCACAGCACAATACCTGCCACCAGCGCAAAGCCGGTCAGATTACCTGCATAGCCAAACAGGAAATGCCACGTGGCCCATACTGCGCCGCCCATGATCAGGCTGCACAGCAGGGGCTTTACCATCACGTCCATCCATTGGAAGCGGTAGCCGGTGTGCTTGCAGACGAAATAGAGATTGGGGATCATGCTGGCGGTGTAGCAAAGCAGGCTGGCCCAGGGCGCGCCGTGGATATCCACCCCGGGGATGCCCACCAGGGTGTAGTTCAGCGCAATCTTCAGCACCACGCCAAAGAGCAGCGTGTACATGGGAATGCGCTGCTTGCCGGCGCCCTGCAGAATGCCGCTGGTGGCCTGCACCATGGTAAAGAGCACGATGGTGAGGGAGGAGATGGTGAGCAGCTCTGCCGCCACGTCCAGCTGGGCGGCGGTGTAGCTGCCCCGGTAGCACAGGTACAAAAGAGGCTGGGCCAGGATGCTCATGCCGATGGAGCAGGGGAAGCCGATCACCGTGGCCATGCGAAGGCCGGTGGCGGTTTCGCTTTTTACGTATTCCATGTCCCCCCGGGCCAGGCCGGAGGCAATGGAGGGCACCAGGTTGGTGCTCATGGCCATGGCAAGGGCGGTGGGCACGTTGATGAGGGTCAAAACCGGGCCGGAATAGGCGCCGTAACGGATGAGGGCGTCCTCCCGGGGCATGCCGGCCTTTTCCATCAGTTGGGTGAGCATCACGCTGTCAATGAACCCGGCAAGCGGAACGATGCAGGCACCCAGCGTGATGGGAATGGCCACGGTGATGAGCCGCCTGGCGATGGTTTTGCCCTGGAGCAATTCCACGTTTTCCCGCTGAAGGGCGGCTGTTTCCTTGCCGGCGGAGTGGTGGTGGTTCCACATCATGTACAAAAGCGCTGCCGCTTCGCCGATGGTGGAGCCAAGCAGTGCCCCGGCAGCACCCCAGATGACGCCGCCCTTTTGCATGCCGATGGCGGCCAGGGGCAGGGCGATGGCCACCTTTCCCACCTGCTCAATCAGCTGGGAAACGGCGGTGGGCAGCATATGCCGCTGGCCCTGCATATAGCCCCGGTAGGCGCTCATGGCGCATACGAAAAACAGGCTGGGGGCAATGCACAGATACCCGGCAGCGGCTTCCTCCGTGCCCTGCCAGGCCGCTACCTGGCCGGAAAACACCATCATCAGCAGCGTGGTCACCAGCCCCAAGGCGCACAGCATCCACAGGGCGGTGCGGAAAATGCGCTTTGCGTTCTCCGGCTCGTCCTTGGTTACATAGTGGCTTACCATCCGGGAAATGGCCACCGGGATGCCGGCGGAGGAGATGGTGAGTAATAAATTGTAGGCGGGGAATACCTTGTGGTAAATGGCCATGCCCATGGGGTCGATCAGGTGGGCCAGGGGGATGCGGTACAATACCCCTACCACCTTGCAGATCAGCCCGGCCAACCCCAGGATGGACACACCGCCTGCCAGCGTTTTTTGTTTCTGCGTCATAAGAACCTTTCTTTTTTTGCGGGAGGGGCATTTTGAGTCAAAATGCCCCTCCCGCACCCTCCCCAAAACCAATTGGGGAATATGATTGTTAATTTGGCCAAACAAAGTGACCCTGTCACAGTTATACGGGAAAAGAAGATGGCTTGTTCCGATTCTGTGTTCCCGAATAGCTTTCTTGGAAGGGGGTACGGGGGAAACCGTTCTTTGGCTACAAAGAATGGTTTCCCCCGAATACTATTACTCTTCCGTCGTTTCAACGGTTTCTTCCGGTGCTTCCTCTTCCTTTTCGGCGCGGGCCACAGCCACAATGCGGCTGCCTTCGCCCACGCGCATGAGACGCACGCCCTGGGTGGCGCGGCCGCAGATGCGGATATCGGAAACGGCGGTGCGGATGATGGTGCCGTCGTCGGTGATGATGAGGATATCCTCATCATCGTGCACCATCAGCTGGGCCACCAGATTGCCGGTCTTTTCGGTGAGGGTCATGGCGATGACGCCCTTGCCGTTCCGGCCGGTTTCGCGGTACTGTTCCACTTCCGTGCGTTTGCCGTAGCCGTTTTCGGTGATGGCCAGCACATGCGCACCTTCTTCGATGACGCACAGGTCGGTCACCCGGTCGCCTTCGTCCAGCTTCATGGAGTGCACGCCGTGGCTGACGCGGCCCATGGGGCGCACATGGCGTTCGGCAAAGCGGATGGCCTTGCCCAGGTGAGAGCAGAGCATGAGCTCGTCATTTTCCTTGCACAGCTCCACGCCGATGAGTTCGTCACCCTCATTGAGCACGATGGCGATGAGGCCGGATTTGCGCAGGTTGCGGAATTCGGACAGGGCGGTCTTTTTGATCAGGCCTTCCCGGGTGCCCATGATGAGATAGCGCCCGTCTTCCATTTCCGGCATGGCGATGATATTGGTCACCTTTTCGCCGGGGTTCAGGTTGAGCAGGTTCACGATGGCGGTTCCACGGGCAGTGCGGCCGGCTTCGGGAATTTCATAGCAGGTCTTCGAATACACACGGCCCTGGTTGGTGAAGAACAGCACCGGCTCGTGGGTATTGACGATGCGGATGCACTCGGCATAGTCTTCATCCCTTGTGGTCATGGCGGAAACGCCCTTGCCGCCACGGTTCTGGGCCCGGTAGGTGGACTTGCTGAGGCGCTTCACATAGCCAAAGTGGGTGAGGGTGACCACCATGTCGTCCACGGCGATCAGGTCCGCAATGTCGATTTCGCCTTCGATGGTGGAAAGCTCGGTACGGCGGGGATCGCTAAACTTCTGCTTGATCTGCAAAAGCTCTTCCTTCACCACGCTCATCAAAAGCACCCGGTCCGCCAGCATGGCCTGCAGGTGGGCGATGGTCTGCAGAAGCTCGTTGTATTCCGCCATCAGCTTGTCTCTTTCCAGACCGGTGAGGCGGGCCAGACGCATGTCCAGAATGGCCTGGGCCTGCTTGTCGGAGAAGGCGAAGGTTTCCATTAGGGTGATCTTAGCGGAAGCGGTGTCCTTGCTGCCGCGGATGATGTGCACGATCTCGTCGATATGATCCAGTGCCTTGATGAGGCCTTCCAAGATGTGGGCCCGGGCCAGGGATTTATCCAGATCATATTTGGTGCGCCGGGTGACCACATCTTCCTGATGGTCAATGTAATGGCCCAGCATGTCACGAAGGGACAGCACCTTGGGCTCGCCGTTGACCAGCGCCAGCATGATGACACCGAAGGTGTCCTGCAGCTGGGTGTGCTTATAGAGATAATTGAGAACCACCTGGGGCTGCACGTCCCGCTTGAGCTCAATGACGATGCGCATGCCCTTGCGGTCGGATTCATCGCGGATATCGCTGATGCCTTCCAGCTTCTTGTCGTGCACCAGTTCCGCCATTTTTTCCACAAGACGGGCCTTGTTCACCGCATAGGGAATCTCGGTGATGACGATGCGCTGGCGGTTATTGCCCATTTCTTCAATTTCGGACTTGGCCCTCGTGATCACCTTGCCTCGGCCGGTGTGGTAGGCTTCCCGGATGCCGCTGCGGCCCAGGATGATGCCGCCGGTGGGGAAGTCGGGGCCCTTGATGTGCTCCATCAAATCGTCCAGGGTGGCGTTCGGGTTATCGATGAGGCATACGGCGCCGTCGATCACTTCGCCCAGGTTATGGGGCGGGATATTGGTGGCCATGCCAACTGCGATGCCGCTGGTGCCGTTGACCAGGAGGTTGGGGAAGCGGGCAGGGAGCACTTTGGGCTGCAGGAGGGTTTCGTCAAAGTTGGGCATGAAATCCACGGTATCTTTTTCGATATCCTGCAGCATATAGGTGGCCATCTTGCTCATGCGGGCTTCGGTATAACGCATGGCGGCGGCGCCGTCACCGTCGATGGAGCCGAAATTGCCCTGGCCTTCCACCAGCATATAGCGCATGTTAAAATCCTGGGCCAGGCGCACCATGGCGTCGTACACGGAAGCGTCGCCGTGGGGGTGGAACTTACCCAGCACGTCGCCCACAATACGGGCGGCCTTGCGGAAGGGCTTGTCCGGGGTCATGCCCAGCTCGTTCATATCATAGAGGATGCGGCGGTGCACGGGTTTCAGGCCGTCACGCACGTCCGGCAGGGCGCGGTCCACAATCACGCTCATGGCGTAGCTGATGAAGGACTGGCGCATCTCCTTTTCCAGATCCATGGGGATCAGACGATCTTTGATTTCACTCATGGTATTTTATCCTTTCAAGGGCATTTGAAGCAAAAGGTTATTGGGGAAGGGTTTGCTGGAGCAATTCCAGAATGAGCTTATCCATTTGTTCATACCTGGCCTTTGGAAGCAGGTGCGTCTGGCCGGAAACAGTGCCAAGATCGGAAACGGAAAACTCTGCCCAGAGCACATAATCCCCTTCGTATTCCAGAAATACATGGGCGTCGGAGGTGATGAAATCCGGGCAAAGCCATGCATCGGAAAAAGTGAAGATAGAATTGGCGATTACCATTTCCATCCCTTCCTTTGAAACCAGCAGTGTGGGTAAGGATGCTTTCATCCGGCGAAGAACGTAATCATTCAGCTCCGGGGAAAACTGGAATTCTTTCGCCGCGCTTTCTGTCATGAGGGAATATGCGGTCATGGAAGGGAGGGGGTTAACGTGAATTTTTACAGAGGCGGGAGCGGAAAAATCTGTTTTGCGAAGATCAGCCGGAATATTCTGCGTATTGCCCAACATGAGAGAAATATAGGCATCGCTGTGGATGGCTTCGTTGACCAGCGCTGCCAGCTCCATGCTTCTTTCTTCCAGCCAGGCCTCCGCTTCGGTTTTGCTATCTTCGGCAAAGGCACAGGAAAGCAGCATGCACAGGCAAAGCAGCGCTGCAAGCAGTTTCTTCATGGAAAAAAACCTCCTCAGAAGTCCAGTACAGCCAGCTCGCTGTTCTGTTCAATGAATTCCCGGCGGGGTTCCACCTTGTCGCCCATCAGCAAACTGATGATCTCATCTGCCGCCATGGCGTCTTCCATGGTCACCTTCATCATGGTGCGGGTTTCGGGGTTCATGGTGGTGTGCCACAATTGCTCGCTGCTCATTTCGCCAAGGCCTTTGTAGCGCTGAATTTCCGCCTTGGTTTCCCGGCCGATCTGGTCCAACAGCTTCTGCAGTTCCTGGTCGTTATAGACGTAGTATTCCTGCTTGCCCTTGGTCACCTTATACAGGGGCGGCATGGCGATATAGACATAGCCCCTTTCAATGAGGGGGCGCATATAGCGGTAGAAGAAGGTGAGCATCAGGATGCGGATGTGGGCGCCGTCTACGTCGGCGTCCGTCATGCACACGATGCGGTGATAGCGCAATTTATCGATGTTGAAATCATCGCCCACGCCGCAGCCGAACGCCGTGATCATGTTCTTGATCTGTTCGCTGATGAGGATCTTGTCCAGCCGCGCCTTTTCCACGTTCAGGATCTTGCCGCGGAGCGGCAGAATGGCCTGGTACATACGGTCGCGCCCGGTTTTGGCGCTGCCGCCGGCGCTGTCGCCTTCCACGATGAAGATTTCGCACTTGGCCGGGTCGCGCTCGGTGCAGTCGGCCAGCTTGCCGGGCAGGCTGCCGCTTTCCAGTACGGTTTTGCGGCGGGTCAGGTCCCGGGCTTTCCGGGCGGCTTCCCGGGCACGGGCGGCGCCAAGGCAGCGTTCCAGGATGGTCTTGGCCACGGCGGGGTTTTCTTCCAGGAAGGTTTCCAAGCCTTCATAGACCAGGTTATCCACAATGGGCCGCACTTCGCTGTTGCCCAGCTTGGACTTGGTCTGGCCTTCGAACTGGGGCTCCGGCATTTTCACGGAGATCACGGCAGCCAGGGATTCCCGGGTGTCTTCGCCCTTGAGGTTGGAATCGTTATCCTTGAGGATCTTATATTTGCGGCCGTAGTTGTTCACGGCGCGGGTCAGGGCGCTCTGGAAGCCCATCAGGTGGGTGCCGCCTTCGGGGGTGTGGATATTGTTGGCGAAAGCGTAAATGTTTTCGCTGTAGCTGTCGTTATACTGCATGGCCACTTCCACGGTGACGCCGTTTTTGACGCCCTCCACGTAGATAGGCTCTGCAAAGAGCACTTCTTTATTCTTGTTCAGGTATTTGACGAACTCCCGGATGCCGCCTTCGTAGTGGAACACCCGCTCGTTCACTTCTTCGCCCCGCTCGTCCCGCAGCACCAGCTTGATGCCCTTGTTCAGGAACGCCATTTCCCGGATGCGCACCTTCAATACGTCGAAGGAGAAATCGATCCCTTCGTCAAACACGCCGCCGGGGTTTTCGGCAGAGCGGATATCGGGCCAGAAGCGGATGGTGGTGCCGGTGTCTTCCGCTTCGCCGATGATGCGCAGGTCGTAATCGATTTTGCCCAGGGTGTATTCCTGTTCATAAATCTTGCCGGCTTGGTGCACTTCCACCCGCAGGTGATGGCTCAGCGCGTTCACAACGGAGGCGCCCACGCCGTGCAGGCCGCCGGATACTTTATAGCCCTCGCCGCCGAACTTGCCGCCGGCGTGCAGCACCGTCAGGCATACTTCCACGGCGGGACGGCCCATCTTGGGATGGATGCCCACGGGAAAGCCGCGGCCGTTGTCCCGCACGGATACGCTGCCGTCCTTGTGCAGGCAGATATTCACTTCCGTGCAGTAACCGGCCAGCGCTTCGTCGATGGCGTTGTCCACAATTTCATATACGCAGTGGTGCAGGCCCCGGGCGTCGGTGGAACCGATGTACATGCCGGGACGCTTGCGCACGGCCTCCAGCCCTTCCAGCACCTGAATCTGGTTCTCGTCGTACTGGGCGGCCTGGACGGGGGTGTTTTCCTGCATTTTTTCCATATCAGCAGCCATAATTTCCTCCATTTTTCTCTGGCTAAAATAGCAAAAACTTAATCAATTTATTATAACACAAAAATGCCTTTTTGGGAAGGGTTTCTACATATATAATGCCCACTTTTTTGCTTATTTTTTGCGTGGTTTTCCCCTCTTTTTGCCAAGGAAAATTCAAACGGAGAATTTCACCAATTTCTGGCAAATTAAGGCGCTGTTTGACGTGCTTTGCAGGGGACGGAGCAGGGGACGGAGCAGGGACGGAGCAGGGACGGAGCAGGGGGCTTCTCGCCCCCTGAACCCCCACGCCAGGGCCATCGGCCCTGGACCCAATCCGCGAAGTGGTTGTGTGTGAAAACAAGCTGTTTCCGCGTGAAGCTTGGGGAACGAAAGGATATGTGCCCACGGGCGCAATGAAAACAGAAAAAAGGCGTGGATGGAAACAAGTTTCCTCCAGCGCTTTTTTTGCTGTTTTCCCCGGATGCTTTGCATCCGGTTGGCGGCGTTCCGCCGCCGGCCCGTGGTGCGGCAGTGCGCAACCAACTCGCAATATGACAAGCGTTCTTTTGAAATTGGGTCTGTGCGTGTTACAGATAATTCCCCGGCTCCAGCGGGAAATTGCCTGTTCGCCCGGCCAACCACTTCCGCAATTGGGTCAAGGGATGAAATCCCTTGTGGGGTGCAGGGGCAACGCCCCTCCGTCGTCTCCCTGCAATCGTATTCAAAAACTATTCAGGGGGATGTATGAAGGGGCCGTAGCCCCTTCATGTGTAATCCGCAGCAGGGGCTTTGCTCCTGCGAGGAGCGCCCATGGCGCTTCCTATATCAATTTACGGACGTAAAAATAGGGTTTGCAGCTTCATTTATGAGGCTGCAAACCCATTTTTACAGTAAATGTGATGCTCCGATTGAAAAACAGCTTTAGCTGATTTTCAATCGCCAGAATTACAGTACTTTCAGCACCCGTTCCACGGCTTCCCGGGTGTTTTCCAGGGTATTGAAGGCGGTTAAGCGGAAGTAGCCTTCGCCGCTGGGGCCAAAGCCTTCGCCGGGGGTGCCCACCACCTGGGCCTGATTGAGCAGCAGGTCAAAGAAATCCCAGCTTTTCATATCGCCGGGGGTTTTCATCCACACATAGGGGGCATGGACGCCGCCGAAGGCCTCGATGCCGGCTTTGATGAGGCCATCCCGGATGATCATGGCATTGGCCTGGTAGTAGGCAATGCATTCCTGCAGCTGGGCCTGTCCCTGGGGGGTATAGATGGCTTCTGCGGCCTTTTGCACGGGGTAGGAAACGCCGTTGAACTTGGAAGCCATCCGGCGGCCCCACATTTTGTTCAGGCTCAGCCCGTCAAAGCACAGGGCCTTGGGGATGACGGTGTAGCCGCAGCGGGTGCCGGTAAAGCCGGCGGTTTTGGAATAGGAGCAGCATTCGATGGCGCACTTGTCTGCACCGGGGATCTGGTAAATGCTGAAGGGGATTTCATCATCGGTGATGAAGGCCTTGTAGGCGGCGTCGTAGATGATGAGGGCTTCGTTTTCCAGGGCCCAGTCCACAAACTTTTTCAGCTGCGCCTTGGTGAGCACGGTGCCGGTGGGGTTATTGGGGTAGCAAAGATAAATAACGTCCACCCGCTTTTGGGGCAGCGGCGGCACAAAGCCGTTTTCCTTGTTGCAGGGCAGGTAAGTGAGCCTCGACCAGCGGCCGTTTTCATACACGCCCAGGCGGCCGGCCATGGCGTTGGAATCGATATAGACGGGATAAACAGGGTCGGTTACGGCGATGGTGGCATCGGCAGCGAACAGCTCCTGCAGGGCGCCGCAGTCGGTTTTTGCGCCGTCGGAGAGGAACACTTCGTCTTCCTCAATCATGACGCCCTTTTTCTGATAATCATTTTGTGCGATCGCGGAAAGCAGGAATTTGTAACCGAAATCCGGGCCGTAGCCGTGGAAGCCTTCCTTGGTGCCCATGGCCTTGGCGGCATCGGCAAAAGCGTCGGCAATGGCCGGCACCAGGGGACGGGTCACGTCACCGATGCCAAGGCGCAGCACGGGCTTGTCGGGGTTCTGTGCGGTGTAAAGGTTCACCCGCTTGGCCACTTCAGCAAACAGATAGCCGGCGGGCAGGGTGGCAATGGATGTGTTGAGTTTCATGGAGCCTCCTGTATTTCAGTCACCCAGCCATTCGCCGTCATAGACGAAGGTGGCAGGGCCGGTTTGGTACACATGGTTGTCTTCGGCATTCCACTGCAATTGCAGGTTGCCGCCGGTGAGCTTCATCTGCACGGAGCGGTCGCTCTGCCCGGCCAGCACGGAAGCAACCAGCGCAGCGCAGGCACCGGTGCCGCAGGCCAGGGTTTCGCCGGTGCCCCGCTCCCACACCCGCATCTGCAGGATGCCCCGGTCAATCACCCGGACAAATTCCACATTGGTGCGGCGGGGGAAGAGGGGATGATGCTCAATCATGGGGCCGATGGTGGGCAGATCCACCACTTCAGGATCCCGCACAAAGAGCACGGCATGGGGATTGCCCATATTGACGCAGGTGATGAACCAGGTCTGCCCCATGATCTGCAGCCGGTGGCGCAGCACCATTTCGCCGGGCAGATCCACCGGGATATTTTTGGGGTTCAATTCGGGGGTGCCCATATCCACCTTGATACGGCTCACCTTCCCGTTTTCCACGTCCAGCCACAGCCGCTTCAGGCCGCCCTTGGTTTCCAGGGTCAGCTCGGTTTTGTCGGTGAGGCCCCGCTCGTACACATATTTGCCGATGCAGCGGGTGGCGTTGCCGCACATTTCCGCTTCGCTGCCGTCGTTGTTGAAAATGCGCATGCCGAAATCGGCACGGTCCGAGGGCTCAATCAGCACCAGGCCGTCTGCCTGGGCGCCGAAATGGGGGCGGCTCATGATCAGCGCCATGCTTTCGGGATCGTGGACCACCTCTTCAAAGCAGTTGACAAAAAGATAATCGTTGCCAATACCGTGCATTTTGGTAAAGCGCATGGGGGTTCCTCCTTGGCTGATGATAGTGTTAGTGTATGCCGGGCGGAAAAGAAAGGTGCAAAGAGGCGATTACATTCTTTCGGGTGCTTCCACGCCGATAAGGAAAAGGCCGGTTTTGATCACCTGCTTGCAGGCCTTCGTCAGGTCAATGCGGGCGGCGGTGGCGGCAGCGTCATCGTCCAGGATGCGGTGCTCGTAATAATACTTGTTGTAGGCCTTGGCAATTTCCGTGGTGGCGCGGGTGACGATGGAAGGTTCGTTCCGCAGGCAGGCTTCTTCCACCGCTTCGGGGAAGCGGGAGAGGAGGCGCAAAAGAGCCTGGGCTTCGTCATCGGTGAGGGCGGCGTAATCGGGGGCCACGGTGCTTTCCGGGGCCTTGCGCAGAACAGATGCGCACCGGGCATGGGTGTACTGCACATAGGGGCCGGTTTCGCCGTCAAAGTTCAGGGCGCGGTCCCACCAGAAGTCGATGTCCTTGATACGGTTGTTCTGCAAGGTGGCATACACCACGGCGCCCACGCCCACCTGACGGGCAGCGTCTTCCTTGTTTTCCAGGTTGGGGGATTTTTCCTGCATGATCTGCAGCGCCTTTTCCTGGGCACGGTTCAAAAGGTCTTCCAGGTATACCACATGGCCGGAGCGGGTGGCCAGGGTCTGCCCTTCGTAGGACACCATGCCGAAAGCCACGTGGATGAGGCCGTCCTTGGCCCAATCGTACCCCATCTTTTCCACCACTTTGAAAATCTGGCGGAAGTGCAGGTCCTGCTGATAGGCCACCACATACAGGCACTTATCGAAATTATAGGTATCCTTGCGGTAGAAGATGGCGGCCAGATCCCGGGTGGCGTAGATGGTGGTGCCGTCACGCTTGATGATCAGGCAGGGGGGCATTTTTTCTTCTTCCAGGTCCACGATCAGGGCGCCTTCGGATTCTTCCAGCAGGTTCTTTTCTTTCAGTTCGTTTACCACCCGGTCCGTCTTGTCCACATAGAAGCTTTCGCCGGCGTAGCTGTCGAAGGTAATGCCCAGGGTGCTGTACACCTTCATGGCGTCCTTCAGGGTGACTTCCTTGAACCAGTGGAAAATTTCCAGGGCTTCTGCGTCGCCCTCTTCGATCTTCTTGAACCAGGCACGGCCTTCGTCTTCCAGGGCAGGATCCTTTTCCGCTTCTTCGTGGAAACGGACGTACAGGCGGTTCATTTCTTCCACGCCGTCCTTTTCCACCTGTTCCTTCACGCCCCACTTTTTGTAGGCGCAGATCATCTTGCCGAACTGGGTGCCCCAGTCGCCCAGGTGGTTGATGCCCACGGTTTTCCAGCCCTGGAATTCATAAATGCGCTTGAGGGCGTTGCCGATGACGGTGGTGGACAAGTGGCCGATGTGGAACCGCTTGGCAATATTGATGGAGGAATAATCCAGGCACACGGTTTTGCCCTTGCCGTCTTCGCTGCTGCCCCATTTTTCGGGGGCGGCCATGATGGCGCTCATCAGGTCCTTGGCAAAATTCTCCCGGTTGAAGAAGAAATTCAGGTAGCCGCCGGCACATTCCACCCGGGCAATCTCGGGCTTTTGCACCGCTTCGGACAGCTTCTTGGCAATCATGGGCGGGCCCATGCGCAGCGCCTTGGACAGGCGGAAGCAGGGGAATGCATAATCGCCCATGTGGGCTTCCGGGGGCACTTCCAGAAGGGAAGCAATATCCTCCGGCAGGCCTTCCACGCCGGGATAAGCAGCGTCCAGCATTTCTTTTACCAGATTTGCGATCTGCTGTTTCATGTCCATAAATAAGGTTCCTCCCTTGTAAACGTATACACTTTAGAATACCACAAATCCCCTTGCTTTGCAATATTTCCCGGCGGTAAACAGAAAGAATACATTTTCATTATGGGCAAAAATTGCTGTTTTCATGTGGGGAGAGGAACGATGGGGGCTGCGCGGCCTGCCCGGAGCAGGCTAGGGATATCATCCCTGGACCCAATCCGTGAAGTGGTTGTATGGGTAAACAAACTATTTCCGCGTGATGCTTGGGGATTATCTGCAACACACACCCATTAGAAAATGGCAATTGTTCTATTGCAAATTGGCTGCGGCACTGCCTCGCACGGGCGGGGCGGCTGAAAGCCGCCGTACGGATGCCAAAGGCATCCGGGGAAAACGATAAAAATAGCGGATGGGAAAATGCATTTTCCCTCCGCTTATTTTTTCGTTTTCATTGCGCTCGTGGGCTTGCTTGCGTTCGTTCTTTTCCCTCTCATGCGGAAGTAAGTTTGTCTTGTAAGCCTGTGCGTCGCAGGATGGGTCCAGGGACAATGTCCCTGGTGGGGTGCAGGGGCAACGCCCCGCACGGTTCCCTCTGTACTGTTTTAGTTTACAGGTCAATGCCCGGCAGGGCGGACACGGTGCGCAGGTACTGGCCGCCGAAGCGCTGCACCAGCTTCATCTGGGGCATATGGCGGCGGAAGATGTGGGTATAGACGGTGGTGACACCCCGTTCCCTGAGGAGATTGAAGGCGCTTTCCAATAGCTGGGTGGCCATGCCCTGGCGGCGGTATTCCGCCTTGGTGTAGATCATCAGCAGGGTGACGTTGGGGCCGGTGCCGGTCAGGATGCATTCACACACCGGCAGGCCGTTCTTATAAAAGCCCAGGGCCATGAAATGCTGCTGCTGCATCCAGAGGGTCAGATGATCCCGGGTGAAGGGCTGGATGCGGTTCTGGTTGATGCGGTTCAAGAAGGCCATCTGGCTCTGCTCATCCTGCAGGGGTACGGAGGCGAACTGCATGCCCATGGGGGTGCGGGGATAGCCCTGGGGCAGGGGGAAGCGGTACATGTCTTCCCCGTCGTCGTCCTGGAAGCCGCAGCTTTCGTAAAAGTGCATCATGTCCAGGTCTTCGGGGGGCACCAGGCTGTACAGCCGGACGGGCAGGCCCGGCGTTTGCTCCTTCAACTGTTCTGCCCGGGCAAGCAATGCGCCGTAAAGCAGCGCCCGGGCGGAGGGCTGGGCTTCAATCTGCAAAAACAGGTGCAGGGGGCGTTCGGGGTACATTTCATTCTGCATGAAGGGAATCACATAGCCGGTGCCCATCTGCACGTGCTGATCATTGGCCACAAAGAATACATTTTCGGGGGCCACGCCCTGGAAAGCTGCCTGGGGGTGAGAAATACGCATAAAAAACCCATTCCTTCTTTATTTCAAACTTGTGTGTATTATTGCCATTCAATGCCGGTGTAGTTGCTGCTGGGGGTCAGATCATACACCACCCGGCGCACGCCCGGCACCGTTTTCAGAATACGGCTGACGGTGTTTTCTGTCACGTCATAGGGCAGGCGGGCGGCGTGGGCCAGGCGCTGCTCCGCGGCATGCACGGCACGCAGGCAGATGACCGCCTTTTCTTCCTCGCCGGGCATGGGGCTGAGCACGGCAAAGTACTGCCACAGCCTTTTTTCAGCGCCGGCCTGCTTGATTTCTTCCCGGAAAATGCGGTCGCATTTGCGCAGGGTATCCAGCCTTTCTTCCGTCACTTCCCCCAGAATACGCAGGGCCAGGCCGCTGCCGGGGAAGGACTGGCGGGACAGAATATCCCCGGGGATGCCCAGGTAGTGGCCGATGCGGCGGATTTCGTCCTTGAACAAATCCCGAACCGGCTCCATCAGCGGCACGTCCTCTGCCAGCACCGGGCGCTTGTCACCCTTGCCGAACATAATGTCGTTGAAGCTGGTGCCGCCGATGAGGGCATTGTACCCACCCAGGCGGTGCTTTTCTTCGTTGAGAATCTGCTGCATGGTCAGGCCAATGATATTGCGCTTTTTTTCTGGGGCAGAAACGCCCTGCAGGGCGGCCAGGAACCGCTCCCGGGCATCGATGCACACAATATCCAGGCCCATCTGGTCCCGGTAAAAGGAAAGGAAATCCCGTGCTTCGTTTTCCCGCAAAAGGCCGGTATCCACAAAAATGCATTTCAGCCTGTCGCCCAGGGCCCGGTGGCCAAGCAGGGCGCTGACGCCGCTGTCCAGCCCGCCGGTAACGGCGCACACGGCAATGCCGTCCCCTGTAATGCGGCAAATTTCCTCCACCGCCCGGGAAACGAAGGCATCGTCGTCCCACCAGGGGGTGCAGCCGCAGATATCCATGGCGAAGTTCATCAGCATCCGGGAGCCTTCCATATCGCTCTGCTCCAGCTCCAGCTGAATGCCCATCAGGGGACGTTCCTTGTGGGTGAAGCCGATGGTTTCCCCGCCGCTCTGGCACAGGCTGCGGGTGGAAGCGGAGAGCACATAGGGCTGAAGGCCCCAGGCCATCCGGTCCCCGTCCTCAATGCCGGCAAAGAGGGGGTTTTGCAGGTAATGGATGGTTACCAGCCCGCTTTCCAGAGGCTTATCATCCATGCCGCCGCCAAGGGCAAGCAGCATGCTGTCTGCCGCGCGGCCCAGGGCCAGCATGGGCAGGTCCATCTCAAACAGCCCGGCATGCGGCTGTGCTGCCATTTCTTCCGTTGCGCCGCAGGCCAGCACCAGGCCCAAGGGCTCCTGGGCCAGGATTTCCTCCGGGCTGATATCCCCGGGAACGATGCGGCACATCACCCGCTCCGACCGGAGCTTGCGGGTGATGGTGCGGCTGGCGGTATTGCTGAAATTCAGCACCAGCACCATATCGCGCATGGATTTTCACCTCTCTCAATCCTGTTTGGGGAAAGAATAACCTTTACTTATTCGTCGCTTCAGGAAAAATTCCTGCTTCAGGGGGCCGGGGAGGGGGAAGGGGCCAGAAGCTGGTCCAGTTTCAGCTGGGTTTCCAGGGTGGCAATGCCGGAAACGGGCAGGCCTTGGGCTTGCTGGAAGGCTTTCACCGCCTGCAGGGTGATATCGCCGAAGGAGCCGGTGATGTTTTCCTGTTTGAAATAGCCTGCCTCGCACAATTTCTGCTGCAGGGCGGAAACCTTTTTGCCCTTGTGACCTTCCTTCAGGGTGATGTCGGCCACATCATGCACCGTGCCGTAGCCCAGGATGGACCAGTGGTCCAGCGGGTAGGTATTGCGCTGCACGGCGGAAGGGTTATTGCCTTCCAGCACGTGCACCTGAATGGTGCCGTCATCATTGTATGTGCAATGGGTCACCATGGCCACATGGGAGGTATCCCCCTGGGCACCGGTGGACAAAAACATCCAGTCCCCGGGCTGGGGCACATAGCTGTTTTCCTGCATGAGGGTGCTTTCGCCCCGGAACCACTGGGAACCCCAGTCGGGCACAATGCCCCGCCGGGCCACATAGCGGCCTTCCTTCAAAAACCAGTCCCTGCCGGTATTATTGCCGGTATAGTTGGGATAGATGTTGTTGAACAGTTGGGTGGCAAACTGCCTGTCCGTCTGGTAGGTGGCCCAGCACAGATATTCCGCGCACCATTCCGCCTTGCTGTCGCCGCTCCAGATGCCGTACTTGGTCACGCCGTTTTTTTCTTCGGTGTAGCCCAGCTCCTTTTCGGCAATGAAGATCAATTGGCTCACATACTGGGGCACGGGGTATGCAGGCTGCACCAGGTTTTCCGCTTCTTCTGCGGCGGAATAGCTGAAGGCGGAGGGGGCAGTATCTTCCGCATTGCCCATCCGCAGGCTCAGTTCCTGTTTGGTGAGCACGTCAAAATAATCCCCGTGGATATAGCCTTCCATGCTTTCAAACTCCACGTGATACCAGATTTTGCCGTCATCACCGGTAACGGCCTCCAGAATGCGGGCCATATCGTAGTTTTCCAACAGCGCCACCCGGGCGGAGGAGGCGGAGGGCCTGGCCCGCAGGTTCACCTGGCCCAGGTTGCTGTGGACGATACCATGATCGGAAAAATCGGTTTGCTGGGTATCTTCTGCGCCTGCCAGGGAGCAAAAGCAGAGAAGAAGAGCGGTCAAAAGGGCGAGAAAGCGCATGAAAAGGGCCTCCTTGATAAAATGGGAACAGGAGCTGCCCGCACCGGGGCAAGGGCCGGGAAGGCCCTTGCCGCCGTTTTTTATGCGGATGCAACTCCTTTTCAAGATGGATCAGCTGTTGTATTTATCGCCGCGGCGCCGACGGGGCGTGGGGCTCTGGGCAGAGGGCTGCCAGGCCTGGGTGGCCGAAGCATCCTGAGCCTGGGCCTGGGGATGCTGAGGCTGGTAAGCCTGGGTGGCCTGGGGCGCTGTTTGCTGGGCACCGGGCTGATAGCTCTGGGTAGCCTGGGGGGCCTGCTGGCTGCGGACGGGCGCGTAAGCGCCGGTCTGCTGGGCCTGGGGCCGGTAAGCGCCGGTGGCCTGGGAATTTACCGGGGCGCCGGAGCCTGTGGGCATATAGGGCGCCTGGGCGTTATAGGCACGGGTGGCCTGGCTGGCCTGCTGGTTGGGGGCCATGCGCATCTGAGGCTGCTGGGCCTGCTGCTGACGGGCAGCTGCCTGACGGGCCTGCTGCTGCCGCACGGCCTGCCTGCGCCGCTCGTTCTGCTGATGCAGGGACCAGGCGTACACAGCGCCGCCGCCGCCCACCACTGCCGCACCCAGCAGAATCCAGGGCAGGGCGCTTCCACCGTCCTTGGAGGTATCGGGGGTGGGGGTGGTGCCGCCCTGGATGGGGGCAATCACCGGGGTGGGGGTGATGTAGCCGGTGGGCCTGGGAGCGGGGGTGGCCGTCTGGACGGGCAGGCGCTCAGGATCCGGCGTGGGGGTGGCGTAGGGGTTGAAGGGTTCATAGGAGGCCATCAGCGCAGGGTTTTGCCAGACGGTCTGGTTATAGTCTTCCACCGGCTGGATCTGGCTGGAGGAAGAGCCGGTCTGGCTGGTTTCGCTGTTGGCGTTCTGGTATTCGTCGCTCTGGAGGAAGAGGGTCAGCTCACTCAGGGTGAGCACCTTGAAGTAGTCGCCCTGGATGTACCCTTCGGTACCGGCCTGACTGACATGGTACCAGGTTTTGCCGTCCTCACCGATTTCGCTGCCCATCACCAGGGCGAAGGCGTAATTGTCCAACAGCCGCAGGCGGGTGGAATCGGTGGAGGGTTCGCTGCGCAGGTTCACCTTGCCGCTGTTGCTTTGCACATGGCCGTAGCTGGACAGGCTTTCCTGGGTGATGGGCGCGGGGGTGGCGGGGGCTGCAGTGGGAATGGGGGTGCCCTTTTCCAGGCTCTGCAGGTAGGCCATTACTTCTTCTTCGCTCATCATGCGCATCTGGTCGGCCCGCACATAGCCCCACATGCCGTTGTACTGCACCAGGTGCCAGGTGGTATCGCCGGAGAAAATCTGGCCCTTTACGTTGCCGACGGCGCCGTAGGGCATCAATTGCATAATTTCGGCATTGGTATCGGCAAAGGAGCGCAGCGGCACGCCGTCGCCCAGCGTCATGGCATAGCCGTCCTGCTGCTGGGGTTCGGGGGTGACGGTGGCCTGGGCCTGCTGGATCATGTCCAGATAGGGGGCGGCCTGCTCATTGGTGATGAGCATCAGGGCGCTGTGCTGGATGAAGCCGTAATTGCCGCTGTACATGGACCGCAGGTAGGACCAGCTTTCGCCGTCCACATAGGTCTGGCCGTTGATGTACACCAGGCTGTCCGCCGGCAGCCATTCCAGGATGGTATCGTCCGTCACGCCCGTGCGCAGGGGCACCTGATAGAGCGTCAGGGCATAGCCGGTGTAGGGCACCGGGGTGGCCGTGGGCTCGGGCGTGGGCACCTGGGTGGGTTCGGGGGTGAAGGTGGGGGCGGGGGTAGGCACGAAGGCCGTGGGTTCGGGGGAGGTGGTGGGCATGGGGGAGGCAAGGCCGGCCTGGATGGCGTCGCTTTCCTGCTGGCTGAGCATATCCACAAACTTGGCCATGATGTAGCCTTCCTGGCCGTCCACCATCACCTGGTACCACTTTTCATTTTCCATGCTGTCCAGCTTGTAAATCCACACCTGGGCGCCTTTTTTCAGTTCGCCCAGCTTGTTGTTGCCCGTTTCCATGGAGGAACGGAAGAACACCTTGGCGTTGGTTTTGCCCCAGCGGTCGATGGCAGCGCCTTCGGGGATGGGGGAGGGAGAGGGCGTGGCGGGCACGGGGGTGTAGCCGAACAGGTCGTTCACCTGATTGTCCGTCAGCACCCGGGTGACGGTGGTTTTGAGGAAGCCGGTGGTATCGCCGATCTCCACCAGGTACCATTCTTCCCCGTCGCCATTGATGACCAGGCCGGTGATGTGGCCCAGTTCATTGCGCTTGAGGGAGCGGATGACGGTGCTGCTGCCGCCGGAGGTGGCAGGCTCGGAACGGAAATTGATGCCGTCGCCGGTGGGGTAGCACCATTTATCCAGGGGCGTGTAATTGTAGGGGAAGGGGGTGGCGGTGGCAGGGGATGGAGTGATGGTGGACACATAGGTGAACACCACCATTTCGGGGCTGAGCACACCGTCGGGGGAAAGCACCACGGTCTGGTAGCTTTCGCCATTCAGCCTGTAATCGGGCAGCAGGTTCACAGGGGCGCATTCGATGGTATTGCTGCCCACAAAACAGGGAATTTCCTGGGCGGGGGCAATATCCAGCCCCTGCTCGTTGCGGAAATACACCTTCACGTTCACCGGTACTTCGGGGGTGGCGGTGGGCGCCTGGGTGGGTTCGGGGGTGGCAGTGGGATCGGCGGGCCTGACGAAGGTGAACACCGCTTCGGCCGGGGTGGCCGTGCCGTTTTCATCCACTGTCACATACACTTCGCCGCTGCTTTGCAGCTGATAATTGCCAAAGCCCTTGTCGGCAAGCAGGGTGTAGTCGGGGGTGATGCGGTTTTCCGCCCCTTCGGTGCACACCTGGGAGGTGGCAAAGAGGGTCACGCCGTCGGCGTCTGCGTAGCGCACGGTCACCAGGGCCACCTTGGGGGCCACGGTGCTGCTGCGGTACACAAAGATCACAAGGCTGGGGTTGGCGCCGTATTCATCCACATGGATGATGCGGGTGCTCTCGCCGTCCAGTACATAGGCGTCGTCCAGGGTGGCGGGGGCGGTGACGGGGGTATCCCCGGCGGGGAGGAAGATATTTTCATCGGGGCGCAGCGAATTGCCCTGCTGGTCCACATAGCGGATGGTAACCGGCATGGGGGCCATGGTGGCGGCAGGCTGCTTTTTCTGGTAATAGAACACCACGCTCTGCTGGGACAGGCCGTTATCGTCCAGCGTGACGGTCACATACCCATCGCCCTGCAATTCCCAGCTTTCATCCAGGTTTTCAGGGGCGGGAAGAACGTTGTTGGAGCCGGGCTGGCAGAGGAAAACGGTGGGATCGGCAATCTGCACCCCCTCGGTGGAGGCATACTGCACCATAATTTCCTGGGGCAGGATGGGGGCTTCGGTGGCCGGGGCCTGGTACCGGTAGTAGAACACCGCTTCATACAGGTTGGCATTGCCCGCTTCATCCACCGACACCTGGTACATGGACGGGCTCAGATCGCTCAGCACATAGCCGGCCAGCAGGTCTGCCGGGGCGGCATATACATCGGTCACCTGGCCGGGCTGGCAGATCACGCTGCCTTCGGTGGCTACCGGCAGGCCGGATTCCAGATCCAGGTACAATACGGGGATCACAACAGGCTGGGCCGGGGCCTGGGTGGGCTCGGCGGTGGGTTCGGCAGTAGGCTCTGCCGTAGGTTCAGCCGTGGGTTCGGGGGTGGGGGCTATGTAGGCGTAGTAGAACACCACTTCATACACATTGGCGTTGCCCATATCGTCCACCATCACCTGGTAGACAGGGTTGCTCAGTTCGCTGAGCACATAATCGGGCAGCAGGTCCTGGGGAGCGGGATAAACGTCGGTCACCTGGCCGGGCTGGCAGGTAACGCTGCCGTCGGAAGCCACGGGCAGGCCGGATTCCAGATCCAGATAAAGCACCGGCAGCACAACCGCCTGGGCCGGGGCCTGGGTGGGTTCGGCCGTGGGTTCCGCGGTAGGTTCCGCGGTGGGTTCGGCAGTGGGTTCTGCGGTGGGCTCAGCGGTGGGTTCGGCAGTGGGTTCTGCGGTGGGTTCCGCAGTGGGTTCCGCAGTGGGCTCAGCCGTGGGCTCAGCCGTGGGCACGGGGGTGGGGGCGACGTAGGTGTAATAGAACACCACTTCGTACATATTGGCATTGCCCATTTCATCCACGGTGACCTGCACAAGGCCGGTGTTGCCGTCAGAAGGCACGTAATCGGCCAGAAGATCGGCGGGCTGGGCGTACACATCGGTGGTGGTGGCGGGCTTGCAGGTGACGCTGCCTTCGCTGGCCACGGGCATGCCGGTGGCCTGATCCAGGTAACGGATGGGCAGGGTCACATCGGCAGGCGTATTATTCTTATAGAAGAAAGTCACTTCGGCCGGGTTGGCGCCGGAGTAGGTAAGGGCCACAGTGTGGCTTTCTTCACCGGTGAGGGTGTGGTAAGGCTTCAGGTTCTGGGGGGCGGGGTACACCACCGTTTCCTCCTGGGTGAGGGGCTGGGTGGTGTCATCCGCCACGGGGGCGTAGGTGTCCACGTCCAGGTAATGGATCACCACATCGGCCGCGGGCAGCGCTTCCTTCTGGTAATAGAACACCACTTCGGCCGGGTTGGCGCCGTTATAGTCCACAAAGACGTTGACGGCGGGTTCGCTGACCAGGGTGTAGTATTCGGGCAGGTCAAAGGGGGCGGGGGACACGGTGGTATTGCCATCGGCGCAGGGCTGGGAGGTGGCGGAGGCGATCTCGGTATTGGTGGCCTGATCCACATAGCGGACGGTCACGTCCACGGTGGGGGCGGGGTTTTTCTGGTAATAGAACACCACTTCGGCAGGATTGGCGCCGTTATAGTCCACAAAGACGTTGACGGCGGGTTCGCTGACCAGGGTGTAGTATTCGGGCAGGTCATAGGGGGCGGGGGACACGGTGGTGTTGCCATCGGCGCAGGGCTGGGAAGTGGCGGAGGCGATTTCGGTATTGGTGGCCTGATCCACGTAGCGGACGGTCACGTCCACAGGCTGGACGGGCAGTTTTTCGTAATAGAAGGTCACTTCCCGCATATCGGCGCCGTATTCGTTTACGTTGACGATGGCTTCGGGCGCGCTGTAGAGGCGGTAGTTGGGCTGCAGGTCATAGGGGGCGGGGGAAATGGTGTTGGGGCCTTCGTAGACCTTCTGGGTGGTGGGGGAAGCCACCTGCTGCATGGACTGCATGTCCAGATAGAAGATGGTGATATCCACCGGTTCCACGGGGATACGGTCGTAGTAGAAGATCACTTCGCCGGGGTTGGCGCCGAACTGGTCCACCGTGACGGACTGGGCGCCGTTTCCGGACAGCTGATAATTGGCCTTCAGGTCATAGGGCTCGGGATATACATCGTGGGTGCCGGGCTGTACGGTGGTGGTGGTTTCGGTGGCCACGGGTTCATGGGTCTGGCTGTCCTGGTATTTGACGGTCACCCGGGCGGGCATCACCATGGGGGCGTTGGGATCCTGGGGCAGGGGGGCGGTGGTGGATACATACAGCCGCAGCATCAAAACAGGCGTGCCGTCCTGGGCAAAGCCTGTGATCTCCATGGGGGTGGAGAAGGTGAGGGTATCCCCGGCGTCTGCCGCCTGGTCCAGCAGGGTGCCGTCCGGTACGCTGAAAGAAGCTGCAGCGCCGGTGGTATCCTGAATGTACAGGGCGGCCTGGGCGGGCATTACGCCCTGGGGCAATTGCAGCCAGAAGCTGTTTTCATAGCCGGCATAGGGAATGGGCGCAGCCTGGGCAGACTGCACCTGGCCCCATTCGTCCGTCCACTGGGCGGTGAGTACATAGGGGCTTTCTTCTGCCGGGGCAAGGCCGGAAAGGCTTATAAGCAGCGCCAGCAGGAGAAGAAAAACGGCTGTTTTTTTATGTGTACAGGTCATGGCTTGAGGTCCTCCTTCATGATCCTTGAAAATGGTAAAGGTTTGTTTCAATTTTATTACATTTTGCCTACATTGTCAATCTGTTCACCAGCCGTTTCCTTATTATTTACAGTTATTCCATCTTTACCCGGCAGGATTTTGTCCATGGGTGTGGAATAATACACATCTATGGATAAAACCGGGAGGCGAAATGGAACATGACGGACGATGCCCTGCGGGAAACCTATGTATCCGGTGAAGAAAAGTTTCACGGCAAGATCATCAATGTGGAGCACTGGCAGGTGTCCCTGCCCAACGGAAAGACGGCCCTTCGGGAAGTGGTGCGCCACAACGGCGCGGCGGCCATTGTGCCGGTGGACGACGAAGGGTATGTGACCCTGGTGCGCCAGCACCGGGTGGTGGCAGGAAGGTTCACCTGGGAAATTCCCGCCGGTAAACTGGACACCCCGGATGAAGACCCCTTCTCCTGCGCCAAGCGGGAATTGGAAGAGGAAACGGGGCTGAACGCCGAAAACTGGCGGCTGCTTTCCCGGATTGATACCACCCCGGGCTTTTGCACGGAGAAGATTGCGCTGTATCTGGCCACCGGCCTTTCCCAGCACAATACCCACCCCGATGAGGATGAATTCCTTCACATCACCCGCATCCCTCTGGCGGAAGCCGTGGCCCTGTGCCTGAAAGGGGAACTGCGGGACAGCAAAACGGTGATCGGCATCCTGATGGCCGGGCAGATCCTGGGGGTCAGCGCTGCACCGTACCTGACGGAGGGTACATCCATACAACGCACGGCAGCCTGTTCTTTATCCCGCCAGGCGGAATAAAATTTACATCCGGGGAGGCGATGCTTCATGAAAAACGAAAAGAAGGGAAAGCATCCCGGATACCGCTGGGTGATGGCAGGGTTTATTTTCCTGCTGGCCATGGGCATTTTTATTCTGGTATGCGGCCTGGTGCTGGGGGACGGCTTTCTTGTTCTCCAGCCTCAAAGGGCACTGTAAGGGGGCGGAAAAATGCAGTTTTACACCGGCATTTTTTCCTGTCTGCCCCGCCTGGAAACGGACAGGCTGATCCTGCGGCCCCTGCAGATGGATGACGCAAAGGATATGTACGCCTACGCCAGGGACCCGGAGGTGAGCCGCCACGTGCTGTGGGACGCCCACAAAAGCATCTGGGAAACCCGGCATTTTTTGCGCTTTGCCCGCAACCAGTACAGAAGGGGCTTCCCCGGTTCCTTCGCCATGGAGCTGAAGGAGAGCGGACGGATGATCGGCACCATCGGCTTCATGTGGGTGAACCCTGATTACAAAAGCGCCGAGGTGGGCTACAGCCTCAGCCGGGACTACTGGAACCGGGGGCTGATGACGGAGGCCTTGGAGGCCACGCTGCGCTTTGGCTTTGAAGAATTGAAGCTGAACCGCATCGAAGCCCAGCACGATACCGAAAACCCGGCTTCCGGAAAGGTGATGGCCCATTGCGGTATGCAGTTTGAAGGGGTTATGCGCAGCCGGGTGATGAACAAAGGCGTGTTCAGGGATGTGGCGGTGTACGCCGTCCTGAAAAATGATTGGCAAAAGAGTCATATATAAAAAGGAGAGAAAACCATGTTCCAGTACAAAACCAAGGGCACCTGTTCCGTACAGATTGATCTGGAGATCGAAAACGGCATCATTACCCATTGCGAATTCCATCGCGGCTGCCGGGGTAACACCCAGGGCCTGGCCAAAATGGTGATCGGCCGCAAAGCCGACGATGTGAAGGAAATTCTCCGTGGCGTGGAATGCCGCGGCAATACCTCCTGCCCCGACCAGCTTTCCCGGGCCATTGAAGCCTGGCAGGCTCAGGCGTAAAAGAATAACCAACAGAAAGGAAGCATGAATCATGGCTACCACGAAAAAGCAGCAGGAGCGCAACAAAATGATCATCCGTGTGGTGTGCATTGCGCTGTGCGTGATTATGGTGCTGAGCACCGTGACTGCCTTGTTTTTGACTTAAAAACAGGAAAAACGGGGCTTTACAGAAATGTTTTTTCCATGTATAATCTTGGTTGATCATCCGATTTGAAAGGCGGTTTTTCTCATGTTTGACTGGATCTTTGGTATCAATAACGCCATCGCTGAAGCCACCGGCACCGACGCTGCTGCCGTTGCCGATGCTGCTGCTGCCGGTGAAGAAATGGCGGCAACCAACCCCGTGGCTGCCATGCTCACCAGCCTGCTTCCCCTGGTGCTGATGTTTGTCATTTTCTACTTCTTCCTCATCCGTCCCCAGCGCAAGAAGGACAAGAAGGTAAAGGAAATGCTGGCTGCCCTCAAGCCCGGTGACCGGATCACCACCATCGGCGGCATCTACGGCACCATCACCGGCATCAAGGACGACACCATCACCCTGGCCATCGGCTCTCAGCGCACCGAAATGGTGGTTACCCGCTGGGCCATCCGTCAGGTGGAAGAAGTGACCGTGGAAAACGACGGCGAAATTCTGGCCTGATTTCCGGAAAAGATGCATACAATCCCTGTAGGGGAGTAGCCGGCGCTGCGAAAGCGGCGTGACGTTATCGACATACTGACGGGTTTTCCGTCCGGTAACGCCTGAAACGGCAAGACCTGCAAGACAGACGTATCAAGCGGCTGTTTTGCAGGTTTTTCTTATGAAGGAGGAGAGAAGAATGCAGATTGCGGATATTTTGCTGCTGGCGGTGGGGCTGAGCATGGATGCCTTTGCGGTGGCGGTGTGCAAGGGCCTGGCGCTGAAAAAAATCGATCTGAAAAACGCAGGCACGGTGGGCCTTTGGTTTGGCGGCTTTCAGGCGCTGATGCCCCTGATCGGCTATTTCATTGCGGCGCTGTTTGCCGACAGCATCAAGGCGGTGGACCATTGGGTGGCCTTTGTGCTGCTTTCTTTGATCGGCGGCAATATGATCAGGGAGGCCTTCAGCGGCGGCGAAGAGGAAGCGGATGCGGCCCTTTCCGTCAGGGCTATGCTGCCCATGGCCGTTGCCACCTCCATTGACGCCATGGCGGTGGGGGTCACCTTTGCCTTCACCGGCACCTATGTGAACATCTGGGTGAGCGTAATGATCATCGGGGTTACCACCTGCCTGCTTTCCATGATCGGGGTGAAGGTGGGCAGCGTGTTCGGCGCCAGGTATGAAAAGAAGGCAGAAATTCTGGGCGGCGTGATTCTGATTTTGCTGGGGCTGAAAATTTTGCTGGAGCATCTGGGGGTATTGTAAGCAAAATTTCCGTTGACTTTTTTGCGTTTTCATCGTATGATGATGGGCAGATGCAAAGAAGGAGAGAGTACCGCCATTCCTTCGTCCGAAAGAGAGCTGCGCAAGGTGAAAGGCAGCGGCGGAGGGGGCGGGAACATGGCTCCGGAGCATGGGAGGGCAAGCATGTTCAGCCTTCTCCGGCCGCACCGATATCTGCGATGAATGAAGGTGTTTCTTTTTGAAACACGAATCAGGGTGGTACCGCGTATTATCACGCCCCTGTGCTGAAAGGCGCAGAGGCGTTTTTCATTTCATTCCGAATGACCTGAAGGAGGAACCTGAAAATGTGTGACAACTGCAAAAAGCCCTACTACATCACAACCCCCATCTACTATCCCTCCGGCAATATGCACATCGGCCACACCTACACCACCGTGGCTGCCGATGCCATGACCCGCTTCAAGAAAATGACGGGCTATGACGCCTATTTCCTCACCGGTACCGACGAGCACGGCCAGAAGATTGAACAGAAGGCCGCCGAGGCGGGCGTGACCCCCAAGGAATATGTGGACAAGATCGTGGCCAACACCAAGGATTTGTGGAAATTGATGAACATCGAATACGATGATTTCATCCGCACCACCGACGAACGCCACGAAAAGATCGTGCAGAAGATCTTCCGCCAGTTCTATGAACAGGGGGATATTTACAAGGCTTCCTACGAAGGCCAGTACTGCACCCCCTGCGAATCCTTCTGGACCGCCAGCCAGCTGGTGGAAAAGGACGGCGTGAAGGTGTGCCCCGACTGCGGCCGCCCCACGGAACTGGTGACCGAAGAAAGCTATTTCTTCCGCATGAGCAAGTATCAGGACTGGCTGATTGAATACATCGAAAGCCATCCCGATTTCATCCAGCCCGCCAGCCGTGCCAATGAAATGATCAACAATTTCCTCAAGCCGGGTCTTCAGGACCTGTGTGTTTCCCGCACCAGCTTCAAGTGGGGCGTGCCGGTGGATTTTGACCCCAAGCATGTGGTGTATGTGTGGATCGACGCCCTGTCCAACTACATCACCGCCCTGGGCTACGGCACCGAAAACGACCAGCTGATGCAGAAATACTGGCCCGCCAATGTGCATCTGGTGGGCAAGGAAATTGTCCGCTTCCACACCATCTACTGGCCCATCATGCTCCATGCCCTGGGGCTTCCCCTGCCCAAGCAGGTGTTTGCCCACGGCTGGCTGCTCTTTGGCAATGACAAAATGAGCAAATCCAAGGGCAATGTGCAGTATGCCCAGCCCATTGTAGCCCGCTATGGCTGCGATGCCCTGCGGTATTACCTGCTGCGTGAAATGCCCTTTGGCGCCGACGGCAACTACACCAACGAAGCCTTCCTCACCCGCATGAATGCCGACCTGGCCAACGACCTGGGCAACCTGGTGTCCCGCACCGTGGCCATGATCGAAAAGTATTTCGACGGCGTGATCCCCGCCTGGACGGATGCGGTGGACGAAACTGTGGACAAGCCCCTGCATGAACACTGCGCCGCCCTGCCCCAGCTGGTGGAAGCCCAGATGGACAAATTGCAGTACAGCCAGGCCCTTGCTGAAATCTGGAAGGTGATCGGCGAGTGCAACAAGTACATCGACCTCACCCAGCCCTGGGTGCTGGGCAAGGACCCCGAAAAGAAGGAGAGGCTGGCCAACGTGCTGCATACCCTGGCGGAATGTGTGCGCTATGTGGCGGTGCTCATCTATCCCTTCATGCCCACCACCCCCGAACGCATTTTCCAGCAGCTGGGCGTTCAGGACGACAGCCTGAAAACCTGGGAATCCCTTGACCAGTACGGCAAGCTGCCCCAAGGCACCAAGGTGCAAAAGGGTGAAGCGCTGTTCCCCCGCATTGACATCAAAAAAGAGCTGGAGGAGTTGAACCCCCAGCCCAAGGAAGAAAAGAAGCCCGAAAAGAAGGAACAGAAGGCCGAAAAGAAGCAGGAAAAGAAGGAAAAGAAAGTGGAAATTCCCGAAGGCTGTATCGCATTCCAGGACTTTGAAAAGATCCAGCTGCGGGTGGCCAAGGTGTGCGCCTGCGAACGAGTGGAAAAGAGCGAAAAGCTGCTGAAATTCGACCTGGACCTGGGAACCGAGCACCGCACCGTGCTTTCCGGTATTGCCAAGTGGCATAACCCGGAAGAACTGATTGGCAAGAACCTGGTATTGCTTGCCAACCTGGCCCCCCGGAAGATCATGGGCATTGAAAGCCAGGGCATGCTGCTGTCCGCCGTGAAGGTGAACGAAGACGGCACGGAAACCCTGCGCCTCCTCACTGCCGATGCCATGATGCCTGCCGGCGCCGAAATCGGCTAAAAAGGAATACTTGCTGCCGTACGTTTGTGCGGCAGCTTTTTTATCCGATTCTTTGAATATGGTACCAGTATCCCTCCCGGAAGCGGTAGCCGGGCAGGGGGACCGGGGGCCGCAAGGGGTTGCCGGGCACGGCGAAAAAAAGGGCGGTTATGCGGCTGCCCTTCGTTTGATACCCCAGCACCGTAAAAGGAACGGCCGGGGAAGCGGAAGAACACTTCCTGCAGCGAAAGCCGGGCAGGGCAAAGGGGACAAAAGGGGCGCCTTTTGCCATTTCATCGGCCAGCTGCTGCATACCGGAGGGCCAGGAAAGAGCGGGCAGGGAAGCGGCCGGAGGGGCGGAGGCGTGGGGCGGGGGAGCGGGAATAAATTCGGAATTTTCCAGTTCTGCTGACGGGGGAGCAGCTGCGGAAGTAACGACCTCCGGCGGCGGTTCGGGAGAGCGTGTTTCCTGGGGCGTGGGCGGCTGTTTTTTGGGCAGCAGGGAAAGGGCGCGGAAATAGCCCGCTTCCTCCCCTTCCCACAAAAGGAGCCTTTGGTTTTCATCGCACAGAAAGAAAAAGCCGTCGTGGGGGCAGGAAAGGGAGAGGCCGCCGGAAAGATCGGTTTTCAGGGAGGAAACCGGTTTGCCCAGGCAATACAGGGTGCAAAGCAGATGGGGCATAAGGCCGCGGCAGGTGATGTGCACGGCGTTTCCCAGAGTGCGGATATGGCCGCTTTCCTTTCCCCGGCCTTGCATGAAGCGAAAAGAGAAGGATGGGTTCATTGGCATGCCTCCTTTTTTTCTATGGGTATGCAATTGCTGTCGCCGCATTGCCTTTCTGCGGTTTTTCCGATATAATGAAAAGGAAAGAAAGCAAGGAGGCTGGGTTCATGCGCATTTTGATTACCAATGACGACGGCATCGGGGCGGAGGGCATCCGGGCTTTGGCCCAGGCTGCCATGGAAAGGGGCCATGAGGTGCTCATCAGTGCGCCTGCCTCCCAGTGCAGCGCCAACAGCCAGCACATCACCCTCAGCCATCCTTTGATGGTGCGTCAAGTGAAATGGGAGGGGGCCTGGGCCTTTGCCGTGGAGGGCACCCCCTGCGACTGCGTGCGGCTGGGGCCGTTTCTGACGGAAAACAAGCATTTTGATTTTTGCCTGTCCGGCATCAACCGGGGGGACAACACCGGCTCCGCCGTTTATTACAGCGGCACGGCAGCTGCCGCCCGGGAAGCGGTGATGACCTACATCCCCGCCATGGCGGTTTCCATCGTGCGGGGGGCGGACTGGGATATGTATCTCCATCTGGCAAGGAAAGCGGTGGAGTTGGCGGAAAAATTCCAGGGGGAAACAATGCCCCGCTTTACCTTCATCAACCTCAATGCCCCCCTGCTGCCGCCTGAAGAAATGAAGGAAATGGTGCTCTGCCCCCTGTCAAAGGGATACTTCCTGGATACCTACCAAAGGCGGGAAAGCCCGGCGGGGCAAACCTATTACTGGGTGGAGGAAGTGGACACCGCCGATTTGCCCATTGAGCCTGCGGAACCCGGCACGGACCGGTTTTTCTTGCAAGAAGGGCACATAACTTGCAGTTTTGTGGGCCATTTCGGGGATGAAAATGGAAAATATGCAGAAAAAATGCAGGAATTGCTGAAATAAACTTGCAAATCCATGCCCGCTTTCGTATAATATGTGCAGCCTGAAGCAAGGAAGGGATGCACCATGGAAAACAAACACGATCTGATTGAGCGGCTGAACCTGAGCGGCAAGAAGCTGAGCAAAAGCCACCGGCTGATCGCTGACTATATTGTGGATCATTACGACAAGGCCGTCTTCATGACGGCAGCTACCCTGGGGGAAATTGTGGGGGTCAGCGAAAGCACGGTGGTGCGGTTTGCGGTGGCCCTTGGGTATGAGGGTTATCCCCAGCTGCAGCATTCCCTGCAGGAACTGGTGCGCCACCGGCTGACGGCGGTGCAGCGCTTTGAAATGAGCAGCGATATGGACGAAAACGCGGTGCTGTCCACGGTGCTCAAGGCGGACATGATGAACATCCGCCACACCGCCGACGCCATCGACGAAAAGGCCTTTTCCGATGTGGTGAGCAAAATGCTCTCCGCCCGCACCATCTATATCCTGGGGCTTCGGTCCGCTGCGCCCCTGGCCCAGTTTTTTGCCTATTACCTCAGCTTTATTTTTGACGATGTGCGGCTGGTGGCTGCCTCCAGCACCGACGTGTTTGAGGCCATTGCCCGTATCCGCAAGGAGGACGTGCTGATTGGCATCAGTTTCCCCCGCTATTCCACCCGCACCCTGGAAGCCATGCGCTTTGCCCATGAGTGCGGCGCTCAGGTGGTGGGCATTACTGACGGGCTGATGAGCCCCCTTTACCGCCAGGCAGACGTATGCCTGACGGCCCGGACGGATATGGCTTCCTTTGTGGATTCGCTGGTGGCGCCCCTGTCTTTGGTGAATGCGCTGCTGGTGGCCCTGGCCATGAAGAAGCGGGAAGACTTGAGCCGGCATTTTGAAAAACTGGAAGGAATTTGGGATGCATACCGCATTTACACCAACCGGGAAAACCAATGATGTGCTTGTGATTGGCGGCGGCGCAGCCGGGATGATGGCTGCGCTGTTTGCTGCGCAGGAAGGTGCCCGGGTAACGCTTGTGGAAAAGAACGAAAAGCTGGGGAAGAAGATTTACATCACCGGTAAGGGCCGCTGCAACGTGACCAACCGTTGCGATGTGGATACCTTTTTGCAGAATGTGCCCCGGAACCCACGCTTTTTGTACAGCGCCCTGCGGCTGATGAACCCGGATGATCTGCTGGCCCTCCTGGCTGCATACGGCTGCGAAACCAAGGTGGAAAGGGGAAGGCGGGCCTTTCCTGTGTCCGACAAGGCCAGCGACGTGACAAAAGCCCTGGAAAAAGCCCTGCGGCAAAGCGGCGTGCGGGTGCAGCTGAACACCTGCGTGAAGGGCCTTGTGAAGGACGAAAACGGCATCTGCGCCGTGGAAACGGATAAAGGCACATGGCACTGCAAAGCGGTGATTGTGTGCACCGGCGGCGTATCCTACCCCTCCACCGGCTCCACCGGGGACGGGTATCAGTTTGCGGAAAAGATGGGGCTGAAGGTGACGGAAAGAAAGCCTTCCCTGGTGGGGCTTCTGACAAAAGAAGCCTGGCCCATGCAGCTGCAGGGGCTGACGCTGAAAAACATTTGCCTAACAGGCACCTGTTGTGGTAAAATAATATACTCGGAGCAGGGAGAGATGCTGTTCACTCATTTCGGGGTATCGGGCCCCTTGGTGATCGAGCTTTCCTCCCACTTGCCGGACAAGGGCGAAACTGCCTTTTTCCTGGATCTGAAGCCCGGCCTTTCCAGTGAGCAATTGGACGCCCGGCTGCAAAGAGAAATCAAGGCGGCGGGTAAAAAGCAATTGAACTCCATCCTGCAGACGCTGCTGCCCCAGCGGATGGCTCCGGTTTTTGCGGCTGTCTGCCAGCTGGACGGCACAAAAGTGTGCAGCCAGGTGACGGGGAAGGAACGCAGCCTGATTGCCCAAACGCTGAAAAAACTGCCGCTGACGGTCAAAGGCACCCGGCCCATTGCCGAAGCCATTGTGACAAGGGGCGGCGTGGACGTGAAGGGCATTGCCCCCGGCACCATGGCGGCGAAAAATATACCGGGCTTGTATTTTGCCGGGGAAGTGGTGGACGTGGACGCCCACACCGGCGGCTATAATTTGCAGATTGCCTTTTCCACCGGCGCACTGGCCGGCCAAAGCGCTGCAAGATTTATCAAAGATAGGAATGAATGAACCATGCAGTATATTGTTCTGGATCTGGAATGGAACCAGCCTATATCCTATAACTCCGCCGCATATAAAAGTGTGGGCGGCAAATTGCTGTTCGAACTGATCCAGATTGGCGCAGTGAAGGTGGACGAAAAGATGCAGGTGGTGGATTCCTTCAGCCAGCTCATCTGCCCCCAGCAGTACCTGAAGCTGCACCCCCGCATTGCCCGCATCACCCACATCTCCCAGGAGGATCTGATGGGTGCGCCGGAATTCAACGAAGCGGTGCAGGCCTTTTCCGACTGGTGCGGCGAGGATTATGTATTGCTCACCTGGGGCTGCGACGACGTTTCCGTGCTGGACCAGAACATGACCTTCTTCCAGTGCGAAACGAAGCTGAGCAAAGTGTATGACATTCAGCAGCTTTTCGGCCGGGTGATCGGCAACAGCAAGGAACGCAAGGGCCTCAAGGCGGCCATGGAGCATTTTGAAATTGAGCCGGACGAAGAAAACATGCCCTTCCATAACGCCGTCAACGACGCCTATTATACGGCGCTGGTGTTTGCAAAGCTGCCCGACCCCAGGCAGGTGCTGGAATTCCCCCTGGCCCCCAGGAAACTGCAGCATCTGGACCGGAAAAAGAAGGAATGTCAGGCTATTTTGCGGGTGCGCAGCGTGAAGGACGCGCTGCAATCCTCCGCCGCCATGAAGCCCCCCTGCCCCGCCTGCGGCAAGAAGCTGGAGGTGAAGGAAGGGTATGTGAAGCAGGGCGAAAACAAGTACATGGCGCTGGCGGATTGCCCCCAGCACGGCCTTGCCTTCTTTAAGCTTTCTTTCGGCAAGAACGATGACGGCAAGCGGATCATGACCCGGGCCGCCTCCCTTTCCGATGAGCAGAGCCCGGCCTATGTAAATACCAAGCATTTGCAGTGGCAGCAGAAAATGGCGCTGCAGCAGGCTGCGGAAGAAAAAGAATAATCAGCAACAAAAGGGGCCGCCTTTCCCGAGACGGGAGGGGGTGTGCCCCTTGCTTTTTTTCATGGAGGGAAACAAAATGAAAATTTCCATGCTGGGAAGAGAAAAAGAATATGATAACAGCCGCTGCCCCGTATCGGTGTTCCGGGCGGTGATGGACCTGGCCCCGGAATACCGCACCTGGGCCCTGGGGTGTTTTTGCGGCGGGCAGGCGCTGGAACTGAGTGAAATCCTGACGGAGGACTGCGCCCTGCACCCCATCACCTTCCATAACGAAGAGGGCAGGCGCATTTATGAGCGCACCCTTCGGTTTGTGCTGCTATTGGCCGTACGGCGGCTGTATGGGAAGGGATGCCATGTGCGCATTGAACATTCCATCGGCTACGGGGTGTATATGCGTTTTCTGGACCGGGATGCGGATGAAGAAACGGTGGCCGCCCTGGAAAAGGAAATGCAGCGCATTGTGAAGGAGGATCTGCCCTTCACCAAAGAAAAATGGACCCGGGAGGAGGCCATCCGCTATTTTGCAGGGGAAGGGATGGAGGAAAAGGCAAAGCTGCTTTCCTTCCGACCCTATGATTATTTCAATGTGTACAAATGCGGGGGCATGGCGGAATATTTTTACGGCGCCATGCTGCCCTCCACTGCCTATGCCCGGGTGTTCCGGCTGAAATACCACGCCCCCGGCATGGTGCTGCAGCTTCCTTCCCCTCAGGATATGCTTCAGCCCGCTCCCTTTGTGGAAAGAGAAAAGCACCTGAAAGTGTTTGCCCAAAGCAACCGCTGGTGCGATATTCTGGGCTGCAAAAACGCCGCCGACCTCAACGACATGACGGTGGGCGGAAAGCTGCGGGAATTCATCCGGGTGAACGAAGCGCTGCACGATAAATCCATTGCCGATATTGCCGACGGCATTGCCCAAAAAGGCGCCCGGGCGGTGTTTGTGGCGGGGCCCTCCTCCAGCGGCAAAACCACCTTCTCCAACCGGCTGTGCATCCATCTGAAGGTGCTGGGCAAAAAGCCCCGGCTCATCTCCCTGGACGATTTTTACCGGGACCAGCACACCCTGCCCAAAGAAGCGGACGGCAAGCCCGACCTGGAGGCCCTCACTGCCCTGGATGTTGCTTACTTCGGGGAATGCATGCGGAAATTGCTTTCCGGGGAAGAGGCGCAGATGCCCCGTTTTGATTTTTCCATCAAAATGCGCAGCCCCCGGTATACCCCCATGCGGTTGTGTGACGGGGAGATTCTGGTGGTGGAGGGTATTCACGGGCTGAACCCAGAAATGCACAAAGGGCTGGATGAAAAACTGATTGCCAGGGTGTACATCAGCGAATTGACCTGTCTGAATCTGGATAACCACAACCGCATCCGCACCACCGACGCCCGGCTGCTTCGCCGCATCGTGCGGGACAATCAGTTCCGCTCAACGCCGCCGGAAGAAACCCTGCAGATGTGGAACAGCGTGCGCAGGGGCGAAGAAAAGTGGATTTTCCCCTATCAGGAGCAGGCAGATTTTGTGTTCAATTCCGCCCTGCATTACGAACTGCCGGTGCTGAAACGATACGCCTATGACCTGTTGATGCGCATCCCGCCGGAAAATCCCAATTATCTGGCGGCGCGGCGGCTGCTGAAAATCCTGCATTATCTTCTGCCGGCGGCGGAGGACGTGCTGCAGGAAATTCCGCCCCTGTCACTGCTGCGGGAATTCATCGGCGGCTGCACATTCTATTGATTTTGCCGGCATATCCTTCCCCTGGGAGGGATGCAGATGACGGAAAAAAGAAAAAAACGGTCCGGCAGGGGAAAGCGCCTGTTGCGGGGGCTGATCCTGGGCCTGCTGTTGTGTTTGGGCCTTGTATTGGTATTGCAAAAGAACCTGGAAAACGTCATCCTGGATATGGCCCACGCCCGGGCAGAGGCTATGGCAGTGAATTATGTGCACGAGGCCACCCAGATGCTGATGGGCGGGGAGTGCGCTTACTCCGATATGATGACGGTGCACACCGACGAAACCGGCCAGGTGACCATGCTGGAAGCCAATACCGCGGAAATGAACCGGCTGTCCACGGAGGCGGCGCTGCTCACCCAGAAGCAACTGGACAGTGCCGAGGCGCAAAGCGTATCCATTCCCCTGGGGGCGGCCCTGGGCATTCCCTTCCTTTCGGGCCTTGGGCCCAGAGTGCAGGTACGCATTGTGCCCGTCAGCGCCGTTTCCGCCGCCTTTTCCACGGAGTTTGAATCGGCGGGCATCAACCAGACAAGGCACAAAATTTACCTGTCCCTCACCACCACTGTGCGGCTGGTAATCCCCACCGGGGCAAAACAGGTATCCCTGGACAGCCAGGTGCTGGTGGCGGAAAGCATCATTGTGGGGGCTGTGCCGGGCACCTATGTGCAGGTGCCCCAGTATGATGATGCACTAAATTTCGCAATTCCTTGATTTTTTTGTGTTTATATGATAATATTTTCGTAACAAATTGCGCTGTTTACTTGACAGCGGGCCATATATGCTCTAAAATATGTAGAGAATATGGATATTTATCTCCCGGCATGGAAGCATGCTTGGAGGGAGGGAGGGGCAAGAAATGACATTTGCCCGGAAAATGATGAAGTTTGCAGGGATGCTTCTGACGGCAGCCCTGCTGTTCGGCCTGTGCTGCAATGCCCTGGCGGTATCGGATCCTGTGGAGTTCACCATCCAGGTAACCCCTGACAGCCTGACGGCGCCGGGGGATGTGCAGGTATCCCTGCGTGTAGCCAATACCGGCAGCACCGACATGAAGGACCCGGTCACTTTGTATGACCCGGCCGGCAATGTGGTGGCCTCCTTTGGCGACGGCGGCAGCTACATCCTCTCTGCCGGCGCTTTCCGCACCTGGGAAGGCACCTGGAAAATGACCGATGAGCAATTGAACGCCGGGGAAGTGGTGTACACCCTGAAGTATCATCTGGAGGATGATAACGGGGATCTGATTGCCATGAACGCCACCGCCTCTGCGCCGGTTGCCTTTACCGGCGAAAGGGTGAATTTGTCCGTCAACCGTACTGTCAGCCCCGAAGTGGTGCGCTCCGGCAAGGAAGTGACGGTTACCTACGAACTGTACAACAGCGGTAATGTGGATATCAGCGACGTGCGGGTGAAGGAAGCCATCTCCCGCACCGCCCAGAAGGTGGATAAGCTGCAGGCCGGCGAAAAGAAAACGCTGACCTTCACCGCCAAGCTGGGCAATGCCGATCTCACCAGCAGCGCCACCATCACCTTCAAGGCCGGGGACGATAAAAAGACCCAGACCCTGGATATTGCCGAGCAGATCATCCCCAAGGCCAACCCCAACCTGAAGATCGAAATCGCCTCCCCCTCCACCGGTGTGAACATCGGGGAAGCCGCCCGGCTGCAGGTCACCTTTACCAATGCCGGTAACGTGTCCTATTCCAATGTGTCCGTCACGGACCAGAATAAGGGCGAAATCTTCACCAACCTGTCCATCCCCGCAGGGGCTACCGTAACGGAAGAAAAGGAATTCATCCTTACGGAAAAAACCACCTTCAAGGTAACGGCCACCCTGCCCGACAATACCGGCGAAACCAAAGCCCTCTCTTCCAATGAACTGACGGTGGGCGTGTTTGACCCGGAAAAGACCCTGCTTCTCACCCTGAACCTGACCGCAGATCAGGAAAACGTGCAGAAGACCCCCGCTGACGTTCGCTTCACCCTCAGCGTGACCAACAACAGCAACATCAAGGCGGAAAACATTACCGTCAAGCACGGTGAAACGGCCATCTGCGAAATTGACGCCCTGGAAGCCGGGCAGAGCAAGACCATCGTGCGCGACGTGCGCATCTCCCAGGCCGGCAAATTCCGCTTTACCGCCACCGCCAAGGACACCATGAACAACGAAGTGTCCTTCGATTCCAACACCCTGCAGCTGGCCTATGCCCCCGCCACCCCTGCCCCCACGGTGGAGGTGCGTGCCACGGTGGTCCCGCCCAAGACGGTGACCCCCGCACCTGTGGATCCTGTTTTGTACAGCACCCGCAACGCCCTGATGACGGTGGCCGGTGTGCTGGCTGTGCTGTTTGGCATTGCGTTCATCCTGTTCGCCGTATCTACGGTGATGCGGATCAAGAACAAGAATAAGTCCAAGAATGCCTATGACCATCTGGAGCTTTCCGAACGCCGGGATTACACCGAGCCTGCCGAAGAAGCGGAAGAGGACAATCAGGCCCCGGTGATGGTGGTGGAAGAAAACACGGCGGAGCCTCTGCCTGTGGACGAAAAGCCTGCCGGTGACGGCGAAGGCGGCTGGCGCATCTCCCGCCCTGCGGAAGAAGAAGACGCCCCTCAAGCCCGTCATGCCGTGCAGCCTGCTGCCCAGACGGAAGAGGAAGAATAAACAAAACCAAACATCAACTGCCGCTCTGAAAAAGGGCGGCAGTTTTCTAAAACGGAGAAATGCTGATGGAAATGGAACAGAAGCTGGACAAGGTGCTGGCTGCGCTGCAGGAAACCGCCGCCCCGGTGATTGTCATTGACGGTATGTGCGGCAGCGGCAAAAGCACCCTGGCCCGGGCCCTTTCGGAACAGCTGGGCGCCCCGGAAATTCACATGGACGATTTCTTTTTGCCCTTTGACCTGCGCACCCGACAGCGGCTGCAGGAAAAGGGCGGCAATATCCACTATGAGCGCTTTGAAGCGGAAGTGCTGCCCTTTGTGGGGAAGCAGGAAACCTTTTCCTACCGGAAATTTCATTGCAGCGACGGCAGCTTTTCGCCCCTTGTGTGCGGTGAAGGGAAGGTGCGCATTGTGGAGGGCAGCTACAGCCTGCATCCCAGGTTCCGCACGGCATGGCAGCGGATGGGGGCGCTGACGGTGTTTTTGTCCATCCTGGAGGCGGAGCAATTGCGCAGGCTGGAACAGCGGAACCCGGATTTGATGGAAAATTTCCGCACCCGCTGGATTCCTATGGAAAATGAATACTTTGCCGCCTGTCAGGTGCCGGAGAATGCGGCCCTGCGGCTGTAAAAAAGAAGGAAGGGGTTTTCCTTCCTTCTTTTATTTTTCATTGCAGGTAAGGGGAGATGTCCATGGTTTCTCCGTCTTTGTACAGCGTCAGGCACAAAAAGCCGTCCCCTTCCCAGGGCACATGGGCTGCGGCTTTTCCCAGCACCGCCCCTTGCTTTACCAATGCTCCGTCCGCTGCCTGCACGTCCTCTACCCCTTTGTAGCGCAGGGTGAAGCCGTCCCCCTCCAGGAAAAGAGCCGACCCTTCCCGGCGCAGGGTGCCGGCAAAGGCGGCCCGGACGGCCTGGCCTTTCTCTGCGGCAAAGTGGGTGGCGGGGTGGAAGCGGGTCACATGGTACTCGGGAAAATGCACCGGCATCCGGGAAAAGGAAAGGGTGATTTCACCGGACACCGGGGAAAGCAGCCCAAGGGGGGCAGGGGAAGGAGTGATCTGGGAAAGCCGCTGGCTTTGGTCCAGCTGGGCGGGGGAGGCTTCCGGCACCGGGGCGGTGCGAGTCCACAGGGCGGACAGAAGAATCGCCGCGGCAAACAAAACTGCCAGCAGATAATGGCCGCTTTGCTGAAAAAACCGCTTCACCCTTGCCTGCATTTTCCCGCCCCCTTTTTCTGGTAGTATGGGCTGTTCACAGGGGGCTTATGCGGCTGCGGGCGGAGGGAGTGAAGCGGTAGAAGCCGATGAGGTTGCCGGGGTTATTGCGCCGGTACACCTCCATGGCCTTTTGCGCATCCTTCATATCAAGCTGGATGGACAGCCCGCAGCCCACCTGAATTTCCCGGGGGGTGGAAATGATGGTGGCGGCAATGCCGTTTCTTCTCAGGGCACTGTCAAAGCGGAACACCTGCTGCCGGGAGCGGAACGCAGCAAGGGCAAATGTTTCTTCCATGGTCATGCGCCTCCTTTCTTTCTCATACATTCTATGGAGAAATGAAGCGTCGGGTGCAGGAGGAGAAGGATGATCTATCTGGATAATGCGGCCACCAGCTTTCCCAAGCCGCCGGAGGTGTGCCAGGCGGTGGCCGGGGTGATGATGAAAATAGGCGGCAATCCCGGCCGGGGCGGCCATCCCGGGGCACTGGCCGGGGGACGCATTCTGGAAACGTGCAGGGAAAGGGCGGCGGAGCTTGTGGGGGCAAAGCAGCCCGACCATATCATTTTCACCTTCAACGGCACCGATGCTTTGAACATCGCCCTGAAGGGGTATTTGCATAGGGGGGATGAGGTGATCGTATCCCATCAGGAGCACAATGCCGTCATGCGGCCTTTGATGGGGCTGCAGGACCGGGGGGAAATCCGGGTGCGGATGGCGGAGCCGGATGAAAGGGGCGTGCTTGGACGGGACAGCATTACAGCTTTGGTGAATAAAAACACTGCCCTGGTGGTGCTCTGCCATGCCAGCAACGTTACCGGCTGTATTCAGCCTGCTCGCCTGCTCATTCAGGCGGCGCATGAAAAGGGGATTCCGGTTCTTCTGGATGCGGCCCAGACGGCGGGCACGGAAAACCTTTCTTCTCTTGGGGCGGATATGATCGCCATGCCGGGGCACAAGGGGCTGCTTGGGCCCATGGGCACGGGGCTTTTGTACGTGGCGCCCCACATGGATATGCATCCGGTCCGGGAGGGGGGCACCGGCTCCGCCTCCGAAAGCCTGCGCCAGCCTGCCATGCTGCCGGATCTGTTGGAAAGCGGCACCCATAACCTGCCGGGCATTGCCGGGCTGTGCCAGGGGCTGAAATTTGTGCACAGGTTTGGTGCGGAAATCCGGGAATATGAAAGGGCGCTGGCCTGGCGGCTGGAGGAAAAGTTGCGGAATATGCCCCACGTGCAAATGATGGGGGCGGCGGGGGTGGAAAAGGCGGCTATTGTCAGCTTCAACATCCGGGGGAAGGATCCCGGCGAAGTGACGGATGTGCTGGACCGGGCCGGCTTTGCCCTGCGGGGCGGGCTGCACTGTGCTCCTTCCATCCATGCCTTCCACGGCACCCGGGGTGCGGTGCGGGTAAGCCCCGGGCTGTACAACACCGAAAAGGAAATAGACGCCCTGGCAGAGGCTGTATATAAGATACAATAAAAAAACATTTTTTGCGCTGCAGGCAGGAATTTGGCCTTTGGGAAAAGAATGTTCCCTTGTTTGAGGAATCATACTGTTCCTGAGGAGGAATGGAGAATATGCAGCGACTGATGAAGAAATTCAAGGAAAACGAGCCGGTGATCGGCTATGTGTATATTGTGCTGGGCTGTATGATCGGCGGCGCATCATACCCTTTGTTTCTGGTGCCCAATGAGATTGCCCCCGGCGGGCTGACGGGCGTGGCCACGGTGCTGAACTATCTGTTCGGGGCGCCGGTGGGGGTTACCAGCCTGCTTTTGAATGTGCCCCTGTTTCTGATGGGGTATAAACTGATGGGCGGCAGCTTTGCTTTCCGGTCGCTGATCGCCACGGTGCTGTTTTCCCTGTTTATTGATTTGTTCAAGTTCCCGCCGCTGACGGATGACGTGCTGCTGGCTAGCGTGTACGGCGCCATTATGCTGGGGGTGGGCCTGGGGCTGATCCTGAGGGGCGGCGCCACCACCGGCGGCTCGGACATGATCGCTAAACTCATCCACCACCGCCTGCCCTTCATTACCGTGGGCATGGTGATCATGCTGGTGGACTGTTTGGTGATTTTGCTTGCCGCCTTCACCATGAGCACAAGGGCGGCGCTGTATTCTCTGATCTGCATTTTTGTCAGCGCCAGGGTGATCGACCTGGTGCTGGCGGGCCTTGGCTCTGCCAAGATGTGCTTTGTGGTAAGCGGGGAAAGCGAGCGGATCAGCAGCCGCATCATGAAAGAGATGGACCGGGGCGTGACCCTGCTGCCCGCCATCGGCGGTTATACGGGAAAAGAAACCCGGGCGCTGATCAGCGTGGTGGACCAGAAGGAAGTAATGAAGGTGAAGCGCATCGTGCGGGAAGCGGACGGCCGGGCGTTCATGTTCATCACCGACACCCACGAAACCCTGGGCGAAGGCTTCCGCAGCCTGGACAAAGAGGAATAAGGGGACAAAAGTGTCCTTTTCATGCACATGGCTTGTGAGTACAGGCGGGTTATGATACAATAGGCTGGCTGACTGAGTAAGAAAGGCAGGAGAACGAGGCATGAACAAAACCGGAATTTTGCGCACCTGCGTGCTGGTGATGTTGTTTCTGGCCTTTACGCTGGCCGTGATGAATGTGGACGTGCAGCCCATCGGCCCGGAGGGAAGCCAGGTGGGCTTTGCCTTTATCAACGGCCCGGTGCGGGATGCGCTGCCCTTGAATGACCTGTTTTATAAGCTGACCACCTTCCTTGGCTACCTGGCGCTGCTTGCGGTATTGTGCTATGGGGCGCTGGGGGTATGGCAGCTTCTGAAGCGCCGCAGCCTGAAGAAGGTGGACGGGCAATTGATTTGCCTGGGTGTCTTTTTCGTTCTGATGCTGGTATGCTATGCGGTGTTTGAAAAGCTGCCCGTCAATTACCGGCCGGTGATGATGGAGGAAGGGCTGGAAGCCAGCTATCCCTCCTCCCACACCATGCTGGCCCTTTGTGTGTTCGGCGCCATGATTGTGCCCTATCCCCAGCTGTTTGGCAGGGAAAGGCTTGGGTATGTGCGCATCGCGGCCGGGGTAATGATGGTGCTGTCCGTGGCGGGGCGTATTCTGTCCGGGGTGCACTGGCTGACGGATATCGTGGGGGCTGTGCTGCTCAGCCTGGCGCTTTTGTCCGGGTATGTGTCCATGCTGCAGGTGATGCGCTGCCGGCAGAACGGAAAAAAAACTTGACAATTTCATGTAATCATCCTATAATTCGGAAACAACAGCATTGTGCGCTGCGGAACTGTTTGTTACGCAGCGTTTTTCATTCAAAGGAGGAGTAACGATGGGTTTACAGGAAATGTTCGGCAGCATGGTATTCAATGATGACGTTATGCGCCAGCGGCTGCCCAAGGAAACCTACCGTGCCCTGCACCGTACCATTGCCGAGGGCAAGAGCCTGAACATGGAAGTGGCCAGTGTGGTGGCCAACACCATGAAGGACTGGGCCATCGAAAAGGGCGCCACCCACTACACCCACTGGTTCCAGCCCATGACGGGCATCACCGCCGAAAAGCACGATTCCTTCCTGTCTCCCGTGGAAGGGGGCCGGGCCATTATGGAATTTGGCGGGAAGGAGCTGGTAAAGGGCGAATCCGACGCCTCTTCGTTCCCCTCCGGCGGCCTCAGGGCCACCTTTGAAGCCCGGGGCTATACCGCCTGGGACCCCACCTCTTACGCCTTTATCAAGGACCATACCCTCTACATCCCCACCGCATTCTGCAGCTGGGGCGGCCATGCGCTGGATAAAAAAACGCCCCTTCTGCGCTCCATGGAGGCGCTGAACCGGCAGGCCAAGCGTATCCTGAAGCTGTTTGGTCACATGGATGTGAAGCGGGTGATTGCCACCGTGGGGCCGGAGCAGGAGTATTTCCTCATTGACCGGGAATTGTACCGCCAGCGCAAGGACCTGATGTACACCGGCCGCACCCTCTTTGGCGCCCGTCCGCCCAAGGGCCAGGAACTGGACGACCATTACTACGGCAGCATCAAAACCCGTGTGGCTGCCTTCATGCGGGACGTGGACGAAGAATTGTGGAAGCTGGGGGTTTCCGCAAAGACCGAGCATAACGAAGCGGCACCCTGCCAGCATGAGCTGGCCCCCATCTTTGCCACCGCCAATATTGCCTGCGACCATAACCAATTGACCATGGAAGTATTGAAGCGCACCGCGCACCGCCATGGCTTCGCCTGCCTGCTTCATGAAAAACCCTTTGAAGGCATCAACGGCAGCGGCAAACATGACAACTGGTCCATGTCCACCGATACCGGTGTGAACCTGCTGGAGCCCGGCGAAACTCCCGCCGAAAACGCCCAGTTCCTTTTGTTCCTGGTGGCGGTGATCAAGGCGGTGGACCTGCATCAGGATCTGCTGCGCTATTCTGCGGCCAGCGCCGGGAACGACCATCGCCTGGGGGCCAACGAGGCGCCGCCTGCCATTATGAGCATGTTCCTGGGGGATGAACTGACGGAGATCCTTATGTCCCTGGAGCAGCACAAGGCCTATGTGCCCGGGGAAAAGATGCAGATGAACATCGGCGTCAAAACCCTGCCCCCCATCCCCAAGGACACCACCGACCGCAACCGCACTTCTCCCTTTGCTTTCACCGGCAATAAGTTTGAGTTCCGTTCCGTGGGCGCCAATATGTCCATTGCCGCCGCCAGCACCATCATCAACACCATCGTGGCGGATGTGCTGCAGGAATTTGCGGACGAACTGGAAGCGGCGGCGGATCTGCGCTCCGCCGTGGAGCAGATTGTGGTGGATACCATCACCAACCACAAGCGCATCATTTTCAACGGCAACAATTACGCCGCTGCCTGGCGGGAAGAGGCGAAAAAGCGGGGCCTGTTGGAATTGCCCACCACCCCCGACGCCGTGCCCCATATCCTGGACGAAAAGAACATTGCCCTCTTTGAACGCCAGAAGGTGTACAGCCGGGAAGAAGTGTACAGCCGCTATGAAATGGCGCTGGAAAACTACTGCAAGAAAATTGCCATTGAGGGCCATACCCTCATGGAAATGACGGACAAGCAGATCATCCCCGCCATCATCACCTACTCCCGGAATATTGCTGCCGCTGCCAACGAAAAGCGGGCTTTCCTCAAGGACATTGACCTGTCCTGCGAGGAAAAGCGGCTGCGCCGGCTGACGGAATTGCTGGGCGGCATTTCTGCCATGAGCGAAGAAATGGACGGGCTGCTGAACACGGTGCCCCAGGATGTGGAAATTCTGGAAAAGGCCCTGTATTTCCGGGATCGGGTGTTCGGCCTGATGCAGAAAATGCGCACCCTTATCGATGAAGCGGAAACCATGGTGGAAAAATCCGTCTGGCCCTTCCCGGATTATGGCGATCTGCTGATCACCAAATAAACATCAAGACGTTCCTGTTGTATGCAGGAACGTTTTTTCAATCAAAAACCGCTTTTCCTTCACCGGAAAGCGGTTTATTTTCGATTGTAAATATTGGTGCAGCGCAGAGGGCTGGGCGTATTGGAAAGACCGGCGATGTAATCCAGGCTCACATTGTACAGTTCCGCCAGCCGGATGGCCAGGCAGAAGGGAATTTCCCGCTTGCCCTGCTCGTAATTGGTGTAGGTGGTTTTGTGCATTCCCAGCCGCGCCACCAGTTCATCCTGGGTCATATCATGATCTTCCCGCAAATCCCGCAGCCGTTGATAATGCAAAATTTTTCCACCTCCTCCAGTTTTACTATTGACAAAATACCACATTTGATGTATATTCGGGTTAGAAATACAACAAATGATGTATTTATCCTTGAAAGGAGCGAGAATATGAACAAGAAAAACCGTTTTTCATGGTTTGGCCGCTTGGCGACCCTGCTGATGGCGGCGGTGCTGTGTATCAATCTGGGGTATATGCCGGAGGCGAAGGCAGCTACAACAATTGCTTATCCGGTTAAACCCCTTAAGAAAACTAGTGGATTTATTCCAAATAGATATATCACATGGACTGGTGGTTCTTCGAGTTGGTCTCATTTAGCTACCGATTATAGTGCATCTTCCGGACAGGCTATATATTCTATTGCTGATGGTATAGTTTATGATAAAGGCTATACAGATGATGCAGGATATTATGTTGTGATTAAGCATGAGATAAATGGAAAAACAGCATGGTCTAGATATCAGCACTTTTCAAAAGCGGCAATTGTTTCGAAAAATGAAGAAGTAAAAGCAGGGCAGCAGATCGGAACAGCTGGAAAGACTGGAAATGCATCTGGTGTACACTTGCATATTCAGATTTTTACTGGTAGTTATCCTAAATATGTTGCGTATAAGAACACAAATTTCTCGAGTTATGAGCAAAACAAGGAATATGCGGGTCCAATCACAATAAATGGGACAACATTCTATGATCCGCACAGAGTAATCACTGGTAGTCAAGTGATTGGCAATCCAGATTATGAAACCCTCGACTCCACCCTCCGCATCGGCATCAGCACCAAGCCTGCTTCCGGCGAAGATCAATGCTATGTGAAGGAAAATCCCTTTGAAGACAGCAATGATAAGAGCGCTTCGGTGCCAGAAGGAAATGCTGTCAGGATTGTGGGTGCAGTGGAAAACAAGTACGGCAACACCTGGTATAAAACGGCGGATGGCGGTTATGTGTACAGCGGTGACGTGACCGTATGGGAATACAGCAAGCTGTTTTCCCTGTCCGCCAATTTCCAGACCAAGAAGAGCCAGAATTCGTACCTGGCTCCCTATGTGGATTCCGGGAAGGCCAATGCCTATCCTGCCGGGACGGTTTTCGAAGTGAAAACCTTTGTGACCAATTCATACGGCAATATCTGGGCGGAACTGGCAGACGGAACTTATTTGAATTTCTATGACAAAAGCAGTGATGTGCAGAACATTTATTTCATGTCCCATGTGACCCAGCCCACCATCACAGATGCAACAAAGCCCACCGGGAACCGCAATGTGGGCGCCAGCTTTGTGATGAAGGGGATTATCAAGGCTCAGGTGCCTTTTGTGTCGGTTTCCTGCCGCATTATTGACCGTCAAACGGGCACGGATGCCGCCGGGCCCGGTACGCCCATTACGGTGAAGCCCGGTGTGGGCACACGGTCCGTGGACATCAGCAAGACGGTGAACGGCGTGAACATTGATACCAGCACCAAGTTCGGCAAGCTGACCAAGGGCTGGTACCGGTACGAGATCAATGCTCAGTTTGGCTTCACTTACAACGGAAAAACCTTCAATTTTGGCAGTGAGCAGAACTTCGTTTCCAGTGAGTTCACCGTGGGTAACCCGGGTACACTGACTGAAGAAGCACCGCCGGCTGGAGACGAAGCCCCTCCTGCCGGGGATGTGAGCGGCAGAATTCCGGGGGATGTGAATGAGAATGGAAGCTTTGAGCCCTTGGATGCCCTACGTATGCTTAAATGGTTGGCAGGCTGGGATGTGACAATCAATGAAAGCAATGCGGATGTGAATGGCAATGGTTCTGCCGATCCGTTGGATGGCTTGCGAATGCTGAAGGCTCTTGCTGGCTGGGATGTTGTTTTGCAATAAATAATAGGAGGAAAAAACAATGAAAAAAATGGCATGTATTCTTCTGACTCTATTATTCTGTTTTTCTATGGTAAGCGCTTTTGCCGCAAAGGCGGGCGATACAGTAACAGTCTCGTTTTCAGTAAAGGCGAATCCTAATGCAGCTGCTTTCGCAGGTGTGAGGTTCAGCTTTGATACAAGCGTGCTGGAATTTGTGAGTGCGGACGGAAACGGTGCACAACCTCCTCAGGGGCCCAATGGAAGTTTTGTTGTTAACAATATTTCCGGCATTCCTACCGGTAATATTGGCAGCATTACTTTCAAGGTAAAAGAAGGTGCACCAGCTGGTACATATACTATTTCTGCCAGTGTCAGCTATGCGTATGACAGCGATGAAAATGCTGTGACTGGCCTCTCTGTTAGTGGCGGCAGTGTAAAGATCGAATCTGATGAATGCGAACATACCTGGGGCGATTGGAAGGAAACCACTGCTGCCACCTGTGATAAGGACGGCGTGGAAACCCGCACCTGCACCGCCTGCGGCGAAACTGAGGAAGAAACGGTAAAGGCCAAGGGTCATACCCCCGGCAATGACGCCGAAAGGGTGGAGCCCACCTGTACGGAAGATGGCTATACCACCGGCGGCAGCTGCACCGTGTGCGGTGAAGTGCTGGACAAGGAAGTGCTGCCTGCTGCCGGTCATAAAGATGACGGTGGTAAGGAAACCAAGGCACCCACCTGCACCGAAAAGGGCGAAAAGACCTACACCTGCACGGTGTGCGACGAAGTGGTAAAGACGGAAGAAGTGGCTGCCCTTGGCCACAAGGATGACGGCGGCAAGGAAACCAAAGCACCCACCTGCACCGAAAAGGGTGAAAAGACCTACACCTGCACGGTGTGCAGCGACGTGGTGAAAACGGAAGAAGTGGCCGCGCTGGGCCATAAGGACGACGGCGGAAAGGAAACCAAGTCTCCCACCTGTACCGAAGCTGGCGAAAAGGTGTATACCTGCACGGTGTGCAGCGAAGTGGTGAAGACGGAAGAAGTGGCTGCTCTGGGTCATAAGCCCGGTGAGTGGGTTATCATCAAAGAGGCTACCAAGGAGGAAGATGGCCTGAAGGAACGGTATTGCACTGTGTGTGATGTGCTGGTGGACAGCCAGGTTATTCCTCATGCTGTGTGGTATCACATGACTGTATGCTCCGTTGGCCCTCGTTTCCGGGATGAAAGCAATATCACCGATAAGTGGGATATGTTCACGCCTGTGGATCTGTCCGGTGACGGTGAACAGGTGTTTGACCTGATTGCCGGGAACAAACATATCATCGGTTCTGTGCATGTTGTTGTGGCCGATGGCGCTGTGACGGTCACTTACGAAACAATCAACGGGGTGACTGTAAAAGGTGAATTCCTCACCTTCTTCTCCGATCTTGCATCGGTTACCACGCTGGATGAAAGCCAGTTGACCGGTTATGCTTTCGGTGAAGCCATCAGCATTGAAGAACAACTGAATGGTGATACCAAGGTGCTTTTGTACATCCACAATGATGTGGCCTATCGGGATGATGCCCGCGGACTGGAGGAATTGGCACATAAGACCAATGCCTTCCAAAGCTATCTGGAAGAACTGAAAGCAGTGATGGACTAATAAAGACTAATAAATCAAAAAAGGATGCAGGGCATAAAACCCTGCATCCATTTTTTGTTGCTCTGTTATGCCTGTTCGCCCACTGTCTGCACCTTGAGGAGGTTGGTGGTGCCGGAAACGGAAAGGGGTACACCGGCGGTGATGACCACCAGGTCGCCGGACTGGACCAGATCCAGGTTCCGGGCGCAGTCCACAGCGTGGAGGAACAAATCGTCGGTGCTGTGCTGGTTCAGGGCCAGCACGGGATACACGCCCCAGGACAGGGCCAACTGGTGGTAGGCCTTTTCCACGGGGGTGGCAGCCACGATGGGCTCGAAGGGACGGTATTTGCTGATGCCCCGGGCGGTCTGCCCGTGGAGGGTGACGGCGATGATGGCCTTTGCCTTCACGTCCCTTGCGGTGGTGCAGGCGGCGTCGCAGATGGCGTTGGTGGTGTCGTTGAAGGCGGAATTGTAGACCATGGATTTGTACACGCCCATTTCGAAGGCGTCTTCTTCCGCCTGCCGGGCGATGCGGGCCATGGCGTGTACCGATTCCACCGGGTATTCGCCGGCGGCGCTTTCGCCGGAAAGCATGACGGCGGAGGTGCCGTCAAAGACGGCGTTGGCAACGTCGGTGATTTCGGCGCGGGTGGGCATGGGGGAGTGCATCATGCTGTCCAGCATCTGGGTGGCGGTGATGGCCATTTTGCCGGAGGCAAAGCAGGCGCGGATGAAGCGCTTTTGCAGGCCGGGCAGCTTTTCGTATTCCACTTCCACGCCCATGTCGCCGCGGGCCACCATGATGCCGTCGGAATGCTGGAGGATTTCGCCAAAGTTTTCAATGCCTTCCAGGTTTTCGATCTTGGAAATGATCTTGATATCGTGGCCGCCGTGATAATTGACAAATTTCCGCAGGGCGATCACGTCTTCCTTGCGGCGCACGAAGGAGGCGGCGATGAAATCCACCTTGTGCTCCACGCCGAAGATCAGATCCTGCTTGTCCCGGTCGCTCAGGTAGGGCATATCGATGGATACCCGGGGGATGTTGATGCCCTTGCGGTCGGACACGGTGCCGCCGTTGAGCACGGTGCACACGGCCTTCTCTTCGTCCGCATCTTCCACCCGCAGGTGAATGCGGCCGTCGTCGATGAGCACGGTGTGGCCCTTTTTCAGCTGGCGGGGCAGATCGGGGTAGGAGACGGAGCAGCCGTTTTCGTCGCCGTCCCGCTCTTTGGCATACAGGGTGAACAGCTGGCCGGGCTGCAATTGCACCTTGCCGGCCGGAAACAGCCCGGTGCGGATTTCGGGGCCCTTGGTATCCAGCATTACGGCGGCGGCCAGGCCCAGGGAATCCCGCACGGTGCGGAAGGTTTCAATCATTTTTTTGTGGCCCTCATGGGTGCCGTGGGAAAAATTAAGCCTTGCCACGTTCATGCCGGCCTTCAGCATTTCTGCCATGACGGCAGGGTCCTGGCTGGCGGGGCCCAGGGTGCACACGATTTTTGTTTTCCGCATGGAAAAACCTCCTGTTTATATGTCAATTTGTATCAATTGCCTGCATACATTCATTATAGGCCAAGTGTTTCGGAAAAGCAAGGGAACAAAAAAGGGGGAAAAGGCGTTTACTGAATATATGTATCTTCTGCTTCCTTTGCCCATTTTACCCTGCCCGGGACCGTGGGGTATTCATGGAAGCGGGCAGTCTGGTCCCTGTTGGTATCGTTCCATTTATCAAAGCCAAGCGGATGAATGTGGGGGCCGTATTCGCATCTCACAAACCGGCACAGGCCCCAATCCCGCCAGGGGCGGGCCAGGTAAATGGAATGGGGCTTTACGGTATCTTCGCAGGTGAAGCGGCAGCTTTTGAACAGATACCCTTCCGTCTGCTCCCTGGAATGGGCGGGGGCGGCGGTGTAGCCCACCTGCCGCACGTCGTACACATTGCGGATTTCGCATCGCTCAAACAAAGCGTCCCCGCAGCCGAAAATGAAGTCCACCGTGCCTTCGATGAGGCAATGGCGGTACACCTGCCGGGAGGGGGCAGGGGAGAGCAGTTCCTTGCGGTGGAAGCCCTGATAGCGTTCAATCAGATCCGGCGGCAGGGGGCCGGCAAAGAGGGTATCCTGGGTGGAGGAAAGACGGCAGTCTTCCATAAGAAAATCATCCCCCAGCACCGAAAGCGCCACCTCCTGGCCCTTGGTTTCGGGGTGCAGGGCGTCGTTGACCACGGCCAGGTTTTTCATGGTGATATGATCGGCGCACACGGCCACCGTCCAGGTGCGGAAGGTGTTGTATTCCACACCGTTTTCGTCCAGCTTGTTGGCGTAATCGTCCCAGACGATGACGGTTTTGTGTATGCCTGCGCCAATCAGGGTGAGGCCGGGGGTGCGAATCATGATTTTCTGGCGCCATACGCCCTCCGGCAGGTGAAAAACGGTGCCGGGTGCGGCTTCGTCAAAGGTTTTTTGCAAATCGCAGCCGGGATCAAGGGAAATAGGGCCGGGCATGGAAGCACCTCCTGAAAAACTCGTTTCCTTATTTATATCACACAATGGACGAAAATGGCAGAAGAATGAGAAGAAAAAATCGGTTTTGTACATAAAGAGGTTTCTTTTGGATATGTACGCCGTGACGGAAAAGATGTAGAATAAGGTTGAAAGATCGGATATTTTCGCCATTTTCCCAAATACGCCGGCAAAATATGCTAAAAAGCCGGTCGAAAATGTTCATTTTTATCCGATATTGCTGGAGGAAAGCGATGCAGCGACAGATCACTTTCCGGCAATACCGTGCGATGGACCTGTTCTTTTTCAGCCTGATGCTGACGGTCAGTGAAACGCTGATTACCCTGGGGGCCACCATCTGGTTCCCGGGTGAGCCCTACACTGTGTCCCTCTCCTGCGCCGTGATGGCCATTGTGATGGTGAGATGGGGTGTGTGGGCGGCGGTGCCTGTGACGGCCGGCAATCTGGCGTTCTGCCTGGTATCGGGCGCAGCGCCGGCCCAGTATGCCATTTATGTGTTGGGCAGCCTGGCGGGGCTTGCGGTACTTCCGCTATTGAAAAAGAAGGGCTGGCAGACGCTGCATGACAATGTATTGTTTGCCCTTTTGTACGGCCTGCTGTGTGCCCTGGGTATGCAGGGCGGCAGGTTCCTGGTGGCCCTGGCCTTCGGGAACAGCCTGCAGGTATGCGCCGGATTTTTTACAACGGATATTTTGTCCACGCTCTTTTCCGTTCTGCTTGTGTGGATTGCACGGAAATTGGACGGCATGCTGGAAGAGCAGACCCACTACCTGAAGCGGATTCAGGAAGAGAAAGAAAAAGAAATGCAGAGGTACTGAGCCTCAAGTGCTTGAACAAGGGGGATGAATCCATGGCGACGAAAGCAGCGGATTTTCTCATCTATGATGCAGCTGCGAATGTGTATCGTGAAAATCCGGAACAGATCGTTCGCGACGATGTGGAAAAGCATGCGTGGAAGCATGTGATGCTGACAATTCTCAAGGACTGGCGTCTGTATGTGATGCTGGTGCCCATGCTGCTGGTATTTTTGTTCTGGCGCTATTTGCCCATGTACGAATTGCTTGGCTGCTTCAAGGTGCCGGACGAAGTGAAGCCGGTGGCGGAGCAGTATTTCTCCGGCTTTTCGTATTTCAAGAGCCTGCTGGTGGGTGCGGAAGCGGTGGATTTCTGGCGCGCGCTGCGCAACACCTTCCTGCTCAGCTTCTACGGCCTGTGCTTCGGCTTCCCCATGCCCATCATTCTGGCCCTGTTCTTCAATGAAATCCGCTCCAACATCGTGCGCTCCACCTGCCAGGTGCTCACCTACCTGCCCAAGTTCATGTCCACGGTTGTTATGACCTCCCTGGTCACCATGCTGGTGAAGCAGGGTGCCCTGACCAGCGGCTACGGCATTGTCAGCCAGGCACTGGAAGCCCTGGGCATCATCAGCCACGAAGCGGCCTACAACGGCCTGCTGAACAACCCGGATTTCTTCCGTGTGATCTATCAGGTGTCCGGTGTGTGGGAAGGCGCGGGCTATGACAGCATCGTGTACTTCGCCGCCATCATCGCCATCTCTCCCACCAGCTACGAAGCCGCCCAGATTGACGGCGCCGGCAAAATGAGCCAGATGCGCTATGTGGTGCTGCCCGGCATTTTGTCCACTGTGGTTATCATGCTCATCACCCGCATCGGCGCCCTTTTGAACATCGGCTACGAAAAGGTGCTGCTGCTTTACAACACCAACACCTACGTCACCGCCGACGTGGTATCCACCTTTGCCCAGCGCAAGGGCATCGTGGGCGGGCAGAAGGGCCTGGCCTCCGCTGCTGAAATGATGAACAACGTGATCAGCATGCTGCTGGTCATCAGCGCCAACACCATCGCCCGCAAGGCCTCCGACACTTCGCTGTACTAAGGAGGGGTGAGAGATGAAAAGAAAGCTTGAAATATCGGAACGCATCTTTAAGGTAATCAGCTACACCTTCCTGTGCCTGTTTGCCCTGGCGTGCCTGTACCCCTTCCTCTATGCCGTATCCGCCTCCATTTCCGGCGCCCATGCGGTGGACTATTGCGAAGTGGTATTGTTCCCCAAGGATATCCAGTTTGACGCCTTTGCCCGGATGTTCAACGACAATATGTTCTGGAATTCCTATTCCAACACCCTGTTCCTTACCTTCTACGGCACCGTCTGGGCCCTGTTTGTGGCCATCCTGGGTGCCTATGCCCTGAGCAAGAAGCGGCTTTTGTTCCGCCGGGCGTTCAATTTCTTCCTGGTGTTCACCATGCTCTTCTCTGCCGGCCTTGTGCCCCAGTACCTGAACTACCTGGCCACCAAGGACGTGTTCAACTCCGTCGGCATCACCGACGATAAGTGGCTGGTGGTCATCGCCATGGGTATGGCGGCCATGAACATCATTCTGCTTCGCAATGCCTTTGAGGGCGTGCCCAGCGAAATTGAAGAAGCGGCCATCGTGGACGGCGCCACGGAATTCCAGGTGCTGCGCAAGGTGTACATCCCCATGTGCAAGTCCACCATCGCAACCGTCACCTTGTTCTTCGCTCTCTCCCGCTGGAACGGCTATTTCTGGGCAAGGCAGATGATTTCCAACTCCAACGAGCATCCCCTGCAGGTGTTTATCCGCCTGCGCCTGGAAGAGTATACCGACCCCGAACAGATGGCCGGCTGGAACGAAATCTTCTCTTCCGACTCCGTCATCTACGCCCTCATCGTGTGTTCCATCGTGCCCATCCTGATCATCTATCCCTTCATCCAGAAATACTTCGCCAAGGGCGTCAACGCCGGCGGCGTGAAGGAATAAGGGGATACAAAACAGGTGTTTACCGGCGAAATGCCGGTCAGCATAAAAACGTTATCTGCACCGGAAGGATCCGGTGACAAAAAAAGGAGGAACTCAACCATGAAACGTACCCTTTCCCTGTTGGCAGCAATTGTTATGCTCGTTTCCGTGTTTGCTGTCCCCGCCGTTGCTGAAACGGCCGCTCCCGTGGAACTGCGCATGGCCACCGGCTATAACAATGCCAAGACCGGCCTGTTCTTCGACGCCAGCGTTGCTGGTGAAGGCATCACCCTGGCCGACGGCAAGACCTATCTGGCCGGCGACCTGAAGCCCACCTGGGTGGAAGTTCAGAACGTGCTGAACGTGACCTTCGTCAACCAGTACCAGGGCAACTCCGCTTCCAACGAATTCGACTTCTGGAAGGATCGTCTGGACGAAGTGGATATGCTCAGCGGTACCGCCGCCAAGCTGTCCGAATACGGCGAAGCCGGCTCCATCGTGAACCTGGCCGATCATCTGGACAAGATGCCCAACTTCAAGGCTTACCTGGACCAGAACCCCATCGTGCGTCTTTCCATCACCGGTAACACCGACACCGGCGCCATCTACTTCAGCCCCTACTTCGACGGCGTGAACGACATCGAACGTATGCCCCTCATGCGTGTTGACTGGGTGCAGAAGCTGCTGGACGGCGAAGGCGAATTCACTGCCGAAGCTTCCAACAAGCTGGCTGCTGCCGCTTACACCCCCTACATGCCCACTGAAGGCACTGTGGAAATTGACGTTGTCACCCTGGACGGCACCGCCGTGGAAAAGGTGACCAAGAACTATGACGCGGCTGGCAACATCGTCGCCAAGATGAATGACGCCGGCGAACTGGATGGCGTTGCCGCCGTGAATATGCTCCGTACCTACATCGACGAAGCTTACAACGGCTACTACGGCACCACCCGCTCCAACCTCTTTGTTGGCCAGAACGCTGCCTGGGATGCTGACGAACTGGTGGCCCTGCTGCGCTGCGTCGTGGCCAACCCCCAGACCCTCAACGGCACCGACACCGTGCAGGGCCTGTTCTCCCGCGAAGACAACAACAACCAGCGTCGTGTTGATATGTTCCGCTTCGCCGGCACCCTGTTCGGCGTGCGCGGCCTGGAATCCCGTCAGGATTTCCTGTGGATCGACACTGATGGCTACCTCCGTGACGCCCGTCAGGAACTGGACGCCTACGAAGCCATGGCCAAGATGAACACCCTGGTTCAGGAAGGCCTGATCTCCAAGGCTTTCGTGGAAACTGCTGAAGAATCCACCGCCACCTACCTGGAAAACGACCTGGGCTTCATGCACTATGACTACAACCAGACCCAGACCGTCTACAACGAAACCAAGCTGCAGGACGGCGAAAAGTACATGGCCGTGATGGTTCCCGTGGCCCGCTGGTATGACGGCACCGACGAAAACGGCGTCTACATGCGCTTTACCGAATCCTGGCGCTCTGTGAAGACCGACGGTTGGGGCATCTCCGTGGCTGGCGTTGCCGGCGACGAAGCCAAGCTGAATGCTGCTCTGGCCCTGATCGACTACGCTTACAGCCCCGAAGGCATGATCCTGATGAGCTACGGCCCCTCCGCTTTCATCAAGCAGAATGACGACGGCTCCTTCGTGACCTTCAACTTCAACGGCACCGAAATGCCCGTGATCGCCGACGCCACCTACGCTGAACTGTGGGAAAAGGCTTCCGGTAACTACACCAACTATGCCCGTCAGTTCCTGGGCTCCACCCTGTCCTTCGCCAAGAGCCAGGCCTTCGAATATCAGTGCACTCACGAAGTGGGTAAGGAAGGCGCCGGTAAGATCTCCGTGGCTATCGGCCTGGGCACCATCAAGCACCCCGAACTGGCTGTGACCGAAAATCCCTGGTACACCTCCGTTCCCACCGTTCTGCCCAACACCAAGAACGAGAACGAAACCCTCAAGAGCTACTCCGCTCTGTCTGAAAAGTTCAACGCTGCCAAGGGCGGCGCCAACGCTTTCGTTGACATCATCGTGGCCGGCTTTGCCACCGAAGGTATGTTCTCCGCTGAAGAAGCTGTGAGCACCATCGCTGACACCATGGGCGGCGCTGACTACCTGTTCCTCAAGCAGGAAGCCTACGATCGTCTGCTGGTCTACTACGAAGGCCTGGCTAAGTAAGCAAAAATAACCCTATCCATGGCGGGGCTTCATGCCCCGTCATGGGTTCCCATCAGCCCCCGGAATAAACGGAGGCTGATGGGAACCGGATATGATCTGCACGGGCGGCCAAGGCCGTGCGTGCCTTTATTCAGGAGGTTATCGCATGTACAAAAAGCAACTCACCTGGCAAAAAATTCTTTGCTTTGCGGCGCTGGCGGCCTGCGCCGTGGCATTTTTGTATGCGCTGGGCCTGTCTACGGATTTGTATGACGGCCTGTTCTATGCCCTGCCCGAAGAGGCAAAGCTGGCCACCGCCAAGGTGAATGTGCCCGGGGCGGAGGTGTATTACAACATCCAGCCCTTCAATAAGCAGCTTCTGAACAACTCCATTTTGCTTTTGCTGGCCGCCTGCCTCCTGTTTGTGACCAACACCCATGTGCGGCGCAGGTATTACATCGGCAATGCCGTTTCCACGGCCTTGTTTTCCGGCGCAGGCCTTGTGTTCGCCTTCTGGATGCATCAGCAGGTGGAGCATTTCAAGGCCCAGTTTTTGCAGATTGATTTTGAAGCCTATCAGAAGTATGCCACCCGCAGAAGGAAAGAGTATATCGATTCCACCTTCTGGTTCGACGCCCATTATGCCGTGTTGGCGGTGCTGGTGCTGGTGTGCGTGTTGCTGATTGCGAACTATGTGTGGAAGCTTTCCCTGATGAAGGCTGAAAAGAAGCTGATCGAAGAAGGAAGGGGCGTGGCAAAATGACCAACCTGCATACCGACGATGTGAAGCAGACCCGCCTGGACCGGATGCGCTTCACCAAGAATACCCTTTCCTCCCGGCTTGTGTATCTGGCCATTTTGTTCGACGTGCTGTTCTTCGTCAGCATTTATGAATCCGACGTGGGCAACTGGTACTACACAGCGCTGATTGGCGTTTCGGTGGTGTACAACCTGGTGTTCATGCTGGTCAGCTTCCTGGCTTCCGAAGGCGTGAAGAACTATAAGGTAAGCTACGGCTACATTTTGCTGGGCCTGGGCGCCGGGCAGATCGTCCGGGTGTTCATCCTGCCCATGATGGCCCATGCTGCTCTCACCAAGCGCAGCGACCCTGTGCTGAAAAAAGTGGTGGAGGTGCCTGTGATGGAAGGCGGCCAGTTTACCTGGGTGATTATCTGCCTGGTGCTTTCTGCCCTGTGCTGCTTTGCCGCCGGTATCATTGCCGTGGTGAAGAGCCGCCGCCTGCATGCTTATAACGCTTCCCTGGCACTTGCCAAGTAAAGGAGTTGCCCTATGGCCAATATCAGCTTACAGCATCTGGATAAGATTTACGACAATAATGTACAGGCTGTTTTTGACTTCAACCTGGAAGTGAAGGACGGCGAATTTATCGTGCTGGTGGGCCCTTCCGGCTGCGGAAAGAGCACCACGCTGCGCATGGTGGCCGGCCTGGAGGATATTTCCGGCGGCAGGCTGCTGCTGGACGGGAAGGACATCACTACCGCCCCCGCCAAGGACCGTGACATGGCCATGGTGTTCCAGAACTATGCCCTCTACGGCCACATGACGGTGTATGAAAACATGGCCTTCTCCCTGACGCTGCGCAAGGAAGACCCCAATGTGATCCACAAGAAGGTGCTGGCTGCGGCTGAAATTCTGGGCCTGACGGACCAATTGAACAAAAAGCCCAAGCAGCTTTCCGGCGGCCAGCGCCAGCGCGTGGCAATGGGCCGTGCCATTGTGCGTAACCCCAAGGTGTTCCTTTTTGACGAACCCTTATCCAACCTGGACGCCAAGCTGCGCGGTGCCACGAGACGTGAAATTCTGCTTTTGCACAAGCGCATGAACGCCACCATGCTCTACGTCACCCACGACCAGACCGAGGCCCTCACCCTGGCGGACCGCATTGTGTGTATGTCCATGGGCCGGGTGCAGCAGGTGGGCACGCCGCTGGAACTGTATGATACCCCGGCCAACCTGTTTGTGGCCAGCTTTATTGGCCTGCCGCCCATGAATTTCTTCACTGTGAAGATTGAATATGGAAAGGCTGTGGGTGCTCATTTCACCATTGACCTGACCGAAAAGGAAAAGGAATTGCTTGCCGGCTATGAAGGCCAGGAAGTTACCCTGGGTGTGCGTCCGGAAGATGTGGACGAGGGTGGCAATGTGCAGGTGAAGGTGTATTCCAACGAAAACCTGGGCATGAACACCCTGGTGCACGGCCGCCTGTCCGACGGCCATACCGCCGACAGCGCCATCACCTGCAAGCTGCGGGGCTGGTGCGATTATAAGGCCGGCGATATGGTGAACGTGCAGTTCGTCAAGCGCCACTTCTTCGATAAGCAAACCACCAACGCCATCAGATGAAAGGAGGGCATACCATGGCAAGGAAAAACAACAAGCAGCCCGGCGGCATCAAGGAATTTTTCCGCAAGATGATGGTTTCCCTCAAGCGCAAGCCCCAGATGATTCCCATGCTGGTGCTGGGAGCGGCTTTCCTGTATTATTCCCTGAACCTGACCCATATTTCCGATACCACGGCCAAAATTCAGCTGGGGGGCATGGGCCTGAGCGGCTTTTGCACCATGCTCTTTTCCCTGTTGTCCTTCGTGTGCTTTATGAACGCCTATCCCCATCGCAAAAAGACCAACATCCCCATGCTGGTATTGATGTTTGTGATGCTGGGCCTGCTCGTTTACTGCGACACCCATTACCTGTCCTGCATCACCCGGGCCCTCACCCGTGCGGATAACCCCATTTCCCTCACCGGCTCCACGGCCTATGTGGGCAAGGCGCAGAATGTGCTGAATGTGCACCGCATCATCATTGCCGTGGGTGCTGTGCTGACGCTGCTGGTGCCCGTGCTGCGCAAGCTGCTGCGGAAGGTGAATACCTCCCTGGATGTGGAAGAAAACGGCAATATGGAAGAAATTATCCTGTCTGAGGACTAAAAATGGCCAAGGAAAAAGCAAAGCAGCCGGATAAGGCAGCGGGGGAATACTACCAGCTGCACACCGGCGCCGTGGACGATCTGGTAAACACCACGGCGGAAAATGCCCCCCGGTATTCCCAGGCGGAGCTGGATAAGTACCGCTCCGGCAAGAAAAAGTGGAAGCTGCCCGAAAGCGTGAAGGCGCTGCTGATCAAGTTCTGGTTCTACGGCGCGGTATGCTTCTTTGTGTTCATGGGCCTGGGGGTCTATGTGACCAACCAGTGGGACATGCTGTTTATCGGCGCGGTGGTGCTGGGCATGGTGACGGATTTGCTGATCAACCATTTCCTGCGCTTCACCGAAAAAATGCCCGGCGGCAGCCGGGACTGGATGCTGGTGACCCGGCGGGGCGCCATGGGCTTTTTCATGAACCTGATGTACGGCTTTTTGCTGATGGCCGCTGTGATCACCCTCTATAACCTGGTCAATATGATGCTCATCTCCGTTTTCGGTGCCAAGCAGATGCTGGGGGTGGAGCCCATCCTGTTCGGCATTTTTGCCACCGGGGCGGATATGCTGTTTATTGCAGTGAAGCGCACCTTCCGCAAGATTGTGGAGGATGCAAAAAATAAGTAAAAGGAGCAAACGGGCATGACGAAGCTGATTTACACCGGCGCATCCAGCTGCTGTTTTGAAACGGCGCACCTGTCGCCTTACTATGCTCCCGCAGCCTTTGATGTATATCTGAACGGCGAAAAGCAGTTTACCGCCGATACCAATGTGTTTTCCCTGTATGACCTGCAGCCGGATACGGCCTATACCGTCACGGTAAAGCAGGGGGAAGAAACGGAAGAAATTGCTTTCCGCACCGCAAAGGAAGCCTGCGCTGTGGACGTGAAGCAGTTTGGCGCAGTGGGCGACGGCATCCATGACGATACCGACGCCATCCAGGCTGCCATTCATTTCACTCCCCGGGGCGCAAGGCTGTATTTCCCAGCCGGCACGTACCTGTGCCGTCCTCTGGCCCTGCGCAGCCACCTGACGCTGGAAATTTCCAGGGGCGCCGTGCTGCTGGGCTGCCCGGACAGGCAGAAGTATTCCATTCTGCCCGGCCTGGTGCCGGAAATGAACGGCGGCAAAAACATCATGGTGGGCACCTTTGAAGGCCTCACCCGCACCATGTACCAGAGCCTCATCCATGCCGAATACTGCGAGGATATTGTCATCTGCGGCCAGGGCGTGGTGGACGGCAATGCCCCAAACAGCGATTTCTGGACGGAATACAAAAACTTCGAAACGGCCCGGCCCAGGCTGATGTTCTTCTGCAATTGCAAAAACGTCACCCTCCACGGCGTGACGGCGAAAAATTCCCCCTCCTGGAATCTGCATCCCTTCTATTCCGAAAACGTGTCCTTCTACGATGTGGCGGTGGAAGCGCCCAAGAACAGCCCCAACACCGACGCCATTGACCCGGAGGCCTGCAAGGGCGTGAACATCATCGGCTGCCGGCTGAGCGTGGGGGATGACTGCATCGCCATCAAGTCCGGCAAGATTGAACTGTGCCGGGAGCGCAACCAGGCGGCCAGCGATCATGTGATTCGCAACTGCCTGATGGCCTTTGGCCACGGCGCCGTAACGCTGGGCAGCGAAACCGCCTGCGGCGTGAAGGATCTCACCGTCACCCGCTGCTTCTTTAAGAAGACGGACCGGGGCCTGCGCATCAAAACCCGCCGGGGCCGGGGCAAGGACTGCCAGATTACCGGCATCGTGTTCGACAATATCCTGATGGAAGACGTGATCACCCCCTTTGTGGTGAACATGTGGTATAACTGCTGTGACCCGGACCGGTTCTCTGATTATGTGAAGTGCCGCACGCCCCTGCCTGTGGACGACCGCACGCCTCATCTGGGCACCTTCACCTTCCGGGACATCACCTGCACCGGTGCAGAAGCGGCGGCCTGCTATATTGACGGCCTGCCCGAAGCGCCCATTGACCAGGTGACCTTCTCCCGGGTGCGCATCGGGTTTAATCCCGACGCCAAGCCCTTTGTGCCCGCCATGCAAAACGATGCGGTGAAGCGGTGCAAAATGGGCCTGTATCTGAACAACGTGAAAAAAGTGTGCATTGAGGACGTGGTGGTGCAGGGCGCAGAGGGCGACCTGATGATCACGGAAAACTGCACGCAAGTGCAGGCTGCTGGCCTGCGTGAGGTGGAATGATGATGGAAAAGATGAGCGCCTATGTGCTGCACCTGATTCAGAATTCCTCCCCGGAAAAGACGGCCTGGAATATTGAGCGTGCCCGCCAGGGCCTGCCCGCTACCTGGAACTATATTGACGGGTGCATGCTGGGGGCGCTGCTGGAAATGACGGAAATCACCGGCGACAGACGCTATGCCGATTTTGTGGAAAGCTTTATCGACAGCTTCGTGTCGGAGGACGGCTCCATCCGCACCTTCCAGCCGGAAAAACAGACCCTGGACGATATCAACGAGGGCAAGGTGCTGTTCCCTTTGTATCAGATGACGGGGAAGGAAAAATACCGCCGGGCCATCGACGTGATGAAAAAAGCGCTGGATGCGCAGCCCCGCACGGCGGAAGGCAGCTTCTGGCACAAGAAGATTTACCCCAACCAGGTGTGGCTGGACGGCATTTACATGGCCCAGGTGTTCGCCGCTTTGTATGAAAAGCACTTTGGCAGCGGCGATTACAGCGATATTGTCGGGCAGATCCGCACGGTGCGGGAAAAGATGTTCGACGAAGAAAAGAAGCTGTACTACCACGGCTATGACCAGAGCCGCACCGTCTTCTGGGCGGATAAGGAAACCGGCCTGTCAAAAAGCTTCTGGCTGCGGGCGCAGGGGTGGTTCGCCACGGCGCTTGTGGATATTGCGGGCATCCTGCCGGAAGGGGAAGAAAAGGCATACATTGCTTCCCTGCTGCGGGAAATGATGGAAGGCCTGCTTCCCTATCAGGACAAGGACAGCGGTATGTTCTGGCAGGTGGTGGACCAGGGCGGCCGGGAAGGCAACTACCTGGAAACCAGCGGTTCCTCCATGATGGCCTATGCCATGCTGAAAGGGGCAAGGCTGGGCATCCTGGATAAAAAATATGCCGCAGAAGGCTTGAAAACCTTCCGCGGCATCAGTGACCGGTATTTGACTTTTGAAGGGGAAAACCTGGTGCTGGACGGCATTTGCCTGGTGGCCGGCCTGGGCCCGGAAAAGGATAAACGCCGGGACGGCACCTATGCCTATTACATTTCGGAGCCTGTGGTGAAAAACGACGCAAAAGGCGCAGCGCCCTTTGTGATGTGCTACACGGAGGTTGCCCGGCTCACTCGTCCAGAATAATTTTCTGGCTGTCTGAATCCTGGGCCTCGTGCTGCTTTTCTTCCAGCTTGCGGCGGTAGTATTCCTTGGGGGATACCTCGTACTTCTTTTTGAACAGCCGGGAGAAATACAGCGGGTTTTTGAAGCCGCACAATAGCGCCACTTCCGTGATATTGCCGCTGTTGTGGGCGGAGCACAACAATTCCGCCGCCGCCTGCAGGCGCAGGTTGGTCAGGTATTTGTGGGGGGTCATGCCCAGCTCCTTGCGGAAAATTTTGCACAGATGGTCGTAGCAGTAGGGCATGGTGTGCAAAAAGGCGTCCAGCTCATAATTGGCGTTGGCGTAGTTCTGCACGATGTTGCGTTCAATCTCCTCCGCCACCCGGTTCTTGGGATGGGCGGACTGATTGGCCGCCATGGACTTGACAATCAGGCTGCCGTAGGCGGGTAGAAGCAGCATCCGTTTTTCGTGGCTGCCGCTGAAATGGTAGTAAGCATCGGAAAACAGATGCAGGATGGAATGATTGGCGTCATCCCGGATGATTACGGGCTGACGGAAGGGCAGGGCGGCGTTGATAATATTCAGGTGAATATTGGTGAAGCCGTTCTCGCTGACATTCTCATGGGGCACATCCGGCGGAATGACCACAATATCCCCCACGGAATAGGGCAGGCGCAGGCCGTCGAAAACGAAGGTGCCTGAGTCCCGGGTGCAGTACACCAGCTCCCAGCTGTCATGCTTGTGGCGGCTGACGCTGTAGGTGAGAAAGTGCTTACCTGCAAACACGATATCGTTCATTGGATCACCTCTTGTATCGGTTGGTGGTATATCTGCCGTTATTTTATCAAATTATGGGCAATTTGTCCATCCCCCCCGGGGTGGCGTCCATTTATTCGAAATTCAAGAAAGGGAGCGTATCAATATGGCATACCTGACGCTCAAAGACATCAACAAAATTTACCCCAACGGCTTCCACGCCGTGCACGATTTCAACCTGGAAGCGGAAAAGGGTGAATTTATCGTGTTCGTGGGCCCCTCCGGCTGCGGTAAATCCACCACGCTGCGGATGATTGCCGGGCTGGAAGATATCAGCAAGGGTGAATTCCTCATCAATGGGGAAGTGGCCAATCAGTGGGGTCCCCGGCAAAGGGAAGTGGCTATGGTGTTCCAAAGCTATGCCCTCTATCCCAATATGACGGTGTATGATAACCTGGCCTTCGGCCTGTCCCTGCAAGGCGTGGACGAGGATGTGATTGATGAGCGCGTGCAGAAAACCGCCAAGATCCTGGGCCTGACGGATTATCTGGACCGGATGCCCCGTGCCCTGTCCGGCGGCCAGCGCCAGCGCGTGGCGGTGGGCCGCTCCATCATCCGCAAGGTGGGCGTGTTCCTGATGGACGAACCGCTTTCCAACCTGGACGCCAAGCAGCGCGTGACCATGCGCTCCGAAATCACCCAGATCCACCGGGAAACCGGCGCCACCACCATCTATGTGACCCATGACCAGACCGAAGCCATGACCATGGCGGACCGTATTGTGGTGATGAAGGACGGCTATGTGCAGCAGATCGGCACCCCCCGGGATGTGTATTTTAACCCTGTGAATATGTTCGTGGCCGGGTTCATTGGGGAACCGCCCATGAACTTCATCCGCCGCAAGGTGGAAAAGGGCTGCATTCAGGTGGGCGAGCACAGCCTGGATTTGTCCCTGAAGCTGGGCGATAAGATTGCCGAATACGAAGGCAAGGAAATCATTTTCGGCTTCCGGCCCGAGGCCATTGTGCTGGGCGATCAGGAAAATGCCTACATCATCAGCGGCACCGTGGAACTGACGGAAATGCTGGGCGACAACGCCAATGTGTATATGGATGTGGATGAAGATAAATCCATCCTGAAGGTAACGCCCCATGAAATTCCCGCTATGGACAGTTATATTTCCTTCTCTATCCCGGTGGAAAGCGTGTATCTGTTTGACGCCGAAACGGAAAAAGTGATTTAAGCCATTGATAATATAAACGGAGGGAACACCTATGGACATTCGTTACTCTGCCAATCCCCAGGACGTGCGCCGCTACACAACGGAAGAGCTGCGCAAGGAATTCCTGATCACCGATCTTTATCAGAAGGATACCGTCCAGGCCACCTACTCCCATGTGGACCGCATGGTGGTGATGGGCATTATGCCGGTGGACGAAGTGGTGTCTGTGGACAAGGGCATTGATATCTGGAAGAACTTCGGCACCCAGTATTTCCTGGAGCGGCGGGAAGCCGGCGTGTTCAATCTGGGTGGCGACGGCTATATCGAGGCCGACGGCCAGCGCTTTGACATGACCTTTGAAGATTGCCTGTACATCACCATGGGCACCAAGGAAGTAAAGTTCGGCAGCAAGGATAAGGAAAACCCCGCCAAGTTCTACTTGTGTTCTTCCCCCGCCCATCGGGCCTGCAAGACCACCTTCATCTCCTTTGCCGAAGCCCAGAAGCGGCCCTGCGGCGAGGATGAAAACGCCAACAAGCGTGTCATCAACCAGTTCATCCACCCCGCCGTGCTGGAAACCTGCCAGCTGCTGATGGGCCTCACCCAGCTGGCCCCCGGCAGCGTGTGGAACACCATGCCCAGCCACACCCATGAACGCCGCATGGAAGTGTACACCTATTTCGAAATTCCCGAAAACCAGGTGGTCATGCACTTCATGGGCCAGCCCCAGGAAACCCGCCACATTGTGATGAACAATTTTGATGCGGTCATTTCTCCCTCCTGGTCCATCCACAGCGGCTGCGGCACCAGCAACTACACTTTCATCTGGGCCATGTGCGGCGAAAACCAGGCCTTTGACGATATGGACTCCTTCCAGCCCACCGACATGAAATGAGGTAAATGAATATGGCATTTGATATGAGCAAGTTTTCCCTGCAGGGCAAGGTGGCCCTGGTGACCGGCGGCAGCTATGGTATCGGCTTTGCCATTGCCAACGGCCTTGCCGCAGCCGGCGCCACCGTGGTGTTCAACGATATCAACCAGGAACTGGTGGACAAGGGCCTGGCTGCTTATGAAGCAGCCGGCATCAAGGCCTACGGCTATGTGTGCGACGTGACCGACGAAGACGCCGTGCAGGCCATGGTGAAGAAAATCGCCGCGGAAGTGGGCGTGATCGATATTCTGGTGAACAATGCCGGCATCATCCGCCGCATTCCCATGATCGAAATGGAAAGCAAAGATTTCCGGAAAGTCATCGATGTGGACCTGGTGGCCCCCTATATCGTGGCCAAGGCCGTGATCCCCGGCATGATGGAAAAGGGCCATGGCAAGATCATCAATATCTGCTCCATGATGAGCGAGCTGGGCCGGGAAACCGTGTCCGCTTACGCCGCTGCCAAGGGCGGCCTGAAGATGCTCACCCGCAACATCTGCTCCGAATACGGCCAGTACAATATCCAGTGCAACGGCCTGGGCCCGGGCTATATTGAAACGCCCCAGACGGCCCCCCTGCGTGAACTCCAGCCCGATGGCAGCCGCCATCCCTTTGATCAGTTCATCCGTGCCAAGACTCCGGCCGAACGCTGGGGCACCCCGGAGGATCTGATGGGCCCCGCCCTGTTCCTGGCTTCCGACGCCAGCGACTTTGTCAACGGCCAGGTATTGTATGTGGACGGCGGCATTCTGGCTTACATCGGCCGCCAGCCCTGATGCAGTTTCTTCGGAACGAAAATTGATTAAGGAAGGGCTCGCCCCTTCCTTTTTTCTTTGCCTCAGTTTGGTTGAGGGGCGTTGCCCCCTCAACCAAGGGGCATTGCCCCTTGACCCTTTTGCGGAAGTGGGCGACATACAGAACAATCAATCTCCCGCTGTTGCTTGGGGAGACCTGAGGGGCTTCACTCCTGCACCCCACAAGGGGCATTGCCCCTTGACCCTTTTGCGGAAGTAGTGGACTTGTCGAACAGGCAATCTCCCGCTGAAGCGTGGGGAGACGATGAGGGGTTTCACCCCTGCACCCCACAAGGGGCATCGCCCCTTGACCCCTTTGCGGAAGTAGTGGACTTGTATACCAAACATTATTCCGCTGTGGCTTGTAACACGCAGAAATTCCATGGGGGAAGAAGATTGAAACATTGCGAATCGGGTGTGGCCCCGCCACCCACGGGCCGGCGGTGTTCCACCGCCAACCGGATGCCCTGGCATCCGGGGAAAACGAAAAAATAAGCGGCGAGAGAATATATTCTCTCGGCCGCTATTTTTATCGTTTTCATTGTGCCCGTGGCTGACACCCCATCGTTTCCTCAAGCATCATGCGGAAATAACAAATTTTTGCAAACC
>JAFQHP010000021.1 GCA_017397895.1 Clostridia bacterium
AGACATCAGCGGAAAGGAAGGCAAGAACAAGATTACGGACAACAGCAATTTCTTCTGCCTCGGTCCATCAGGTAGCGGAAAGAGAATGGTGAAACGGCAGTGTACACCGTGGTGGAAGAACCCCTGGACGGCTTCCAGGCAAGCTACGGCGAAGCGGCAGAGGGTGAAGAAGCGCCCGCCTGCGCTGAAGACTTTGGCACCATCGTGAACCGGAAGATTCCCAAGACCGATGATAACAGCCATATCGGCCTGTGGATCGGCCTGACGGTGCTCTCCGCCGGCATGCTGGCTATGCTTTGGAAGAAGCGCAGGAAGGTATGAAATGACCCCGCCTGAAAAGGCATAAGAAAAAGAACCTGTATTCCAAGAAATACAGGTTCTTTTTTATGTCTGCCAGGGGCCTTTTTTTCATTCAATCTGCAGTGCCGCGCCCCCGGCGCTTTACCCGAACAATCAGAAGCCGTTGCTTTGCATATCGTGGTACAGCTGGGAGGTGATGCGCCGGCCGATATTGGCAGTGCCGTCGGTGAAATGGGCAGTGTTGATGGCAACGGCATAATATTCGTTGTCAAACACAGGGCAGCCGCTGTAGCCCGGCTCGGTGTCCGCATAGTGAAGCACACGGTAGGAATTGTACGCTTCCGCATGGCCAACGCTGGTCTGGATTTTGCCGTTGCGGTAGCCGGCCACGTTGAACCATTCCAGGTCATACTCAGAATCGGCCATGCCGTAGCGCATACCGAACCAGCCGGTGGTATCGCCCACGTTCTTGTTCAGCTTCACATAGCCCCAGTCGTGATCCTTATAGGAATTATCGCCGGCAAAGAGAGTATTGTCAGTCCAGGCGGTCCACTGACTGTTGTAGCGGTACAGATAATCGGACCGGCTGCGGTAGCCGAAGTAGAAGGTGATCCGGTCCGCCCACTGCTGGTGCTGTGTGCACACCAGGCAATGCCCCGCCGTCATCAGCCAGTCCTTATCCACCATAAAGCCGGTGGCCGTCCAGCTGCAGTCGCATTTGCCGTACACTTCCATGTAGGCAATAGCGGAATAGGGGTATTTGGAGGGATTGACGGAGCTTCTGTTATCCGCACCGATGACAGCACGGTCCCCTTCGTCCGCATCCTCCAGCATTCCTTCCGGAATGAAGGGCGCATTTTCGCCCACGGGGCCGTCTTCAATTTCCGCCAGGCCCTCCCGTACAATCACTTCACCCACATTGCTTTCTTCCGCTTCCTGGGCAAAGGCAAACACGGGCAGCAGTACCATCAGGGCAAGCAGCATACACAAAAAACGCTTTTTCAAGGGGGACAACCTCTTTTCTCTGGTATTTTTTTCAATGTATCACACATCGCTTTCCTTTGTCAATTTCTTTTTCGCCATTGTTTGACAAAGCCCCCGTTTCATTATATGATGAGCACACACAGCCTTTCATTGCACATTTCAGAAGGAGTATTCCGTCTATGAAAAAAATACTGGTTTTCTGCCTGGCCCTGATGCTGCTGATGCCCCTTTTTTCAGCCCGGGCCGGGGAAAAGCAGATCACGCTGATGATCTATATGACCGGCAGCGACCTGGAAGCCAACTACTCCGCCGCCACCGCCGACATTCTGGAAATGATCAAGTCCGGCTATGACCGGGAAAAGGTGAACCTGGTCATCATGACAGGCGGCAGCGAAAGCTGGCAGACGCCGGGGGTGGATTCCCTCTGCCCCGGCATCTATCATCTGGAAAAAGCCCGGCTCATCAAAGATACAGAGCTTCCCATGGAAAGCATGGGCAGCGCCGGTCCCCTGTCCGCCCTGATGCACCACGCCTTTGAACTTTACCCCGCCCGGCACTATGCGCTGATTATCTGGGACCACGGCATGGGGCCGGTCAGCGGGCTGTGCATTGATACCCTGCATGATTATGACGCCCTCACCCCCGAAGAAATGCGCCAGGCCCTGGAAAACAGCCCCTTTCATGAAAACAACAAGCTCAGCTTCATCGGCTTTGACGCCTGCCTCATGGCCAATGCGGAAACCGCCTGCCTCATATCCCCCTATGCCGAATATATGATCGCCTCCCAGGATACCGAGCCCGGCAGGGGCTGGGATTACAGCTTCCTTTCCGATCTTCACCTGGATGCATCCGGCGCGCAGACCGGCGAAAGGATCATCGACTGCTATTACCAGTCCTCCATGGCCCGCAACCCCGGCAACAACATCACCCTCTCCCTGATCGACCTTGGCAAAATTGCCCCCGTCCGGCAGGCGGCGGATCAATTGTTTTCCGCCGTCCGCAGTGAACTGTCGGAAAAAAACTTTTCCTCCGTAGCCGCCCTGCGCCGCAGCAGTGTCGGGGTAAGCCGTGCCGCCAGTGCCGATAACGAATGGGACCTGGTGGACCTGACAGCCCTTTCCCGCCAGTATGCCGCCCTGTTCCCAGATCAGGCCCTGGCCCTGGAAGAGGCGCTGGACGATGCCATCCTGTATAACAAAAGCAATATCGAAGGGCTGGAGGGTCTTTCGGTTTACCATCCCTACTACAATAAATCCTCCTTCGTCAGCGGCTGGCAGACAGCCTACCGTCAATTTCCTCTGAGCGAAGAATACCTCCGGTACCTGGACGCCTATACCGGCATCTGGCTGGGCGAGCAATTGACGGGGTGGGAACACCTGCGCCTGTCGCTGGACACAGTCCCCGGCCTGAACGCCCAGAAAATTTCCCTTTCCCTGACCCCGGAACAGCAGCAGAACCTGGCCGGGGCAGAATTGCTGATCTTCTCCGCCGACGAGCACTGGGGCTACGGCTTCACCTACCGGGAAACGCTGCCCCCGCCGGATGAAGCGGGCCGGCTGCAAATCACCTATGACGGGCGGCAGCTGTATGTGCTGGACGAAAACGGCCAGATGAGCAACAGCCAGTTCAGCTACACCATCGCAGATGACCATTATGTGCTCCAGGGCTACGTCACCCCGGACCATGTGTGGAACGGCAAATCCGTCTGCCTGCATTACCGCCTGTCAGAGGACGGAGATACCCTGCAGTTTCTGTATGCGGAAGAACAAATGGAGGACGGTACCTACACCACCCGCCACGACCTGGACTTTTCTTACTATCGCTATTTCTACTGCGTGGTGAACAGCGCCCGGCCTGCCTACAGCGAAACAGGAGAATTGCTTCCCTTTTCCCAATGGCAGGACGACGGCACCTTCCGCTCCCGGGGCTTTGATATCAGCCGCCCTTACACGCTGAAGTTTTCCAGCCAGCAGGTGGACAGCGCAGCCCTCTGCGCCCTGATGTATGTGTACGATACCCAGGGCAACCTGCACGTCACCCATCTTCTGCCTCTGGAAAACCCCAATGCCCACATCACCGATGCCGGGAACACCCTGCTTCTTGACAACGAAGAATGCCGCATCCTTCTGAGTAAGGTGGAAATGGTATCCTCCTCCCTGGACGCAAAAGTGAGGTTCCACCTGGACGTTGAAAACAAAACGGAAAACTCCCTTCCCCTGCAGATGGAATACGTTTTCCTGGATGATACCGCCTTCCAGTCCGGCCTGGATATCGGCATGGCCTACGGGGGCCTGGAACCGGGGGAGAGGCGGCAGCTGATTGTATCCATGTCCGCCCAGCCTCTGGATATTCTGCATTTTTCCGCAAGCAATACCCTGCAGCTGCAATTCATCCGCCGGGGGGAAACCGCCGACGATCAAAAAACCTTCCTGACGGAAAAAATCTCCCTTCCGCTGGATTTTTCTCCCCTCCTGTCCGCCGCCCGGCCGCCACAGCCCCTGGCCGTCTGCCGGCAGGAAGGGGTAAAGATGGAGCTGATATCCCTGAGCGTGGATGAAAAGGAGCTGCTGCAGGCAAACATCCGCATCACCAACGAAACGCAGACGGACCTGAAGGTGGAAAGCCTGTCCCTTTCCATCAACAGCGTGCAGGTTTCGGAATTTTCCGGCGCTGTCCATTGCCTGGTACCGGCCGGGAAAACCATGCTGGTAGAGGCTGCGCTGGATAACCGCATCCACACCGGCGTTTCCTGGTCCATTGACAGTGAATATTTCATTTCCGACGCCATGAGCGCCCTGGGACTGGATGCGGTGGAAAGCATCACCCTCCGCTGCCTTCTGTACGGCGAAGGGGTGGAAAAGCGCCCCGCCTTCACCTTCTCCCTTCCCACGCCCTACGATTACGCCTCCCATCGCAGCCTTCCCCTGCAGGGGAAAGCCGCTGCCGTAACCCTGTATGAGGATGAGCGGCTGTCCCTGCAGCTGATGGGCTTTGAAGGGGAGGAAAACCGCATCGCCCCCGTATTTGTGTACCGCAACAAAACGGATACTCCCCTGGAGGTAAGCTGGCACAGCTTCAGCATCAACCAAGGCCCGCAGGAAAGCATGAGCCTGGTGGCCGGCGCCGATTCCACCGTCCTTCCCCATACCGCCCTGGTGGACACCTTCACCCTGACCGGAGACAATATTGCCGCCCCGTGGGATGTGCACGCCCTCCGTTTCCAGGGGAATTTCAAATGGGAGGGACAGGAAGGCAGGCTGATGGCAGATGTGCTTGTGGAAGCGGATCTGCCCGCCGGCCGGACAGCCTGCTATGGGGACATTATCCGTCTTTCCCAGGCGGAAACATTCCTGCAGTCCCCCGTGGTGCCCCTTTCGGATCGCCTGATGATCCCTCAAACCAGCCGGAACCGCAGCGTACTGCTGCAGGCGGCGGATGTGCCCGGGGCGCAGGAAGTGACGGCCCATCTGATGGTGCGGGATGAAAACTGCCTGGCGCCTTTGGTGTGCGGCATTGTGCTGCAAAAGGAGGAGGGAACCTGGCGCGCCCCCTTCAGCGGGCTGTATATCAGCCGGGAAGGGGAAAGCGATGCCGCCTGGGCCGCCTTTTCCGTTTCCATACAGGGCGGAAAGGAAACCTGGAAAATGAGCCACCTCTTTGCCGAAGGGAATTCACTTTTGCTGGATTCCATGACAGTCCCCGTGGCAGAAACCACCTTTTCCTCCGCCGATCAAGAAGCCATCCTGCGCTTTGAAGCCCCGCTGCCCGCTACGGATTTTCCCCAGGCCTTCGACATCGTGCAGAACCTGCTGCCCGTGTACGAAATCACCAGGGATGCGCAGGGAAGATTGCCGCACATGAAGGATATGCAGGCGCTGGAAAGCATGATCTGGGCCAACACCTTTGCCGATGTCACCTTCCCCCTGCAATTGTGCCTGCTGCCTGTGGAGGATTATCCGGGGGAGGTGCAGGTCATGTTTTCCTACCTGCTGGAGGACGGCACCGCCTTCTCCGCCGACCTTGTACCGTACCACCAATTCCTGCCCTGACCGGCGCATACGCCCCGAAAAAAACAGCGGTTATGAAGCAAGGGAATGTTCCTTCCTCATAACCGCTGTTTTTCATTGCTTCACCGGCCGGCTGGAGCCCGTGGGCGACTGGCCCGAAAAGCTCATCGCCGCCTATGCGGCCGATTTCGGCGAGGATCAGTAATTTATTTAGCAGCGATTGAAAATCAGCAACCAGCCTGAACAGGCTGGTTTTTTTCATGAAGCGGTAATTTTCTCTTGTTCGCAAATGAAATATGCAGTAAAATAGGGGAAAGAAAATTCAAGTGCGTTTGCCCTTCCTATTATTTGCACCAAGGAGACCGAAATGGATCGATCCTACATCGCCTTTATCAGCTATAAACACGCCCCCCGGGACGCCGCCGTTGCCAAGGCGGTTCATTCGCTGATTGAGCATTACGTTATCCCCAGGGCCCTGCGCAAGGGGGCGGCAAAGCTGGGGGTTGTGTTCCGGGATGAGGAAGAATTGCCCATCTCCAGCGACCTGACCGACAGCATCTGCCGGGCGCTGGACGCTTCCCGGTATCTGATCGTCATCTGCTCCAAGGAGGCTGCCCAGTCCCCCTGGGTGCAGCGGGAGGTGGATTATTTCCTGCAGCACCATGATGCCAGGGACGCCTTTGTGGTGCTGGCCGGGGGAGAGCCGAAGGATGTGTTCCCCCGGGCCCTTACCCATGTGCAAAACCCCCACACCCTGGAATACCAGGAGGTGGAGCCCCTGGCCCTGGACGTCAGGGCCGATACCACCGCCGGCGCCCTGAAAAAGCTGAAGGGCAGCATCAAAAAGCTGTACGCCGCCATGCTGGGCTGCTCCTACGACAGCCTGGTACAGCGGGAAAAAAACCGTCGGCGCAGGCAGGCCCTGGCCGTCATCCTTTCGGCTGTGCTGCTGCTTTCCGGTTTTTTTGCCATGCTGATTTCAAAAAACCGGGAATTATCCGAAAAGAACGATCAGCTCACCCAGATCACCCAGGCCACGCTGCTTCGCGAATCCTCCCTGCTGGTAAAGGAAGCGGATGAAGCCCTTTCAGAAGGGGATACCGCCGCCGCTATTGAATACGCCTCTGCCGCGCTGTATACCGAAGGGACGGACCGCCCCTATTATGCCCCGGCGGAACGGGTGCTGATGGAATCCATGGATGTGTTCGATCTCAAAAGTGACCCGCCCCTGATGAAAAAAATGCCGCTGGAGCACAATGCCCCGGTATCCAATATGCTCTATTCCCAGGACGGCCGGTATGTGTACACCATCGATGCCAATGCCGTCGTGCGCTGCTTTGATACTTTGGACGGCCGGGTCATCTGGCAGGTGCGGCCCCAGGAGACCGATGTGCTTCTTGCGGAAAAAGCACAGCTGTACCTGAACAGTACCGGCCAGATGCTGGTTTTCCGCTACGGCAAGCAGCTTTCCGCCCTGAACACCCTCACCGGCCAGACCATCTGGAGCCTGACCGTAGAAAACATCATTGCCCAGGGCCTGTTCCTGAATGAAGAAACCCAGGAATTTTCCTTCATTGAAGAGGTAAACTCCGGGGAGTTTGATTTCAGCAGCCTCTCTTACACCCATTCCGATTATAATTTCCTTTCCTATTCCCTGGCAGACGCTTCCCCGGTGCGCTCCGTTCCCCTTGTGAGCGTCCAGTCCCCTCAGAAGGTATCCTTCCCCGCCTCCGGCCCGGAGCAGAGCGCCATGTACCTGGACAAAAACACCTTCCTGTTCACCTTGTATGTGTACGATACAGTGATGCTGGAAACCTCCAATTGCTCCGCCCGCCTGTGCCTGGTGGACCTGGACAGCCGCACCGCCGCCCTGACCGAATACCGCACCCAGGATATTGCAGATACCTACAACCACCTGCAAACCCTCCCCCTGGGCAACAACCGGGCTGTCATCATCAGCAAGCAGAAGGATGCCTTCATGCAGTGCGTGGATCTATCTTCCGGCAAAACCCTGTGGACCACAGCCCTGGAGCAGGATATCTATCTCTCTACCACCCTCCGCTGCCACGCCTTTGCCAGCCGGACCTGCGTCATTGCCGGCATCGGCAGCAACCTTTACGCCGTCAACCTGGACGACGGCTCCATGCATGATACCACCCCCCTGTCCGCCCCGGTGATCAGCCTGTGGGATGCAGGGGAGGGCATGTTCGGCTACACCCTGTCCGACGGCTTCAGCGTCATGGGCTGGGTGAATGCCAACGGCCTGTATGATTCCCAGTTCTTCGGCGCATGCCTCCGCCTGCCCGCCACTGCCTTCGCCCAGCCCTGGAAGGGCGGGCCTTTGCAGGGCAGCACCACCGAAACCACCATTGAAAATGTTCTGCCCCTGCCGGTGCAGGAAGGGGGCGGCAGCATCCTGTGCCTGTCGGAGGACCGGCTTTGCGCCTATCACATCACGGCCATGCCCTCCCCATCCCAGCTGCAGCACATTGCCCTCCGCCCGGAAAATGGAGCGATCACCTACATCGGCTCCTACCTGGACCAGAATCCCGCCGGGCAGGTGCTGATGGGAGAAGCCAATCTTTCGGATAAGCAGCAGCGGGGCCTGGTGCTGACAGATCCCACTAAAAACACCCTCACCGCCATCCCCCTGGATGAAGAAACCGTGCTGACCTTCAGCCGGTATCTGCTCACAAAGGACGGCGGTGTAATGGCCCTGACGGAGTACGGCGCCATTGCCTCCATCAGCAGGGAAGGCACCGTGCACCAGCTTTCCGATCCCTATTCCTCCGCCGATCAGTATTGGCGGGCAGATGCCGCCCGGCAAACGGAAAGCGGCAGCCTGCTCACGGCCCGCTGCTCGGAGAAGGAAATCACCCTCTGGACGGACGGGGAAGGGGAAACCGCCCTTCCGCTTCCGGAAAGCGTCAACTGGACCAGCACACAGGGCAACTGGCACAGCGGCCTGTTCCGGGTGGGCGAAAACGGGCTGATGGTGCTGAGCCATTTTGACGCCGAAAGCAATGCAGCCATGGCAGGCTTTCATTTCTACAGCTGCGCCCGGAAAAAATGGACCTATGCGGAGGACCCCGCCCGCGGCTCCTGCGACCGGCCCATGGCCCTGGCCGCACAGCAGTCCCTCCTTGCCGTCTATGACGAGGACCAGACGCTGCGCATCTACAGCGCCTCCTCCGGCCTCATCCGCTCCATCCCGGTAGGCCTGCCCCCATCCTCTCTGCTGAAAATGACATTTGCCGCCAGCGACCAATGCCTGGCCCTTTTCACCCGGGACGGCCAGTTCCTTCTTTATTCCCTGGAAAGCGGGGAAAAGGTATACGGTACCATCACAGACACCTATCTGACCGACCAGAACACCTTCCTGTGGTGCGATAACGCCAATTGGCGGCTGTACATCCGTCTGGGCAACTGTATGTTCTGCCTGGACTGGCGCACCTGGGAAGAAATTCTGCCCCCTGAAAAGGAATACAGCTTCGATTTCTTCAGCGAAACAAACAACCGGCTCTACGACGTCTGCCTGGAACAAAGCTTCACCCACTATTACCTGGAAGCCTTCCCCGTGCCCACCACCAAAGAATTGCTGGACATGGCCGCCCAGGTGCTGCAATAAAAAAGCGCCGGGAGGGGACTGCCCCCTCCCGGCATTGTTTCATTCTGTATTGCAGCCGCCTTCGCCTGTTATTCCAGGGTGTAGGTGTAGCAATCGTAAACGATATTGTGGTTGTTCCAGTTTTCCGCCTGCAGGGTGAACCGATTGCCCTCCGGCACGCAATCCAGGGGAATGGTGCCGAAATGGAGGGTGCTGTGCTCCAGGGAGCGGTCGTCCTGATAGATGGCGCTTTGCAGCTTCATCTCCACATAGCACATCCGGTTGCCCTCTTCGTCCAGCACCGCCCAGTAGGGCCCGCTCATCCACAGATCGTCATTTTCCCTTCGCGCATCATTGATGCGGATGGTTACGGCGGCGTAATCCTCATAGGGCGTCACGCTGACGTATTCCACATAGCCCCGGTAGCCTGCAATGTCATGAGCATCCTCCGCCACGCTGCGGCGGGAAAGGTCGCTTCCAAACAATTCGTACTGAATGGAAGCCGTCTGGCCAAAGCCGTGGAGCCATGCGCCGTTATCCTTCACGTCGCTTTTATAGCCCATGGCATAGAGGGACACCCACTCTGTTTTTTCCGGGAAGCCCTCCTCCAGCCGGTGCTCAATCTGCTTTTGCAGGATGAACCGCAGCCTGCCGTCCTCCATCATTTCATATTGAATGGCGTCGGGCCTGTTGGACTGAGGGGCCTTCACACCGCCTGTGCTGTCGGCATGAAGGGAGGGCACCTCCAGCATCACCACATGGGCAAAGCCCTTTTCCCTGGCATAGTCCAGCACCGTCTGGTTGGCGGCAAAGGCGTTGGTGCCCATGGCGCTGTTCATGGAAATTTCATCGGTGCGGTAGGTTTTCGTATTTTCAGGCAGGGGCAGCACCAGGGTGCTTTCCTCATAGGGCTCCACCGTGACGGCCAGGTACAGGATGCTTTCCTCATACAGGCCCTCGTTCACGGTGATTTTCACCAAATCCTCCTTCCGGCGCCAGGCGCCGGCATGAAACTGAAGCATATCCTCCGTGGGCGTTTTGCCCTGGCCCTTCAGGAAGCTGAGTATGCCCCACTGCTCTGCGGCCACGGCCCCTGCCGTCACCAGCACCAGCACCAATGCCAACACCAGCCCGAAGCTAACTTTTTTCTTCACAGGCTTTTCCTCCTCATATACAAGGGAGGCTACCGTTCTTTGGACGCACAGGCGGAAGCTTTCTTCCGTTTCCATGGCTTTTTTGAAATCATCTGCCCTTTTCATCCTTCAAACACCTCCTCCTTCAGTATGGCCGAAAGCGCCTGTCTTCCCCTGGAAAGCCAGGTTTTCACCGTGCCCTGGGGCACCCGCAGTATCCCCGCCACTTCCTTCACCGTGTACCCCTCCACATAGTGCAGCAGGATGGGGGTGCGGTATCTTTCCTCCAGTTGCAGCAGCGCTTCCTTCAGCCCGGTTTCTTCCTTTTCCCTTTGCACCGCCGGGATCACATCCCGGGGGAAGATACGGGCCTAACGGCGCTGAATGGTGTGGCATTCGTTCAGAAGAATGCGGATCACCCAGGTCTGCAGGTATCTTTCCTGCCGCAGGGTATTTCGTTTTTCCCAGGCCTTGCGCAAGCATTCCTGCACGGCATCCTCCCGGTCCGCCGGGGTACGCAATTGGGTGGCGGCCACGCGGTAAAGGGTATCCGTCATGGAAAGAATAGCCCGGGTGAAATCCTCGTTTTGCACGCTGTCGGCTCCTTTTGTGTTTCTGACTTAAGTCACCTGTTAGACGGGGGAGGGGTAAAAATGGTTTCAACTGTTTTTGCCCCGGCGGAAAAAAATCCTGCTCTGTCTGAAAAAACGAATATCCCCCGCCTTTTGCTTCCTGCGTTTTTTATGGTTTTTTTCTGCGGCAGGGCCTTTGCTTTCTTGACAAACGGCGGGGAAGGTGTATTGTATAGGTTGTTCACTTTTTTGAAAGCAAGAGGTACACACATTATGTCCATGAATTTCCAGCGTAAGCTGCCCATCCCGCAGGAGGTCAAACAGGAATTCCCGGTAACGGAACGCATGGCCCAGGTAAAGGCCCAGCGTGACCGGGCCATCTGCGACGTATTTGAAGGAAAATCCGACAAGTTTATCCTCATCATCGGCCCCTGCTCTGCCGACCACAGCGAACCGGTCCTGGAATACATTTCCCGGCTAAGGAAGGTGGCGGACCAGGTATCCGACAAAATGATCATCGTCCCCCGCATTTACACCAACAAGCCCCGCACCACCGGCGCCGGCTACAAGGGCATGCTCCACCAGCCGGACCCGGAGGCCAAGCCCGATATGTACAAGGGCCTCATCGCCATCCGCGAACTGCACATGGACGCCCTGCGGGATTACGATTTTTCCTGTGCAGATGAAATGCTCTATCCCGAAAACTACCGCTACCTGTCCGACCTGCTGTCCTACGTGGCCATCGGCGCCCGGTCCGTGGAAAACCAGCAGCACCGGCTCACCGCCAGCGGCCTGGATATCCCTGCCGGCATGAAAAACCCCACCGGCGGCGAACTGTCCGTCATGCTCAACGCCGTCAAGGCCGCCCAGTCCAGCCACACCTTCCTCTACCGGGGCTGGGAAGTGGTCAGCGACGGCAACCCCTACGCCCATGCCATCATGCGGGGCTATCTGGATTTTGCCGGCCGCAGCATCTCCAACTATCATTATGAGGACCTGCTGCAGCTCAACGATCTCTACATCGCCTCCGGGCTGAAAAACCCCTCCGTCATCGTGGATACCAACCACAATAACTCCGGCAAGAAATACCTGGAGCAGATCCGCATCGCCAAGGACATCATCCACTCCCGCAACGCCAGCCCCATCATCAAAGGCCTGGTGAAGGGCCTGATGATCGAAAGCTATCTGGAGGACGGCGCCCAGGGCGCCGGCGAGCATGTGTTCGGCAAATCCATCACCGACCCCTGCCTGGGCTGGGAAAAATCCGAACGGCTCATTTTCGATATCGCAGAAAAACTGTAACCCCCGCTTTCATGCCAGCCGCATCGGCTGGCCTTTTTTATATGTAAAAAAAACGCCCGCAGCTTTCGCCGCGGGCAAGAGAGAGAGGGGGATGGCGTTATCGGGCGGCCTGGGTATTGGTCTTTTTGATATCCGGGCCTTCAAAGGAATATTTCACCTGCATCAGCAGGGAGAACAGGAACATAAAAAACGCAAACTTGCGGAAAAACAGCACCACGAACACAAGCCCCCAGATAGACAGGCTGCCCACCCGGCCCCGCTTACTCCGTGCCACCAGCCGGTTTTCACGGCCCATGCGCAAAAGACGGGTAATCAGGTTTTCGTCATCCTGAACCTTTTCTTCCACGGCAGGATCAGCCTGCACCTTTTCTTCGGCGGCTTCTTCCCATTCCACCGTGCCCACCTTGCCCCGGGCTTCCAGCCACACATAGGCGTCCAGCACGTCCCATTCCGTCATTTCCAGGGCTTCCTTGGCATCTTCATAAGATACACGGGCCTGCTTGCGCAGCTTTTCGATCACACTGTAATGTACCATTTCGTTTCTTTCCTCGCTTCTTTCTTCGTTACGGGTATAGGATAGCAGGGGAAGATAAAAGTAAAAGGTGGAAAATGATGAGAATTTGATGAGAAAACGCTTTCTTTTTTCTTTTTCATCCTCTGCGGCAGAAACTGTGTATTTTATCGCATTTCCATGGCGGAAATTGTAGATTTTTTTGTATTTTTATTGTATAATGTAATAAGGAAATGGGCTTGCAATGAGCCTGAGTAAAATAAGCATCTTGGAAAGGATAACACCCATGATGGATGACCTGCAAAAGGCCAGTATGTGGAAGCGTATTTCTGCCTTTCTTTTTGACGCCATATTGCTTTCGGTGGTGGCCGTGCTGTTCGCCTTTATTCTCAGCGGTTTGCTGGGCTACAACACCCACGCCGCCACCGTCAATAACGCCTATGACCAATACGGAGAAATGTACCAGGTGGATATGCGCCTGTCCGCCACCGCCTATGAGCAGCTGGGAGAAGCGGAAAAGGCCCGGATGACGGAAGCGTTTGACGCCCTTAACGCCGACGAAGGGGCCCGGAAGGCCCTGGGCATGATGCTGGAATTGAGCCTGATGATCGTGTCCTTCGGGCTATTGCTTGCCTTTTTGCTGATGGAGTTTCTGATCCCCCTGCTTTTCAAAAACGGGCAGACCTTAGGCAAAAAAATCTTCGGCATTGCCGTCATGCACACATCTTCCGTGAAGCTCAGCGCCCCCATGCTGTTTGCCCGCACGGTGCTGGGCAAGTACGCCGTGGAAACCATGGTGCCCGTTTTCATCATCATGATGCTCTTGTTTGGCGCCATGGGCGGGGTGGGACTGTTGGTGCTGCTGCTGCTTTTCATCCTGCAGGCCGTGGTGATGATCGCCACCCACACCAATTCCTGCATCCACGACCTGCTGGCAAAAACCGTCACCGTGGATATGGGCAGCCAGATGATTTTTGACTCCCGGGAAGCGCTGATTGCGTATAAGGAAAAGCGCCATGCGGAAAAAGTGGCTCAGCAGAGCTATTGAATAAATTGAATTTACCAATCTGATAAAGGGAAGGGATGCTTATGAAAATCGTTCTGAAAAACCTGACCAAGATTTTCCCCAGCCGCAACAAAAAATCCAATGATGAAGTGATTGCCGTCAATAATTTTGATTTTGAAATTCCGGACGGCAAGCTCATCGGCCTGCTGGGCCCCTCCGGCTGCGGCAAGTCCACCACGCTTTACATGATCAGCGGCCTGCAAAAGCCCACCAGCGGCCAGATCTTTTTCGGGGAAGACGACGTGACCGAGCTGTCCACCGAAAAGCGGGGCATCGGCCTGGTGTTCCAGAACTATGCCCTCTATCCCCACATGACCGTCAAGCAGAATATCCTCTTCCCCTTGCAGAACCTGCGGGGCGAGGACAAAATGCCCAAGGAAAAAATGCTGGAGCAGGCCTACCACGCAGCTAAACTGGTGCAGATTGAAGAACTGATGGACCGCAAGCCCTCCGAGCTTTCCGGCGGCCAGCAGCAGCGGGTGGCCATTGCCCGGGCGCTGGTGAAAATGCCAAGGGTGTTGCTGCTGGACGAGCCGCTGTCCAACCTGGATGCCCGGCTGCGTTTGCAAACCCGGGAAGAAATCCGCCGCATCCAGAAGGAAACGGGCATCACCACCGTTTTCGTCACCCATGACCAGGAAGAGGCCATGTCCATTTCCGATATGATCGTGGTGATGAAGCTGGGCGTGGTGCAGCAAATCGGCGAACCCCAGAATGTGTACGACAGCCCCGCCAACCTGTTTGTAGCCAAGTTCCTGGGCACGCCCCCCATCAATGTGTTTGAAGGGGAAGTGAAGGAAGGAAAGCTGCTCATCGGCGGTGCCGTGGTACTGGACGTGAACGGCGTGGAAGACCAGCCTGTCACCGTGGGCATCCGCCCCGAAGGGTTCATCCTGGATGAACAGGGCCCTCTCCATTGCCGCCTTTCCAATGTGGAAGTGATGGGCCGGGACGTGAGCATCGTATCCACCCACGAGCATAGCCTCAACCCCATCATCCGCTCCATCATCAATGCGGACCATAAGGTGAATATCGGCGGGGAAGAGGTATGCTATTCCCTCAAGAGCCACAAGGTGTTCCTCTTCAACCGGGATACCGAAGAACGTATCTATTTCTGAGGTGGTGCGCTATGGTAGAAAGCAAACAACAATGGAAAGCCTGGCTGTACCTGGCCCCGGCCATCGTGCTGCTGCTCATTTTCACCGTATGGCCCATCATCAACACCGTATCCATGGCCTTCCTGGAGGGTTATTCGGGGCTGACCAAGGCCGGCGGTGATGTCACCTTCAAGATCGGCCTGGGCAACTTCATCCACGTGGTGGGCCATCCGGACTTTTTGCAGGCCATGAAAAACACCATCCTTCTGTGCCTGATCACCGTGCCCGTATCCACCATCCTGGCGCTATTGATCGCCGTGGCCCTCAACGCCATCGGCCCCTTGCGCAAGGCACTGCAGACCATCTTCTTCCTGCCCTATGTGACCAACTCCATCGCCATCGGCATGGTATTTGCCGCCATGTTCAACGTCATCGGCTCCATCGGCACCCGCCGGCCCGTGATCGTCAGCTACGGCATCGTCAACGATATCATCCGCCTCATCAGCGGCAACAGCGACCCCAAGAACTTCATCAACTTCATCAACACCGGCTCCTCCTACGAAATGAATATGCTGGTGATGGTGATCTACATCGTGTGGAACGCCCTGCCCTTCAAAATCCTGGTGCTGCTTGGCGGACTGCAGAGCATCAACAAGCAGTATTACGACGCCGCCAAGGTGGACTCCGCCCCCCGCTGGCGGGTGCTCACCCGCATTACGGTACCCCTGCTTTCCCCCATGATTGCCTATGTGGTCATCACCGGGTTCATCGGCGGGTTCAAGGAATACACCAGCATTGTGGGTATCTTCGGCGAAAACATGGGCCCGGTGCACGACGCAGGGCGGCTGAACACCATGGTGGGCCTCATTTACGATTCGCTGGAATTGGATAACCAGGGCGGCGCCAGCGCCGCTGCGCTGATTCTGTTCGGCATCATCCTCGTTGTTACGCTGATCAACCTGCAGGTCAGTAAAAAACGGGTCCATTACTGAGGAAAGGGGGAAACCAAATGGCAGAAAGCATGAAAACCATGAGGGAAAAGGATATGCGGAAAACCTCCGTCTATCAGAAATTTTTCCACGTTCTCAGCCAGGGCGGCATTTACCTTTTCCTCTTCCTGATGGCGCTGGTGGTGCTGTTCCCGTTTTACTGGATGGTCATTTCCTCCCTCAAGTCCCTGGCGGAATACCGCCTCAGCCCCCCAACCCTCTTCCCCGTGCATGTGATGCTGTCCAACTATGCCGAGGCCTTCACCACCGCAAACCTGGGCCGGCTGTTTATGAACACCATGTATGTGGGCCTGGTGAGCACACTGCTTTCCCTGGTGATCACCATCTTCACGGCCTTCGCCTTTGCCAGGCTTCAGTTCAAGGGCAAGGAGCTGCTTTTCGCCGCCCTGCTTGCCACCATGATGATCCCCGGCGAACTATTCACCATCACCAACTATTCCACCGTCATTTCCCTGGGCTGGCTGAACAGCTATACAGTGCTGATTGTGCCCTTCCTGGTGAGCATTTTCTACATCTACCTTTTGCGCCAGAACTTTTTGCAAATTCCCAATGAACTGTACCTGGCCGCCAAGGTGGACGGCACCAGCGATTTCAAATACCTGTGGAAGGTGATGGTGCCCCTGTCCCTGCCCACGCTGATTTCCATCACCATCCTGAAAATGATGGGCGCCTGGAACAGCTACATCTGGCCCCGGCTGGTGGCCAACGACGAAGAGCACCGCATGATCACCAACGGCCTTCGCAATGCCTTCACCGATACCACCGGCGATGTGAACTACCCCGTGCAGATGGCGGCCGTGGCCCTGGTATCCCTGCCTTTGTTCCTGGTCTTTGTGTTCCTGCGCAAGTACATCATGTCCGGTGTCAGCCGCAGCGGCATCAAGGGCTGATACTCCCCGGTTATCCGGCGTAAAGCCTGTAACATATTTTACCCACCCACCAAGAGAAAGGAAGGAATCTCTCATGAAGAAGCTCGTTTCCCTGCTCCTGCTCCTGGCCATGCTGCTGAGCCTTGGCTCCGTTGCCGTGGCGGAGGACGCCCCTGTCTATGATGGCAGCGAAGTGACCATCATCTTCTACCACACCATGGACGCCGCCAAGCGTGAACTGCTGGATTCTTATATCGCGGAATTCAACACGCTCTATCCCAACATCCACATCGTCCACTCCCAGATCGGCGGCTACGACGACGTGCGCGACCAGATTGCCAAGGAAATTCCCGAAGGCATCCAGCCCAACATCGCCTACTGCTATCCCGACCATGTGGCCCTGTACAACCTGGCCAAGGCCGTGCAGACCCTGGACGCCTACATTGACAGCGAAGCCCAGGTGACCCGCGCCGACGGCACCACCGAAACCTTCGGCCTCACCGCCGAACAGAAGGCCGACTTCATCGAAGGCTATTACAACGAAGGCAAGCAGTTCGGCGATGGCCTGATGTACGCCCTGCCCTTCAGCAAGTCCACCGAAGTGCTCTATTACAACAAGACCTTCTTCGATGCCAACAACCTCACCGTGCCCACCACCTGGGACGAAATGGAACAGCTGTTTGAACAGATTGTGGCCATCGATCCCATGTCCATCCCCCTGGGCTATGACAGCGAATCCAACTGGTTCATCACCATGTGCGAACAGCTGAAAATCCCCTACACCAGCGCCACCGCTCCCCACATCCTCTTTGACAACGACGACTGCAAGGCCTTTGTGAAGCGCTTCCGTGACTGGTATCAGAACGGCTACGTCACCACCCAGACCCTGCACGGCGGCTACACCTCCGGCCTGTTCGTTTCCACCAGCGAAATCAAGAGCTACATGTCCATCGGCTCCTCCGCCGGCGCCACCCATCAGCGTCCTGCCAAGGAAAACGGCGAATATCCCTTCGAAGTGGGCATCGCCACCATTCCCCAGGCCGACCTGAACAACAAGAAGGTCATCTCTCAGGGTCCCTCCCTGTGCATCCTCAAGGACACCAACCCCCAGGAAGTGGCCGCCAGCTGGCTGTTCGTCAAGTTCATGACCACCAACGTGGCCTTCCAAGCTGAATTCTCCATGAACTCCGGCTATGTGCCCGTCATCAAGAGCGTCACCAACAACGAAGTGTATGCCAACTTCATCGAAAGCGCCAACGGTGGCGACTACATTGCTGCCCTGAGCACCAAGGTGTGTCTGGAACAGGCGGATGCCTACTACACCTCTCCCGCCTTCAACGGCTCCTCCACCGCCCGCAGCCAGGTGGGCGCCCTGCTGACCAAGTGCTTCAACGTTGCCGACACCGAAGACGTGGATGCCAAGATCAACGAAGCCTTCGCCGACACCATCGCTGAATGCGAATACGCCATCGGCTGGTAATCCCGTCATTTCTTCATGAAAAAGCTACATCAATTCCTGCTTCTGCTTGTGTCCTTCCTTTGCCTGACGGGGTTTTTCCCCGCCCAGGCGGAAGGGACGGATGTGGATTGGGCGGTTTCCATCCCGCTGAATACCGCCTCCGAAACGGCAAAGCAGCAGGTAACGGTAAAAACCTTCATTGACGGAGATACGGTGCATTTCTTTGTGCCCGAATCGGTGATCCCCGGCGGCGTGCTCAAGGCCCGGTTTCTGGCTGTGAACACCCCCGAAACAACCGGCAAGGTAGAAGAATACGGCAAAAAGGCCGCAGATTTCACCCGCTCCCGGCTGGAAAACGCCCATTCCATCATCCTGGAATCGGAAACCGACGCCTGGCAGAAGGATACCACCGGCGACCGGTACCTGGCCTGGGTATGGTATCAGGAAGCAGAGGGCCAGCCCTGGCGCAACCTGAATATCGAAATCCTGCAAATGGGCCTGGCCCGACCCAATTCCTCCGCCAATAACCGCTACGGCGATATCTGCACAAAGGCCATTGAGCAATCGAAAGCCCGGAAGCTGAACCTCTATTCCGGCCAGAAGGACCCGGATTTCTACTATGGCGACGCCATCGAGCTGACGCTGAAGGAGCTGCGCAGCAACCCGGAAGCCTACAACGGCAAAAAGGTTGCTTTCAACGGTGTCATCACCATGAACAGCGACAACAGCGTCTTCCTGGAATCCTATGACGCGGAAACGGATATGTATTTCGGCCTTTCTGTGTACTATGGCTACAACCTGAACGGAAAAGGCATGGAGATCCTGACGGTGGGCAACGAAGCCCGCATTGTGGGCACCATGCAGTATTACGAAGCCGGAGAAACCTGGCAGGTATCCGGCCTCAACTACCGCATGATGAAGCCCCGGGATCCCGGCAATATCCAGAAGCTGAGCGACGGGCACCAGCCCGCTTACGTGCTCACCGCCCCGGAAACTTTCCTGCACGGCAAGGTAACCCTTCAGGGAGAAGAAACCAGTCAGGAATTTGACTGGGCCCAGCTGGCTGTGGCCACCTCCGTTGAAATGAAGGGCCTTTTCGTGGAAAGCATCCACACCACCCGGGATGGGAACAGCTCCCAGAACGGAGCCATGACCCTCAGCTGCAAAGCCGGGGATCACCCGATCCAAGTGCGCACCACAGTGTTCTATGACGAAAATAAAGCCCTGATTAGCGAAGACGCCTACCTGGGCAAAACCATTGACGTAAAGGGCATTGTGGATTCCTTTGAGGGGACATACCAGATCAAGGTGTTCCTTCCCTCCCACATCACCGTTCATCCATAAATAATTAAAAAGGAGCAGTCATCATGAAAAAGCTGATCGCCCTGATCGCGGTTCTGGTTCTGTGCCTGAGCTGCGTTTCCGGTCTCGCCGAAGGCAATGACGATCTCAAATCTGCCAAGGCTTACCTCTATCAGATGTACAAAAACGCCTCCCGCACCGATATCAAGGTCACTTCCGTTGACTACGATGTGCTTTCCGCCGTTGTTGTCAACGGCGTCAGCTATCCTGTGGAATGGACCAGCGATAACGAAAAGGTGCAGGTGGTTGCCAAGGAAGGCGCTGCCACCATCGACGTGCCCGAAGAAAGCCCCGTTGAAATCATCTACACCATCACCGCCACCCTGAAGGACGACGCCGGCAACACCGAAACCGTCTCCTTCCAGCGCCAGATTCCCGCCGTGGCCACCACCGGCGTTGTATATGTGGATACCCCTGAAGTGGGCACCGCCTACAAGTTCGCCCTGGACCAGAACGGCCTGGAAACCCCGGCCACCCTGTACCTCACCGGCGAAATGAGCGGCAACTACCTGGGCTCCACCGCCAATGTGCTGGAAGCTGCTGATGTGTATATCGAAGAAACCGACGGCGGCTACTACATCTACTTCTATGCCGGCGAAGCCAAGAAGTATGTGAACATCACCACCTACACCAAGGACGACGGTTCCCTCAAGAACACCCAGAAGATCGAAGACGCCCCCTCTGTTCCCTACACCTGGGATGCCCAGCGCGGCACCATGGTGGCTGACCTGGGCGAGCTGGGCCAGTTCTACCTGGGCACCTACAGCACCTATGCCACCTTCAGCTCCTCCAACGTTTCCTACATCTCCGATATCACCAAGATCGGCGTGTCCCAGTTCCCCGCCGGCTTTGCCACCATCGTTCCCGAACAGGTGAAAACCCCCGAAGCGGGCAAGGCCTACGTTTTCGCCCTGCAGCAGAACGCCCTGGAAAACCCGGCCACCCTGTACCTCACCGGTGAAATGAGCGGCAATTACCTGGCCACCTCCGCCTCCCTCAGCGATGCCGCCCCCGTCTATCTGGAAGAAACCGACGGCGGCTACTATCTGTACTGCCTGAAGGACGATGTGAAGAGCTACATCAACATCACCACCTACACCAAGGATGACGGTTCCCTCAAGAACACCCAGAAGATCGAAGCAGCCCCCTCCGTTCCCTACACCTGGGATGCTGACCGCTGCACCCTGATCGGTGATCTGGGCGAGCTGGGCCAGTTCTACCTGGGCACCTACAGCACCTATACCACCATCAGCACCTCCAACGTTTCCTACATCTCCGACATCTCCAAGATCGGCGTGTCCCAGTTCCCCGCCGGCCTGTACGATGTGAAGCTGCCCAACGAATAATTCCTGCCTTTCCCATAAAAAAATGCCGCACCCTTCGGGGTGCGGCTATTTATTTCTTCCTATTTATTTACATAGGCTTAATACTTTTTCGTTGGTCCGGTCGTTGGTCAGGGGCGTGACGGAAATGTGCCCGAACTGCAGCACCGCGTCGGTATCCACATTGGCGTCGCCCCCGGGCTGCCATACAGGCTTCCCTTCCACAGAAGCCAAGCCGCCGTTCATGAAAAAGGTGTCGGAATAGAAGGGCCCGCCCTGCCGGGCCAGCACGATGCGGCCGGTGTATTCCTCCGGGATGTTCACGTTCCACACATCCGCCAGCTGCAGCAGCCCCTTTTCCTGAAAGAAGGCCCACATATTGTCCAGCTTTTCTTCCATGCCGTCAAAAATTTCCCGCCGGGTGGAAAGGGCAATGGCCTTCGTGCCCTGCACCCCCGCCTCCAGCGCAGCGCCCACTGTGCCGGAATAGGTGATCTCCCGGCCCAGGTTGTAGCCGTGATTGATGCCGGAAAGCACCAGGTCAAATTTTTCCCCCAGGGCCATCATGGCCACCCGCACGCAGTCCGCCGGGGTGGAATCCACCTGCCAGGCCGCAAAGCCCGTTTCATGGGCCGCCCTTTCCACGGCGTAGGGCTGGTGGATATCAATGCTGTGGCTTTTGCCGCTTTGCTGGTACCGGGGGGCCACGATGGTTACATCCCCCACTTTTCCAGCCCACCGGGCCAGCACACACAACCCCTTTGCATGGATCCCGTCATCATTGGTGATACAAATTCTCATAGCCATCCCTCGTGCGTTCTTTTATATTCGCCGATGTATGCATCCGCATCCCGGATCAGGGCGTCCCTTTCCTCCAGGGTGTATACCGTGGCGCCGCTGGCGCAGGCATGGCCGCCGCCCCGGTATTTTTCCGCAATGCCGTTGATGGCGGCAAAGCGGCTGCGCAGCCGCACCCGGATTTCCTCCGTGCCGGTATCAATAAAAGCCAGCCAGCACAATACCCCCTTGATATCGCTGAGGCTGGAAATGGCGGTGGAGGCAGTTTCCAAATCCAGATGGAAATGCTGCTGCATCCGGCGGGTCACGTGCACCCAGGCCACGCCGTTTTCGGTCAGCTGCATATTCTCATAAATCTGCGCCTTGAACTTCAATTGGTCAAAGCTGCGCAGGTACAGATGGGCGTACAGCTTTTCCGTATCCACCCCCTGGTCCAGCATCAGCCCGGCCAGGCGCATGGTATCCCCGGTGACCCCTTCGTACTGGAAGCGGCCGCTGTCGGTTACCATGCCGGCGTAAATGCAGCAGGCGGTGTGGGCGTCAATCACCAGCCTGTCCCGGAACGCTTCATAAAAAGCGGCAATCATTTCGCAGGCAGAGCTGCGCCCGTCCTCCACCCAGTTGATGTGGCCGTAGGGGTCCCGCTCAATATGATGGTCAATTTTGATGAGGGCAGGGCAGAGGGCGTATTTCTGGTTGGAAATCCGCTCCCTGTTTCCCACGTCAATCACAATGCCCAGGGCACTGCGGTACACATCCTCCGCCACTTCTTCATCGTCCTTCCCCAGGAAGGACAGATACTCGCTTTTTTCGTCGTCGATGATGTACACCTTTTTTTCCGGCCAGGTGAGCCGGATGAGGCCCTTCATGCCCTTGGACGCCCCCACACAGTCCCCGTCAATGCGTTTGTGACGGAAAATCATGATGGTATCTGCCCCGGCAATCCGGTCAAAAATCTGCTGCATCACAGGCTGCATCCTGCTTCCCCTCCCGTCATCAGCGCATCCAGGTCGCTGAGCATTGCCATGGCAGTTTCCCTGTCCGGCAGGGTGGCCCCGCTGGCCTTCTGGTGCCCGCCGCCGCCGTATTTCACGGCAATGGGGTTGATGTTGTAGCGGTCGGAGCGCAGTTCGCACAGCACGCCCCGCTCCACTTCCGTAAAGTTCACCCAGATATCCACCCCCCGGATATCGCTCATTACCCCCACCATGCCCCGGGAAATGGCAAACTCATCGGCGCCCGATTCCTGCATTTCCTGAAGGGTGGTGTAGATGTAGGCTACATGGGCGGGGGTAAACTGAATTTTCAGGGTATACCGGGCCCTCAGCTGCAGTTGGGCCAAATCGGCGGCATACAGCTGCCGGTAAATTTCCTGAGTGTCCACGCCCTTTTCCAACAGAAAAGCTGCGCAGTTCATGGTACGGGCGGTGGTGGAATCGTAACGGAAGCGTCCGCTGTCTGTCACCATGCCGGTGTACAGCGCCTCGGCGGCAGCCCGGTTCACCCGCAGCCCCTTTTCCATACACAGGTGGCAAATCAGCCCGCAGCAGCTTTCGAAGGAGGAATCCACATATTCCACCGGCGCCATCTGCCCGCAGAACAGGTGATGGTCCAGCCGGCACAGGGCGGCGGCGGTCTGATACCGCTCATCGCTCACCAGATGAGGGGCGGAGCAATCCAGGATCACCGCCAGGGCGCTGCGGTACGCTTCGTCCGGCACCCGGTCCATTTCGCTACCCGGCATAAAGCTGTACCGCCCGGCGGCATCCCCCGCCATGTACACCCTTTTTCCCGGATAATTTTCTTCTATGATGTGCTTCAGGCCAATCTGGCTGCCCAGGGCATCCCCGTCCGGGTTTTTGTGCCGGTGAAGGATGATGGTGTCATAAGCTGCCAGTAACGAAAGAATTTTATCCATTGCATTTTCCCGTCCTTTGGTCATAGGGTTTTACAAAAGCTTCTCCAGCTTCTGCAAAAAGCTTTCTTCCCCGAAGGTATTCATCTTGAAAAACATGGCCTGGCTGCCGCCGGAGGTAATGGCGCACAGCTGCACCGGGGCCTGAGGATGGGGTTGGAACAAGGTCACGTTCATGCTCACCCGGTTGCTGCCCAGATAGCTGTAGCGCTCAAACACCCGCACGCTGCACCGAGCCCCCTCTGCGGCAAAATCGCTGCTCTCCTCCAGCGTGGCCGAGCTGCTGCCCCGCAAAATGCCCTGCTCAATACGCGCTGTCAGTCTGTCAAAATCCTCATGCAATATGCGTTCCAGCTTCGCCATTTTCCGGCTCCTTTCCTGTTGTATCCATGTAACCTGATTATACCACACTTCCGCCCCTGCCGCCCTGCTTTTCGCAAATTTTTCTGCTTTCTTCCTATTACATGTGGAATGTGGTGGCCTATTTCGGTTACATTTCGGTTATATTTCGAAAATTTGTAACTTTTTTTCCAAAAAGCTATTGACATTACATGCATGTAACCGTAAGATGACTTGCGAAAGGACAAATTTTTCCTATTTACAGGACGATTTTCCGCATCAAGAGAAAAGGGGAATGACCAATGAAGAAAAAGCTCCTTCTGGTAGCCGTGCTGGCCCTGCTGTGCACCCTGTTCACCTGCAGCGCCCTGGCCTGGGACTGCGAAGTGGACG
>JAFQHP010000022.1 GCA_017397895.1 Clostridia bacterium
CATTCTTATAAGCGAACTGCTTTTCATCCCTCAAACTTCACGCGGAAACAAGTTCGTTTTCCCATTATTCCCCATCGCAGGATGGGTGCAGGTATTATATCCCTGCCGCGGGTGTACAGGGGGCGAGGAGCCCCCTGCTTGTGCAAACACCATCGGCGGACGACCAACGGCTGTCCCTACAATTGGCATTCTTTCCAACAGGTGTTCTGCATGATGCAAAGGGAGGGGCAAGCCCCTCCCCTACATTCTTATAAGCGAACTGCTTTTCATCCCTCAACCTTCACGCGGAAACAAGTTCGTTTTCCCATTCTTCCCCATCGCAGGATGGGTGCAGGTATGATATCCCTGCCGCGGGGGTACAGGGGGCGAGGAGCCCCCTGCTTGGGCAAACACCATCGGCGGACGACCAACGGCTGTCCCGACAATTGGCGTTCTTTCCAACCGGTGTTCTGCATGATGCAAAGAGAGGGGCAAGCCCCTCTCCTACATTTATAAACGAACTGCTTTTCGTCCCTCAACCTTCACGCGGAAACAGCTTGTTTATTCGCACAACCACTTCGCGGATTGGGTCCAGGGCTGATGGCCCTGGCATCACCGGAACTGCAAAACCGCAAGCTGCGGCTGCTGGGAAAGATCGCCCCGGGTGATGCGAATAAGGGGCATGGGCTGCACATTTTCGGCGCCCATCAATTGCAGGAACGGGGTTTCGTCGGCAATGGGCCAATCGGCGTTCACGTTTGTTTTGTAATGCATGGGGATCACCACCCGGGGCCGCAGCGCATCCACAATTTGCTTTGCGCCCTGGGCGTCGACGGTGTAATAGCCCCCCACCGGGATCATCAGGATATCCACCTTGCCCAGCTGCCGGATCTGCTGAGCGGTCAGGACGTCCCCCTGATCCCCCAGGTGCACCAGGGTCAGCCCCTCTGTCTGCAGCTTCATGATCAGGTTCTTCCCCCGCTTCTGGCCGCCCGCCTCATCGTGCACGGAGGGGATCATATCCACCCGCACATCACCGGCCAGGTGCCAGGCCCCCGCCTGGTCCACCCGGGCATAAGCGCCAGTCAGCTTGTCGATAAAGTTATGATCCCCATGGCCATGGGAGATCACAGCGGCGTCGCAGGCGTATTCCTGCATTTCATAGCCCACATGGGCGTCGTACGGATCGGTGATGATTTTGAAGCCGTCCGCCAGTTCAATCATAAATTCCGCATGGCCGTGATAGGTGATCAGCATACAAAAGCCTCCTTATTTTTTCGAAAGATAACAAAACAGTATTTTCCCCGCCAGTGCAGGCAGCAGCTCCTTTTCCCGCTTCATCCGGGCCACCATGCCGGGCACAAGGGAGAGTCCCTTATCATCCGCAAGGGCACTGCAGCGCAGAATATGCCGCACAAGGAACATAGAATCAGTTTGCACCGGGCCGCCTTGTGCTGCCAGTAAATGGGCAGCATGATGCAGCCGGGCGTTTTCTTCCGTCATGGGCGGCGGGCAGGGAAAATCTGTTTCCGCATCCGCCTGCCGGTATTTTTCCAATGTGCCGTCCAGATACGCCATGCCCCTTTCCACCGTGACGGAAAAGCCGGCATTCACCAGCGCCCGGTGCAGGGCAAGGGTATTCTCCATGCGCTTGGGATAATCGCTGACGAACAAAAAACCCTCATCCCTGCTGATTTTCACAAACCCGCAGGGAAGAAGGCCCCTGATTTCATTTTTCCATGCCTCACAGATGTTCATGCCTTCTGGGAGGGGCAAAAGCGGATGCGCAGCTCATGGGTAGCGGCGAACTGGCCCTGCAGGTCCAGCTGGTATTTCAGGTTCACTTCGCCTGTTTGCTGTGCGTCCACGGTGTACTTCACCTGGGTGGCAAAAATACCCATGTCCAGGGCGCCGTAGGGGGTGTGATAGCTGCCCTCAAAACGGCGGCCTTTTTCAAACACCATGGAGGTGGCATAATCGCCCTTGCGTTCCATGGTCACCACGCCCTTTTGCATTTTCACCACCACATCATGGGTGGCGCTGCTGTCGGGCTGGGTTTCGGTATAGTCAATCTGCCAGGCGTCCTCCTGGCCCTGGAGGGTTCCCGTGGTGAGCAGACGCACGGGATCAGCCTCTTCGTCAAACTGGCTCTGGCTCCAGCCGCTGACGGACAAAAGCACCGGCACCTTTTCCACGTTCATTCCCTCCTGTTCCTGAATTTGTTAAGAGTATAACACACTTTTTGTACAGCTGCAAGGCCATTTGCCCATTTACACCGGGGGCAGATTAAGGTATAATTAATGTAGGAAAATTTTTGTTGTTTGGAGGACAAAAGTATGGATCGTCTCTCTTCTCAATTGGCAAAGGATGTAAACCGTCCCAATAAAATCCGGGTGCTCCAGTTTGGTGAAGGCAATTTTCTGCGTGCCTTCGTGGATGAAATGATCGATAACCTGAACAATGCCGAAAATGCCAACGTGGGCGTGTGCATTGCCCAGCCGCTGGAAAGGGGCATGGTGGATATGCTCCGGGAGCAGGACCATCTGTACACCGTCATGCTCCGTGGCCGGGAAGAAACAGGCGACGTGAAGAAGACCCGTGTGGTGGGCAGCGTCATCGATTCCGTGAAAATCTACCAGGAATTTGACAAATACCTGGCCCTGGCAGAAAACGATGACCTGCGCTTCATCGTGTCCAACACCACCGAAGCCGGCATCGTCTACACCGGCAAGGACAGTTACAACGATGCGCCCCAGGCTTCCTTCCCCGGCAAGCTGACAAGGCTGATGCACCAGCGCTTCCTGCTGGGCAAGAAGGGCTTTATTCTCCTCCCCTGCGAGCTGATTGACGATAACGGCTATTTCCTGAAGGACGCCGTTTTGAAAACCGCCGCACAGTGGAACCTGGGGGATGCATTCATCCGCTGGATTGAAGAAGAAAACGTGTTCTGCTCCACGTTGGTGGACCGCATTGTAACCGGCTTCCCCCGCAGCGAAGTGCCCGGCATTTTTGACGAAATCGGCTATGAAGACCAGCAGCTGGTCACCGCAGAGCCCTTCGGCCTGTGGGTCATCGAAGGCCCGGCCTGCGTCAAGGAAGAATTGCCCCTGGATAAAATGAACCCCGTCATCTTCACCGATAACGTAAAGCCCTATAAGCTGCGTAAAGTCCGTATGCTCAACGGCGCCCATACCACCATGGTGCTGGCCGCTTACATGGCCGGGCTGGATACCGTGGGCGAATGCATGGCGGATGAAGACGTGCGGGCTTTCCTGGGCCACGCACTGCTGGATGAAATCATGCCCAACGTGCCCCTCCCCAGGGAAGAAGTGGAAAGCTTCGCCATGGCCGTGTGCCGCCGCTTTGAAAACCCCTTCAACCGGCATGAGCTGCTCTCCATCGCCCTCAACAGCGTTTCCAAGTGGATGGCCCGTGTGCTGCCCACCCTGAAGGACTACATTGCCAAGGAAGGGAAAGTGCCCCCCTGCCTGTGCTTTGGCCTTTCCGCCCTGATTATGTTCTACGCCGGCGCCCACCGCAATGCTGACGGCACCTATGAAGCCCTCCGGGACGGCAAGCCCTACCCCGTGCGGGACGACGAATATGTGCTCTCTGCCTTCTCCAAACTGTCCTGCGATATGCCGGCGGAAAGCCTCAGCTACGCCGCCCTGTCCGATCAGGAAATGTGGGGCCAGGATCTGCGGGCCATTGAAGGGCTGGAAAAAATGGTCACCGCGCAGCTAAGGGATATGCAGATCCTGGGCCTTCGCGCCGCCATGAAAAAAACCTGGGAGAAATAAGAAAATGATGCAGGATTATTTGCAGCTTCATCCTCTGGATAACGTGGGCGTGCTCTTTCAGAAGCGAGAAGATATCCCCGCCGGGCACAAGATTGCCCTGACGGACATTCCCAAAGGCGAAAAAATCATCAAGTACGGCAACCCCATCGGCCGGGCCGCCTGTGATATCCGGGCCGGCGAATGGGTGCACAGCCATAACCTGAAAACGGCGCTGGGCGGCGAAATGGAATATGAATACACCCCCGCCGTCCCCTACACCGCAAAGCCCTTTGAAGGCAGCTTCATGGGCTATCTTCGCAAAGACGGCAAGGCCGGCATCCGCAATGAAATCTGGGTGCTGCCTTTGGTTGGCTGCGTGAACCGCACCGCCACCCGTATTGCTGAAAAGGCCAATCAGACAGGCGGCAGCCCCGTCTATGCCTTCACCCATCCCTACGGCTGCAGCCAGTTGGGAGAAGACCATGACCGCACCAAACAGCTGCTGCTGGCCCTGTGCCGCCATCCCAATGCCGGCGGCGTATTGGTATTGGGCCTTGGCTGCGAAAACAATACCATGCAGGCATTCCGGGAAGCGCTGGGCGAAGTGGACGAAGAGCGCATCCGCTTCCTGGTGTGCCAGGACGTGGAGGACGAAGAAGCAGCTGCCCTTCAGCTGATTGATGAGATGAAGGCCGTCACCGCCCGGGATGAACGGGTGGCGCTTCCTGTAAGCAAATTGGTCATCGGCCTCAAATGCGGCGGCAGCGACGGCTTTTCCGGCATCACGGCCAACCCCCTGCTGGGCGTCATTTCCGACAGGCTGTGCGCTGCCGGAGGCACGGCGCTGCTGACGGAAGTGCCGGAAATGTTCGGGGCGGAACATCTGCTGATGGCCCGCTGCCGCGATGAACAGGTATTCAAAATGACCTGCGATCTGGTAAACGGCTTCAAGGCCTATTACGAAAAGAACGGTATGCCCGTTTACGAAAACCCCTCCCCCGGCAACAAGGCCGGTGGCATCACCACCTTGGAAGAAAAAAGCCTTGGCTGCACCCAGAAGGGCGGCCTGGCCACGGTGGAACACGTGCTTGACTACGCCACCCCCGAAGCAAAGCCCGGCCTGAACCTGGTGTGGGGCCCCGGCAACGATATCTGCGCCGTGACGGCCCTCACCGCCGCCGGCGCCCAGCTGATTCTCTTCACCACCGGCCGGGGCACCCCCCTTGGCGGCCCTGCCCCCACCATGAAGGTAGCCACCAATACCGCCCTTTCCGAAAAGAAGAAGGGCTGGATTGATTTCAACGCCGGCATTCTGCTTTCCGGCACCGATATGCAAACGGCGGGGGAAATGCTGTTTTCCCGCATCATCGCCATTGCAAACGGCGAAGAAACCACCGCCGAACAAAAGGGCTACCGGGAAATTGCCATCTTCAAAAGCGGCGTGACGCTGTAAAAGCAAAGGAACAAAACATCCATGTACATCGTTCTATATCAGCCGGAGATTCCCCAGAACACGGGCAATATTGCCCGCACCTGCGCGGCCACCGGCGCCCATCTCATCCTGATTGAACCTTTGGGCTTTGAAATTTCCGACAAGTATTTAAAGCGGGCCGGCCTGGATTATTTCCACCTGGTGGATATGCAGGTGCTGCCCAGCTTTGAAGCGCTGATGGAAAAATACCCTTCCGCCCGCTTCCATTTCGCCAGCACCAAGGCCCCCCGGGCCTACCACGAAGCCGCCTATGAAGTGGACGACTTTGTGGTGTTCGGCTGCGAAACAAAGGGCCTGCCCGAAAGCCTGCTGGAAAAGGTGTATGACCGGTGCATCCGCATCCCCATGCGGAGGGAAGCAAGGTCTTTGAACCTTTCCAACTCCGTGGCCATTGTGCTGTACGAGGCCTTGCGCCAGCAGGGCTTTCCCGGGCTCCTTTCCCAGGGCAGCCTGACGGGCAGGCAGGATGAGAGCTCCCCCTGGATGGACTATGTGTAAGGAGGCCTTCCATGTATAACGACCAGATGCCCTATCACCTGCGCAAGCAATGGGAAAAGGAAGATAAGCAGGACCGCTACCGGGTAGCCGCCGGGGTGATGGAATTTTTAGGCGTGGTGGCAGGCGTAGTGTGCATCCTGCTGCTGATCGCCCTTTTGATGAGCCTGATCACCTGGCTGGGGAAGGATATTTCCTCCACCTTTGCCACGCTGCGCACCCATTTCCAGTAAAAATACACTCATTTCTGATGCGCTGATCTTCAGCGCATTTTTGCAAAGGAGGAAGCGCCGTGGAGATTTCCTGGGATCTGATGCATGAACAGATTGCTGCCTGCGAAAAATGTGAATTGTGCCGGAATATCCACAACAAGGTGCCGGGCCAGGGAAGCGCCGCCGCGTCTGTCATGTTCATCGGCGAAGGGCCGGGGGCGGATGAAGATCTGCAGGGCCTGGCCTTTGTGGGAAAAGCCGGCCAGCTGCTTACCAGAATGCTGTCCGCCATTCAGCTTTCCAGGGAAGAGGTGTTCATCTGCAACATCGTCAAATGCCGCCCGCCCCAGAACCGGACTCCCTTCCCGGAGGAAGCCGCTGCCTGTATGCCCTATCTTCGCTGTCAGGTGGCGCTGGTGAAACCGAAAATCATTGTGCTGCTGGGGGCCACTGCCGCCAGGTATATCCTGGGGGACCATATCCGCATCACGCGGGACCGGGGCATCTGGGTGGAAAAGAAAGGCGTCTTTTTCCTGCCCACCTACCACCCGGCGGCGCTGCTTCGGGACGAAAGCAAGAAGCGGGACGCCTGGCATGATATGCAGGCCCTGCAGGCAAAAATGAAGGAACTGGGCATAAAGGAGTAATGCATCCATGACGCAATTGGAAGCCTTTTACACCGAACTGCAAAAATTCTTCCAGCCCCTGTGGCCGGGGGAGGACAAGCCCCTGGTATTGGGGGAAGGCAATGACAAAAGCCCCCAGCTGATGCTCATCGGCGAAGCGCCCGGAGAAACGGAAGTGATCAAGCGCCGTCCCTTTGTGGGCAAGGCCGGCAAAAATCTGGATGAATTTCTCACCCTCATGGAAATGCGCCGTGAGGATATTTTCATTTCCAATGTAGTGAAAATCCGCCCCACCGAGCCGGGCAAAGGCGGCCGCACCCGCAACCGCGCCCCCAACAAAGAGGAATTGGCCCTGTTCACCCCCTGGCTGATGAAAGAGATTCTGATCGTGCAGCCCCGGGTGCTGGTGACGCTGGGCAATGTGCCCCTCAAAGCCCTGACGGACCCTAAAATCACCATCGGGGATTGCCACGGCACCTTCCTGGAAAGCAAGGCCGGCATTCCCCTTTACGCCCTGTACCATCCCGCTTCCATCATCTACCGCCGGGCGCTGCTGCCGGTGTACCAGGCGGATGTGCTGGGGCTGAAAGAAGCACTGCAGGAAACAAAATGACAATTGAATCTTCCAAATGATGTTTTGGAGCAAAAGCTATTTTCTTCTTCTGTTTTCTGTGTTATGCTGTCCCCATCAAAAACCCGGAAAGGAGAAAGAACCATGCAAGACGTACTGGCGTTTATTCTGACCAATCTGCCGCTGATCATCTGCCTGATCGCAGGGGTGGCGCTGTTGGTGGTGGAAGTATTTGTTCCGGGCTTTGGCCTGCCCGGCATCTCAGGCATATTGCTGCTGGTGGTGGGCGTGGTGCTCACGTGGAACCATTACGGCATGGCCGCAGGTTTGTCTGTGGCGCTGATTGCCCTGGCCCTGGCCGGTATAGCGGTATCCATATCCATCAAGTCCGCATCCCACGGGCGCATCAGCCGCTCCGCCCTCATCCTCAAGGATGAAACCCCGGCAGCGGATAACGAAGCCCTCACCGCCCTGCTGGGCCAGGAAGGGGTTACCACCTCCGTGCTCAGCCCTGTGGGCATGGCGGAATTTGACGGCGTGCGGCTGGAAGTGATTTCCGAATGCGCCTACCTGGGCAAGGACGTGCCCGTGAAGGTGCACCGCATCGACGGCAACCACATCATCGTACGTGAACTGAAAGCATAAGCTTTTACAAAAAGAGGGAGGAAACACACAATGAGATATTCCTATGGACCGGACCTTACCATTCTCTGGGTCATCCTGGTGGCTGTTGCCCTGGTGATGATCGCCCTGTTCTTCCGCTATGTGCCCCTGGGCCTGTGGATCAACGCCCGCGCTTCCGGCGCTCACGTGAAAATCATCAGCCTCATCGGTATGCGCTTCCGCCGCATCTCTCCCCAGAAGGTGGTCAACGCCTACATCAAGGCCCGCAAGGCCGGCCTGGATATCACCACCGATATGCTGGAAACCCACCTGCTGGCCGGCGGTAACATCGAAAAAGTGATCAACGCGCTCATCTCCGCCAAGCAGGCCCAGATCAGCCTGTCCTTCACCACCGCCTGCGCCATCGACCTGGCCGGCCGTGACGTGTTCAACGCCGTGCAGATGAGCGTGCTGCCCAAGGTCATCGAAACGCCCCCTGTGGCCGCCATTGCCCAGAACGGCATTGAGCTGCGCGCCAAGGCCCGCATCACCGTGCGCACCAATATCGAACGCCTGGTGGGCGGTGCCGGTGAAGAAACCATCATCGCCCGTGTCGGCGAAGGCATCGTTACCACCATCGGTTCTTCCACCACCCATAAGGCCGTGCTGGAAAACCCCGACCTCATCAGCCAGACCGTTCTCAACAAGGGCCTGGACAAGGGCACCGCTTACGAAATTCTCTCCATCGACATTGCCGACGTGGACGTTGGCCGCAATATCGGCGCCCAGCTGCAAATGGACCAGGCTGAGGCCGACCGCCGCATCGCCCAGGCCAAGGCAGAAGAACGCCGCGCCATGGCCGTTGCCCACGAACAGGAAATGAAGGCTGCCGTGCAGGAAATGCGCGCCAAGGTTGTGGAAGCCGAGGCTCAGGTACCCCTGGCCATGGCCGCTGCCCTCAAGGAAGGCAAGCTGGGCGTGATGGACTACTACCAGATGCAGAACACCGTGGCCGATACCGAAATGCGAAACGGCATTGCCAAGGCCGCCGCTCCCGCCGCGGAAGCCCAGAAGCCCCTGGACCAGAAAAAGTAATTCCGTATCATAATGGGGCGGCAGCGCACCTGCCGCCCCTCATTTCACCCAGACAAGAAAGGAGAGAAAATATGGAAGATTTAGCGGTAGCATTGTTTGCCATCATTATTTCCATTATCTCCGCTGTCAGCAAATCCAAGAAGAAAAAGGAAAAGGCTGCCCGGAAGCAGCTTCAGCCCCTTTCCCAGCCCCCCAAGGAGGAAAAACCGGTGGTGGCCGTGCCCGCCATGTCCGTCTGGCCGGAGAATGAAAAGCCTGCCCTCAGGGCAGTGCCTGCAGCCCCCGCCATCGGCCAGGACGGCGCCGATCCCTGCCATGACTATATGCTGCCCAAGGCCGCCAGGCCCACCCTCAAAACCCTCGAAAACCACAAGCCCGCCGCCCCCGTCATCGGAAGCGAGGGCACGGATGCCTGCCACGAATTCATGCTGGGCAGCGCTTCCGCCCCTCAGACAGAGGAACTGGACGAAACAGGGCTCAGCCGTGAACAGGCCCAGGACCTGCTGCGGGGCATCGTTTTCAGCGAAATTATGGCCCGCCCTGCACAGCGCTTTGCCGGGAGGTGCAGATGACCGATACCAATTTCACCGTGCTGATCTGTGATGACGAGCCGGGCATGCGCCTGATCCTGCGCAAAAAGATCGAAAAAACCGACGGCTTCACCCTCATCGGCGAGGCCATCGACGGCGATGAGGCCATCACCCGCTTTCAGGAATTGCACCCCCAGGTGGTGTTCATGGACGTGGATATGCCTCAAAGAAACGGCATTGAGTGCGCCCGGGCCATTCAGGATATGAACCCCGCCGCCATCATCATCTTTGCCACTGCCCATGAGGAATACCGCCAGGAGGCCTTCGAGGTTTATGCCTTCGATTACCTGGTGAAGCCCTTCAACCTGGAGCGGCTGGAGCAAACCCTGGACCGTATCCGCAAAACCCGCCAGCCCGCCCCGCAAAAGCCCGTACCCAGGCCCGCCCAGATCCGGCAGGTACAGGGAAGGCTGATGCTCAAACACAAGGACGGCGTGGCCTTCATCGACCAGCAGGATATTCTGCTGGTGCAGCGGGAGGAGCGCTCCACCGTCATCTACACCGACGACGGCCAGCGCTATGTGCTTTCCGAAAGCCTCAGCGAAACCGAAGCCCGGCTGGACCCGGACACCTTCTTCCGCTGCCACAAAAGCTACATCATCAACCTGCGCCGCATCCGCAACATCACCCCCTACGGCCGGTGGACCTATGTGGTGCAGCTGGAAAATACGGAGCACGACGCCCTCATCACCTATCAGAAATACGAAGAGCTGGAACAGCGCTTTTCATAACCGCAACGCCTGAACACATCCGTTCAGGCGCTTTCTCTATGGAGGCATTATGCAAATCAAGCAGTTGAATTTCCCCATCACCGTCTGCCAGGTGGAAAAGGCAGAAATGCTGGATATGCGCCGGGAATTTTATTTTGTGGGGAAAACGGAAGAGGAAATTTCCCTGGTGTGCAAAACAGAGGACGTGCCGCAGTACACCCTCCGGCGGGAGGACGGCTGGCTGGGGTTTTTCATCGATGGTACACTGGATTTTTCCCTGGTGGGCATCCTGGCCAATATCGCCGGCCTGCTTTCCCAGAGGGGCATCAGCATCTTTGCCCTTTCCACCTACAATACCGATTATGTGCTGGTGAAAAAGGAACATTTTCGGGATGCCCTGGATATACTTGCCGCCCACGGCTATACCCTTTGACCAAAGGCCCGATGCCTGCTATAATTAAAGAAAACCATTTTCCTCCCGAAAGGAGCCTTCTCATGCACGAAGTTTATCTCCACGGCCAGGTGCTGGGCACCCATTCCTTCCTGCTGAAGGGCGGCTTTCCAAAACCGGACGCCTACAGCGAAATTCTGGAACGCTATTTCCTGCCCGGCGGTGAAACCGGCACGGCAGCCACGGTGCTATCTTCCCTTGGGGTCAGCGTAAAGATGGACGGCACCCATATCGGCAAGGAACCGGCGGAATTGATCCGCTCCTTCTACGCAGACAAGAGCGTGGATCTTTCTTCCCTGTACTTTGATCCCGAGTGGGAGGGACTGGTGGACCATGTGCTGATTGCCGGGGCTTACCGCACGCCCCTGGGCCAGTTCCAGCGGCTGTATGAAGCGGGCATCAAGCGCTGGAACGACCCCAAAGAGCAGGACATCATGGACTGCCATGTGGCAGCCATTGACCCCTACTTCAACGAATCCACCCTGCTGGCGGCGGAGCTTTGCGTGAAGCACCTCAAGCCCTACGTCACCATCGACTGCAAGCACGATACCTACCTGCACCGGCACGCCGCCATCAACGTGCTTTCCCACGAATGCACCGACGGCGACTATAAAGGCCACACCCTGGAAGAAGTGTACACACTGCTTACCGACAACACTGATGGTCTGGTGATCATCACCGCCGGTGAACACGGTATGTACTTTGGCCGCAAAGGCCGGAAGATGCGCCACATGCCCGCCTTTCAGGTGGACGTGCGCAGCACCCTGGGCGCCGGGGATACCTACAAGGCTGGCTGCGTGTACGCGCTGCTCCACGGCATGACAGACGAAGAAACCGTGCGCTTTGCCGCCGCCTGCTCCGCCGTGGCCATCACCCGCTTCCCCCTGCCCCTGAACCCGCCCACGCTGAAAGAAGTGCAGACCCTGTTGGCAAAATAAACTTCACACAGCCGCTCCGGCGGCTGTTTTTTCATGCAGCAAAAAAGAAATGATACCGCTCACCAGCGTTACAATGTGGCCAATCATGTGGGCATAGCCGGCCCCCAGGATGCCCGTGCGGGCCGTCCACAGCCAGGTGAGCAGCAGCGTCACGCCGCTGCCAAGCAAAGATGAATAAAAGCTGCGCTTTTGCAGCCCCAGCCCCGCCATCACCCCGCCAAGCACCTGCTGCACCGGCAATACCGCCGCCATGGGGCTCATAAACCTGATCATCTGCCCCACCTCCGGCAGGGCGTACACCCTTTCCCCAATCAGCGGCGCCAGGGCATACAAAAGACCGGTGCACACGCACCCCACCGCTGCCGCTGCCAGGATCATCCGCCCCGTCAGCTGCCTGCGCCGGCGATGGCAGCTGCAGCCGGCAATGGCGGGGGTGCTCACCGTGCCCAGCGCTCCGGAAAATATGCCGGGCAAAAAAATCATGGGCATCACCATGCCGTTCAGCATGCCCATGCGGCTGATGGCCTCTGTGTGGGAAAGCCCCCCGGCACACAGCCGCAGCGGCACAATCACGCTGCACAGCGTGCGCAGCAGCGTATGGCTCAGCCGGTTCAACGTAATGGGCAGGGAAGAAAGGAAAAGCTCCCGCTGCATGGCAGGGGAGGGTTTTGCCTTTCCTGCCCGCAGCCACAGGGCAATGATGCTCAGCCCAGCCCCCTCCCCCAGCACCGTGGCAAAAGCCGGCACTGCCGCCCGCCAGGCCACCGTCAGCCGGGGAATGAGAAATGAAAGCCCCGCCACGCAAAAAAGCCGCACCCCCTGCTCCCCCATTTCGCACAGCGCCGGGGGCCAGGCAGCGCCCCGGCCCAAACTGTACCCCCGGTATACCCCGGACAGCCCGATCATCAGCACACAGGGCGCATAGCAAACAAGGGAGGGCAATATCCTTTCATCCCCCATCCACCGGGCAATCCAGGGAGAAAGCATCAGCAGTCCGCAGCCCATCCAAAGCCCCAGCCGCACCGCCATCCGCCGGGCACTGGCCAGCACTTCTTCCGGCTGTTTCTCCCTTGCCGTCATGCGGCTCACCACCGTGGGCAGCCCCGCCGCTGCCGGGGTCAAGGCCAGCATATGGGCCTGGCTGGCCAACTCCATCACCCCCAGGGCCTCCGCCCCCAATAGCCTGGACGTCACCAGCCGCAGCACAAACCCCAGCCCCCGAATCAGTACATTGCACATTGTCATCACAGCCGTTTGTTTTTTCAGGCTCTGCTTTTCCACGCCCATCCCTCCCGGCACATCCTATGCAGGCAGGAGACGGCGGCATGCAAAACAAAAAAACAAAACAGATACCCGCAATCAACAGGTTTTTCCGCAAAAAAAATCGAAAACCATTGGAAAAATCCTGGTTTTTCATCGTCTATTAGGTGAAGGAGGCGATCAGGAACATGAGCGTACAAAACAGCCCGGATGCAGAAAAGGCCCTGCATCTGGAGCAGTTGATGAATCAATACGGCGACAGCCTGCTGCGCATCTGCTATCTGTATCTGAAGGATGCCGGCATGGCCCAGGACGCCGTGCAGGATACCTTTGTGAAGGCCTGGCAGAAGATGGACACCTTTCAGGGCCGCAGCAGCGAAAAAACCTGGTTGTGCCACATTGCCATCAATACCTGCAGGGACTATAAAAAAAGCCGGTGGCTCAGGTTTGTGGATATGCGGCGCAGCATTGACGAAATTCCCCTGCCCATCCAGCCGGTGGACCCCATTGCCCGGCAGGTGTATGAGGACGTAAAGGCACTGCCAGAAAAATACCGGGTGTGCGTACTGCTGTACTACTGGCAGCAAATGACCTTGGAAGATATTGCAAAGGTGCTGTCCCTCAGCAAATCCGCCGTGCATCACCGGCTGGAAAAAGCCCGGGGTATGCTGAAAATGGAAATGGAAAGGAGTGAAATGGAATGGGCGAACATGTAATTAAAAAAGCCGTGGATCAGAACCTGTCCGGGCTGTACATGACAAACGAACAAAAGCAGGCCGTTTTCACCCGCATCAGCGGCGCTGCCCCCTCCCCAGCGCCCCGCATCCGTTTCTCCGCAGCACTTGTGCTGGCCATTTTGTTGCTGCTGATCACCGTAGGCGCCGTAGCAGCAGCGTTCCTGGGCGGCAAGGATTTCACCCGTCAGGTGGTGGCCCCCATGGCCAGGGAAAGTGAAAGCGATTCCTTCACTGCCGAAGAAGTGGGGGAAATACTGCGCCTGGCAAAGGAAAACGAAATTTCCGTGCCCCAGTATCTGTGGGAGCACTGGGCAAGATGGGGCAGCGAATACAAGGAAGAATTGATGCGCGCCCTGGTGAAAACGGAGCTGGGCTTCTACCCCGCCTCCTGGAGCCTAGAAGATCAACACTGGTACAACCAGATGCTGGTGGAATGCGGCCTGGCAGACAGCATCAGCAGCCTGCTGCCCGGGGAAAATGATTTCTCCCAGGAAAAGGTGCTCTACATGGCCAATACCCTGTTCAAGGAAAAGCTGGGCCTGTCGGGAGACATGAACGACCCGGAAAAATACCTGCGCTTCCTGACCTTCGGCATCGATACCACCACCCCCGGCGTCACCTTCAGACAGTGGTGCGTGGAATATGAGGATTTGCAGACCGGCGCCCAGTACGCCTTCATCATGCTGGACAATGGCCTTGTCACCCAGGTCAGCCGCTATCAGCCCGGCGGTGAAGTTCCCTACCAAAGCGCCCTGACGGAGGAAGAGGTCATCGCTTCCTTCCGTCAGCATTTCGGCAGCAGCGTGCTGCAATGGAACATGGAAGTATTGGAGCAATTCTACCACAGCTTCGCCATGTGCGATCACACCGTGCCCGCTGCCGACCCCGGCGTCCGCATCGTAGCCCAGACCCGGTACCTGCTGCCCGGCGGCCATTACACCTACATGACGCAAGAGGAGGCCATTCGTCTGGCCCGGACCGTCTGCAAGGCGGACGACAGCCTGCAGCCCTATGTGATTTACTTCGGCGACGACCCCAGCAATATGCACTGGAAAATCAGCTTCTATTCCGGTACGGAAGAAAACAAGCAGTTCCTTCTCTACGCCCAGATTGACGGCAAAACCGGCGAAACGGAATACGCCGGCAGCTATAACGACACCCCCTGGTATGCGCCCCTGGTCAGCGCCGGCAAGCACGCCAAGGACACGGAAAACAAAATGTTCCGCACCTGGGAAACCCCGGTGAACTGGCGCAGCCCCCTCTTCCCCGACGCCTACTGGGACGCCCTGGAGAAATTGGACTATAACGCCGATACCCATGCCCAGCGCATAGAAGAATGGACCCGGGAATACGGCGAGCATTCCAACCTCTGGCCCTATGAAAACCAGGCCGTCTTCTGGTGGTGGGAGGTGAACCCCCGGTTTGACCAGCACAATTACCATGTGGCCGGCATCCCCGTGAAAGGGGAGCACATCCCCCTGGAGGAGGCAAGGCAAATTGCCCTCACCCGCTTCATGCAGGAAGCCCCTGTCCTTTTCACCCAGGAGGAGCTTGCCCGTGTGCAGGTGCTGCCCGGGGATTTCCATTACCGGGTGACGGACGGCCAGATCACCGCCCATGTGTGGTATTTCGATATTCAGGTGCCCTTCGAGAACGGCCAGTACAGCGACAGTCTTTTCTACATTGACGCCCACACCGGCCAAATTCTGGAGGAAGATATCTCCGCCGCCCCCGGAAACGGCTGACCGCCAGGGCGGGGAACCATGCGGGGCTTTGCCCCTGCACCAGGGCCGTGCCCTGGACCCAGCTGCGGCCAGGGTGATACCCTGGACCCAGTTGCGGCCAGGGTGGTACCCTGGACCCAGCTGCGGAAGTGGTTGGCCGGACGAACAAACAATTTTCCGCTGGGGCGTGGGGAAACCTGCGGGGCGTTGCCCCTGCCCCCCACCAAGGTCATTGCCCCTGGACCCAGCTGCGGCCAGGGTGGTACCCTGGACCCAGCTGCGGAAGTGGTTGGCCGGACGAACAAACAATTTTCCGCTGGGGCGTGGG
>JAFQHP010000023.1 GCA_017397895.1 Clostridia bacterium
ATTGTCTGTTCTGTACGCCAACCACTTCCGCAGCCGGGTCCAGGGCACGGCCCTGGTGGGGTGCAGGGGCGAAGCCCCGCAGGTCTCCCCAAGCCCCAGCGGGAAATTGTTTGGTCTGTACGCCAACCACTTCCGCAGCCGGGTCCAGGGCACGGCCCTGGTGGGGTGCAGGGGCGAAGCCCCGCAGGTCTCCCCAAGCCCCAGCGGGAAATTGCTTGTTCGCCCGTCCAACCACTTCCGCAGCTGGGTCCAGGGTGCCACCCTGGTGGTCAGCTTTCCATGGGGGAGTGGAGGGTGATGCGGCGGCCGTCCAGGGTGATGAGGCCTTTTTTCTGCATCTGGCTGAGGGCGCGGGAGAGGGCGCTGCGGTTGGCACCCAGGTAAGTGGCCAGCTCCGTGCGGGAGAAGGGGATGACAAATTCATTGCCCCGGCGTTTCTGATAAAGGGAAAGAAAGGCACGCAGCTTTTCTTCCAGCGTCAGCTTGGACAGGATCTGGATACGGTCGTTCATGGAAAGGGCCCGGGCGGCCAGGTTCTGGATGAAGCGGTGGATGAGGGTAGTTTCCAGGGCGGACTGGGGCTGCAGGCGGCGGATATTGCCGGGATGCAGCCACAGGATGCGGCAGGCGGTCACGGCCACGGCGTAGACGGCTTCTTCCTGTTCCAGGAAGCTCAGGGACTCGCCGAACATGCCGCCCTTTTCCACATGGGCCATCATCATCTGGTTGCCGGAAAGGTCATCTGTGTACACCTGCACCCGGCCCTGCAGCACCAGGGCAAAGCGGGTGAAGGGGGCATGGACGGGCTTGATCAGATCGCCCTTTTCATAGGCACTTTCCCGGGCGTCGAAAAAAGCAAGGGCGGATTGCAATTTAGAATCATCCAGCCCCTGAAAGAGGGTTGTTTTTTTCAGCAATTCCCGTTCCATGGCTCATCCTCCTGCAAAAAAATCGGCTTCTCTTTGGTAATTATACCACGATACGGCATCATCTGTCACCATTTGGCACCATTCCAGGAAAGAAAAGAATTGTCAGAAGATAAAAAATAGTATATAATAGCAAAGACGGCATTATTTGCTATAAAGCATATCATAAATGAGGAGGCACCCAACATGAGCTACGGTTACTTCGATGACGCTCGCCGCGAGTTTGTCATCACCCGGCCGGACACCCCCAGCCCCTGGATCAACTATCTGGGCAGCGAGGACTTCTTCACCCTGATGAGCAACACCTCCGGCGGCTACACCTTCTATAAGGACGCCCGCCTGCTGCGCCTCACCCGCTATCGCTATAACAACATCCCCAGCGACCTGGGCGGCCAGTATTTCTTCATTAAAGACGGTGAAAACATCTGGGCGCCCGGCTGGATGCCCATGCAGACCAAGCTGGACAAGTACGAATGCGCCCACGGCCTGGGCTACACCCGCATCACCTCCTCTTTGAACGGCCTGAAGGCGGAAGAAACTGCTTTTGTGCCCCGCGGTGAAAATGCGCTGGTGACCCGCCTGGTGCTGGAAAACGAAAGCAGCGAAGAAAAGCAGGTTTCCGTGCATTCCTTCATTGAGTTCTGCCTGTGGAACGCTCAGGACGACTCCACCAACTTCCAGCGCAACTACTCCACCGGTGAAGTGGAAGTGGAAGGCAGCGCCATCTACCATAAGACCGAATACCGCGAACGCCGCAATCATTTTGCCGTGTACGCTGTGAACCAGCCCCTCACCGGCTTTGATACCGACCGCACCACCTTCCTTGGCCCCTGGGGCGATCTGCAGATGCCCAAGCTGGTGAAGGAAGACACCGCCATGAATGAAATGGCCAGCGGCTGGGCCCCCATCGGCAGCCACTTCATGAAGTACACCCTGAAGGCCGGCGAAAAGGTGAGCATGATCTTTGTGCTGGGCTATTGCGAAAACAAGCGGGAAGAAAAGTTCATCGCTCCCAACGTGATCAACAAGGCCCCCGCCTATGCCCTGCTCAAGAAGTACGAAACCGACGAACAGTTTGAAGCGGCTCTGGCCACTTTGAAGGAATACTGGAACGGCCTCTTGTCCACCTATCAGGTGAAGTCCACCGACGAAAAGATGGACCGCATGGTGAACATCTGGAACCAGTACCAGTGCATGGTCACCTTCTGCATGAGCCGCTCTGCTTCCTATTTCGAAAGCGGCATCGGCCGCGGCATGGGTTTCCGCGATTCCTCTCAGGACCTGATGGGCTTTGTGCACCTCATTCCTGACCGTGCCCGCCAGCGCATCCTGGATATCGCTGCCACCCAGAAGCCTGACGGCAGCGCCTACCATCAGTATCAGCCCCTCACCAAGCGCGGCAATTCCGATATCGGCTCCGGCTTCAACGATGACCCCCTCTGGCTCATCTTCGGTACCGCTGCCTACATCAAGGAATCCGGCGATGTGAGCATCCTGAGCGAAATGGTGGCCTTTGATAATGACGACAGCCTGGCTGCTCCTTTGTATGAGCATCTGCGCCGCTCCTATCATTTCACCATGGAGCATCTGGGCCCCCATAAGCTGCCCCTCATCGGCCGTGCCGACTGGAACGACTGCCTGAACCTGAACTGCTTCTCCCTGGAGCCCGGCGAAAGCTTCCAGACCGTGCAGAACTACGACAGCGGCGTTGCCGAATCCGTGTTCATTGCCGGTATGTTTGTGGCTGTCAGCGATGACTATGCCAAGCTTTCCGAACTGGCCGGCCATCCCGAAGAAGCGGAAACTGCCGCCAAGGCCAAGGCCGATATGGAACAGGCTGTGCTGAAGGACGGCTGGGACGGCGAATGGTTCCTGCGTGCCTATGACGCCTTCTCCAAGAAGGTGGGCAGCAACGAATGCGAAGAAGGCAAGATCTTCATCGAGCCCCAGGGCTTCTGCGTCATGGCCGGCATCGGCGTGAAGGAAGGCTATGCCCAGAAGGCCATGGACAGCGTGCATAAGCACTTGCTTTCCAAGCACGGTATTGCCATCCTCACCCCGCCCTACACCCGCTATCACGAAGAACTGGGCGAAATCAGCTCCTATCCTCCCGGATACAAGGAAAACGGCGGTATCTTCTGCCACAACAACCCCTGGTGCGTGATTGCCAACACCGTGCTGGGCCATGGCGACGAAGCGTTCGACATCTACTGCCGCACCGCTCCTGCCTATATTGAGGACCAGGAACTGCACCTCACCGAGCCCTATGTGTACAGCCAGATGGTGGCCGGCCCCTATGCGCCCCGCTCCGGCCAGGCCAAGAACTCCTGGCTCACCGGTACCGCTGCCTGGACCTTCCACGCCATCTCCCAGGCCATCCTGGGCATCAAGCCCGATTATGACGGCCTGCTCATCGATCCCTGCCTGCCCGGCAGCATCGAACATGTGGATATCAAGCGCGTGTTCCGCGGTACCACCTACAACGTGGAAATCGTGAACAACGCCGGCGGCGAAGTGAAGAAGGTTACCCTGGAAGTGAACGGCCAGCCCTTCGAGGGCCAGGTGGTTCCCGCCAGCGGCGATGTCGTCACCGTAAAGGCTACCCTCAGCTAATTCAATCCATCCAAACGGCTTGCTGGAAAGCAGGCCGTTTTTTCTGCTGTGCCCGAATCTGATTCGCAATGCCGGTATTCTTCCGTTTCAAAAGGGTTTGAGCGTGTTGAACGGATCAAGGCACCCGGTGGGCGAAAAAACGCACACCGGGCAGAATTTGTCCCAATAAAATGCTTGTCAAATGGTGGGAAAGCGGGTATAATAAATTGAGGCAGGCTGGTTAATCAGCCGCCACCACTTGATTTACTTTAAGGAGGAGATTCCTATGGTGAAGGTTGCTATCAATGGTTTCGGTCGCATTGGCCGTCTTGCTTTCCGTCAGATGTTCGGTGCTGAAGGCTACGAAGTGGTTGCCATCAACGACCTGACCAATCCCGCCATGCTGGCTCATCTGCTGAAGTATGACACCGCTCAGAAGGGCTACTGCGGCGCCATCGGCGAAAACAAGCACACTGTGGAAGCTACTGAAAATTCCATCATCGTGGACGGCAAGGAAATCCGCATCTACGCTGAAAAGGATGCCAACAACTGCCCCTGGGGCGAACTGGATGTAGACGTTGTGCTGGAATGCACCGGTTTCTACTGCTCCAAGGAAAAGTCCATGGCTCATATCAACGCCGGCGCCAAGAAGGTCGTCATCTCTGCCCCCGCTGGCAACGACCTGCCCACCATCGTGTTCTCTGTTAACGAAAACACCCTGACCAAGGAAGACAAGATCATCTCCGCCGCTTCCTGCACCACCAACTGCCTGGCTCCCATGGCCAAGGCCCTGAATGACAAGTATGCCATCCAGAGCGGCATCATGACCACCGTGCATGCCTACACCGGCGACCAGATGATCCTGGACGGCCCCCATCGCAAGGGCGATCTCCGTCGTGCCCGCGCTGGCGCTCAGAACATCGTTCCCAACTCCACCGGCGCTGCCAAGGCCATCGGCCTGGTCATCCCCG
>JAFQHP010000024.1 GCA_017397895.1 Clostridia bacterium
ACGGCGGCGACATCACCCGCAAAAAGAAGCTGCTGGAAAAGCAAAAGGAAGGCAAGAAACGTATGCGCCAGTTCGGCACGGTGGAGCTTCCCGGCGAAGCCTTCATGGCCGTGCTCAAAATGGGCGACGACTGATGCAAGAATTTCCGCCCCGTTTCCGTTCTTTCAGTGCAGGAAATATACAGGAGGTTCTTTTCGCATGAACATCATTGATATTGTGATCCTGGTCATTCTGGGGGTCAGCGTGGTATACGGGCTGTACAAGGGCTTTGTCCATTCCCTGCTGTCCATGGCCTGCGGGCTGGCGGCGCTGCTGCTCGCCTTCACCTTCGCCCCCAAGCTTTCCGCCTATCTCAGCAACAGCGCCGGCGTATCCTCCACCCTGGCCACCTATACCGACGCCGTGGCCCGCGTGGGCGACTGGGACCTGGCCTCTGCCCCTGTGGAGCAGCTTTCCGATGATACCATCAGCCAGGTGCTTGCCAATGTGGATTTGCCCGATACCATCGAAAACGTGCTGGAACAAAACCTTCTGAACCACACCTTCGTTTCCACCGGCCTGGAAACGGTGAACGATTATGTGTCCAACACCATCGTGGGCGTGGCCGTCAGCGTGCTGTGCTTCATTGTGTGCTACGCGGTGGCCTACCTTCTGCTCTCCCTCATCATCAACCTGATCCACCATGTGTTCAAGCTGCCCCTGCTGAAACAGCTGGATTGGCTGGCCGGCGGCGTGTTCGGCCTTTTGCGGGGCGCGCTGATCCTGTATGTCATTTTCCTGGCGCTGCCCCTGGTCAGCACCATCATCAACGTGGAAGCGCTGGACGCCCTCATTGCCGACAGTACGCTTGCCACCATTTTCCAGAGCGACGGGCTGTTTGCCCGGGTCATTTCCGGTAATATGTAATTTCCCTCCGCAAAGCATACTTTATCAGTATATCGGGAGGCCCTTATCCATGGTTCGTAACCTGACTGCAGGGAACCCTGCCAAGCAAATTCTGCTTTTCTCCCTGCCCATCCTCATCGGGAATATTTTTCAGCAGTTCTACAGCATGGTGGATACCATCATCGTAGGGCAGTTTCTGGGCAACAGCAGCCTGGCCGCCGTGGGCGCAACAGGCGCTGTTTCCTTTTTCATTATGGGCTTTGTCAACGGCACCACCACCGGCCTCACCGTCATCACCGCCAAACGCTTTGGCGCCGGGGACCATGCCGGGGTAAAGCGCTCCATCCTCAACTGCTTTCAGGTGGCCATCATGATGGCGCTTGTCATGTCCACATTGAGCGTATTGTGCATCCGTCCTCTGATGCACCTGTTGGAAACGCCGGAAGATATTTTCGAAGAAGCGGTGGCCTATATTTCCGTCATCTGCGGCGGCATGGGCGCCACCATCTTCTACAACCTCATGGCCGCCACCATGCGGGCCCTTGGCGACAGCCGCACCCCGCTGATTTTCCTGGTGGTTTCTTCGGCGCTGAACATCGCGCTGGATTTGTTGTTCGTGGCCGTGCTCCGCACCGGCGTGGCCGGCGCCGCATGGGCCACCGTCATCTCCCAGGTAATCGCCGGCACCCTCAGCCTGCTGTACGGCCTCAAGCATAACGAATATCTGCACGTGGGCAGCATTTTCCGCAAGCCGGATTTCAAAGAATGGTTCGCACATCTCAGGGTAGGCGTGCCCATGGGGCTGCAGTTCTCCGTCACCGCCATCGGCTCCATGGTGCTGCAGCGGGCGTTCAACCTGTTCGGCACCCCGGGCGTGGCAGCCTACACCGCCGCTTCCAAGGTGGATAACCTGCTCACCCAGCCCATGATGGCCATCGGCACCACCATGGCTACCTATGCCGGACAGAACCGGGGCGCAGGCGACTATAAGCGCCTGATGAAGGGCGTGCGCATTGCCTTTTGCTATTCCCTGGCCGCAGCCGGCCTGGCCATGCTGATCAAGTTCATTACCGGTGATGCGTTCATCCTCATGTTCCTGGACGAAAAGACCGACCTTATCATGGAATACGCCAATACCTATATGCTGTGGACCATGGTGTTTTACCCCTTCCTGGGCTTTGTGTTCCTGTTCCGCAACACCCTCCAGGGCGTGGGCGAAACGCTGTTCCCCATGCTGGGCGGCGTAGGCGAGCTTTTTGCCCGTTCCATCACCAGCATGGTGCTGCCCGGTATGGTGGGATACCTGGGGGTGTGCCTGGCCTCCCCCATCGCCTGGATTACCGCCGGGTGCATGGCCGCCTTCCGCTACCTCTACATCGCCTCCCGCTGGAAAAAGAACCCTGCCCTTATGCAGGGCCCTCTGCAGCCTGAAGCCTGAAGGGAGACCATGCGGGGCGTCACCCCTGCACCAGGGCAGTGCCCTGGACCCAACTGCGGAAGTGGTTGGCTGGGTCGGCAGACAATTTCCCGCTGAGGCTTGGAAAATACCGGCAACACGCAGAAACCCGTTTGCAAGAGACGATTGCAATATTGCGAGCCGGAGGTGGCACGGCCACCCGCACCCACGGGCTGGGCGGCTGAAAGCCGCCGGCCGGATGCCAAAGGCATCCGGGGAAAATGATAAAAAGAAGCGGTGAGAGAATTCATTCTCTCAACCGCTCTTTTTTCGTTTTCATAGCGCCCGTGGGTACTTTTTTCGTTCCTCAAGTTTCGTGCGGAAACAAGTTTGTTTTGTAAGCCTGTGTGTCGCAAATTGGGTGCAGGGGCAATGCCCCTGCCGCAGGGGTACAGGGGGCGAGAAGCCCCCTGCTCCGGTCAGGCCGCGCAGGCTCCTTCTCGTTCCTCAAGCTTCACGCAGACATTGCTTGTTTGCACACTCAACCACTTCGCGAGTTGGGTGCAGGGATGATATCCCTGCCAGGGGGCGAGAAGCCCTCTGCTCCGTATTCCGACCCCTTTGCAAAAAATGTCCGTTTTCGTCCTGCTCCGGTTGACAGTTCCCAAGAAAAAAGGTATCATATTTATTGGAGAAAAAATATGAATAACAGGCAGGGATGATTGATGACCATTCAGGATATTGTGAATGTATTGCACGCCAAGGTGCTCTGCGGGGAGGAAAAATTATCCCTCCCGGCCAAAACCGCCTGCTGCTCGGACCTGATGAGCGATGTGCTGGCCTTTGTGAACGAAAAAACCGTGCTGATCACAGGGCTGACCAATCCCCACGTAATGCGCACCGCCGATATGCTGGATTTAAAATGCATTGTATTTGCCCGGGGCAAGGTGCCCACGGACGATATGCTGGAGCAGGCCGAAGAACAGGGCCTGATAGTGATGACCACGAAAGTAACCGCCTTCACCGCCTGCGGCATGCTGTATGAAGCAGGGCTGCGGGGCGTGCCCATTGACTGGCCCAAGGAGGGAGAAGCATGAGCACCATGATCCATGCGGTCTACCCCGTCAAGGCCGATGACTACACCTTCGCCGGCGAAGCCTCCACCGATATCAAGCGGAAGCTGAAGCAGCTGGGGGTGGACAGCAAGGTATTGCGCCGCGTTTCCGTTGCCAGCTATGAAGTGGAATTGAACCTGGTCATCCACTCCGACGGCGGCGAGTTGATTATGGACGTGGATGAAGGCGGCGTCACCCTCATTTCCAAGGACGTGGGCCCCGGCATCCCCGATATCCAGATGGCCATGCGGGAAGGCTATTCCACTGCCGATGAAGAGGCCCGGTCCCTGGGCTTTGGCGCCGGCATGGGCCTGCCCAACATGAAGCGCAATGCCGACGATTTTTCCATCGAAAGTGAAGTGGGCAAGGGCACCTGCATCACCATGCGTTTTAACCTTGCCTGATTGATTTTTTAGGAGCCAACAGAAATGGACAAAGTGATCCGTTATCATTCGGTGCGGCTGGATAAAGCCCGCTGCAAGGGCTGCACCAACTGCCTCAAGCACTGCCCCACAGAGGCCATCCGGGTACGCAACGGCCGGGCCCACATCATTGACGAAAGGTGTATCGACTGCGGCGAATGCATCCGCATCTGCGATTACCACGCCAAGATTGCCGTGACGGACGATATTGCCGCCATCCACGGCTATCCTCACGCCATTGCGCTGCCCGCCCCCACCCTCTACGGCCAGTTCCGTAACCTGAAATCCGTCAGCCCCATCCTGGACGCCTTGAAGCTGATTGGCTTTGACGACGTGTTTGAAGTAGCAAGGGGCGCCGATATTGTCAGCCGGGCCATTCACCAGAAACTGCGCGAGCCCGGGCTGCCCCGGCCCCTGATTTCTTCCGCCTGCCCTGCGGTGGTGCGGCTGATTCAGGTGCGCTTCCCGGACCTGATCCCCAACATCGTGGACGTGCGCCAGCCCATGGAAGTGGCGGCCATGATTGCAAGGCAGGAATACTGCAAAAAGCACGACTGCCTGCCGGAGGACGTGGGCGTGTTCTTTATCACCCCCTGCCCCGCCAAAATGACGGCCATCCGCACCCCCCTGGGCCAGGAAAAATCCGCCGTGGACGGCGCCATTTCCATGGTGGAAATCTACGGCGCACTGCGTTCTTACATCAACAAAAACGTCATCACCCCCACCAAGCCCCAAGCCACCGGCTTTGGCCTTGGCTGGGCGGCCTCCAGCGGCGAATCTTCTGCCGTCTGCCCGGAAAACAGCCTGGCCGTGGACGGCATCCAGAACGTGATCCGGGTGCTGGAAGAGATCGAAAACGAAAAGCTGAACGACCTGGTGTTCTTTGAAGGCAACGCCTGCTCCGGCGGGTGCGTGGGCGGCCCTCTCACCTTCGAAAACAATTATGTGGCCAAGAACACCATCCGCAAGCTGGTGGATATTTCCGATAAAACCCACCCCATCGAAAGCGTGCCCGCCTCCATGATGACCAAATACCCCCTCTATTTCGATACCCCCATCACCCCCAACAGCGTCATGAAGCTGGACGATAACATGGCGGTGGCCATGGAGAAAATGGAGCGGATGAACCGCATCATGGAAGATTTGCCGGGGTACGACTGCGGCTCCTGCGGCTCCCCCACCTGCCGCACCTTTGCGGAAGACATCGTGCGGGATTTTGCCGGCGAAATGGACTGCATCCATAAACTGCGTGAACAATTGAAGGTCATGGCCCAGCAGATGGTAGAGCTGGCCCAGACCAAACGCGAATAAAAGGAGGTTTTCCCCTTGAACGTAACGGAACTGATCCCTTTGATCGAAGCGGAATACATGACCCCCACCGTGCCCACCGATAAGGAAGTTACCTGCGGCTACACCTGCGATTTGCTTTCCTGGGTGATGGCCCACGGCGACGAGGGCATGGCCTGGGTCACCGTGCAGACCCATATGAACGTGGTGGCCGTGGCCATGCTCAGCGAAATGGCCTGCGTCATTCTGCCCGAAAATATTGATATGGACCAGGACAGCCTGGAAAAGGCAGTGGAGGAAGGCCTGTGCGTGCTCAAATCCCCCCTTTCCGCCTACGCCATCTGCGGCAAAATGGCCGCTGCCGGCATTCCTGCCGAAAACTGATATGGTGCAGCTATTTGCCGATCTGCATATCCACTCCTGCCTCTCCCCCTGCGGGGACGATATGATGACCCCCGGGAACATCCTGGGCATGGCCCATCTGAAGGGACTGGACATGGTGGCCATTGCGGATCATAACTGCGCCCGGAACCTGCCTGCGGCCAAGATCATTGCCGATGCCTACGGTATATTGCTGGTGCCGGCCATGGAGATTACCACCCGGGAAGAAGTGCACATGCTTTCCTACTTCCCGGACGTGGAAACGGCGCTTCTAGCCAGCGAAGACTTACGCGCCCACCTGCCCAAAAAGAAAAATAAGCCCTCCTTTTTCGGGCATCAGCAGGTGATGAACGACGATGACGAAGTGGTCGACGAGGAAGAGGCGCTGCTCATCGGCGCGACGGACCTGCCCCTTTCCGACTGCCGGGATTTCATCCACGCCCGCGGCGGCGTGGCAGTGCCCGCCCACATCAACCGGGGCTCCAACGGCCTGCTGATAAACCTGGGGCTGATGCCGGAAGAGCCCTTCTTCCCCTCCGTGGAAATATGGCCCAAGCTGCCCTGCCCCATGGAAGCGGCGGACGGCAAGCATGTTTTGCACTCCTCCGACGCACACTATCTGGAAGACATTCTGGAACAGGAATTTTCCCTCAAACTCAGCGAACGTTCCGTAGCCGCTTTTCTCCAATGGCTGACGGAAAAGAAATAAAAGAAAGAAGGAACGTTTTATGGACATGACCCTCCGTTGGTACGGCAAAGGCTTTGACAGCGTATCCCTCAAGCAAATCCGTCAGATCCCCATGGTGAAGGGCGTCATCACCACCCTCTACGATACCACCCCCGGCGAAGTGTGGAAAAAAGAACGCATTCATGAAATGAAGGAAGACGTGGAAGCCCACGGCCTGAAGCTGTCCGGCATTGAAAGCGTCAATATCCACGACGATATCAAGGTGGGCTTGCCCAGCCGTGACCAGTACATCGAAAACTACATCGAAACCCTCACCCGCCTGGGCGAAGAAGATATCCACATGGTGTGCTACAATTTCATGCCCGTCTTCGACTGGACCCGGTCCGACCTGAAAAAGCCCCTGCCCGACGGCAGCACCTGCCTGTCCTACGACCAGGAGCTGGTGGACAAGATCAATGTGGAAAATATGCTCTCCAGCATGGAAGAAAAGTCCGACGGCTTTGTGCTGCCCGGCTGGGAACCCGAGCGCATGGCCCGGGTGAAAGAGCTGTTTGAAATGTACAAGGATGTGGACGAAGAAAAGCTGTTCCAGAACCTTGTCTACTTCCTCAAGGCCATCATGCCCACCTGCAAAAAGTACGGCATCCACATGGCCATCCACCCCGATGACCCGGCCTGGCCCGTGTTCAACCTGCCCCGCATCATCACCGGCAAGGAAAAAATCCAGAAGATGCTGGACGCCGTGCCGGACAAGGAAAACGGTCTCACCCTGTGCACCGGTTCTCTTGGCTCCAACCCCAAGAACGATATTATCGACATGATCCATGCCTTCAAGGGCCGCATCCATTTCGCCCATGTGCGCAATGTGAATCACCTGGCCCCCGGCAAGTTCGACGAAGCGCCCCATCCCACGGAACTGGGCTCTTTGGACATCTACGGCATCATGAAGGCCCTCCACGATACCGGCTTTGATGGCCCCATCCGGCCCGACCATGGCCGCCTCATCTGGGACGAAGTGGCCATGCCCGGCTATGGCCTCTACGACCGGGCCCTTGGCGCCTGCTACCTCTCCGGTCTGTGGGAAGCCATCAGCAAGAAATAACAGAAAATGATTTATGCGAGAGGGGGATTTTGAGTCAAAATCCCCCTCTCGCGCTCTCCCCAAAACCAATTCGGAATATATCTACTAAAAAACTTCCATTTTCTCTTTCCGTGTCACTATGAGAATTCAAAACCGCTGCTGCAAATCGCAACAGCGGTTTTTTCATTTCCCAATATTCGGCTTTCGGGAGGGTGCGGGAGGGCGCTTTGGCCTCCAAAGCATTCTCCCGCAAATTTTCCGTCAAATCTTATCAAAGAACGCTTCCTTTTCTTCGTTCCGCAGCACGCCCATGTCGTCGAACTTCAAATAGTCCGGGCGGCTTTCGGTATACTTGCATATTTCGTCCAGCCGGACGGATTCGGTGAAGGTGAGCAGGGTGAAGGCCACGCCGTGCTTCCGGGCCCGGCCGGTGCGGCCGATGCGGTGGACGTAGTATTCGTTTTCGTTGGGCAAATCATAATTGATGACGGCTTCCACGTCGTCCACGTCAATGCCCCGGGCGGCTACGTCCGTGCACACCAGGATGGGGAAACGGCCCTTTTTGAACCCCAGCATCACCTGGTTGCGCTTGCCCTGGGGAATATCCCCGTGCAATGCTTCGGTTTCATACCCGGCCTTGTTCAGCCGCTCACTGAGTCGTCTTGCCATATCCTTGGTATTGGTGAAGATCATCATCCGGCCGTATACGTCCGCATCCAGAAGATACAAAAGATGCTCGTACTTTTCTTCCCTGGTGGTGGGGATCACGTACTGGGCGATTTTGGGCTTGTTTTCTTTTGTTGCTTCCACGGTGATTTCCACCGGGTCATGCTGATATTTCCAGCTGATCGTCAGCACGTCCTGGTTGGTGGTGGCGGAGAACATAACGAACTGGCGGGTGGTGGGCACCGCTTCGATGATCTTGCACACATCCTTCACAAAGCCCATCTTCAGCATTTCGTCCGCTTCGTCCAATACCAGCGTATGCACGGCGCCCAGCCGCACATTGCCCCGCTGCATATGATCCAGCATGCGGCCGGGGGTGGCCACCACGATCTGGGGCTTGCGCTTCAATTGGTTCAGCTGCTTCACAATGGGCTGGCCGCCATAGAGCACAGCAATGCGCACTTCGGGAATGAATTTGGCCAGCTTCTGCAGCTCCTCGCCAATCTGCACCGCCAGTTCACGGGTAGGTGCCAGCACCAGCTCCTGAATCCGGTTGTCCGTCAGGGAAATGTATTCCAGCATGGGAATACCGAAGGCGCAGGTTTTGCCGGTGCCGGTGGGGGCAATGGCAATCACATCGTGGCCTTCCATCATCACGGGAATGGTCTTTTCCTGCACCGGGGTGATGCTGGTAAAGCCCATGGCGGAAACCGCCTGCATAATTTCTTTGGAAAGATCCAGGCCCTCAAAGCCTGTCATTTTTTCTTCGGGTTTCAAAACAAAATTTCCTTTCTTGGTTCCAAATCGGCTGAAAAACGCACATCCTTGGCAGTATAGCACATTCCTGTTTTCCGGTCAACATTTCTGTCAGATGCGCCGGCCAAACCGGCCGTAGGCCCTGCGTCTTTGCATACGAAGGGCTTCCCTGTCCTGCCGTCTGGCAGCGGGATGCTGGGGGGACAATACGTCCTGCAAGCTGTCCGCCGCCTGTTCCGCTATATACGCATAGGCCGGGATCACCGTGCCGTAGGCAGCCTTCCGCCGCATCCGGTGGGGAATACCCATGGCCTGCAGAAGATATTTCACAAACTGCCGGGCGCCCATTTCCTGCATGGCATGGAAAATGCGCTGCTGCAATGCCTTCACCTGCCCCTGGGGCAGGCGCCGCTTTCCGGCCGCCGCATAATACATGCGCTCCACATACCGGCGCAAAAACCGCAGCCCATGCTCCATTTTTCCTCCCAGCGCCGCCGTCAGCCTTTCCGGCAGCATCCGGAACAAAATGGCCGATACCGCCTGCACCGTTTCATCATCGTTCAGGGCTGACAGCGCCCGGATCATGGCAATCAGAAACAATAGCGCATCCTCATTATCCCGGATGCGCCAAAGCAGCGCCATGGCTTGCCGGAAAGGCAGCTGCTGCCAGGCCGGACCATAGCAGGCAGCGCGCATTTCTTCCGTGGGGTGATAGCAAAGGCAATGGCCGATGTGCGCATTGGCCCCCAGCCGGCACACCAGATCGTCCCTATTCATCAGGTGAAACAGGGGAATGGAGCCGGCGTCCGCCCTGCTCTCCCCGTACATCACGCTGGGGGAAGCAAAGCTGTAGCCAATCAAGTTTTTGCGCAACAGGCCCCTTTGCACCGCCCGCCAGGCGAATATCTGCATCACGGCGCCGCCCTGGCTGTGCCCCGTCAGCCACAATTTGAACCGGCTGTCCGGCCGTTCACATTCCAGCAAAATATCTTTCAGCGTCAGCTTTTCCAGGCCCAGCTCCGCCGCTGTGCGATTGAACACAATGGCGTCCAGGCTTTCTTCAAAATGCCGGGTCAATTGCAGGCAGCCCTTGTGCAGCCCTTCTTCGCTGGCAATGCGGAAATTGGCAATCCAGTCATACATCCGGGTGCCGGTGCCCATAAAGCCGATGGCAATCAGGTACCGCCCGTCTTCGGCCTTGCGGGCCATCACCACCGCCTTGCAGGTATCGCTTGCGTCCCTCTGCCGCATGGTGCCCAGCACCTGGCTGACAATATTGGCGCTTTTCGCCTTGAACCGGGCCATGAACTGTTTATATTCGCTGAACAGCCCGCTGAACCGGCCGCCGTCGCCGCCGTTGGCTTCTTCCCCGGTCAGCAGCTTGTTTTCCACCTGGTAGGATACATCCTGCCAGCCTGCATTCCGCCAGGGCTCCATTTCCAGCGTGTAGGCCAGGGATGCCAATTCCAGCGACAACAGCGCCGCCTCCCGGCTGAACAGGGGCCTTTGCACGCCGTTTTCCACTGCCATGGGCTGCATCAGCGCCGAAACTTGCTCCAGCTGTACCTTTTCCGTCATCCCTTCGCCTCCTTTCACTGCACAGGATGCTATTGTATCACGTTCCGCTGCGGCAGGCAAGATATAGCCGTTTCCTCATTTTGTTACCGTAATATTTTTGTAATCTTTGTTTACATTTTTGTTATACTATGCTATACTATATCCGTATTCTTGTAATTACAGGAGGACAATCCCTTGAAACAGAAGCTGATGCGGTTTTTATGCCTTGTGCTGGTGCTTATTTCCTGCTGCACAAGTGCCTTTGCCTACACCAAATTATACCAGGGCGTATCCGGCAGCGAAGTGACAGCCATGCAGAAGGCCCTGAATTTATTGGGCTATAATCTGAAGGAAGACGGCAAGTTCGGCGCCGGCACAAAAAATGCCGTGAAGGATTTCCAGAAAGCCCATGGGCTCACCGTGGACGGCGTGGCCGGCAACCAGACGCTGAAGCTGCTTTATTCTCTCACCTCCGGCAGCGCTGCCACCCCCGCTCCCACTCAGGCCCCTGTTTCCACCCCCACCAAGGCCCCATCCGCCTCCGGCAGCACCTATCAGAAGCTGCAGCGGGGGGATAAGAACAGCCAGGTGGCCGATATGCAGCGGGCACTGACCAAGCTTGGCTATCCCCTTTCTGCCGACGGCAATTTCGGCTCCGGCACCTATGCGGCCGTGCGGGCCTTCCAGAAGCAGTACGGCCTGAAGGTGGACGGCATTGCCGGCAACCAGACGCTGCAGCTGCTCTATTCCCTGGTCAATCAGGCCGCAGCCACCCAGGCCCCCACCACTGCCCCCACCCAGGCCCCTGCCGCCACCGTGCCCGTGCTTTCCGGCAGCGGCACCACCGCCCGGGTAACCACCACCGGCGGCAGCCTCAATTTCCGGGAGCGGGCCAATGACAACGCCACCGTCATTGACACCATCCCAAACGGCACCGTGCTGAACGTGCTCACCCGTGGCAGTGAATGGTGTACTGTAACCTATGCCGGCCAGACGGGCTATGTGATGACCAAATTCCTCACCTTCCTGAGCACCGGGGCCACCCAGTCCCCCACCCAGGCGCCTGTTTTGACCCCCACGGCCACGCCCCAGCCCTCCACCGGCTCCGCCTCCATCGGCGTAGCCATCGTGTCCACCTCCGGCGGCACCCTGAATTTCCGGGAAGAACCGGACGGCACCATCATCACGCGCATCCCCAACACCGCTGTTTTACAATTGCTTTCCAAGGGCAGCACCTGGTGCCGGGTTTCCTATCAGGGCCGGGAAGGCTATGTGATGACCAGGTTCATCACCATCATGTCCTCCTCAGCCCCCGCCCAGCCCACTGCCACCGCCACCCCTGCCCCCACGAAAAAGCCTTCTTCCGGCACCTCTGTGGGCAAGGCCATTGTATCCACCACCGGCGGCACATTGAACCTGCGTGAAAACGCCTCCACCACCGCCACTGTCATCGACCAGATTCCCAACACCTCCGCCCTGGATCTGCTTGAAAAAGGCAATACCTGGTGCAAGGTGCGCTATAACGGGACCGAAGGCTATGTGATGACCAAGTTCATCACCGTCCTTTCCTCCCCCGCCGCCGCCACCCAGTCCCCCAGCGTGCAGCTTCCCACCGGCAGCGGCTCCAACGCCACCCAGGAGGAAGAAAATGATCCCTCCAAGTACACCCGCACCCTGAAAAGCGGTATGTACGGCGAGGACGTTCGCTGGGTGCAGGAGCGGCTGAAGGAACTGAAATACACCGTCAACATTACCGGCACCTATGATTCTGCCACCATCGCCGCCGTGAAGGCTTTCCAGAGCCAGAACAGCCTTACCGCCGACGGCCTGGCCGGGGAACAGACCTTCGCCATCCTGAACAGCTCCAACGCCCGGGCCGCCGACGATGCACCCCTTTCCTACAAAACCCTGCGCATTGACGACCAGTCCGGCGCCGTCACCGCCATGCAGAACCGGCTGAAGGAACTGGGATACACCGTAAAGGTTAACGGCGAATATGATGTGAAGACCCATGACGCCGTGGTGGCCTTCCAGCAGCGCAATGGCCTGGTAATCTCCGGCATTGCCGACGCCCTCACCCAGCAGGTGCTCTACGGTAGCAGCGCCAAGGGCTATTCCACCCCGGTTGCGGAGCTGGAAGCCAATGCCGGTAAAACCACCGGCCCCGCCCTCAGCCAGGTACAATTGCTCCACTGGTTCAACGACATCAAGCCCACCGTCAAGGCCGGGCAGACCGTGGTGATCTTTGACCCTGCCACCTCCCTTTCCTGGAACATCAAGCTCTACTCCCTGGGCCGTCACGCCGACAGCCAGCCGGCATCCTGGCGGGATACCCAGATCATGAACCGCTCCTTCGGCGAAGGCAGCTGGACCTGCCATCCCGTTTATGTGCAGCTGCCCGACGGAAGATGGACCCTGGCCTCCATGCACAACCGCCCCCACCTGTACGGCAGCATCACGGCCAACGGCTTCGGCGGCCACCTGTGCATCCATTTCCTGCGGGATATGGACGAATGTAAACGGAACGACCCCAACTACGGCGTAACCAACCAGAACACCATCCGCAATGCCTGGAAGGCCCTCACCGGCGAAACGGTGAACTGAATCATCATTGGAACAGGGGATGACGCATGAAAATTGCCATCATGGGATATGCAGGCAGCGGAAAAACTTTCCTGGCCAAATATCTCTCGGAAAAACAACACATCCCCGCCCTGCACCTGGATGAAGTGAAGTACACCAAGGAATGGAAGCCCATCCCCGATGAGCAGGCGCTGCCCCAGGTGGCCCGGTTTCTTGAAAAAGACAGCTGGATCATCGACGGCAATTACCACTACCTGTACCAGCAGGAACGGCTGGAAATGGCAGACCTGGTGCTGCTGGTGATGCTGCCCCGTTTTCCCTGCCTGCTTCGCTGCCTGCGCCGCAAAAAGGACCGCCAGGCGGAGGGGTACACCAACGATACCAACCTCTGGTTCATCCAGTTTGTGCTCTTTGAAGGGCGCAGCAGAAAGCGCCGGCAGAACTTCACCCGCATCACGGAAGATTACCGGGATAAAGTGATCTGCCTGCGCTCCCAGAAAGAAATTGACCGTTTCATCCAATCCGTGGAGGAAAATAGCCTGCCCCTTCCCCCGCCAAACGAATAACTATAAAACGCCGGACTGATTTCCAGCCCGGCGTTTTTTTCTGCGCTGCACTCCGCACGGCAGCCTTCGATTTGCATTGAAAATAAACTGGGATTTCCTAAATATGAATTCCTAAAAAAGATGTGATTTTTCCGTGTGTATATGCACCCTCCACCAAACCAAATTCAGGATCGTAGTATTTATTGTCCCAAAGCAATACCCAATGCGTGTACCCCGCATTTGTATGCACAGTCAGAATCGAACGCTTATGAGGCGTGGGGTTTTTCTTTGAAATGCGTGTATTTCTTTCAGCATGCTTTACACCATAGACATCCAATATTTCAATCAATTGTCCTATGCTTGTAGGACCGCTTGTTTTCATATCCTTGATTACTTCTTGTATATCCTTTCCTGTAATCATTGCAATGCACGCCTGTCCACAAGTTTCAAATGTTGGTTGCTGTACAAATTTCATATTTGAATACCTCTGTAAATTCAGTTTTTCATCTTATCCAACATATGCAAAACACTCTTTTTTTCAGAACCGTCATTCCTTCAGTTTACCATAAACAAAGGTATCCTTCCAGATGGGTTTTCCCTCCCCATCGGTGTGGAAATATACATTCTGCCGCAGATGCCCTTCCCGCTTAAAGCCCAGCCGCTCCAGCAGCTTCCAGGAGCGGATGTTTTCAGGGTCACATTCGGCATAGATGCGGTGCACCCCGGCTGCAAAGGCCTGTGCCATGGCCGCCCGGCAGGCTTCCTGTGCATACCCCCGGCCCCAGTATGCCCGGTGCAGGATATACCCCATTTCCGCCGCCTCAAAAGGGCGCTTCCCCATGTACACATTGCCAATCACCCGGCGGTTTTCCCTCAATTCCACCGCCAGCATTTCCTCCGTGCCCAGGCGGAATGAAAGCTCCCCCTGCGCTTCTTCCCAGGTCAGCGACCGGCCTGCCGGTTCAAACTGCATGGTTTCGGCATCGGAAAGAAAGGCGAATACGTCCTCCATATCTCCCTGCCGAAACCGCCGCAGGATCAGCCGTTCCGTTTCAATCATGCCCATCATGCCAAGCCTCATTTCCCTTCGCAAAATTTCATCTTCATCATGCAGCACCGCTTCCCTTCCTCATCGGTAAAGACGCCGGTGTTTTGGAAGCCAGCCTTTTCATAGCACTTCACCGCCCGGATGTTTTCCACCTCCGGGTCAATAAACAGGGTGGAAACGCCGGGATGCCGGGCATGGATGAGCACTGCCATCTGTCCCAGGGCTTCCGATCCATAGCCCCGGCTGCGGTTTGCTTTTTCGCCGATCCACATATCCAGGCCGATGGTGCGCTCATCCTGTATGTAATACTGGATGAAGCCAATGGGCACACCCTCCAGCAAAATGAAAAAGGGAAACACAGCCTTTTGTGCTTTCACCCGGCCGCCGTATTTTTCCTAAATCCGGCTGAGGGGCACCGGGCCTTCTCCCTTTTCATCGCACCAGACGAACTGCTGCAGTTCCGGCTCGCTGAACCAATCCTGCATCATCTGATAATCGTTCATTGTGGCTTCCATAGGCCTGAGTGTTACCATATAAACCTCTTTCATAAAAAATACAGCATATCACAATATTTCTGAACAGCAGCACGGAGAAGCAACACAGTATATGAAACCGTAAAATATTCCGAATTGGTTTTGGGGAGTGAGTGAAGTGACCGTTCCTCCGGTGGAGGGGCGGCCAAAAAGCCGCAGGGAACTGAACGAATCAACCGAAACGAGCAATGGGAGCGGCAGCAACCAGTGCGACGATTGAGGTTGCGTGAAGCGAGAGGGGGATTTTGACTCAAAATCCCCCTCTCGCAAAATCTTTCCACTATGTCACTTCTGTCCGTAATAGGCGTTGGCGCCGTGCTTGCGCAGGTAGTGCTTGTCCAACAGTTCCTGCTGCATACGGCCCTGGCCGGGATTGATCATCATGGCGTGCCAGTCCATAAAGGCCACTTCCTCCAGCACCACGGCATTGTGCACCGCTTCCATGGCGTCCTTGCCCCAGGTGAAGGGCCCGTGGCTGTACACCACCACGGCAGGGATTTCCATGGGATCCTTGCCCTTAAAGGTTTCGATGATGACGTTTCCGGTTTCCTTTTCATACTCGCCCTTGATTTCCGTTTCGGTCATGGGGCGGGTGCAGGGAATATCGCCATAGAAATAATCGCCCTGGGTGGTGCCCATGGCAGGGATGGCCATGCCGGCCTGGGCAAAGGTGGTGGCCCAGCGGGAATGGGTGTGCACAATGCCGCCCATGTTGGGATAGGCACGGTACAGGGCCAGGTGGGTGGGGGTATCGGAGGAGGGACGCCATTTGCCCTCCACCACATTGCCGTCCAGATCCACCACCACCATATCATCGGCGGTCATGCTGTCGTAGGATACGCCGGAGGGCTTGATCACCACCAGCCCCTTTTCCCGGTCAATGCCGCTGACATTGCCCCAGGTGAAGGTAACCAGGTTGTATTCGGGCAGCAGCAGGTTTGCCTGCAGCACCTGTACTTTCAAATTTTCCAGCATCTTATTCCTCCTCCTTCAGGGCCCGGATGGCTGCCTTTTCCATTTCCAGGGAACGCACATAGGTTTCCAGGTACCGGTTAAAGCCCTGCACGTCCGCTTCATCCGCCATCAGGGTCACCGTCCTGGCACCGGCAAACACTTTGTTATCCAGGTAATCTTCCAGGGTTTCGTTTTCTTCCTTATTGATCAGATAAGCCGCCAGCAGCGCCATGCCGTAGGGGCCGCCTTCCCCGGCGGTTTCCATCACGGACACAGGGGCCTGGACAGCAGCGGAGAGCATGGTCTGGCCAACCTTCGGGGTCTTGAAGAAGCCGCCATGGCCGTAGAGCTTGTCAATCTTCACCTGTTCGGTTTCCGTCAGGATATCCAGGCCGATCTTTAGCGTAGCCAGGGCGCTCATCAGGTGGGCACGCATGAAATTGGCCAGGGTAAAGCGGGCGTTGGGGGTGCGGGCAAAGAAGGGCCGGCCTTCGTCCAGGTCCGTCACGCCTTCGCCGGAGAAATAGTTGTTGGCCATCAGGCCGCCGCAGTCCTTTTCCCCTTCCATGGCCTTATTGAACAGCAGGGTGTACAGATTGCCCTTGTTCACATCGGCGCCGATGGCACCCGCAAATTCACTGAGCAGATTCACCCAGGCGTTGATATCGCTGGTGCAGTTGTTGCAGTGCACCATGGCCACAGGCTTGCCGCTGGGGGTGGTTACCATATCGATTTCCCGGTGCATGCCGGGCATTTTTTCCACCACCACCATAGCAAAGTCGCTGGTGCCGGCAGATACATTGCCCGTGCGCACCCGCACGGAATTGGTGGCAGTCATGCCGGTACCGGCGTCGCCTTCACAGGGGCAAACGGGAATACCCGCTTCCAGGTCCCCGGCAGGATCCAGGAACAAGGCACCCTCCTTGGTCAGCACACCGGCATTGGCGCCGGCGGGCAATACTTTGGGCAAAATGCCGTCCAGCGTCCAGCTGAGGGCCTTCACTTCTTCCAGTTCATTGAAGGCAGTCAGCATCTTCTGGTCATAGTTCATCAGATCACTGTCCACGGGGAACATCCCGCTGGCTTCGCCCACGCCCATCACGTGCAAACCGGTCATCAAATAATGGATGTAGCCGGCCAGGGTGGTGAGCCTTGCGATGCTGTCGATATGCTCTTCCTTGTTCAGCACAGCCTGGTACAGATGGGCAATGCTCCAGCGCTGGGGAATGTTGAAGCCAAAGAGGCTGCTCAGCTTTTCCGCCGCTTCACCGGTCATGGTATTGCGCCAGGTGCGGAAGGGGGTAAGCAGGTTCCCTTCCTGATCAAAGGGCAGATAGCCGTGCATCATGGCGGAAACGCCGATGGCGCCCACGGTGGTCAGCTTCTGGCCAAACTTTTCTTCCACGTCCTTTTTCAGGTCGGCATAGCAGGCCTGCACGCCGGAGAGAATTTCGTCCTGGTGATAGGTCCACACGCCGTTTTCCAGCCGGTTCTGCCATTCAAAGCTGCCGGAAGAAACGGGCAGGTGATTTTCGTCGATCAGTACCGCCTTGATTCGGGTGGAGCCCAGTTCAATACCCAATGCGCATTTTTTCAGTTCCATTTCTTTTTCCTCCTTATGCTTTTCTGACCCACACCCGCATTTCGCCCTTGCCCCGGTTGCCCCAGGCATAATAAGGCACAAAGGTGAGGGTTTGGTTTTCCGTTGCTTTTTCTTCGTCGGTATACAAGGTATCCGTGCCCTTTTCCCGCACGCCTTCACCCCGGATGGTCATCACGCCGCCAAGCAGCTCTTTCTGCCACAGGGTTGTCAGCGGGGCATCCGTCAGGGACAGGTTCCACAGTTCATCACCGTTTTCCTTTTCCTCCAGGCAGTACACCACGGGGCCCATCATCAGCGCCACCTTGCCCGCATATTCCGGGATGTGGGCATGGCTGCGCATCTTTTTCACTTCCATGGGGAAAGACAGCGTGATCACGTCGCCGTCCTGCACCTGACCGGCAAATTCATAGCCATTCCACACGTCATGGTCCATTTCTTCGCCGTTGATGGCGAAAACATATTTCTTGGCCCAGCCGGGAATGCGAAGCGCCAGCTTTTTGCTGCCGGCCTTTTCCACCGTAATTTTCACTTCGCCCTTCCAGGGGAAGCTGCTTTCCACCTGCAGCTTTGTATCCCCCGCTTCCACGTCGGAAGACACATACTGGTCCACATACAGGTATTCATCGTTTTCCGTATACAGGTACATGGAAAGACCGGTGAGGGTGCGCAGCACATTGGGCGGGCAGCAGGCGCAGCCGAACCAGCCCTTGCGCTCATCATCAATGTGCATGTCATTGCGGGTTTCGCACCGCTGGGGCCAGGTTTCCAGGGGATTCATGTAAAAATACTTTTTCCCGTCCAGCGAAACGCCGCTGAGGATGCCGTTGTACAGCGCCTTTTCCACAATATCGCCGTACTTGCCGTGGGGATGGGCCCGGTGCAGCCGGATGGCAGTCATGATGAGGGCAATGGAGGCGCAGGTTTCGGTATAGCAGCGGTCCGGCGGCAGGTCATAGTCGAAGGAGAAGGCTTCCCCCACATGGGTGGATCCCACGCCGCCGGTGATGTACATCTGCTTGTGCACAATGTTTTCATACACCCGCTCTGCCGCTTCCACCAGGCTTTCGTCTCCGGCGGCAGCGCCCGCTTCCACCATGCCGGCCAGCAGATACAGCTGCCGCACCGCATGGCCCCGGGCCACCGTCTGCTCCCTGACCGGCACGTCGGCCTGGTAATAGCCGTAGGTCTGCCAGAAATCCCGGCGCATTTCCTCCACCTTTTCGCCCCGGCGGATCACTTCTTCGTCAAAATAGTAGGGCTGCTTGCCCCGTTCATTGAGGAAATACAGGGCCAGGTCCAGATACCTTTTTTCGCCCGTCACGGCATACAGCCGGGTCAGGCCCATTTCCACTTCCTCATGGCCGGGATAACCGTGCAGCTTTTCCGCCTCCGGGCCAAAGTTTTCGCACAGGCAATCGGCAAAGCGGCAGGAAATATCCAATACCTTATTCTTGCCGGTTGCGGCATAATAGGCGCAGGCCGCTTCAAACATATGCCCGGCCACGTACAGTTCGTGGTTGTCCTTCAGGTTGGTGAAGCGTTTGTCCAGGCCGTTGATGATATAATAGGTGTCCAGATAGCCGTCGGGCTGCTGGGCCTGTTCGGCCAGGTCAATGGCGCTGTCCGCCTGGGCTTCCAGGGCCGCATCCCGTTTTAAACTCAGGGCATAGCCCACACCCTCCAGCCACTTCCACAGGTCGCTATCCTGGAACCACCAGCCGTGGAAAGCGCCATCCTGCAAGCCGGCAGCAATGCGGAAATTTTCAATGCAGTGGCTGGGGGCCACGCCGGGCACCCGGTCATGCAGGGTGTCCCACATGTAAGGGATGGTGCTTTCCCTGGATTGAAGAATACGGGGCTGGAAAAAATCGTCCTGAATTTCTACCTTATTGATCGGTACATGACGATACATACGCACATACTCCCATCATAAATTTTTCTTATCCTCATCTTACCATTTCAGCCCCGCATCGTCAAGCAAATGTGATTAAAAAACCACTTTCTTTCCTTTTGATTTTTCCAGACACAGGTATCAAAAAAGCCCGCCGAAATTGCTTTCAGCGGGCTGCTTGTTACATGAAATTATTCAGCAACACGGGCCACAGCGCCAGCGCCAACAGTACGGCCGCCTTCGCGGATAGCGAAACGCAGACCCTGTTCGATAGCGATGGGGGTGATGATTTCCACTTCCATTTCCACGTTGTCACCGGGCATAACCATTTC